>NZ_CP083760.1:1306434-1959651 GCF_020149915.1 Candidatus Sulfidibacterium hydrothermale
TTCTTTACAAATGTACTCAATTTCTATAAAATGCTACAGATGAAGTTTCTGAAAAAAGAAAATTTGGGCCGTTTAACCGGAAAAAGGACGTTGTTCCGATTTTTTATTCGCTGATGGCTTTTTCCGTTATGATGCGGATATTTCTCCGGCTGATAGGACTGGTTTTTTGAACATTGATTTCTTCAGTAATTCGGCTGGTATGGCATGATCCGCCGGCACACGAAAGGCGTTTTCCGGTTTTGGGGTCACGGATAGAGCTCGAACATTGTTTTTTAAACTGACCGTTTTTTAAAACAAACATCTTGATGGCAAATCCTGCAAAGGCTATACTTAAAATAACTACCGAAAGAAGAAATAGTTTTATAAACATATTTATCTGTTTCTATAAGACAAAAGTAAATATTTTTCTTGCATGCAAAGAAACCAGACGTATTTTATTTAAGATCCGGATTTGTTTTTAGTTAGATGATTGAAAATCATTAAGAAAATGATTTAAAACCTGATTGTATTCTGATGCTGCATTTAGGTAAGGAAAATGGCCTTGTTGGTGAAAGGTGTGCACTTTTGCGTCCGGATAAAGATGTTTTAGTTGTTCCCTGAGTATTTTTGGAATCAAAGGGTCGTTATCCGACTCGAAAATAAGCAAGGGAACGGAATTATTTTTTACCGGAATTGGAAATGGTTGGAGTACAATATCCAGCCGGTTGATAAATTGTTTTTTATTGAACGGAAGGCCTTGTAGTACAGCGTATAGCAGCGCATTGTTTTGTGCTGCAGGTAAAATGACATTGATGAGATTCTTTTTGCTCAACCAATACAAAAGTATTTCTGGCAGGAAAGGGATCATTTTTCGTTTTGTTCGGTTTTTATTTAACAAGAGATCGTTGGGAGGAAAAGTATTCCCGAAAATGGCTTGTTCTATTCTTTCCGGATGGTGTTGTGTTAAATACTGGACAATATATCCTCCCATGGAGGTTCCGATCACGGAAAATTGTTGAATTTTTTCTGCTTGAAGGATTTTTAAGATCCCTTTTTCTGCTTTTTCCAGTGTATTGACTTTTTGGGGGAGTGTAAAAGCTATGGTTTTAAATTGGTTTTCAAAAGCGATGATCTGGTTCCACCAAATATCATAAGCCCCTCCCATGCCATGTATAAACAGTAATGTTTTTGTGCCTTTTCCTCCTGAATAATAAAACCAGGATTCTCCATTTAATTCTATTTTTTTCAACGGACGGGCGCGAAATTCTTTTAACTTCTGGGCAAATACATCGTTTTCCGGATACAATTCAAAAAAATCATGATGGGGCGGAGGCAAAAAGTAAGTTATGGCTATCATGGCCAGTATTAACATAAAAAAGAGAACAAGTAACATGATTTTGGTTTTTATTTTAACCCGAAGATAAAGCATTTATTCTGTTTCTCGGAGAAATTTCTCCGAAAAACAGAATAATTCATTGAGCAGATTAAGGGTTTTCAAGGTTCAGATAAGTCTTCATCTTTTCAACGTAATCGGCAAAAGCTTTTTTGCCTTGCGAAGTTATCCGGCAGATTGTTTTGGGGTAGTTGTTCACAAATTTCTTTTCAATTTCAATATATCCGGCTTCTTTTAACTTTTTCAACTGATGGCTTAAATTTCCTTGTGTTGTGTTGGTTACTTCTTTCAGATAATTGAAATCGGCCGATCGGACTTTCATCAGCGTGGAGACAATGATGAGCCGGACTGGCTGACTGAGTACTTTATCCAGTTCCTGATACATGGCTCAAAGGATTAAGATTTCTTTAAAAGATAAGCCGGAATCAGGTAGCCCGTTAAAATGGCAAGAGACAAAATCAATAGTCCCGTTTGGGCGGAAACATAAAGCGAAACAATGGTGAAAGCGAAAAATAAAATGCCCCCGGCAATTAAAGGTTTAAATTTCATGGCCATTCCCGAAACAAGTGTCCCTACCCCGGCAAGAAATAAAATAAAAATGGTTGTATTGACCTGAAGGACGATAGAAATGAAAACAATCAGGAAAAAAGAAAAACCAATGACAATCCACAAGTATTTCAAAAACATATCGAGATATGTTTCGTATCCCCGCTGTTTTCCGTGTTTTTTACCATAAATGACCGATACAATTACACCGATGGGCATCAATATTACCCAGGGAAGATAATTGGCCTGAAAAGCGGTAAAGCTTATCAATGCATACTGTATAAGGGCGGCTGAAACGGTTAGCCATCCCCAAAATAAATAAAAGAAGCTTTGCTCTTTTATGTTTTCTTTTGTTTTCTGAATAGCCGAAGTGATGATTTCGAGGCTTTCATGTGCTGTTAAGTTTTCCATTTTATTTAGTTTTAATTATTAAAGAACTTTGCAAAAATAATATAGTTTGTAATACAAACCAAATTTTCAGGAGTTTTTTTTAATAAATTCTTTGTAAAGGATAATAAATAATGGGGAAAATATTGAATTATAGCGAGTTGCTTGTGGGTGTATTTCTGAAAAGGAATGGGCTTTTTGGGTAAAAAGGAGGGATGACAATGTTAAAATACGAGAATTTACCGGTAAAAAGCGGTTAAGATGTCATGCGAAACGTATAACAGACAATACCGGTAGCCACCGCGGCATTAAGTGATTCTGCCTGGCTGCCGGTTGCTGCCGGAATGGAAACCGGTTCGTCAATAAACGGGAAAAGGGAGTCCGAAATTCCGTGTGCTTCGCTGCCGATGAGTAAGATCCCTTTTCCGGGTTTTTTCACTTTCCGGATATCCTGGCCATTCAATACAGCACCAAATATTTTTAATCGGGAGGGCTTTTTTGACAACCAGGAAGATAAATTTGTGTAATGCACACGAACTCTTGCCAGCGAGCCCATAGTTGCCTGTACCACTTTTGGATTATAGGCATCCACCGTTTCGTCAGAGCAAAGGATCTCTTTTATTCCAAACCAGTCGGCTGTGCGAATGATGGTTCCCAGGTTTCCGGGATCTTTGATATTATCCAGTGCCAGCACGTAATCTTCCAGGGTAGAAATATCCGGTAATTGATGTTCCGGTTTTTCGATTACAGCTAACACATCCGATGGATTTTTCAAAGCCGATATTTTTTCCATCTCTTTTAATGAGATGGTTTCCGGTTTTAGGTGCTGTGGTAAATCGGGATGTTTTTCTATCCAGCTTTCTGTAGCATAAATTTGGATTACCGACAGTGGTCCGGCAATAAAATCCAGTACGTTGACAGTTCCTTCAGCCAAAAACTGCCGGTATTTTCGCCGGTACTTATTTAGGTGAAGTGAACGAAGGATTTTAATTTGTGCTTTACTCAACATGTGGCGAAGATAGCAAACAAAAAAGCTCTCACCAAAAGAAGGAGAGAGCTTTTTTAAGATTTTAAAAAAACCGTTATTCGGCTTTTACATCCAGTTGCACTTCAACGGCAATGTCTTTATGCAGCTTAACAGTGGCTTTGTAGGTACCTACTTCTTTAATGGCGTCGCCATTAACTTCAATCTTCTTACGGTCTACTTCCACTTTTTTCTGGTCTTTAATAGCGTCGGCAATCATGATGTTGTTCACCGAGCCGAAAATTTTACCTTTTGTACTGGCTTTTACGCCAATAGTCAGCTGGGCACCTTCCAGAACTTTAGCCAATTCTTCGGCTTCTTTTCTGATTTTTTCTTCTTTATAGGCCTGTTGTTTTTTTACTTCGGCCAATACTTTTTTAGCAGAATCGGTGGCAACGATAGCCATTCCTTTTGGGATCAGGTAATTACGTGCATAACCGTCTTTTACGGTAATCAGATCGTTTTTATAGCCCAATCCGTTAATATCTTGTTTTAAAATAATCTCCATTGTAATTTCCTCCCTCTTTTATTTTAATAAGTCAGCAACATAAGGCATTAAAGCAAGATGCCGGGCTCTTTTGATCGCCTTGGCTACTTTACGCTGGTATTTTGTTGAAGTTCCGGTGATACGGCGGGGCAGGATTTTGCCTTGTTCGTTCACAAAACGGAGTAAGAAATCGGCATCTTTGTAATCGATGTATTTGATGCGATTTTTCTTGAACCGGCAGTATTTTTTCTTTGTGGTATCTACTGCAATCGGCGTTAAATATCTGATATCTGAATTCTGTGCCATGATTTTATATTTTTAAGTTTTTTACCGGGTTTTGTTTAAGCTTTTTCAGCGGTTTCTTCTTTTTTGCTTTCTGCAAATTTCTTCCGCCTTTTTTCGTTGTAAGCAATGGCGTGTTTATCCAGCTTCACGGTGAGAAAACGCATGACTTTTTCGTCGCGTTTCATTGCAAGCTCAAATTTTTCAATAAACGATCCGTCAACCCTGTATTCAAACAGATTATAAAATCCGGTTGATTTTTTCTGGATGGGGTAGGCCAGCTTTCGCATGCCCCAATTTTCCACATTAACCATCTCACCACCATTGTCTGTGATGAGTTTTTCGTAGGCTTTTACCGTTTCCTTTACCTGATCTTCAGATAAAACGGGAGTTAAAATGAAAACGGTTTCATACTGATTTACCATCTTTTTGTGAATTAATGAATTAATAATTAAAATTTTTGGTCTGCAAAAGTAGAAAAAATTTGCTTATGGAACCACTTTGCATGCTTATTTTCTTTTGAATGTTTCATCCGAAATGATTTTTCCATCATCAAGGGTTACAATCCGGCGGGCTTTGTCCATAACCCGCTGATCGTGTGTGGCAAAAACAAACGTGGTTTTGTATTTCCGGTTCATTTCGGCCATGATTTCCAGGAGCTCATTGGTAGAACGTGAGTCGAGATTGGCTGTGGGTTCGTCGGCAATAATGAAGCGGGGTTGCGATGCAAGTGCCCGGGCTACTGCTACCCGTTGCTGTTGTCCGCCCGAAAGCTGCCCGGGTTTGTGGTCTGCTTTGTCTGCAATTCCTACGGCTTCAAGTAATTCCATGGCTTTTTGGCGGCGAACCTTTTTGGGGACTTTTTGCAGCTCAAGAATAAATTCGGTGTTTTCACGGGCGGTCAGCACCGGGATCAGATTATAAGCCTGAAAAACAAAACCAGTGTTGTATAACCGGAAGTCGATCAGTTGTCGAGAAGTAAGTGATTTTAAATTGGTTCCGTCAATGAAGATATCGCCCTGTGAGGGCAAATCCAGCCCGCCTAAGATATTCAGCAAAGTAGTTTTTCCCGAGCCGGATGGCCCTACAATGGCGGTAAACTCACCTTCTTCAATTTTCAGATCTACGCCGTTAAGGGCTTTTACCGGAACTTTTGTTTCTTCGTAAGTTTTGTAGATTCCTTTTGTTTCGATGATGCTCATGGTTTCTTGCTTTCGTTGTTTTTAATTCATTTCGCGTAAAGCGGTGGCCGGCTGCAGGCGAAGTGCTTTCAATGCCGGAGATATGCTGGATAAAATGGCAATGAGTACGACCAGCAGCATGCTGAAAATATAAAACGGGGTATTTACCCGGAAAAAGATTCTTGAACTGTAACCAATATAATTTAATCCGGCAGCCACACTGGAAAGATCAAACCCAACGGTTGCAAAATGATGAATAATCCAAATGCTAAGCAGCAAGCCGACAAGCGCACCGGTTAAAGAAAGAAAAATGGTTTCGAGCATGATGAGCGTGAAAATTCTGCGTTTGTTCATGCCAAGGGCCATGAGCATGCCGATTTCGCGGGTGCGTTCCATCACGGCCATGAGCATGGTGTTGATGATGGCAAAAGCCAATGCTGCAAGAATGATAATCAGAAATAGATAAGAAAAATAGTCCATCAGGGCAATCATGGATTTGAGCAGCGGTTGTATTTGTTCCCAGCTTTGGATAACTATTTGGTGTTGCTTGATTTTATCTTGAAAAAGTTGCTGCAGTTGTTGCATTACCGGTTGGGTTTGCTGATTGCTTTTCAGCCGGATAGCTATTTCGTTTCCTGTTTTTGTTGCGGCACCGGTTAACGTACGGAGGTCTTTTTTATTCACAAAAACATGGGTTTCGTCAAAACGGGTATTGGCTGTTTTGAAAATCCCGGTGATGAAAAAAGCACCGTTCAGAATGGTTCCGGAAGTATCGGTCAGGGTAACGATCAGCTTATCGCCAAGCTGTAAATTTAGTTTATGGGCCAGCTTTTGTCCGATAATGGCCGGAATTTTTTCTTTTTCAGAAAGATATTTTCCCTGGATGATATGTCGGTACAAGTCACTTACCTTTTGTTCCGATACCGGATTTACGCCATAAAGTGTAATGCCGGATGCTGCACTGGCTGATGCGGCCATGGCGTCGGTTTTAATACGCAGGCTGATTCCTTTTACCTCAGGAAGTTTTTCTGTTTTTTCTATCATCCGGTTGGCTTGATGAATACTGTCTTGTATTTCGCCTTTCAGCAGAAAGGCCGGAGTGTGAATCTGAATGTCGGAAATTTCGTTGGCAATGGCCGCATTGACCCGCTGATCTGTCATCCCCGATATAAATCCGTCGGAAACCACAGCCCCGATAATTCCGACAGCAACAGATAGCAAAATAACCATGCTGCGCAGTTTGTTTCGCCAAAGATTTCGCCAGGAGAGAGAAAGTAACATCTTTTTGGGGTTTTAGTGTCTGAATGCTTTTAGAATTTGAAAACGTGACAGATAAATTACCGGATAAAGCGCAGATAAAAAGGATAGCGCAAAGACGATAACGACTTGGCTGATAAAAACATGGGCTTTTACGGAAAAGGGCAATACCGGCTCAATATTGAATTGCAAATACATTTTGGCCATTTCGCCGGTGATGGGAATGGGATGCGTATGCAAATAAAAAATAATGGGGGAAGCCAGCACCAGTCCAATGATGATGCCCAGGACAGAAATAATGATGGTTTCGAAAATGCTTACAAGAATCAGTTTCCGGCGTTCCATCCCAATGGCAATCATTACGGCATATTGCCGTCGTTTTTCCATTGTCATCATCAAAACGGTGCTGAATATTCCAAAAGCGGCTACAATGTATAAAATCAGTAACATAATTTGTCCTGAAATATTATCTACCCGAATGGTTTGCAAAATGTCGGATAACATGGTTTTCCAGGTAATGACTTCGTAGTGTGGCCCGATTTTCTTTTCGATTCGATTTTTTACCTCCTTTAATTTTTCCGGGTCGTTTAAAAAGATGCTGATGCGGGTAAGAAGTCCGGGCTGGTAGGGATAAACGAAATCCTGTGCTGTTTTCAAATTCATGTAAACCACGCTGCTGTTCATTTTTAGTGAGGGTAAATGAAAGATTCCGGCTACCCGGTAGATTCCGAAAGCCGTAATTCCCCGGTATCCTTGTCCGAGTAAAACCAGCGTGTCGCCGGGTTTCATTTTCAGAAATTCGGCCAGTTTATCGCCCAGTAAAACATCATTTTTTCCCGGAGTAAGGTAATGACCGCGTACGATTTTTCCGGAGAGTTTGTTTTGTTTATCGTATTGCCGGGCTTCAATACCGTCTATCAGTACGCCGCGGGTTTGTTTTTTATACGAAGCCAGCGAAAAGGTCTGTAATCCGGGAAGGATCAAACGGATATCCCGGATTTGCCCCAGTGTTTTAGCCAAATTTTTTTTATAGAAAAAAGCACGGTTAATGGTCTGGTTGGCCTGATATCCCGTGTCGTGAATTTGTAAATCGCCGGTTTGGCTTACGCCTGCCCGTATCATCTGTTCGTATGAACCAAACTGCATCGACCGCATAATCAGGGCCAGCCACAGAGCTAAGACCACAGCCCCGGTGGTGAGAAGGGTTCTTTTCCGGTTGCGCCACAAGTTTCGCCAGGCTATTTTTAAAAGCGTATTCATGTTGTTTTGTTCTTTGTGGATGGGGTCAGTAGCTTTTGGGGCGAATATTTTTCATGTTTTGGATAGAGAAAAAGTTTTGGTCAATTCCTTTGATATCAAATTCCTGATGCCGAATATCAATCGTGGTTTTATGTCCTTTTTTGATATTAGAAGTCATTTCGAGATGTGAGGGCAACAACCGGCCTCCCATCATTTTAATTTGGGAAGCGGTTTCCGTTTTTATCCGTTTGCCGTGTGTATCGTAAAACTCCATTTTTAAGGTGATGAAGTGTTTCCGGGTAATCCACATTTTTATCTTTCCCCATACTACAGCCGCATCCGGAAGCGGAGTCAGCCGGATAACGGCACAATCGTAACCGTTGAGTTTTTCGTCGCCGACAAAAGTGTGGGTGTAGTCGGTGATGATGCTGTTTTGTTTCATTAAGTCGTTGTTGGTAAAATCAGATCCCATCCATGCCTGCATCATCATCGATGGGGGAATTTTGATCATCCGGTTGATGGCCGGAATATAATTCCACATGTTTTTCTTTGATTTTAAAAAGACTTCGCCGCGATCACGGACGGGAGAAAGAATGTAAGTGAGATAATAGTCTTGTCCGAGCGACCAGTTTTGCATGCTGATGCTGCGTTGCCATGACGGCCTGATAATCGTCATGTCCATAACGCTGAAACTGCTTTTCCCAAGAAACAGGTTGTATGACCGGGTAACCATTTCTTTCGCCGAGAGTTGTTGCGCATTGGTTTGTCCGGTCTGAAACAAAAAAACAAACAAAATTAAAAGCAACTGAAACCGTGATTTCATAGGGCTTGGTTTAAATGAATTTTTCCATAATAAGGGCTTTGATTTCATCCAGCGGATATTCTTCCGGGCTCAACATAAAGTCGATGGCGACTCCGTCTAAAACTGCACCGAGTAAAAGGCTTTGGGTTTCGGGGTAACGTACTCCTTTTTTTTGGTAGTATTTTGTTAGTGCAGTAATAAAAGGAGAAACCAACTCAAAGATTTCGCCTTTGACCAGGGCAATGACTGCCGGTTGAGTAATTACGGCAATGTATAAACTCCAATAGGAGGCCTCTTTCTGCAACAGGGCAAAATTTTTCTCGATCAGCTCTTTGAAACGACTTTCCGTAATTTCTTTCTCAAAATCAAAATCGAGTTTTTGCATCATCTGGCGGATGCCTTCCAGGATAATTTCTTTAACCAGTGCTTCTTTATTGGCAAAATAATTATAAAGTAAGCCTTTGGAAATGCCGGCTTTGGCGGCTATTGTGCTGATAGATACCCCCGAAAAGCCGTTTTTTGCAAAGAGTTCCATCGCGGCTTCTTCGATAGCCGCTTTCCGGTTTTTCCGGATTTCGTTGAATTGTTGTCTGGTTTTGGGCGACATGGTTTTTTTGACTGAACGTTCGGTCAAAAATACGAAAAAAATAAACCGCATACTCAAAAGATGCGGTTTTTAATAATTTCTTTATGCCTGAGCTGTAGGACCGCCCATGGAAAAAGGCGGCATTCCTCCTTCAGGGGTTTCTTTTATCGGGCCGTAAACCGATTCAAATTTACGGAGGTTATCCTGCAATGCTTTGAACAGCCTTTTGGCGTGTTCCGGAGTGAGAATAATCCGTGATTTTACCTTGGCTTTCGGGGCTCCGGGCATCAGTTTTACGAAGTCAAGTACAAATTCGGCATGGGAATGGGTGATGATAGCCAGATTGCAATAAACTCCTTCGGCCATTTCTTCACTCAGTTCGATGTTGATTTGATTTTGCTGGGGATTGTTGTTGTCGTTTTCCATGCGTTGATGTTTTTAGAATAAAAAAGCTGTTACGGAAAGTTTTTTCTCTTCCGCAACAGCTTTTAAAAATTGTTCAATATTAACCTTCGGTTTCTTCTTCGATTGATTCCAAGTCATTGGCACTGGCCATCATGGCATCATGCTCTTCTTTGGAATAAACAATCAGATCGTCGTATTCTTTCAAGCCGGTTCCGGCCGGAATTTTGTGTCCGACAATTACATTCTCTTTCAGTCCGTTCAGGGTATCCTGTTTTGCATTAATTGCAGCCAGGGTAAGTACCTTGGTAGTTTCCTGGAACGAAGCTGCTGAGATGAAACTGTCGGTTTGCAGTGATGCCCGTGTAATTCCCTGCAGCACCTGGCGTGCAGTGGCCGTTTGGGCATTCCGGGCCTGAATCAGTTTTTTGTCACGACGACGCAGGGTGGAGTTTTCATCCCGCAGTTTACGGGCAGTGATAATCTCTCCTTTGCGGACGGTTTCTGAATCGCCGGGATCGACTACGACTTTCATACCAAAGATTTCGTCGTTCACTTCCTGAAACTTGATTTTGTTTACCAGTTCGCCTTCCAGGAAACGGGTGTCGCCCGGATCTTCCACTTGTACTTTCCGCATCATCTGACGAACAATGACTTCGAAATGTTTGTCGTTGATTTTTACTCCCTGCAACCGGTAAACTTCCTGGATTTCGTTTACAATGTATTCCTGAACGGCCATCGGTCCTTTAATAGAAAGGATGTCGGCCGGGGTAATAACTCCGTCAGAAAGTTTGGTTCCGGCTTTTACGAAGTCATTTTCCTGAGCCAGGATTTGTTTGGTTGTCGGAACAAGATAGCGTTTCTCTGCACCGGTTTTCGATGTGATGATGATTTCACGATTTCCACGTTTGAGTTTCTTACCGAACGAAACCACACCGTCGATTTCGGAAACCACAGCCTGTTCAGAGGGATTACGGGCTTCAAACAGCTCGGTAACCCGCGGAAGACCACCGGTAATGTCACCGGCTTTACCAAATACACGCGGGATTTTTACCAGCAGGTCACCGGCCTTAATTTCGGCACCTTCTTCCACCACAATGTGGGCTCCCACAGGCAGGTCGTATTGTTTCAGAATATTTCCGTCTTTATCCAGAATCTTAATGTTCGGGTTTTTGGTTTTTTGTTTGGTTTCAATAATCACCTTTTCAAAATACCCGGTTTGTTCGTCTGATTCAACACGGTAGGTCTGGCCTTCCACAATATTTTCAAAGGCTACTTTACCACCAACTTCAGACAGGATAACGGCGTTAAACGGATCCCATTCGTTGATCAGATCGCCTTTTTTCACTTTGTCTCCATTCTTGAAATAGAGTTTGGAGCCGTATGAAATGTTGGCCGATGACAGAATCACACCGGTTTTCGGATCGATCAGTTTCATTTCGGCAGAACGTCCGGTAACAATATCGTAGGTGTTGCCTTCGCTGTCGGTATAAGGTACACTACGCAATTCTTCGAATTCCAGTACTCCGTCGTGTTGTGCTTCCAGTCGGGAACTGGCTGCTACGTTAGAAGCAGTACCCCCTTGGTGGAAGGTACGCAGAGTAAGCTGTGTACCAGGTTCTCCAATCGACTGGGCTGCAATAACACCAACCGCTTCACCCCGCTGTACAAGATGTCCTGAAGCCAGGTTACGTCCGTAACAGTTGGCACAAACCCCATGTTTCGATTCGCAGGTAAGTACCGAACGGATTTCCACTTGCTCGATACCGGCTTCTTCGATTTGTTGTCCCAGCTCTTCCGTAATTTCCTGACCGCCTTTTACAATGACTTCACCCGTTTTGGGATGATAAATATCGTGAACAGCTACACGACCCAAGATACGGTCATACAACGATTCTACGATTTCTTCATTTTTCTTCAGGGCGGTTACCGTCAAACCACGAAGGGTTCCACAGTCTTTTTCAGAAATAATTACATCCTGAGCCACGTCAACCAAACGACGGGTCAGGTAACCGGCGTCAGCTGTTTTCAGAGCGGTATCCGCCAAACCTTTACGAGCACCGTGAGTAGAAATAAAATATTCCAAAACCGACAATCCTTCTTTAAAGTTGGAAAGAATCGGGTTCTCGATAATTTCATTTCCGGCAGCACCGGCTTTTTGCGGTTTGGCCATCAGACCACGCATTCCGGAAAGCTGACGAATCTGTTCTTTCGAACCCCGGGCGCCGGAATCCAGCATCATGTAAACCGGGTTAAATCCATCGTTGTCAGAAGCCAGCTCTTTCATGACGATATTGGTCAGTCGGGAGTTGGTATGTGTCCAGATATCAATGATCTGATTGTATCGTTCGTTGTTGGTGATGAATCCCATGTTGTAGTTATTCATCACTTCTTCTACTTCTTCTTCCGCTTTTTTGATCAGCTCTTCTTTTACTTTAGGAACGATAATGTTTCCTAAGTTAAAAGAAAGTCCACCCACAAAGGCCATGTAATATCCCAGGTTCTTGATGTCATCAAGGAACTGGGCAGTAACAGCGTTTCCGGTGGTTTTCAGTACTTCGCTGATAATATCGCGAAGTGCTTTTTTGGTCAGCAGCCGGTTGATGAAACCGAATCCTTCCGGTACTTTTTCGTTAAACAGTACCCGTCCTACAGTGGTTTCCACCAGTTTGTTCACCAGCTTGCCATCTTCTTTGATGTTTACTTTCACTTTGATGATGGCGTGCAGGTCAACACGTTTTTCGTTGTAGGCAATGCGCACTTCTTCCGGAGAATAAAAGGTCATGCCTTCTCCTTTAACAGGATGTTCTTTGGTGCTTTTCCGGGCTTTGGTAATGTAATAAAGTCCCAGTACCATGTCCTGCGAAGGAACCGTAATTGGTGCGCCGTTGGCCGGATTCAGAATGTTGTGTGAAGCCAGCATCAGAATCTGGGCTTCAAGAATGGCTGCATTTCCCAAAGGAACGTGCACGGCCATCTGGTCACCGTCAAAGTCAGCGTTAAAAGCTGTACAAGCCAGCGGGTGCAACTGGATGGCTTTTCCTTCCACCAGTTTCGGCTGGAATGCCTGGATACCCAGACGGTGCAGGGTAGGAGCACGGTTCAGCAGAACCGGATGCCCTTTCAGAATATTTTCAAGGATGTCGTAAACAACGGCATCTTTTCTTTCCACGATTTTCTTTGCCGATTTCACGGTTTTTACAATACCGCGTTCCAGCAAACGACGAATGATGAACGGTTTGAACAATTCGGCTGCCATATCTTTCGGCAATCCGCATTCGTTCATCTTCAGCTCAGGACCGACAATAATTACCGAACGACCAGAATAGTCAACACGTTTACCGAGCAAGTTCTGACGGAAACGTCCTTGTTTTCCTTTCAGGCTGTCGCTCAACGATTTCAGCGGACGGTTCGATTCGGTTTTTACCGCGCTCGATTTCCGTGAGTTGTCAAACAATGAATCCACAGCTTCCTGCAACATACGTTTTTCGTTACGCATGATAACGTCAGGCGCTTTGATTTCGATGAGCCGTTTCAGCCGGTTGTTACGGATAATTACCCTGCGGTACAGGTCGTTCAGGTCAGAAGTGGCAAAACGTCCACCATCGAGCGGAACCAGAGGCCGCAATTCCGGAGGAATAACCGGAACGATTTTCACGATCATCCATTCCGGACGGTTTTCTTTCCGTTTACGGGCATCGCGAAAAGCTTCAAATACCTGAAGACGTTTCAGGGCTTCGGCTTTTCTTTGTTGCGAAGTTTCCGTATTGGCTTTATGCCGCAACTCGAAAGATTCTTTGTCGAGATCCAAACGGACGAGCAGATCATGAACGGCTTCTGCTCCCATCTTGGCAATGAATTTATCCGGATCGGAATCATCAAGATATTGATTTTCCGAAGGCAGGGTGTCCAAAATGTTCAGATACTCTTCTTCGGTAAGAAAATCCATTTTTTTGATGCCGTCGGCTTCTTTAATTCCGGGCTGGATCACCACATACCGTTCGTAGTAGATGATGGATTCCAGTTTTTTGGTTTGAAGTCCGAGCAGGGCTCCAATTTTATTCGGTAAAGAGCGGAAAAACCAGATGTGAACTACAGGAACCACCAATTCGATGTGTCCCATCCGTTCGCGTCTTACTTTTTTCTCCGTTACTTCCACGCCACAACGGTCACATACAATGCCTTTGTAACGAATTCGTTTATATTTTCCGCAGTGACATTCATAGTCTTTCACGGGGCCGAAAATTCTTTCGCAGAAAAGGCCGTCGCGTTCGGGTTTGTAGGTGCGGTAGTTAATGGTTTCAGGTTTCAGTACTTCGCCATGCGACCGTTCCAAAATGGATTCGGGCGAGGCGAGACTGATGGTGATTTTGTTAAAACTATCCGGTACTTTACTATCTTGTCTGAAAGCCATATCAGATTTTTATTTTATGAGAATCAAAATTTAAATTACTTATCGAAGCTGATTTCCAGTCCTAATCCACGCAGTTCGTGTACAAGTACATTGAACGATTCGGGCATTCCCGGAGTAGGCATGTTTTCGCCTTTTACAATCGCTTCGTAGGCTTTGGCGCGGCCGTTTACATCGTCCGATTTCACGGTCAGGATTTCCTGCAGAATGTTGGCAGCACCAAAGGCTTCCAGTGCCCAGACTTCCATCTCACCAAAACGCTGACCACCAAACTGGGCTTTACCGCCAAGAGGCTGTTGCGTGATGAGCGAATAAGGACCAATAGAACGGGCGTGCATCTTATCATCAATCAGGTGGTGGAGTTTAATCATGTAGATATAACCCACGGTAGCCGGCTGGTCGAAACGTTCACCGGTACCCCCGTCGTAAAGATATACACTTCCGTTTTCAGGCAATCCGGCCTGTTTCATGTATTCGTTGATTTGTTCATCGGTAGCACCATCAAAAATTGGTGTGGCGAATTTCAAACCAAGTTCTTTACCGGCCCAGCCGAGTACGGTTTCGTAAATCTGTCCGAGGTTCATTCGCGAAGGTACACCCAACGGGTTCAGTACAATATCTACCGGTGTTCCGTCTTCCATAAACGGCATATCTTCTTCACGGACGATCTTAGCCACAATCCCTTTGTTACCGTGACGGCCCGACATTTTATCTCCTACTTTCAGTTTCCGTTTTTTGGCCACGTAAACTTTTGCCATTTGAACAATACCGTTGGGAAGTTCGTCGCCTACGCTGGCAACAAATTTCTTGCGGTTGTACACACCAAGCAGTTCTTTATACTTGATGTTGTAGTTGTTCAACAGCACTTTAATCAGTTCATTTTTTGCCGGATCCGTTGTCCATTTGCTGGCGTTGATGTTGATATAATCCAGCGAGTGGAGTATTTTCTGGGTGAATTTGGTCTTGGTGGGAACCACAATTTCGCCATAAACGTTGGTTACGCCCTGCGAAGTACGGTTGCTCACCAAAACAGTCAGCTTATCCACCAGCTTGTTCTTCAGCTCAGCAAATTTTTTGTTGTATTCTTCATCCAGGGCAGCAATAATCTCTTTCTCTTTCGATTTGTTTTTCGAGCTTTTAATGGCTCTGGAGAAGAGAGCTTTATTGATAACCACCCCTTTCATGGACGGCGGTGCTTTCAGCGATGCATTTTTCACATCGCCTGCTTTGTCACCAAAAATGGCACGGAGCAGTTTTTCTTCCGGGGTCGGATCACTTTCTCCTTTCGGGGTGATCTTACCGATGAGAATATCGCCTTCTTTCACTTCGGCTCCAATGCGGATCAAACCATTTTCATCCAGGTCTTTAGTGGCTTCGGCACTTACATTCGGAATGTCATTGGTCAGTTCTTCAATACCCCGTTTGGTATCGCGAACTTCCAAAGTAAACTCTTCGATGTGAACAGAAGTGAAATAATCTTCTTTCACTACTTTTTCGCTGATCACGATAGCATCCTCGTAGTTGTATCCTTTCCAGGGCATGAAAGCCACTTTCAGGTTACGTCCCAATGCCAGTTCGCCGCCTTGTGTTCCGTAACCTTCGCACAACGGCTGTCCTTTGGTTACTTTATCACCGGCACGAACAATCGGGCGCAGGTTAATGGATGTATTTTGGTTGGTACGACGGAATTTAGTCAGTGTGTACTCTTTCACATCATCGTCAAAGCTGACCAGTTTTTCCATTTCGTCGCGTGAGTAGCGAATCACGATCTTTTTGGCGTCAACATATTCTACTACGCCATCGCCTTCAGCCATTACCAGCACGCGGGAGTCGCGGGCTACATCGGCTTCAATACCGGTACCTACAATAGGTGCTTCCGGATTGAGCAACGGTACAGCCTGGCGCATCATGTTCGAACCCATCAAAGCACGGTTGGCGTCATCATGTTCCAGAAAAGGAATACACGATGCGGCAATGGATGCAATCTGGTTCGGTGCGATATCAATCAGGTTTACCTCTTCGCGGGGAGTGATAGGATAGTCTGCCTGATAACGAACTTTTACTTTTTCGTTAACAAACTTTCCGGAATCATCCACCACGGTATTGGCCTGGGCAATAATTTTATCTTCTTCTTCTTCAGCACTCAGATAAATCGGGTCGTGGTCGTAGTCAATTTGGCCGTTAACCACTTTCCGGTAAGGTGTTTCGATAAATCCGAGGTGATTGATTTTGGCATAAACACAAAGAGAAGAAATCAAACCGATGTTTGGTCCTTCAGGGGTTTCAATGGTACAAAGCCTTCCGTAGTGGGTATAGTGTACGTCACGTACTTCAAATCCGGCTCTTTCACGTGAAAGACCTCCCGGTCCCAGTGCAGAAATACGGCGTTTGTGTGTAATTTCTGACAACGGGTTGGTTTGGTCCATAAATTGCGACAAGGCATTGGTACCGAAGAAAGAATTAATTACCGACGATAAGGTTTTGGCATTGATCAGGTCGGTAGGAGTAAATACTTCGTTGTCGCGGACATTCATCCGGTCGCGGATGGTTCGTGCCATACGGGCCAATCCTACACCAAACTGGGCGTAAAGTTGTTCTCCTACGGTACGTACACGACGGTTACTCAGGTGGTCGATATCATCAACAATGGTTTTCTGATTTAACAGTTTAATCAGGTGTTTGATGATAAGGACAATGTCTTCTTTGGTCAGGACACGCACATCCATCGGGGTGTCCAGATCCAGTTTTTTATTGATCCGGTAACGTCCTACTTCGCCGAGGTCGTAACGTTTGTCGGAGAAGAAAAGGCGTTCGAATACGCTGCGGGCAGTTTCTTCGTCCGGAGGCAGCGCATTACGCAACTGGAAATAGATATATTCCACCGCTTCTTTTTCGGAGTTGGTGGTATCTTTTTGCAGGGTTTGGAAAATGACTGAATAATCGTTGATGCTACCGTCATCTTTGTGCAGGAGAATGGTTTTTACTCCGGCATCGATAATTTGCTGGATGTGTTCCTGTTGGAGAACGGTTTCGCGTTCGATGATAACATCGTTACGTTCGATGGTTACAACTTCGCCGGTATCTTCGTCCACGAAGTCTTCGAACCATGAGCGTACGACACGGGCTGCCAGGCTGCGTCCCAATACCCTTTTCAGACCGGCTTTGCTGACTTTTACTTCTTCGGCCAGGTCAAAAATTTCGAGGATATCGCGGTCGGTTTCGTAGCCAATGGCACGCAAAAGAGTAGTAACCGGTAATTTTTTCTTCCGGTCGATATAGGCATACATCACGTTGTTGATATCGGTGGAGAATTCCATCCAGGATCCTTTAAAAGGAATAATTCTGGCCGAGAACAACTGAGTTCCGTTGGCATGCCTGTGTTGTCCGAAGAACACGCCTGGTGAGCGGTGTAACTGCGAAACGATAACGCGTTCGGCGCCGTTAATAATGAAAGTACCGCGGGGAGTCATGTAAGGAATCATCCCCAAATAAACATCCTGCACGATGGTTTCAAAATCTTCGTGTTCCGGATCGGTACAATAAAGTTTTAATTTTGCCTTGAGAGGCACACTATACGTCAATCCGCGTTCGATACACTCTTCAATGGTGTAATGCGGGGGGTCAACAAAATAGTCTAAAAATTCAAGGACAAAATTATTTCGCACATCCGTAATCGGAAAGTTTTCGGAAAAAACCTTAAAGAGCCCTTCATTTACCCGGTTTTCCGTATTGGTTTCCAGTTGGAAAAAATCCTGAAATGATTTTAACTGGATGTCCAGGAAATTGGGGTAGGGCATCAGGTTTTTTGTTGTTGCGAAATTGATTCTTTCGGTTTTGATTCCAGCCAAGGCACAATAGTTTTAAGTTATGAACAAGCCGGCATGGATAATTTTCTGCCGGCAAAAAATTGAAAGAATGATGTATAAGAACAAATAGGCGAAGCCTCTATCCCATATCGGGATAGAGGTTTTCGCCTGTAAAATAGAAATAAAGTATTACTTGATTTCGACTTCAGCACCAGCTTCTTCAAGCTGTTTTTTCAGTGCTTCAGCTTCGTCTTTGGTCACGCCTTCTTTGATTGCTTTAGGAGCAGAATCAACAAGTTCTTTCGATTCTTTCAATCCGAGACTGGTGAGTTCTTTAACCAGTTTTACTACGGCAAGTTTGGACTGACCGGGAGCTTTCAGAATAACATCAAAAGCGGTTTGTTCTTCAGCAGCAGCTTCAGCACCACCGGCAGCGGGGCCAGCAACAACTGCAGCAGCAGCGGGTTCAATACCATACTCTTCTTTCAAAATTTCAGCCAGTTCGTTTACTTCTTTTACAGTGAGGTTAACTAATTGTTCTGCAAATGCTTTTAAATCTGCCATTTTTGTATAATTTAAATTGTGTTATAAATGCTAATTAATTTTCTTGTATTCAATATTTTTCGCCTTATTCGCTTTTTTCGGATAAGGTTTCGAGAATTCCAGACAGTTTGTGGCCGCCGGATTTCAATGCCGAAAGGACATTGTTCATAGGTGACTGTAGCAAGGAAATTACATCGGCAATCAGTTCGTCTTTCGACTTGATGGAGGCCAGGAATTCGAGTTGTTCGTCCCCAAGGTAAGTCATCTCCTCAATGTAGGCGGCTTTTAAGATGGGGTATTTCGATTTTTTCCGGAACTCTTTGATCACTTTTGCCGGGGCACTGCCCGATTCGGCAAACATGAGCGATGTATTTCCTTTGAGTGCTTCGTATAACTCATCGAAATCTCTTTCCGATTGCTCCATGGCTTTGCGCAGCAAGGTATTTTTTACCACACGCATTACAATGCCACGGTTAAAGCACATTCTTCTGAGTTTACTGGTGTCTTCCGCATTGAGTGTGGAGACATCGGTAAGATAGAAGTTATGATGCTCAGACAGCTGTTGGGCAAGAGATTCGATTAGTTGTTTTTTATCTTCTTTTCTCATAACAATTGCTTGTTTTTACTAGGCATTAACCGATTTAGGATCCACGGCAACACCCGGACTCATGGTGCTCGACAAATAGATACTTTTCACATAGTTTCCTTTGGCGGCAGCCGGTCGCAGTTTGATAATGGTATTCAACAATTCGGATGCATTTTCAAAGAGTTTTTGATCTTCAAAACTCACTTTGCCAATGGGCGAATGAATGATACCGTATTTATCTACTTTAAAATCAATTTTACCGGCTTTGGCTGCTTTAACAGCGTTGCCAACATCCATGGTAACCGTTCCCGTTTTAGGGTTCGGCATTAAACCGCGCGGGCCAAGAATCCTTCCGAGTTGTCCTACTTTAGGCATTACACTCGGCATGGTTATTACTACATCTACATCGGTCCAGCCGCCTTTGATTTTTTGGATGTACTCATCCAATCCTACAAAGTCGGCTCCTGCTGCTTTGGCTTCCTCCTCTTTATCGGGTGTACACAGTACGAGAACCCGCAAATCTTTACCGGTACCATGGGGAAGGGTTACTGAACCTCTCACCATTTGGTTGGCTTTTCGCGGGTCTACGCCAAGGCGTACACTCAAATCAACTGAAGCATCAAATTTAGTATAGGTGATTTTCTTTACTAATTCAACGGCTTCTGCTAAGGAGTACTGTTTGTTCTTGTCGAATTTGGCCAAAGCTTCTTTGTGTTTTTTTGACATTTTTGCCATATTCTCCTCCTGTTAACAGATTAATTACTTGCGGGAAATTCACCCTTAATAGTTACACCCATACTTCTTGCCGTACCGGCAACCATACGCATGGCCGATTCCACGGTGAAAGCATTTAAATCTTTCATTTTGGCTTCGGCAATGGCTCTTACCTGATCCCAGGTAATGCTGGCTACTTTTATTCGGTTAGGTTCTGCCGAACCTTTTTTCAGTTTGGCAGCTTCCATGATTTGTACGGCCACCGGTGGTGTTTTGATGATGAAATCAAAGGACTTATCTTTGTAAACAGTAATGATAACAGGGATGACCTTGCCGGCCTGATCCTGTGTACGGGCATTGAACTGTTTACAAAACTCCATGATGTTCACCCCTTTGGCACCTAATGCCGGTCCGACGGGTGGGGATGGGTTTGCAGCACCGCCTTTAATCTGTAGTTTAATTAATCCTATTACTTCTTTTGCCATTTTAAACCCATTGTTTAAAATTAGTCAATAACTACTCTTTCTCTACCTGCATGAAACCCAGTTCAAGCGGTGTTTTACGACCAAAGATCTTCACCATCACTTTCAATCGTTTTTTCTCTTCGTTGATCTCTTCGATCACGCCGCTAAAACTACTGAATGGTCCATCGATAACGGTAACGGTTTCACCGACAATAAACGGAATGTTCACCTCTTCACCTTGTTCGGCCAATTCATCCACTTTTCCAAGGATCCGTTTCACTTCGGCCGGACGGATAGGGTCGGGGCGTCCTGCAGTACCAAGAAAACCCAGTACATCAGGAATATTCCGGATAATGTGCGGAATTTCGCCGGTAAGCTCGGCCTCTACCAATACATAACCGGGAAAATAATTACGCTCTTTGCTGATCTTTTTCCCCTTACGAATTTGGTAAACCTTTTCGGTGGGAATGAGAACCTGCGAAATATAATCCTCAATGCCGAGACGCTTAATCTCATTCTCAAGGCGTTCTTTCACTTTCTTCTCTTTACCACTGATGGCTCTGACCACATACCATTTTTTACCGGAATCTTCGTTCATCTCGCAGGCAGGTTCTGATTAGTTATTAACAAGTTAAAAATATATTTAATTCGAACAGTACGTTTCAACCGATTAAAAAAGGCCGTAAAACCTTTGAAGGATGGTTGAAAAGGTGAAATCCATCAAATAAACCACAATTGCGATTATTAGGGAAGCAACGGATACCACAATAGCACTGTTCTGCAGCTCACTCCACGTAGGCCAGGACACTTTGTGCATCCATTCGTTATTAACTTCTTTCAGGTAGTTAACAATACTAAATTTTGCCATTTTTTTAAGCTATTTTGCACGGGTGGTAGGAATCGAACCCACAACCAACGGTTTTGGAGACCGCTACTCTACCAATTGAGCTACACCCGTATTGCCTTTTTAGCAGTCAAAAGGCATCCCGAAATATCGGGATACCTTCCAACCGTGATTATTTTATTGACTGGTTTTGATTAGTCGTCAAGAATTTCAGTTACCTGACCAGCACCTACGGTACGACCGCCTTCACGAATAGCAAAACGCAGACCTTTGTCCATAGCAATGTCAGAGATCAGTTTTACTTCGATAGAGAGGTTGTCACCAGGCATAACCATTTCCACACCGTCGGGAAGAATAACTTCACCGGTTACGTCGGTTGTTCTGAAATAGAACTGAGGACGGTATTTGTTGTGGAACGGAGTGTGACGACCACCTTCTTCTTTTTTCAGAATATAAACTTCTGCTTTGAAGTGGTTGTGAGGGGTTACTGAACCAGGAGCGGCAATAACCATTCCCCTTTTGATTTTATCTTTGTCAATACCACGCAACAGCAATCCGGCATTGTCACCAGCCATACCTTCGTCAAGAATTTTGCGGAACATTTCCACACCGGTAACTACCGATTTCATTTTGTGAGCACCCATACCAATGATTTCAACAGGATCACCAGTATGAATAACACCGGTTTCAATTCTACCGGTAGCTACAGTACCACGACCAGTAATGGAGAACACGTCTTCAACCGGCATCAGGAACGGTTTATCTTTGTCACGAACAGGTTCCGGAATCCAGGTGTCACAGGCATCCATCAGTTCGTAGATTTTTTCAACCCATTTGGGCTCTTTATTCAGGGCACCCAAAGCAGAACCTTGGATAATCGGTGTATTATCGCCGTCGAAGTCATAGAAGCTTAACAGGTCGCGAATTTCCATTTCAACCAGTTCAAGCAGTTCTTCGTCGTCAACCATATCTACTTTGTTCATGAAAACAACGATACGGGGAACACCTACCTGACGAGCCAGAAGGATGTGCTCACGGGTCTGCGGCATAGGACCGTCAGTAGCAGCAACAACCAAAATAGCGCCGTCCATCTGAGCAGCACCAGTTACCATGTTTTTCACATAGTCAGCGTGACCAGGACAGTCAACGTGAGCGTAGTGACGATTATCAGTTTCGTACTCTACGTGAGCGGTGTTAATGGTAATACCCCTTTCTTTTTCTTCGGGAGCATTGTCAATGGAATCGAATGACTTAAACTCTGCCAAACCTTTGTCTTGAAGTGTTAGCGTAATGGCAGCCGTTAAAGTGGTTTTTCCATGGTCAACGTGACCGATAGTCCCAATATTTACGTGCGGTTTGGAACGTTCAAATTTTTCTTTAGCCATATTAAAAATGTTAAAAATTAATGTTTGTTTGATTACTTTATTTCTATTTCCTACCTGAGCCGAGGACGAGAATTGAACTCGTGACCCCTTCCTTACCAAGGAAGTGCTCTACCCCTGAGCTACCCCGGCAATCCTGAGCGGGAAACCGGACTCGAACCGGCCACCTACAGCTTGGAAGGCTGTCGCTCTACCAGATGAGCTACTCCCGCTTGTCAAACCTTATTATTAAGGTTTTTTCTGGTGGGGGGAGGAGGATTCGAACCTCCGAAGGCTAAGCCAACAGATTTACAGTCTGCCCCGTTTGACCGCTTCGGTATCCCCCCGGTTTTTTTCAAGATGTTTATGAACTGAGCCAGCAGAGGGATTCGAACCCCCGACCGGCTGATTACAAATCAGCTGCTCTGGCCAACTGAGCTATGCTGGCAGTTTTACCGCTTGCTTTGAATCAGTTTCTTTTCTTTGTTTTCAATACTTTCAGAACACTGCCAAAAAAAAGCAGACCTTCTCTCAAAAAGGTCTGCAAAAATAGAATGTTTCATTGAAATTACCAAACTATTTTTTCAAAAAGTTTAAAAATTATTTTTTGAACCGTTCTTTATACTTTTCAACTTGTCGTTTGAGTGCGTCAATAGCCTGATCAACAGACTCTTCAAAGGTTCTGGTTTGTTTCTTGGCAAACAATTCCTCCCCTTTCATCAGTAGCCGGATTTCGGCAATTTTGTTCTCGCGGGTTTCACTTTTGTCTAATCTTAAAACCACATCCGAATCCAGAATCTGTTCGTGAAAACCGAAAAACTTCTGTAACTTGCGTTCAATGAAATTTTCCAGCTTCTGATCCGCTTTGAACTTGACTGATTTCACATTTACTTTCATGTTAACCTCCTTTTTTTAAGCGGGCCCTGGGATGGGCCTGAGAATATATTGATTTTAACTGTTCAATGCTGGTATGCGTGTAGATCTGCGTTGCCGTCAGATCAGCATGCCCCAACAGTTCTTTGATTGCATTTAATGATGCCCCGTGGTTTAACAGGTGGGTGGCAAATGTATGACGGAGTACATGCGGACTCTTCCGGTCGGGCATATAACCTTGTAAAGCTTGGTGTACAATACGGTAAATCAATTTCGGATATGCTTTTGTCCCTTTGTCGGTAACAATAAACCGGTTGGTATCGGTTGTTATTGTTTCTTTTGCCTGAAGATAGCGTTTCATTTCGGCAGCCAGTTCTCCTGAGAACGGAATGATCCGCTCTTTGTTTCTTTTTCCGGTTACTTTCAACCGGTTTTCGTCAAAGTCAATATCCGAAGTTTTTAGTAAAAGCAGTTCGTTGAGCCGCATGCCGGTACCATAAAGCAATAAAACAACCATTCGGTTCCGTTTCGTACCGAAATCATCACCTATATATACCTTATTTAATAAAGACTGCATTTTGTCTTCGTCCACAAAAACCGGTAATGGTTTCCCCTTTTTTAAACTGTGAATATTCTGTACCGGGTTTACGGCAATCATTCCCGATTTTAAAAGGAACCGATAGTAGGCTTTTAGTGCACTAATTTTTCGGTTAATACTTGATGGCGAAAGATCCTGGTCCATCAGATGAACAATCCACGACCGGATCATCTCCATATTGGCTTTCGCCGGTGATGGTATCGCAAACGTCTCTTCTAAAAAGGTACTAAATGTCGTTAAATCGTTCCGGTAGGCAAGGAGCGTGTGTGCGGAACTCCGTTTTTCGGTTTGCAGGTATCTAATAAATTGATTCACGCTCATATAAACAGAAAAAACTTTGATTCAAAGATAAGAAATCTTTTTACTGAATCAAAGTTTTTTCTCTCGAAAAATCCTAAAAAAGCTTAACTAACCTTGTTCGGCCTGACGGAGCTTCTGAATGTAAATGGCTTTCAGTTTTTGCTCTCTTCTTCTCACGGAAGGTTTGGTGTAACGTTGACGTTCGCGCAAAGCACGCATGGTACCGGTTTTTTCAAACTTCCGTTTGAAACGTTTCAGGGCTCTGTCAATGTTTTCGCCTTCTTTTACAGGAATAATAATCATTGTAAATACCTACTTTCTTTTTAGTTAATAATAAAAAATGATTATTTCGGACGGCAAAAGTATAAAAATTTTGAATAATCCCTTCACCGCAATAAAATTTATTGTGTAAAGTTGGTGTTGGCTAATTTTTATTTTGATGTATTGATAATATCTTCATTATTATTACCCAGTTTTCGCTGAATTCATAATGGGTAATTACTGGGTGGTAAAAAGATAATGTTCGGAAAAAATATTAATTGTGGGTGGGCCTCCCGAAACGGGCGGGGCGGCGTAGGCGTGAATGCTGGAAATCCTACAGCACCGAACAAAAGCGCTTGCGTTTCGGTTGATAAACCGGTTCTTTTGCCGGTGATGTTGATTTTCAGCAGAGCGGGCAGAAGCATCCGTTTCGGGCCGCTTTCTTTGGTTCATTTCTTGGCGGGACAAGAAATGAACAAGAAAACAAAGAACAAAAAGGTGTGTATCTATCTGACAATAAAGAATCTGGTGTAAATAAATTTGTTGGATAGAAATTTTTCCTGGTTTAAATCATTGAACCCCTTCGGGGTTCTGCTTCTTGTTATTTTTATTCCGCGGGTTTCACCCGTGGTTAATTTATTTAATCCCTTCGGGATTCCGCAAAACCATTTTGGAAAAGAGGAGAAACCATAATGGATATATGACACAAGCCTTTTTCTTCATCAAAACCAGCTGGTATCGCATCAAAAGATGAATTAGCCTTGATGTTTGGTCTTAATAGACGAGAATCAGTTATTTTTTGTTGGTCGAAAGACTCTTATGGAGAACGTAGAAAATAATCCCCCCTTCATCGTTTAGGCGTCTGCTTGGACAATGAAGGGGGGATGCGTTTTTGCTGAGGAAGCTATTGCGTAGTCCACGGTAGCTGCCCCATTCGTTATTACCCAGCTGTTCTTTATTTCAGATATTTCAAGATGAAATCGGTCATTTTGGTGTACAAATGATACCGTGTGTTTCCTCCATAAATGCCGTGATTTTTATTGGGATAAACCATCATGTCGAATTGTTTGTTGGCACTTACCAATGCCGAAATCATGGTCATGGAGTTAATCGGGTGTACGTTATCGTCGCCACTGCCAAAGATCAGTAAATAATGTCCTTTCATTTGGTTAACATATTTCAGTGGTGAGTTTTCATCGTATCCTTCTTTGTTTTCCTGGGGAGTACGCATGTACCGTTCGGTGTAAATGTTGTCATAAAACCGCCAGTTGGTAACCGGAGCTACAGCTACAGCTGTGCTGAATACACCGGCGCCTTTGGTAATGGCCAGGCTGGCCATAAAACCGCCATAACTCCAGCCGAAAATGCCGATGCGGGTGCTGTCAACGTAAGGAAATTTCGCTATGCGTTTGGCGGCTTCAATTTGGTCGGCAATTTCATATTTCCCTAATTGGAGATAGGTCATTTTTTTGAATAATTCGCCACGGGCTCCGGTGCCCCGGTTATCTACCGAGATGACAACAATCCCTTTTTCTGCCAGCATCTGGAACCAAAAATAGTTACTCCAGCCCCATGAGTTGGTTACGGTTTGAACTCCCGGACCTCCGTAAACATACATCAGCACAGGGTATTTTTTCAGCGGATCAAAATGCGGCGGTTTAATAATCCAGGCATTCAAATTCACCTGTTTCCCGTTCGGAAGTTTAAATTCGGGCGATTGTATGGTGAAAAACTCTTTTTTGCTCAAATCATATTGTTGCATCTTTTTGATAAAAGCCTGATTGTCTTCCAGTACGCGGATTTGCTTTCCGGTGTAGTCGTTTACAGTAATATAAGGTGGGGTGTTTGCATCGCTCCAGGTGTTGATGTAGTAGTCGAAACTTTTGCTGAAAACGGCATCGTTGGTACCGGTGCGGGTTGAGATCATGTGCATTTTTCCTTTCAGGTTGACCGCCATAATATCGCGGTCGAGCGGAGAAGTTTTGGCTGCCTGAAAAAATACCAGCTTTTTGGCCGGATTGTAGCCGTACACTTTCATAACATCCCAGTGCCCTTTGGTGAGTTGTCTCTCTTTTTTACCGGTCATGTCTTCCAGGTAAATGGCATTGTAACCGTTTTTTTCGGAAGTAATCAGAAACTTTTTCCCGTCGGGAAGGAAAGTCAAGTCATCGGTGATGTCAATGTAATATTTATTGTTTTCGGTATAAATAATTTTACTTTTTCCGGTGTTGGCATCAGCCACCAGGATGTCCAGGTGGTTTTGCAGGCGGTTTAATCGTTCGATGGCCAGCTTGTCTGCCTGTGTTGTCCATTTAATACGGGGAATATACTGATCCGGATTAGGGCCTACATCCATTTTAACGGTTTTGCCGGTAGCCAAATCGTAGGTGTAAATCTGTACGATGGAGTTGTTTTCTCCGGCTACCGGATATTTATAGGTGTATTCTTCGGGATAAGCACTTTTTCTCCCGTGATAAAACGGCAGCGTGTACTGTTTTACTTTGCTTTCGTCAAACCGGTAAAAAGCAATCTTTTTTCCGTCGGGTGACCAGAAAAAGGCTTTGGTAAAACTAAATTCTTCTTCGTAAACCCAGTCGCAGGTTCCGTTGATGATTTTGTTTTTCTTTCCGTCAAAAGTGATTTGCTTTTCCTCGCCGGTTTTCAGATCTTTGATAAAAATGTTGTTATCTCTCACAAAAGCCACTTTGTTCCCGTCCGGCGAAAAGTCGGCAAGCCGTTGTTTCCCTTTATCGGAGAGCGGGGTTAGTTTTTTTGTTTTTGAATCCCAGATATAATCGTATGAAATGCGCGAGTGCCGATAAATGTGTTCGGTTTGGGTGGGGAAAATAAATTTGGTTTCGTCTTTATTTACCGAGAAATCCCCAATTTGAATCGGGGTTTTCTTTCCTTCAGGGATCAATTCTTTTCCGTTGACCAGTGTGTAAACCGAATCGCCGGTTTTGTAGTCAAATACGACGATGGAACCGTTTTTGATTTCGGTGTATTGTTTTCCGTTGTTCAGCGATACAATGCCGTGGACCGTTTTAGGATAAAGTGAGTAATTGGTCCATAAATCCCGGAGATTAACATCTTTTTTTTCAGATTGGGAAAACCCGGTTTGGCTGTATACCATGAAAAGTACAACCAAAGAAAACTGGATAAATTTTTTCATTGTAATTGTCTTTTTATTTTTTTACAAAAGTAAGAAATGAAAACCGGAGATTCCACAAAATCAGCGAAAACATTTTTTTGGGAAAAAGCATTTCTTTCAAAGAATTTTTTACTTTTGCAACCCCGATAAAACGGGTAAAGTTCGTATTTATTCTGGCTTAAAAAGGGACATTAGCTCAGTTGGTTTAGAGCATTGCTTTCACAGAGCAGGGGTCACTGGTTCGAATCCAGTATGTCCCACTACCTTTTTGTTTTTCAGGGACATTAGCTCAGTTGGTTTACCTGCCCGCCGAACTATAATAACAAAGGGACGTTAGCTCAGTTGGTTTAGAGCGCTTGCTTGACAGGCAAGAGGTCACTGGTTCGATTCCAGTACGCCCCACACCTCACCGGAATCTTCCGGTTTTTTTATGTCCGGAGTTTTCTGTTTCGTTCGTGAAATATGCCGTTGTAACTTGTTGGCCGCTTTTTCGAATTACAAAATTTTCTTTTGTACCTTTAACCGCTGATTTAAAATTTAACATCATGCTGACAAAATGTATTTTAATCATTTATCCGGAAGTTTATGAAACCAAGCTGGCTATCTTTAAAAATAATGATCCGGTTTTCCTGAAAACCATTCGTCATAGTCAGGAAGAATTATCAAAATTTAAAACTATTCCCGAACAGACGACCTTTCGTAAAAACAGCATTTTAAATGAATTGAAGAAAAATGATCTGGATTTATCGAATATAGAAATCATTATGGGGCGCAGCGGGATGGTGAAACCGGTGGCGCAGGGCGTTTATGAAATTAACCGGGCGATGGTGAATGATTTGACGGTGGGCGTGATGGGGATGCATGAAACCAATCTCGGAGGCCTGATTGCTTATGAAATAGCCCGTGAGTGGGGTAAAAAAGCATATATGGCCAATCCGGTAGTGGTGGATGAACTCTCGGAAGTGGCACGGGTAACCGGTCATCCGGAATTTGAAAGAAAATCCATTTTCCATGCTTTGAACCATAAACATGTGGCTTGTAAGTATGCCAAAACCATGAATAAAAATTATGAAGATCTGAATCTGATTATTTGCCATATCGGCAGCGGGGGAATTTCCATCGGTGCCCATCAGCATGGCCGGGTAGTAGACGTGAATCAGGCCTTTGACGGCGGAGGCCCTTTTTCTATTCGTCGTACCGGAACCCTGCCGGTCGGACAACTGGTGCATTATTGCTTTCACAGCGGGAAAACCGAAGCGGAAATCATGGAGATGATCACTTCCAAAGGCGGGTATTACGCTTATCTCGGAACGGACAATATTGACAAAATCAACCGGCTGATTGCCGAAGGTGACGAAAAAGCCACTTTTATTTCACGGGCGTTGGCGTATGCTGTTTCCAAAGAAATAGCGTCGCATTATGCTACGCTTGAAGGAAAAGTGGATGCCATTATCCTGACCGGGATGATTTTTGACAGTGAGCAGTTTCTGGAAAATGTAAAAAAACGAATTGGCGGTATTGCCCCCATTGCCCTTTATCCTTCGGTAAATGATTTTGAAGCTTTAGGACGATACGGAATGATGGTCCTGAAAGGAGAAGTGCAGGTAAAAGTTTACGAATGACGTTTTTTATACCGGTTGTTTTAAAAATGTGCTAAAAATGCATTTTGATTTGTAATGGGATTATAATCTCCGGAAAGTAATTTCGTTATTCAGTATTTTTAGAAGGTGTTCAGAATATTCGTTCAGATACGGAAGAATACCTTCTTCTTTAAATTCTTCAAGCAGCTCTTGTTTGGTTTTTAAGTGACCGAATGTGCCTGTCCGGATGTTCCCCGGAAGGGCTGTTTTATCGCCGTAAACAGAAACTTGTTTTTGGGTACTTCTGATTCGGGAGGGAAGGGCAATCATGCCAAGCATTACCGGATGCTCTGGTTTGCGGACGTCCCATATTTCAATACGTTCGTTTGTCATTAGCAGGGTTTGTGTGAGGATGGTTTTAACGTATCCCTCATGTTTTGACAGCCCTTTTACATTCTGCGCTTTGAGCTGGTTGTATTGAGATTCCGTGATGGTTTCGGTAACCGGTTTCCCGTCTTTCATCACTTGTTGGGTATAAGTTACGTATCGCCCGATGGAAGTTTTGGGCGCCGTGCGGATAAACTCAGGGGGATTCTTTTCGTCTTTATTTAGTTTAATCAAAATAAAACCGTTTCCTAACCGGCGGGCAAAGAGTGGATAGTTATCCGGATAATTCAGGTTGATGTTGGTCATTGCGTTGGTAAGGCGCGGAAAATGGATGTAGGGCGGAGTATCCCGTGAAATTATTCCTGAAAGCTCATAAGGCTCGATGGCTTTTCCGTTTGGATTGATGACAATGACTTCTGCTACCGAGCATCTTTCCGCTTTTTGTGCCCGGGCAGCCGCATCAAGATATCCGGGAATCCATTGATCTGCCTGTTTGTACAGGTTAGCTGCTTCGGCTTCAGATTGAAAAGTTCCTTCGGTTTCTTTGGCTTTTGCAGCCTGATACAACAGCCATGCTCCTTTGATGTTTACCTCCTTTAGTAGTGCGGCAGTATTTTTATAATCCGGGACGTATTGAATGGTTTTTGAAAGATATTTTTTTGCATCCATCAAGTCATTCAATTGTCTGGAAGAAGCAAGTTGGGCGCCTTTCTGATAAAATAAGCTGGCGAGCATCGGGTTACTGTTGTTATAATTGGGGATAAATGTATTGGCTTTGTCAAAATAGTAAACCGCTTTGAACCGGTGAGAAAAATCAGGATACATTTTGTAAATCCGCATGCCTTCTTCGTAATAAATGGCAGCACTTTCGTGGTTTATTTCATTTTGATACGCATTGGAATATTTTTTCGCCAGGGCAAAGTGTTCGAGTGCTTTTTGACGTTGTGTAAAATCAGTCGTGCTGTGAATAATTTGAAGTGCTGCTTTCATGTGAGCTGCAGCTGCCTTGGCCCGTGCTTCTTTTAACAATGGCCGGTAATCTTTAACCTGTAACGGGATGGTTTTTCCTTTGCAGGAAATTACTCCGTCGGGGAACATTTCCAGTATGTCGTTGAGTTTGATCCAATCAGGTATGGCATCGGCCAGCTGATCATATCCAAAAGGATTGCTGGCTGCATTTTTTTCAATGACCGACATGGCCCATAAAGCTTTTTTATACTCGGTTTTAAACTTTTTAAAATGCCGTTTGGTAATCTTTTTGTTTAGCTTTTCGGCTTCTTTGGTTGCTTCTTTTACGGCTTGCTGACCCAAGACAGCTGGAGAGAAAAATAAAAGTAAAGACAATGAAATCAGAAATAAAGTAATGCGTTTCATGGTTTGATATTTTTATCAGACAGGGCTTTTTGCCGATCAAAAAGTTTTTCAAATACCTTTTAATGCCGATTGAAAATCAAAATGTACTTTTGGTTCATTTCAATCCCCAAAACGCTTGATTTAATATCGGTATTTACCATTCTAGATTTTAAAATGCACGGTTAGCGCATTTTAAAATACAATTGGTATAACCGGCTTTTCCTCAATCGGATGTAAATATAAGAAAAAAATTATTTGGGGTCTGCACAGAGTAAGCCCGGTGTTAAATCCATACAAAAAACCGGAATTGGGTTCTTTAGGTGGTTAGTGCATTTTAGGTTTTGCCGACAAAGGGAGGGCTTCGCCAAGCGGAAGAGTGTCCGAACGGATGATTTTCCAGAAAGTTGCAGATCCTGGGCCATGATCGGTGTTTGTCAGGACAATAAGTGTTTTATGGTGTTTCATGTCCCGAATATTGAAAGAACGGAATCCTTTCCACCAGCCAAAGTGATAAACGGTGCTGTCCATGCCACCGCGGATACGCCAGCCAAAACCGTAATTGTCTTTTCTTCGCCAGTAGTGGGGACTTCCGGGAACAAATGCTTCGCGCAGGACGGAGTCGGGAAGCAGGGTGAACAAATCCCACGAACGATCAAATTTATATAAATCCAAAGCCGAACAGTAAATGTTTTTGTCGCCCAAAACGCCGTTAAGATAATCATTTGTCATCCGGCGCCATCGCCACCCGCGTAAATACCAGCCCGGTACTCCCTTGTCAACATACAAAGGCACTTTTTTTAGCCCGCGCATGGTGTACACAAAGGAAGAGTCCATGTGCAAAGGCTGAAAAATATTTTTCCGGATAAAATCCTCGAAATGCTCTCCGGTAACCGCTTCCACCACGTTAGCCAGTAAAGCATAGTTGGTATTGCAGTAATGAAAACCGTGGTTTGGTTTGAAATAAACGGTGGGTTTGTATTTTTCGAACAACGCCAGCATGTCGTCGTTGTTCATGGGAATTCTTTTGTTTTTCCACTCTTTTTGGGCCAGGCTCATATAACGGGGCAATCCGGTCCGGTGGTTCATCATTAATCGTAGCGTAATCCCCTCGTAGGGGAAGTCCGGAAGATATTTTCGTATATCGGTGTCATAATCTACTTTTCCCCGGTGTTTTAAGATCATAATGGCCAGTGCCGAAAACATCTTTGAGCCGGAAGCCAGCTGAAAAGCGTCACCGGTTTGAAGCGGGTCGCGGTGTCTTCGTTCATTCCGGTAACCATAGGCTTTGTCCAGGATAATACGCCCCTTTTCGGCATACAAAACCACGCCGTTAAAGCCGGTACGCCTTCGGAGATGTAAAAAAATCCGGTTTAGCTCTTTGGCTTTTTGTTGTATGATCAGACTGTCGTAAGAAGAATAAGGGATAAAATGGAGGGAATCGGCAGCCGTAGTTACCGGATGGTCCGGCTTTACGTGTTGCCTGCAGCCATATAAAAGGAACGCCGACAAGCCGGCGACAATCAGGATAAAATACGAAACTCTTTTTCTCATACGAAAGGGCAAAACTAAAAAAAATATAGCCTGTTTGGGCGAATTCCGGTTCGTGCCGGTCGAAAAAACAGGCGTATTATCCGTTATGGGAGAGGAAAAAGCGAAGTGAAAACGAAAGGTGTATTATTAAATATTTGTTTTTTAACTAGATACTTAAAGTGGTATGAGTTTTGCACTTTTTTGTTAAAAAAGTTGAAAAATGATTCTTCTCGCTTTTGTTTTGTTTTATGTCTTGCTGGTGGTGGCTTCCGCCGTTTATCTGTGGCGAAATCCGGCAGACCGTTACGGGCAGGAAGGTTTTATGACTTTATTCCTGAAAAAGAAAACCTCTCTATTTTCCGGCCGGGGAAAAGTTTCACGTTTTGTGATGACTTATAAATGTCCGCATTGTGGTTTTGAAACTTCTGATCCGGTTTCGTCGTGTCCCCATTGCCGGGCCGAAGGAAAAAAAGTTTCGATGGTTTCGTTGCCTTCTCTTCTCCCCGGATAGGTGCGGTAATCTGCCCGGAATATTTCTTCCGGATTAACGCTTTGCCGGTTTCATTTCATACAGGTTTATTACCTTTGTCCGCATAATCATTGTTGCCATCGCTATGCAGAAATTTGATGAAAATGCCTTTCCGGTGAATACACTGGAAAAAGAAATTAAATACCTCCGCCTGCTTTCCGACCGCTTTCCTAACATACAGGATGCCAGTACAGAAATTATCAACCTGGAAGCAATTTTAAATCTTCCTAAAGGAACCGAACATTTTCTGAGTGACATTCACGGCGAGTATGAAACCTTTAGCCATGTTTTAGCCAATGCTTCCGGAGTGGTACGGAAAAAAATTGAAGATGTATTTGGGAAAACTCTCCGTTTGAAAGATAAACGGCTTTTGGCCACCTTGATCTATTATCCCGAAGAAAAGCTGGATTTGGTGTTGAAAGAAGAAGAAGACCCGGATGAGTGGTTTTTTATTACGCTGCAACGTCTGATTAAAGTGGCCCGTGCGGCAGCATCAAAATATACCCGCTCAAAGGTGCGGAAAGCCATGCCGCCTTCGTTTTCGTATATCATTGTGGAATTATTGAATGAAAGTGGCGAAGATAAAGAAGAGTATTTTGAAGGCATCATCAACACCATTATTGAAATTCATCGGGCCGAAGCATTTATCATCGCCATTTGCCGATTTATTCAGCATTTGCTTATCGACCGGCTGCATATTATCGGTGATATTTTTGACCGTGGACCTTCTGCTGAAAAAGTGATGGACCGTCTTGTTGATTACCATTCGGTAGATATTCAGTGGGGAAATCATGATATTCTTTGGATGGGAGCTGCCTCCGGAAGCTATGCGCTGATTGCCAATATGATTCGTGTTTCTTTGCGGTATAATAATCTGGATACACTGGAAGATGCTTATGGCGTTAATCTTCTTCCGTTGGCTACCTTTGCCATGAAAACATATAAAGGGGATCCCTGTAAACCTTTTGCGGCAAAATCCGGCGACGACGGAAAAGATGCTGAGATTATCCGGCAGATGCATAAAGCCATTTCGATTATTCAGTTTAAACTGGAAGGACAGGTGGTACAGCGGAATCCGCATTTTCAGATGGATGACCGTTTGTTGCTGGATAAAATCGATTATGAAAAAGGAACCATCACCCTGAAAGGGAAAACATATGAGTTGCTGGACAAGCATTTTCCTACCATTGATCCGGAAAATCCGTATGTGCTGACGGAAGAAGAGCAGGAGGTAATGGAAAAATTGGGAAATAGCATTAAAAATAGTCAGCGATTGCAAAATCATATTGAATTTTTGTTTTCACACGGAAGCATGTATCTGACATTTAATGCCAACCTGTTGTATCATGGTTGTATTCCGATGGATGACAACGGGAAGTTTTCCGCTTTTCAGATAGAAGGCTCTTCTTATTCCGGAAAAGCGCTCTGCGATCATTTTGATCGTGTGGCCCGAAAAGCTTACCATTACCGGTTTAACCGAAAATATGAAACCACGGCGGATTATTTGTGGTATTTGTGGTGTGGGGCACAGTCTCCGCTATTCGGGAAAAATAAAATGGCCACTTTCGAGCGCTATTTTGTCGCCGAAAAAGAAACCCATGAAGAAGGACGGAATCCGTATTATAAACTGGCTTATGAAAGTGAAGCGGTTTGTAACACCATCTTGAAAGAGTTTGGCCTTACCGGTAAAAATTCACGAATTGTTAACGGTCATGTACCTGTAAAAGTAAAAAAAGGAGAAAGTCCTATCAAAGCCAATGGAAAATTATTTGTTATTGACGGCGGCATGTCTCTTCCTTATCAGAAAGTGACCGGAGTGGCTGGTTATACCTTGATTTATAACTCTTACGGACTGGTTTTGGTGGAACATGAACATTTTGATTCAAAACGGCAGGCCGTGGAAGATGAAAAAGATATCATTTCAAAACGAATTTACATAGAAACCAATGCTGTGCGAAAAAGGGTACGCGATACCGATATCGGAAAAGAATTGCTTACCCAGATCAGTGACCTGAAAATGTTGTTGACGGCTTACCGGAAGGGACTGATTAAAGAACGTTTTTAATTTTTGTTTTTGATGTTGCGGATATTGAAGTTTGGCGGGGCACTGCTGAAAGATAAACAGGGGATGCAGCAACTGTGCTCCATTGTGCAAAATTTTAATGGACAGCCACTGGTTGTGGTCGTTTCCGCACTGGGAAAAACAACCAATGCTCTGGAAGAGTTATTACAGCTTGGCTTTGAAAAAGAGGAGGCTCTTCTTGAAAAAAAATTCAACGAATTAAAGAAAAAGCATACAGAACTTGTTGATGCTTTGCGGTTCCAGCCGGATCATCCGTTATTTCTGAAGCTGGAAGAGTTGTTCGGCCGGCTGTGGGAAGCTTTGCATCGCCTTCCGGCCGATCCGTATCGGGCTTACGACTGGGTTGTTGGCTTTGGCGAGCTTTTTTCTTCAGAGATTGTACAGACGTGGTTGCTGAAAAACAGATTACCGGTGAAGTTGGTAGATGCCCGCCAGTTGCTGGTTACCGACGAAAATTTTACCCGGGCTTCTATACATTGGCCATATACTCAAAAAACCATTGATGCCCGTTGCCAGCCTCTGCTTCAACAAGGAAAAATTGTTTTAACACAGGGATTTATTGCCGGCAGCGAAAAAGGAAATCCGGTAACCCTCGGCCGGGAGGGTTCTGATTTTACTGCAGCAGTGTTGGCTTACGCTTTGGATGCAACGGAAGTCTGTATCTGGAAAGATGTTCCCGGACTGATGAATGGCGATCCGCGAATTTTTCCGGATGTGGTTCAGCTGCCGCATGTTTCTTATAACGAAGCAATTGAGTTGGCTTTTTATGGTGCTTCGGTCATCCATCCCAAGACTATTCAACCGCTGCAAAGAAAAAAGATTCCGTTGAAGGTTTGTTCGTTTTATTCTCCGGAAACAAAGCCTACCCTGATTGATGCCGATGAGTCGGATGATTCTAAAATACCGAATATCATTTTGAAGAAGAATCAGACTTTGCTGAGTATCAGTTCCCGGAATTTGTCTTTTATGGCAGAAGAGAATCTGAAAACGGTTTTTTCTGTTTTCAGCCGGTATAAAATCCATGTCAACTTGATGCAGAATTCAGCGGTGAGTTTTTCTGTTTGTTTTGACCAAAATCCCCGGAAATTGCAAGCTGTGTTTCAGGCATTGCAGGAATTATTTATCTTGAAATATAACGATGGTCTGCAATTATTAACCGTTCGTCATGATGATGGAAAAGTTTTTGAAAAACTCCTTCGCGGGAACGAAATTTATTTGTTGCATGAAAACCGTACTACCCGCCAGGTTTTAATGCGTCCGGTGAAAAAATAACAAAATTTATAGAAAGAACTGCTTCGCCTCTTTTCTGCATTTTCTATCTTTGTGGTTCATTTTTAAACAAATGAAACGAACATAGATTTTTTTAATCACAATACATGAGATGATTGAAAAAATGGTGTACAAGTGTAGCGGTTACATAAATAGAGAAAATAAAATTTTAAACAGATGAAAGATACAATAGCCATTTTATGCGGTGGTGGTCCGGCTCCCGGAATTAACTCCGTGATTAGTTCGGTATCCATGGCCTTTCTTGATGCCGGTTACCGGGTTTTGGGTATTCATGAAGGATATAAAGGATTACTCGCGGAAGAACCTCAGGTTCAGGAAATCGACTTTAAATTTGCTGATGATATTCATAAAAGAGGCGGCTCGGCTTTAAAAATGAGCCGTTATAAACCCAAAGATAATGAATTTAGTACCCAATTTTTTGTGGATTTCAACGTAAAACTGTTGGTAACCATTGGTGGCGACGATACGGCCTCTACGGCCAACCGGCTGGGGAAATTCCTGCGTGAGCACGACGTGGATATTCAAAATATTCATGTTCCTAAAACAATTGACAATGACCTTCCGCTTCCTGACAATACCCCAACTTTCGGCTATCAATCAGCTAAACAAGAGGGAGTGCGTATTGCCCAGACGGTATATGAAGATGCCCGTACCAGTGGTAACTGGTTTGTTACAGCGGCCATGGGACGCGAAGCCGGCCACCTGGCGTTTGGAATTGGCGCTGCCAGTCATTTCCCCATGATCGTTATTCCGGAGATGTTTAATAAAGTGGAAGTGACTTTCGACCGGATTATTAAACTGATTATCTCGGCTATTGTAAAACGGAAACTCCTGGGAATTAACTATGGAGTAGCCATTGTGAGCGAAGGCGTTTTTCATTTTATGTCCGATGAAGAAATTAAAAATTCAGGAATCGACTTTACTTACGACGAACACGGACATCCGGAATTGGGGAACGTGAGTAAAGCCCATATTTTTAATGTTTTACTACAACGGCGGTTGAAAGAACTGGGACTGAAAGTGAAAAGTCGTCCGGTGGAACTGGGATACGAACTGCGTTGTGTACAGCCTACGGCTTTCGATTTGATGTATTGCGGTTTGCTGGGATACGGTGTGAAAAAACTTTTTGATGAAGGACGTACAGCCTGTATGGTTACCGCTTCGAACAGTGGTAAAATAGCTCCGTTGTACCTTGAAGATGTTTCCGATGAAACCGGCAAAGTGTTACCGAGACTGGTGGATATCAACGGAGAAAAACCGAAATTGATTTTCGAACACGGGTTACAGTTTATTGAACCGGGCGATTATGAAGAAGCCAAAATTTACCTGGAAAAACCGGAAGATTATGATTTCCGGAGAATTTTGGGATGGTAACCTGAAATTATGATGTTTTTTAAACGGCGTTCGCGAATTTTCCGGACGCCGTTTGTGTTATCTGTATTTTACTTGGAGATTAATGGTTGTCCAATCATCGCTTTTTACAGGAAGAGGGATGGCTTTTTTATTCCTTGATGATTTTAAATGATGATTTCTGATTAGCGAACAGAACTTCCCCGAAATAGATGCCGCTCGGAAACGGTAAGCTGATTTTTACTTCCGGGGGGTACAGCCCGGAAAAGGTTTTGATTAACCGTCCCTGCACATCTCTGATTTTTAATTGAAAAGGCCCCTGTTTTTTTTCGGTTTGCAGAACAAAATAATCGTGTGCCGGATTGGGATATATTTTCACACCGGCGGGCGTATGTGCCGGCCGGATGCCGGTAATATCCGTTGGGTAACAGGCTGAAGTAACCGTGTAGCCGTTCAGGGTGATTTGTACGGCATAATTTCCGGATGAGTCGGGGGTAAACGACTGGCTTGTGGCCCCGTTCACAGGATTGTACAGGTTGTTACAATCGCACCAGCGGTAATCGGCGCCGGACTGGTTGGCTGTCAGCGTGGAACCGGTTACGGTTACCGTGGTATCCACTGGAATTTTTTGTCTTACTTCCGTAGGATATCCCCGATAAACATCGTAAAATAATTCTCTGAAATCCAGATTGTTGAAAATGAAATAATCGCGCGACTGGTTTTGGAAACTGATCAGTTTGTTGTTGAGCTGATAGGCCGTGGCATCTTTCCCGCTGATGTACCGGTCCACCAGATTTCTGTATTGACTGTTGGCTGTTCCCTGGTAGTAACCGCCCAGCCGGTACTGGGTGCCTTCGGACGTGTATTGATAATCGGAACCAATGAGTTGTATCAGCCGGTTTTCCAGTTGCCGGGTGACTGTGTTGATGCTGTCGGCCAGTGCTTTCACCGTGTTGTTATCGGCGGTAATGCTTTTGTTCATCAGACTTCTGAGCTGCCCGTTGATGTCCTGAACCGAATTGGATTTGAAAGAATAACTGTCGTGATGCAGCCGTTCGCCGGGCCAAAGATAAATATTGAGTTTCGGATTTTTATAGAAAAACTGGGTTAAACCGGTTTTGTCGATGGTAACGGCATCGCCTGTCGTGCGAATGGAAAAAACGGCATTTTGCAGCGTGCCGTCCCAACCGGCATTTATTTTCAGATGAAGTAATACAGGATGTCCTTTTTGTACGGTTTTAACAGTGCTTGCATCGCTGAAATTGCCGCCGCCGGCCGAGCCTTCCAATACAAACTGCACGGTACTGGTTCCCTGCGAAGAAACATAAGCCAGTACGTCATAAACTCCGGGACCGTTGTTTTTTAATGCCAGTGTAACATCCTGCGAAAGGGTGAGGTGTCCGTCGGCAGTAGCCGGAAATTGAAGGAAATGGTTTTCGTTTTTCAGCTCTATCGTGTAATTTCCGCCGGTAACGGTCCATTTTTTCATGCCGTCTTCAAATCCGGGATTACTCAGCATGTTCCACCAGACAGAAGGCCCTTCGGTCATGATTTTCTGAAAGCCGGGATAAAGCCATTCGCCGGTTTTTCCGTTGTGGTTTCTGTCCATTTCGGCATCGAAAAGAGAAGTGGCGCCGTCGAAAAACATCAGGTAAGCCGACGGGATGCCCCGGTCGATGAAACGGCGGGTAACCTGATAGGCAATGGGGCGGGCTACCCACATTTCGTTATCTGTATTTTTGGCATTCCAGGCGCCGCTCCAAACCACCTGTTTGGTGGAATCCATGTATTCCCAGGCCTGTTCTACCAACCGGATGTTGTCGCGGGCATCGGGTTTTAAAACGTGAAAATCCCACATGAAATACCGGCCGGCCCCTTTAGGAACCGGGTTGTAAGCCTGTGTCATAAAATATTTTGTTCCGGGGCCGTACGGATTGGACGAAGCGTCAGCCGGCGGAATTTTGAAGTAGATGATAATCCGGTCGGGATTGGTTTTTCTGATTTCAGCCGTGATGGAATCGTAGTAGTCCATGATGCGGTGCGGGTCGCTGTTGTGTACGAGTGTCCAGGGTTCTACAAACAAATCGAAAATCAGCCGGTGGCTTTTGTTTTTAAAACGGTTGGCCACGTAACCCCACCAGGCAGCCATTTTGTGCAAATCGCCCGGATTGTCCTTTGTAAGTCCGTAAAAAGTCAGTACCACGCCGAGGTTTTTATTCAGCAAGTCGGTGATAATGGAATCGGTTTGATCCAGCAAGGCATCGTCGGCAGCGTCGTAAGGCGGACCGTCGGCAATGGCTTGCATCATGGGATTGTTGTCGCCCTGGTAGCGGATGCGGACACTCTGGTATCCGGCAGCGACCAGCGAATCGCCGTAAGCCGGCTTATAAGGTGCCGAAAATCCGATGTTTACGTTGCCGGCCTGCGGTTCCATCAGGATACCTTTTCCGAGCATGGAAACTGCCTGTGCCGGCGAAAGCGGCGGGTCGGGGGGTTGGGCCGACAAAGCCAAAACAAACAAACTGATAAAAACGGTCAATGCTGATTTTTTCATTTTATCCTGTTGGGTTTATGTGTCAAACGGAAGTTTCGTAAGGTTTAGTGCACTTGGTTTATTGCGTTGTACAATGCTTCGGCAAACAACCGGGCCCCTTTCGGGGTGAAATGTACCACATCCTTACTGCCTTTGGGTTTCATGTTTTCAGGACCTGTCAGGCTTTTTCCGTCAATCAGAAAAAGATTTTTATATCCTTTTTTTTGAAATTTTCTGACCACATCTGCTTCAGCCTGCCGGATTTCATTCAGCGAAACCGTTCCGTGTTTGGGTTGTTGCCGGTAGGTAAAAGTCGGGGTGATGCAGTAGATTTTGGCTTTAGGATGGTCTTTTAAAAGAATAGATAAAAGTTTGGTATAGCGCGGGATAATTTGTTTTTTGGGTGTGTAACCTTTGTTCCAGTCGTTGTAGCCCCATAAAATGGTGATCACGTCCACTTTTTTACCGGCAAGTTCCAGCGCAAAAGGCCACGATATTTTTGAACCGCCCACGGCCAGGTTATACAATTGCCATCCTTCTTTTTGTGCCAGTATCCAGGGCCAGGTTTGAAATCCGGCGGTTTGGCCGGTGCCCTGCGTAATGGAATTGCCGATGGCTACATACACCGGTTTGTCTTTCTGCGGTGCCGCGGCAAAATGACTTCCTTTATCCGTTTCTATTCCGTTGAAATTTACGCCGTAATAGGGCGGGAAGACAATTTCCCATACGGCTGTTTTCCCGTCAGGATTTTGGAAAGCAATACCGTTAAAAGCGGTGTCTTTTCGCGGAAGAACAGCAATCTGTTTATAAAGTTTTCCGTTCTTAAAAACACCAAAAACCGAATGCCGGTGGCTGGTTCCTTTGCGTGGCGAAAGCAGGATTTTGATGTTTTTGCTGTCGGAAACAAAAGAAAGCGTGACCCCCGACTGGGTAAAAGCATTTTTCGGATTGGCTTCGGTTTCGGGTATGTCGATAATTTTCTTTTCATGCCGGTTGATAATCATTTTGTTGTCCGTTTTTTTCAGGAAAAAAGCACCTTCAATCCGGATGCGGTTGTCGTTTGGCTTAATAAACTGTTTGGCATTTTGTGCCTGAAGGGGAAGACATGAAAAAAGTATCACGGATAAAAAAATCAGACTTCCTGTTTGTTTTAAAAGCTTCATTTCTTAAAATTTCATTTTTCCTATTTCACTGTCTTTGTATCCGATACGCGTTCCCATGGTGTAAAGGTATTTCCCTTTCGGAATCACCAACGGTTGGTCATACACCTTCCATCCGGCATTTAGCCCGGGTTTAAAATCTTTATCGCTGATGAGATAAGCAATGGAAGCCCCTTTGGTATCGCAGGAAAGAGTAACCATGCGGCCTTTTTTGGTGATGTGCACACGGTCGGTAACCGGCTGGATGCCTTTGGGCCACATTTGCAAAAACATCTCTTTTTCGGGGATGGAACCCATGTCGCCCACGCGGGCCTGCCAGTTGTCCATCGCTTTGCGCAATTCGGCGATTTTGGCTTTGTATTTCGGATCGTCAATCAGGTTGTGCAGTGTTTCCGGGTCGTTTTTGATGTCGTACAGTTCTTCGGGTACTTTTTGCAGCCGAAACCAGTAAAGCTGGTCTTTGTTCAGCCTGCCGAGTTGCATCAGCCGCAGCATGTCGCGCATCATGTCCATTTGTTTGCGGTATTTGATGTCTTTGTAGCACGGCAGGTTGGTGTGGTAGTTTCTGACGTACATGTAACGGTGGTCGCGTACCACACGGTTGCGGTCGGTGATGCCGTCGTAACGGTCGCCGGAAGCAAAGATGTATTTCCGTTCGGTTTTGGCACGCTGCGGGCCGAGAAAAGCCTGTCCCTGCATGTACGCCGGAATGGGAACGCCGGCAATGGATAATACGGTGGGGGCCAAATCGACAAACGAAATAAGTTCGCTCACATGGCCGTTTTTGATTTTACCGGGGCCGGGGCCGTATTTTTTCATGTATCGGGGCGGAATGCGTACGATGAACGGCACATGCAGTCCCGATTCGTAGTTCACGCGTTTGCCGCGGGGCAACGGGCCGCCGTGGTCGCTGAAAAAGAAGATGATGGTTTTGTCGTACAACCCGGCTTTTTTCAATGCCCGGATTTTTTCACCGATTTGTTTGTCCAGCACTTCGATGTTGGAATAATTCCGTGCAACATCCTGCCGTACAATGGAATCGTCCGGGAAATAGGACGGCAGCGGAACACTGTCCGGCGATACGGTTTGCGGTTTGTTTTTCCGTTTCCATATCTGCGATTCGTGTGTTACAAAATGGTTATAAACCGAAAAAAACGGCATGCCTTTGGGGGCGTGTTTCCATTCGGCTTTTTTGTTGTTTTCATCCCAGGCGGTAACCGGTGCGGCAAACTGATAGTCGGTTTTGTCGTTGTTGGTGCAGTAGTATCCCGCTTTGCGCAGATATTCAGGAAAACATTTTACGTAAGGCGGGATAACTGCCGAGTAAAGCGGTACTTTGTTGCCATTGATGTCCACGGCAATACTCGGACCCGAATAATCGCGTTTCCCCCACGAATGCACATCGTGCGCCGTGCGCATGTGCATGGTGCCGATGGAAGTGGGATACATGCCGGTAATGATGTCGGAACGGCTGGGGGCACAAACCGGTACCACGGCAAAAACATTGTCGAAAACAATTCCTTCTTTGGCCAGTTGATCCAGGTTGGGTGTGTGTGCGGTAGAATCACCGTACATGTCGAGATACGGACTGATGTCTTCGCAGGTAAGCCACAGAATGTTGGGGCGGTCGTCGTTTTTTTTCTGGGCCACCACCGGAAAGACCGTGAAAAATACAAAAACGAGCAGTAATAACTTTTTCATTTGTATAGCATTTTGTTTCTTTTCTGTTTTCTTTGGATATCTGTTCCGGCTGCATTGCAGCCGGAACAGGTTATCCGCGAACCTAATTTAACGTATGAGCTTTTTCTTTGTCTTTTCGTAAGCATGAATCTGTGTTTTCCAATCGTTTAGTTCTTTATCCAGTTTTTTCGCCAGCTCTTTTTTCCCTTGTACAAGGTTGTTGGTTTCGCCCGGGTCTTTTTTCAGATTGTACAGTTCCAGCCGGTGTTGCGGATAGTAATCAATGAGTTTGTAGTTCCCCACACGGATGGCCGAGCAGGTGTGGTCGCCGGTTTGGTTGGGACGTCCTTTGGGCGAATGCCAGAACAGGGTGCGGTCAACGGTTTTCCCGGTTTGCATAAAAGTTTTCATGCTTATCCCGTCGATGTGCTGGCGGGGTTTCAGCGGTAACCCGCACAAGTCGAGCAGGGTAGGGTAAATGTCGGTATTGACGGTTACCTGTTTGCAATGATGTTTCGGGGTTAGTACCGGGTCGTAAATAATAAACGGCACCTGAATACCGCCTTCGTAAACATGTCCTTTTCCGGCACGCAGCGGCAGGTTGGCCGTAGCCAGCTCGCGGTGACTGTTGATTCCGCGGTTCGACAGTCCGCCGTGGTCGGATGTGAAAACAATGATGGTGTTGTTTAAAATGCCTTCCTGTTTTAAAACGTTGATGATTTTACCGAGGCTTTTGTCCACGCTTTCGATCATGGCAGCATACACGTAGTTGTCCTGATGGGTTTTGGTTTGTCCGTCTTTCATTAAATAATCAGGACCGGAAAAATGTAGTGTGGACACTTTGGCTTTGTATTTTTGAATCAAAGCTTTGGGCGCCTGAAACGGAGTGTGGACACCGTAATGGCAAAGCATAGCAAAAAACGGCCGGTTTTTGTTTTCTTTGATAAACCGGATGGTTTCCTGTGTCAGCCGGTCGGTCAGATATTCACCGGGTTTCCCGTCATCGAGTCCGATAATGGGACGATGGTGTTTTTCGCCTTTTTTGTTTTTATCCTGGCTGACGTTGTAGGGATAAAAATAGGAAATGGGCGCGCCGGCACTGCAACCGCCTTTGTTGATATCGTACCCTTTGTATTGTGGCCAGTCGGTTTCTTTTTTGCCGAGATGCCATTTCCCGGCAAAAAAGGTGTGATAGCCGTTGTCTTTAAAAGCCTGCCCGATGGATGTATCGTTGGCAGCCAGGGCATCGCCGGGACCGGGAATCTGGTTGCGTGCCGGGAATTTTCCGGTCTGAATGGCATAGCGCGAAGGCGTGCAGCGCGGATGGCTGGCGTAGGCATGGTCAAATTCGATGCCTTCTTTGGCCAGCTTGTCGATATTCGGTGTTTCGTACAGTTTTGAACCGTGCGACGACAGGTCATAATATCCCAAATCGTCCACAACAAAAATCAGTACGTTCTTTTTTTGTGGTTTTTGGATGCCGGTTGCCTTGACAAAGAAAAGCATCAGCAGAATAATAGCAGTGGCAGTGGCAAAAGTTTTCCATACCAATTGAAAATCGGCCTTTTTCATCGTAGTTACTTACTTTAGTTTTCTCAGATTTATGTTATCCACATAGGAAAAACCTTTGTCGGTATTTCCCCATTTTTGAATAATGATTTTTACATTCGGATGGCTTCCGGTGGTAAACGGAACGCGGATTTCGGTGTATTGGGTTGCCCCTGTTCGTTTGGCAACGGGCTTGGAATTGCCGTCAACTTCAACTTTTACGGTTATCTTATCACCGGTATCATTTTTTACATAAGCCGTGAGTACGTAACGGGTATTGGGTTTCAGTCCTTTTACCTGTTGTTTGATTCCCGATTTGGGGCCCATGGCAATGCAGGTTTTTCCGGCAAAGGCATTGTCGGTATCTGTTTCGGTATCCCCCCATTTCAGCCAGTTTTTCATCCCGTTCTCAAATCCGCCGTTTTTGATAAATCCGCCATGAAAAGTGGTAGCAGATGTTTCCGGTACCGGAAATTCAAGTTTCAGATCATCAGGATGTTCCAGTATTTTCTGAAAAGCGTAATAAGCCGGTTTGGCCCGCAGCTCGTGGTCGAACATATAGCGGTGTCCGTTGTTATATTTGCCGTTGCCGTCCTTTAAACCCCATGTGTTGCAGGCTACAACCCCCGAATGGCGTTTGCTGAGCAGCACTTTTAAAATGTTGCCGTAAGCCATGGCTTGAATTTTTGCCGCTTTGTCGTTGTAAGGACCGGCTATTTTGTCGTCCAGCTCGGTAACATGAAATTCCATGCCGTGAGCGTGGGTCCAGTCAATAAGTTTGCCAAGATATTTCAAGGCTTTGGGGTCAAGTCCCACGTTATTATCCGGTTTCAGGTGAGCCTGCCAGCCGATGGCATCCACCCGGTATCCTTTTTTCTTCAGGTATAGCACCGTGGATTTTACTTTGTTCCATACCACCGGATCCATGGTCAGGTGCTGGTTATACACCAGCTTGATGTTCGGATCGGCATATTTTGTGGCAATTTCAAAAGCTTTTACAATGTAAATCGGGATGCCGTCTTTGTTCAGCCCGATTTTTAACCAGGGATTTTCCCACTGGTGGATTCCCGGTTTAGGGCCGAACCATTTTCCGCCTTTGTCCACGGTTTCGTTAACCACATCCATCCATTTAACCGTTTTGCTGCCCTGAAAATGCTTGCATTCGGCTGTCATGTATTCGGTCATGTTTTGTAACAGTTCGGCCGGTGTACGGTTGTCTTCTTTGGCCCAAGGTGAGCATTGCGGGCTTACCGGCCCGTGCAGGCGTACGACGATGTCGTTCTTTTGGGCAAAGCGGATTACCTTGTCGATTTTTTGCCAGTTCCATTTTCCGGGTTCGGGATGAACAGCATGTTGTTTTACAGCATTAGCCGGCGTGGTGTACGAAAATTGTTCAGCCAGCAGGCGACTTTTTAGGGTGCCGATGCTTTGATAATCGATGGTGGCCCCGATATACACTGTGCCGGGTTTGAAATTTTTTGCTACCAGCTGACGCAAAGCCGGGCCTTTGGGCTTGCCCGGAATTTCGCCGGCGGTAACCGTTAAAGTGCCGGCATTTGCGGCAGCCTGTCCTTTCAGTACCTGGCTGTCCAAAAAGCGGTGAAGCGTATCCTGCAGCTTTTTCAGTACATCGGCATATTTTTTGTTTTTTGCCAGATTACGGGTTTCCAGCGGATCTTCCACATAATCATACAGTTCGGTAGCGATGGGGCGGATGCCTTTTCGCGGCTGTGTGCTTTTGTACGATTCGTACCATTCGGTGTAACGATAGCGCCGGGTGCGGATGGAATAACCCATGCCGCCTTTGCCGCCGCGGGTGGGCCATTGCGAGATAGCAAAATCGCGTTTCGGCTTTTCCCCGTTCATCAAAGGAATCAAACTGAATCCCTGAACGGCTTTATCGGGTTTTACCCCGGCCAGCCGGCAAACGGTAGGGAAAATGTCCAGCGATTCTACCGGAATGGCTGTTTTTCCGGGTTTTATCTCCGGCGAATAGATGATCAGCGGCAGCCGGGTAGCCTGTTCAAAATTGGTATGTTTGGTCCATAGGTTGTGGTCGCCAAGATGCCAGCCGTGGTCGCCCCACAGTACGATGATGGTATTTTTATCCAGACCGGTTTCTTTCAGTTTGTCCATGAGTTTTCCTATCTGGGCATCCACATACGAAGCACAGGCGTAGTATCCGTGAATCAGATGGCGTTGTTTGGCGGTTTCTAACAGTCCGTCTTTGGGATACACCGGCGGGATGTCGGTGTATGAACGTAATTCGGGGCTGTGATGATAGGCCAGTGCCGGTCCGCCTTTCGAATGCTTTTGAAATTTGGCCAGCGGTACCTTTTTTTCGTCATACATATTCCAGTATTTGGCGGGGGCCACAAAGGGCAGGTGTGGTTTTTTGAATCCCACCATCAGCATAAACGGCTTTTTTTCTTTGGCAAACTGATCCAGCTTGTTCAGCGCTTCCCGGGCAATTACCCCGTCGAGATAAATGTCGTCGGGACCGTCCACTTTTTCGGTGGAAGGTTTGTAGTTTTTTCTGACGAAGTTGGCTAACTTTTTTCCTTTCAGTCCTTTGGCTTTGCCTAAGTCTTCGTAAAACCGGATCTTGGCTTCGTGTTCGGGCGAACGGTAATAACCCAGAAGCGGCCGCGAAACCGTCCAGGGTAAATGAGCCGGCTGTACGTACGGAATGGTCCACGAGCGGCTGTCGTGACCGTGATCGACGCTGCGCGGGTCGAAAACTTTACCAATGCCGTAAGTGATGTATCCGTTTTCTTTAAAGAGCTGCGGCAATGTGATCACGTTGGGATTTTTGGCTCTGATTTTGGTGTGCAGATTCCATACTTTGGTACGGTCGGGACGCAGCCCGGTGAGCATGCTGGCACGCGACGGGGCACAGACGGCCTGTTCGGTATAGGCCTGTTGAAAAAGAAATCCTTCTTTTGCCAGCCGGTCGATGTTCGGGGTTTTGGCAAATTTGTCGCCATAAGCGCCAATGGTGGGCTTCAGGTCATCCACAGCAATAAAAAGTACGTTCAGTTTTTGCGGCTTGTTTTGCGAGAATAGTGAAAAAGGCAGCATCAGTGCCCATAAAGAGATGTAAATCAGTTTCCGTTTCATGCGTTTCTTGTTTAAATATAATTTCTACGGGAAAGTATCCGACAGAAAAAGTTCTTTAAGATTATTTATGCGGCCTTTTATCAGACATTTCCCGGGCCGTAATTATTCCTTGTTTTTCTGTTTTTTTATTGGGTAAATGGCACTTTTGGGGATTTTTATCTGTACGTGGCCGGATAAAAATCCGTGGTTTACCAAAAAGTTGTCTGCCTGTTGTAATGTTTCGTAGTAATAACGATTTTTTGTGCCGGGGGGATAGCCCATTTTTTTGGCATAACCAAAATTGAAAAAAGTGTGTTCGCCGCCCGGATAAATTTTTACGGTGCAGTCGTTTCCTGCTTTTTTCATTTTTTCTTCAAACCGCAATGCCGTGGGTTTGGGCAATACTTTGTCTTTGTCGCCCACCATGACCAACACCGGCGGAAGTCCCGGCCGGATGTTGTCAATGGGCGAAAATGCCTGCCACGACAGGCGGTAAGGTTTTATTTCGTTCACAATTCGTTGGTGTCCGTATCCGTTTTTGCTGACATCGAGTACCGGGTTGAATAGCAACAAAGCATCGGGACGGAAATCTGCCGGCGGAATATTTTGGTTAATCGTAGTATCCAGTGCTGTCATGATGGCGAGATGTCCGCCTGCCGAGCCGCCGCCGGCTACAATTTTATCCGGATTAATATGGAAAGCCGCGGCATGTTTTCGTACCCATGCCATGGCACTTTCGGCATCTCGCACCGCTTCCACAATGGTGGTGTGGTTTTTATTGCGTAACCGGTATTCAGGACAAAATACGGTCATTCCCCTGTTGGCGAAATAACGGGCATGCCGGTACATGTAAGCCGGCTTTCCGTTGTTCCATCCCCCGCCGTGAAACAATACCAGTGCCGATTTTTCCGGATTCTGATGTTTCGGTAAAAAGATGAATATTTTTAAAGCCACCGGTCCGGCTTTTTTATAAACGATGGCCGTATCGGGGGCAAAAGCCGGTTTCTGGGCCTGCAACCCGGCAGCCCACATCAGAAAAACGAAAAACAGAAATTTGTTCCGGATATTCATTGTCTTTTTTTGTTGCATCAGAAAATCAAAAAAGTAACAGGGCGACTATTCCCTGTTACTTTTGATGGAAAAGTGTTATGCTAATTCAGTTTTCCAAAATCTTTATCGGTAATTTCCCTGAACTGCTGCAGGCTTCCGGTGTCTTTCACCTGCTTCATCAGTGCTTTCAGTTGCTTTTTCATCTTCGCGATAATGTCAGCATATTGTGGATCGTTGATCGCGTTATGCAGTTCGTCGGGATCTTTTTTCAGATCATAAAATTCCCATACGTCAATGTCGTAATAGAAATGGGCGATTTTATACCGTTTGGTGCGCATGCCGTAATGCGGTTCCACATGGTGCCACCACGGGAATTCGTAGTAATGATAATATACTGCTTTACGCCACGGAACGTTCTTTTTTCCTTCGATGATATCTTTGAAACTGCGTCCCTGAACCCCTGCGTTGGCGGGTGGCTTGATGCCTGCAAAATCGAGGAAGGTGGGGGCGAAGTCCACATTTGAAATCAGCGTGCTGTCCACCTGTCCGGCTTTCAGTTTGGCGGGATAACGCATCAGGAATGGCATACGGAACGACGGTTCGTAGATAAAACGTTTGTCGAAAAAGCCGTGGTCGCCGAGATAAAATCCCTGGTCGGAAGTATAAACCACAATGGTGTTTTTAGCCAGTCCGTTTTTGTCCAGAAAGTTAAGTACGTCACCCACTTTGTCGTCCACCGATTTTACGCAGGCCAGGTAATCTTTGATAAACCGCTGGTATTTCCATTTACGGGCTTCCTGTTCGGTTTTACATCCGGGGGGCATCCAGTCTTGACCGGGTTTGTTGCCGTACGAATACCATTCGTGCAGTGCTTTGCCTTTCAGTCCTTTGGGTGGTTTGAGCTTCATGTCTTTATGATTCAGGAAGTCCATGGTCATCCAGGTGTTGCCTGCTGTTTTTTCGCGGGTTTTGTAGTTGTCGTTAAATGTGGGCGGATAAGGCATTTCCACATTCGGATACATGTTTTGGTATTTTTTGTCCGGGAACCAGTTACGGTGCGGTGCTTTAAAGTGCAATAAAAGCAGGAACGGTTTTTTGCCGTCTTTTACACGGTTGAGCCAGGCCAGAGCCGAGTCGGCTGTGATGTTGGTGGCGTAACCTTTGATGACCACTTTTTTACCGTTGTAGTTGTACAGCGGGTTCCAGTAGGTTCCCTGCTGGCCGGGATTATCATGATACATGAAAAAATCAAAGCCACGGGGAACGGTGCCGAGATGCCATTTTCCGAACATGGCAGTGGTATAACCGTGTTTCTGCATTTCCTGCGGATAGGTCCACTGGTTGGGATCAAAATGGCCGCCGTGTTCGTTTTTGTAATAATGATTCTCGTTGCTGTATTTTCCGGTGATGATGGTAGCCCGGCTGGGACCGCAAAGCGAGTTGGCACAATACACCCGGTCGAAACGGATTCCTTCTTTGGCAATCCGGTCGATGTTGGGGGTCGGAAAATATTTGGCGTAACGCTTGTTGTAAGCGCTGATTGCCTGTGTGGTGTGGTCGTCGGCCATGATGTAAATGATGTTGGGCCGGCTGTCTTTTGCCTGAGCTTTTTTTGCCGTTGTGGAATGACACGAAGTCATCAGTACCGAAAAGGAAAACAAGGCGGCAGAAGCCAACAGGAAAGAAAAAATAATTTGTTTTGTTCTTTTCATTTTTATTTATTTAAAAATTATTTGATTACCAATACTTTGCCTTTTAAAAGGTCTTTGTTTCGCGATGAAGAACCCACCATGATGGTAAATGTTCCGGGTTCCACCACGTATTTTGACTGTGCATTGTAATAAGCCAGTGCAGCAACCGGAAGATGAAATGTTACCGTGCGGGTTTCACCTTTTTTCAACAGTACCCGTTGATAGGCTTTCAGCTCTTTTACCGGCCGGGTGGCAGTAGAATAATCATCGCGGATGTAAAGCTGGACGATTTCCACGCCGTCGCGGTTTCCGGTATTGGTCACTTTTACCGATGCGGTAATGGTGTCGTTCAGGTGCACCTGTTTGGGAAGTTGTAAACCGGCGTATTTGTAGGTAGTATAGCTGATGCCGTAGCCAAAATGCCACAACGGACTGCTCGGAATATCCACATATTTATGCAGATAAGCCGACGGCAGATGGTTGTAAATCATGTGAACTTGTCCTACGCTGTAAGGAATGGTGATGGTTAGTTTTCCGGAAGGATTAACGGTTCCTTTTACCACTTCGGCAATGGCCTGTCCGCCAAAAGCACCCGGTTCCCAGGCTTCGATAATGGCCGGGATGTTTTTCTTTATCCACGGCTCGGCCAGCGGACGTCCGTTGACGAAAACGACTACCACATTTTTGTTTTTAGCATAAATTTCTTTGATCAGTTTCAACTGATTTCCCATCAGGTTAAGCGTTCCGCGGTCCACATTTTCGCCACAGTTTTTTTCTTTGTCGTCGTAGCGCAGTGAGTTGGAACCCACCACTACAATTACGGCATCGTAACCGGCGGCTTTGGAAACCGGTTTTTTCAGCAGTTCGTCGTTAGGATGAAGAAGACTCTCGCCGCTGTTGATAAAGTCAACCTGTGCACCGGAAAAGATTTCTTTAAACCCTTCGTAAACCGTAGTTACATGGTCGTCAGGCTGGCGGTAAGCCCAGTCGCCGAGAATGCGCTGGTTGTTGGCATTCGGACCGGTTACCAGGATTTTTTTAGCCCCTTTCAGTGGTAGCAGTCCGTTGTTTTTCAGTAAGATGATGTCTTCGCGGGCAGCACGTAAAGCCAGCTTTTGGTGTGCCGGGGTGAAAAGTGCTTTTTCGGCTTTCTTTTCGTTGACAAAAGGCGAATCGAACAGACCGAGTTTAAATTTGGCATAGAGAATTTTCCGGGCAGCATTATCGATGTATTTTTCGTCTAATTTTCCGGTTTCAACCGATTTCTCGACCGATTTCAGAAAACGGGGACCATGCATGTGCATATCCATACCGGCTTCGATGGACTGCCGGTAGGCTGCGTCGTAACTTGGTGCAGCATGATGCAGGGTATAAATCCGTTCCATGTCCATCCAGTCGGAAACCACAAAGCCCTGAAAACCCCATTCGTTTCTGAGTACGTCGGTCAGCAGGAATTTGTTTTCGTGACAGGGTGTTCCCGAAATTTCATTATGGGCTGCCATGATGGTGTAAACGTGTGCTTCTTCCACCTGGGCTTTATACGGCGGCAGCCACACATTGCGCAGGCGCCGTTCGGAAGCGTCCAGCGGAGCGGCATTCAGCCCGTTGAAAGGTTCACCGCCGCCGGTCATGTGTTTGGCACAGGCAAGGATGTTGTTTTTCCCCCAGTTTCCCTGATAACCTTCGGTAAAATCTACACCGAGACGGGTTACCAGAAACGGGTCTTCGCCAAAAGTTTCGCCGGTGCGTCCCCAGCGCGGGTCGCGGGCAATTTCCACATTGGGCGAAAATGTCCAGTGCATACCGGTAGCCCGTACTTCTGCTGCGGTAGCTTTGGCAATTTGGTACAACAGGCTGTCGTCCCACGAGCTGGACAGTGAGAGCTGTGTGGGATAAACCGTTGCCCCGTAAATCAGAGCATGGCCGTGGATGGCGTCAATACCCAAAAGCAGCGGAATTTTCAGCCGCGACTGCATCGCCAGCCGTTGTAATTCGTTGGCTTCGCGGGCATCTTTTACATGCAAAAATGAGCCGATCTTTCCTTCCCGCGTCAGTTGTTTCAGGTCGTTGATACTCAGATGCGGATACATGCCGTACTGGTCATCCCCTTTCAGGTTTTTTCCTTTCAATTTTTTGATGGACTCACGCACGTGTTCCAGTCCGACGTACTGACACATCTGCCCGATTTTTTCCTGCAGCGTCATCCGTTTCATCAAATCGTCCACCCGCTGGTTTACCGGCAGGTTTGGATTCAGATAGGCCGGCGCTTTTTCTGTTTGTGCCCAAACAGAAACCGAAAGAAAAGAAAATACAACGGCCATTAAAAGACCTATATTATTTTGAAATTTCATATTTAACCGATTAAAGAAAATAAACCAAAAGCATGATAACGACCAGCAGAAACAGAATTAATCCGGTTTGAATCAATGCGTATTTTTTGTCGCTATGCTGCATGATGTCATGTGTAAAATATCCGGTGGCTGATAAAACCAGCCACCGGATAATGACCGTGTTATTCTTCAATTACACCAAAGTCTTCGGTATATTTAAAAGTCAGGTTGTCCAGCATCCATACCGATTTGGTTTTGGTTGCTGAAGCACTGTTGTCGTAGTGCCATTTCAGATAGATTGTTGACTGGGAAAGATCGATGTTTTCCATCAGAGGTGCATCCGTAGTAATGTATACCCCGGAACCAGATGTTGCCCAGTTGGGATCATCAGGAGCCATTAAGTCGTTCCAGGTGATCTGATCGTACGAATATTGCAGGGTTCGCACGGTTTCGGCATAAACCGGATCCTGTTTGGCACCCCAGCCATTACGCTCATCAAACACAATCTGAAGTTTGCTTCCGTTCCAATCGCTGGAGAGTTTAACGGCAGCGATAATCCAGGAATTGAATGTGGCATCTGCGCCATGATATCCTTTGGCATATCCACCGCCATCTGTAAATGATGTGGCAGAAGCTGCATCGGCACCATAAGTAATGGTTCCGTCTCCAAACTCAGCATCGGTGTAAGCGATTTCTCCCCATTTGGTCATGATGGTGATGGTGAACAAATCGGTAAAATCGAAGGAGATTCCTGATGAGTTGGTTACTCTAACGCCTACGACGTAGCTTCCTTCGGGCAGGTTCGCATTGGCAGCAATCGAAACTTTCCCATCGGTGTCAATAGACAGCGCATCTTTTACGGCCTGTGGAACGGTATCTGCCAGAATGATTTCCCATCCGCCGTCAGAGTTCATTCCTGTCAGAACAGGCTTTTGAGAAGTATAAGGCGTTACCGGTGATACGGTTACTTTGTGTAAAGTATCGGTTCCGTTAGATTGTGTGTACAAAATGGCCGGTGGAGCTCCTACATGAACAACAACGACATTTTTGAAAACTTTTACACCGAGATTTGTTTTTGCCAAAATAGTAAGCGTATCGGTAGAATTAGGTGCAGCATCCACTGTTTTATTGATTTTTCCGTCAGAATCAATGGAAAAACCTTTTACAGCCGGGTCGATGGAGTAATCAACAGAAGTAATGGACTGGTCGGGTGATTCGTCTTTGTAAGTGACGGTAGCAATTACTCCTTGCTGCAACACATTGGCATAAACAACCGGATTATCCACTGAGATACTTATGGGAACATCCAGAATACTTAATTTAAAAGCAGTATCTACTACGGCTATTCCGGTGGGATTCGACATGAATACCGAAACCGAAAAAGATCCCGGCGTGATGGAGTTGGTTGTATTGTCATACGTGATAACTCCTGTTGTTTTGTCGATGCTAAATTTGCTATAAATGAAAGATCCTCCATCTGAAGCAATAATTGTGTCGATACCAAAAGTATAAACACCTTCTACCTGGTAGCTTGGCGTGTCTGATTTAATCAAAGCACTGACAGGATAGGATTGCAATGCGTCATATTTCAGATCAACGTTGGCCGTTGTAACGGGCGTGGGATGATAGGGCGTGTAGTCCTCCGGAAATTTCTCGGTACACGAAGTAATGTATAACAATCCCGCAAGGAAAACCCAAATGATATTTTTATTTTTATAAGATAATCTTTTCATGGTCTTTAGTTTTTAATGTCTTCATTGGTGTTGATTTCACTGGCTGGTATGGGCAGGTGCATTACACTTTCGTCATTGTCCAGCAGGGTTACATCAATTTTCGGGTTGAAAGTCGGTGCTGTATTGTGGGGGACAATAACATTTTCGCGGAAAAACTGATATCCGCGTCGGCGGTTATTAAACCAGTCGTGTCCTTCTCCCAGCAGCTCAAAACGGTATTCTTCCATAATGGCTTTACGGAAACCTTCCTGACCGTTGTAATATTCAGCTTGCGGTTTTAATCCCACGCGATCGAGTACCTGGGTTACATAGCCCATTTGTTCACCGTTCTGCAGTTCGTTGGAAATTTCAGCCAGCATCAGCAGCAGATCGGCATAACGGTATACAATGAAGTTTTTGTTATTTACATTAGATGTGTTTTTCGGGTTCTTTTCCCAATATTTATAAAGGTAGGGAAATCCGTTTCCGAAATAGGTGCGGTTAGTTGAAGGATAAACTTTTACCAGTTTATTTCTTTTTACATTGAAATATTCGCTGATAAAAGTCTGGGCAATTCGTGGGTCATTGGGATAAACAGAAGCCTGAAGATCATAAACTTCGGGATTGATTTTCAGACGTCCCCAGGTTTTTCCTTCGGTGGCACCGTAAGCTGTGAAGAGCCGCGGATAATTGCTTGCCTGTATTTCGTTGAACTGCAGTTCAAAGATCGATTCTACAGTGTTGTCGGTATTTTCGTCCCACAAAGTGGCATAATCGCTAACCAGCTGGTATTTTCCATACACTTCTTTGGCTTCGTTGTAGGCCAGTTGCCAGTAATTGGCGTTCGGATCTGGCTGAATGGATTGATCTGCGGTAGCCAGTGTCATATATACTTTGGCTTTTAGCATGCTGGCCGCTTCGGCAGCCGGATAACCTTTACGTTCTTTTCCTTTAGGATACATCAGCGTTTTGGCGATATCCGCATCCTTAATGATTTGAGCGTAAATGTCTTTGGACGGCGATTTGGGCATGTTTATCGTGGATGGCAGCGTGGGAGCTAACCGCAACGGTACATCACCCCAAAGCCGTACCAGATTGAAATAGTTAAAAGCCCGCAGGAAATAAGCTTGTCCCAATACGTCATTCATTCCTTCCTGATCGGAATTTGCCGGATTGTCAATCGGTTTCATGGACGCAATAATGTCATTGGCACGTCCGATGGCCTGATAGCTTTGTTTCCAGACTCTTTCAAGGTGCGGAGTGCTGTTGAGCGGTTGCAAGGAGCATAAATGCACGTTGTCAGATTGTGTGTTTCTGTTTCCTTTTCCCGAGACAAAGAAACCGGAGTTTCCGTAAGTCAGATAAAGGAATTGGTGGGAGTAGTCTCCGTAGTTGACCATGGCGTTATATACACCGTCCAGCGAAGACCGGGCATTGTCAAGCGTGGCATAAGCACTGTCGTTTGACATAAATGGCGGTGTCTCCGTCAGGCTGCACGAAGCCACGAGGAAGGCCATTGTTATTGAAATGATGTATTTATAAATTTTCATGTCTTTATATTTTTTCATTCGATGATTAACTAAAATCTGATGTTAAGGCCGATAATATACGTCCTGGCACTGGGAAAAGCATTCCAGTCAACGCCTTGAATGTTCCCGTTGTAGAGGAAGCTGGTTACGTTCGGATCATACCCGCTGTATCCGGTGATGGTCAGAAGGTTTTGTGCAGAAGCGTAAACATGAAGTTTTTGAACGGTATGTTTTACAGGAATATCGTATCCGATAGTCAGATTGGTAATTCTGAAATAACTTCCGTCTTCAATGATCCGGTCGGTAATAGCCGGGGCACCCTGGTCACCCTGGTACAGTACGCGCGGATAGCTGTTGGACGGTTTGTCCGGACGCCAGGCGTCGTGGTATGCTGCAGGATTTAAATTGCTTTCAGAACCTGTGGCCGTATAATATTCAATGGCAAGTCCGTTGGCAATCTGATTGCCGTAAGTTCCGTATGCCGTTACTGTCAGCGAGAGACGTTTGTAGGTGAAATCCAGATTGAAACCGTAAGTAAAATCAGGATTAGGATTTCCGATAAAGGTTCTGTCGTTCAGGTCGATTTTTCCGTCGCCGTTCAAATCGACAATCTTCACATCTCCCGGCTGGAATCCCGGAAGGATATTCGGATCATCGGCCTGGTAAATGCCATCGGTTTTCCAACCCCAAAACATGCCGATGGGTTGTCCCACCATAAAAATGTTGGCCGGGCAGTGGAAATAGTTTCCGGTGGAAACCGGGTCACCCATGTAAAAGGATGCCATGGTTTCTTTTCCGTCAATATATACCGGAGCATCCGGAATACCGAGATAGAGAATTTTATTGCGGTTGAATGAAATATTTCCGCCGATGGAAAGGTTCATGTCTTTTTTGGCGATGGCTACACCATTTACCGAGATGTCTATCCCTTTGTTGGAAATGGAACCGCGGTTGATCATCATCACCGAATATCCGGTGGAAGAAGGAAGAACCATTTTCTGTAACAGGTCATCGGTTTCTTTATAATAAGCATCTACCGTAGCGGTGAGTTTCCCGTTAAAGAATCCCAAATCGAAACCTACGTTGGTTTGTGTGGTGGTTTCCCATTTTAATTTAGGATTGGCAATATTAACCGGAACAAATGCAATACCGGTAGAGTTGTCTGCCTGTGCATAATAGGCGATATCATAATTTGCGAAAGTCTGGTAAGGCGAAATGGCCTGGTTTCCGGTTTGCCCCCATCCGGCACGAACTTTCAAAAGACTGAAAACATTTAATTTTTTAATAAAACTTTCTTCTGAAGCCAGCCATGCCAGCGAGAAAGAGGGGAAGAAACTGTATTTGTTTCCTTCGGCAAACTTGGAAGATCCGTCAGCACGGAAAGTTACAGTGGCAATATATTTTCTGTCGTAAGAATAATTCAACCGGGTAAGGAATGAATTCATCACCTCGGTAGTTGGAGAAGTTTTTAAAGGAGCCGTAATCAATGAGCCGTATTGCGGGCCGTCTACCGTAAATGTTGTTGTGGAAAAGTCGGTTACTTCGTAAGAACTGTTTACCCGGTAAATTCCGTCGTAAACATATCCGGCCATGGCATTGATGGAGTGTTTCTTTTTGAAAACACGGTTATAGAGGAGCAGGTTGTTCACTACCCATGAGTATTTTTGTAAGCTTCCCATAGACAGCCGTCCGTTGGAAGCAGCACCCTGGAAAGTGGTCAATCCGTACCAGCGTTTTCTTTCTTTGGTCCAGATGTTGGCTCCGCCGGTGATCTGGAATTTGAGCCCTTTAATGGGAAGCTGGTAAGTGGCCCGCAGAGAAGCTTGCGAACGAAGCTGTTTGGAAACATCTTCAAAATCGTTCAGCCAGGAATACGGATTAGAAAGTCCAAGATCGATATCCAGATTTTCTACGTCATCGCCAATGATGGGACTGTAGGTGAGAACACTTTTGATGAAACTCCGGTTGGCACCGGCCTTGTCTCCATCCTGGGCAAAAGTACCTTGACTATAGTAAAGGGACAACCGTCCGTCAATTTTAAATTTTTTGGTAAGGTTTTCGGTCAGGTTGATTCGGAAAGAACCGGACTGCATTCGTGAAGTGCTTACAATACCGGATACATCGGTATAATCGGCCGAAACATAAAAGGTTCCTTTTTTGGTTCCGCCACTAAAAGAAGCCCCAGCAGTATAAGTCCACCCCGGTTTGTAAATTTCATCCTGCCAATTTACGGTTCGGCTGGGAGTTTTGCTGATAACTGGCTGACCGTTTTCATAAGTTACGGTATAAACCTGATTGTTATCAATATAAAAATTGGGATTTTGGCCGTTCATGATGGCCACTTCATTCCGGTACTGGGCGTAGTCAACACCATCTAAAACGGAGAGCTTTTTACTGATGTTGGAGATTCCGGTGGTAAAATAACCATCGATGTTCATTTTTCCGGAACGGCCTTTTTTTGTGGTAATTAAAACCACACCATTGGCACCGCGTGAGCCATAAATAGCAGTGGCCGATGCATCTTTAAGTACTTCGATGCTGGCAATGTCGCTGGGATTTAAACCGGCCAAACCGTTTTGTTTTTCTGAGAGTGAGTTACCGTCTTTTTGGGCCATGGCCGCATCTTCGCCGGCAGAAGTGATCGGTACACCATCGACTACATACAAGGGTTGGTTGTTTCCGCGTAAGCTGTTGATACCGCGAATTTGCACGCTAATTCCCATTCCCGGGTTTCCATTGTTGCTGATTACCTGTACACCGGCAGCACGACCCTGTAACAACTGGTCGACTGTGTTGTATTCGCGGGCTACGTTGGTTTTTACTTTTACCGTGGAAGTAGCACCGGTAACGTCGCTTTTACGCATGGTACCATAGCCGACAACGACGAGTTCGTTCAACTGGTTGTTGATGACATGCATCACCACGTTAATGGTTTTTCGGTTTCCTACATATTTGGAAACTTTTTGGTAACCAATGTAACTGAATACCAGTGAATCCGTTTTTTTTGCCACAATTTTGTAAACCCCGTCTGCATTGGTTACGGTACCGTTGGTGGTCCCTTTAATAACGACGTTTACACCGGGCAAAGAGGTTCCGGACTGTTCAGTTACTCTTCCCGTGACCAGATGTTGCCCGTAACCCGTGGCTGTCATCAGGCTGAGAAGAATAATTGCAAGTAAAGATCTCATAAAGCTTTGTTTTAATTTTTGAAAATAATTTTTTTTGGTAAAAAATGTTAAAATTTCACATGGCCAAATATAGATCAGTAAAAACCGAAACAGGTTTGCCTGTGGTTAAAATAGGTTGAAATGAGGTTTAAATATGGAAAATATTTCTTCCATAAAACGATTGCGGTGTTGTTCGTGATTTGGATGATAATGCTTTGAAATATAAATCGTTAAACCTTATATGATGGGGTGTGATTTTGTACAAAAAAGTTGGATTCCGTACGAAGGCCTGTGTGTAGTAGTCAAGATTATTTTTTTTGATCGGTCAAAAATGATGAAGGAGATTTCCCAAATTGCCGTTTAAAAGATGTACTGAAATATTTGGCATCGGTAAACCCGCAACGGTAAGCCACTTCATTGACATTAAAACGTCTTGTGAGCAATAATTTTTTTGCATGATTCAGGCGGATCATCCGGATAAATTCGGCCGGTGACATGTCGATCAGTGATTTCAGTTTGTGATAAAAAGCAGTACGACTCATTCCTGCAGCGGAGTAAAGCATCCGGACAGAAAGGTCCGGATCGGCAATGTTTTCTTCCACCAGCGTGGTGATTTTTTTTACGAAAGCTTTATCAAATTCATTCTTAAATTCAAATTCCATTCCTTCACCGGTTGTGTGAATAAATTTTTCTTTCAGCGCTTTTCTGTTCAGTAACAGGGTTTTGATTTTTGCCATTAAAATGGAAGAGTCAAAGGGCTTGGTGATGTAATCGTCGGCTCCGGCTTCCAGTCCCTGCAAAATATTCTCCTGGCTGCTGAGTCCTGAAAGCAGGATTACCGGAATGTGCGATGTGGATGCATTGGATTTTATATTGATACACAGCTGGCGTCCGTTCATCCGGGGCATGGCCACATCCGACAGTACCAGGTCGGGCAATTGTTGTTGGACTTTCAGCCAGGCTTCCTGACCGTTGGAACAAACCAATACCTGATACTCTTTTTGCAGCACTTTTTGGATGTAATTTCGTAAATCCGTATCATCTTCCACCACCAGGATTTTTAACTTGTCTTCTTTTTCTGTATTTGTCCCGGTTGATGTCGGGCTTTCCTCTTCTTCAGCAGAATCCACATAAACATCATCATGAATATCGGGTGTTCCTATTGGCAGGGTAAGGGTAAAGGTGGTTCCTTCTCCTTCTTTGCTTTTAAAAGTTAATGAGCCTTTGAGCACTTTGGCCATATCATAGGCCAGCACCAAACCAACGCCGCTGCCGCTGATTTGTGATTTTACCGCATTGCTTGCCCGGAAGAACAGCTTAAAGATTCGTTTTTGTTCCTTTTTGGGAATACCGATTCCGGAATCGGTAACCACAATTTGCCAGGTTTTCTGGTGTTGGATGATGCGTACATTAACAAATCCGCCGGGTTTGTTGTATTTGATGGCATTGGAGAGCAGATTATTCAATATTTTGTCCAGCAATTCAGGGTCGCAGTAAACTTCTAGCTTGTGCAATGCGGTTTCCAGATTTAATTGTAATTGATGTTTTTCTGCCAGCATCCGGAAAGCAAAGATTTTCCTTTTTACAAAAGCAACGGCATCCATACGTTCTGGACGGACATTTTTGATTTCGTCAATTTTTTTGAAATCAAGAAAGCGGCCGATTTTGTTTTGTAACTTTTGGGCGTTTTTCAGCGCCATGTTGAGTTTTTCGGTAAGGTTTTCGTCTTTGCTTTCGCGAATCACATCGCCAATGGGAGCCTGAATGAGAGATAATGGCGTTTTAATTTCATGGGCCATGTTCACCAGGAAACGGAGCCGTTCGCGGGCGCTGTGCATGTCATGCATCAGTTTGTTGTAGTATAAAACCAACAAGACAATGGCGATAATAAGAGCCGCATAGAATAAAAATGCCCAGGGCGTTCGCCAGATTGGCGGGCTGATAATTACCCGGATGTCGCGTTCTACAGGCATCCGTCCGGAAATGGCAAATGGTTTCAGGCGTACTCTGAAAATATAATCTCCCGGTGGTACATTGGAATACGATGTCCGGCCCACCGGCGAAACCGGCGACCAGGTTTTGTCATATCCCTCCAGTTTCCAGCTGAATCGTGCCTGTTCAGGATGGATAAAATCGATGTTGGTAAAGGTAATGGTAAACGAATTTTCGTTGTATTGTAAATGTAATGTCCGGGCATCATTAATCGGACGGGTAAGAATTTTTCCGGATGCTCCGGTAATCTTTTTCTGATTCACATAGAGCCCGGTAAAAATCAGATTCATCGTAAGATATGGTTTACCTAGCGTAGCCGGATTGAACATGACTACGCCGTCGGTACCTCCAAAAAGTAATTGCCCGTCACGGGTTTTGCAGGATGCATTGTAGCGGAACTCTCCGGGAACGGCACCATCGGATGCAAAATAATTTAGAATTCCCGAATCGGAAGGATCGATGCGCGATAACCCTGTGGCTGTAGCGGCCCACAGTTTTCCGTTGTCATCTTCCTGTAGTGCGTAAACATGGTTGGAAGCCAGCCCTTTTTCCTCATTAAAAAGCTGTAATATTTTCCCGTCCAGGTTAATTTGGGCCAATCCTCCGCCATCGCTGCCTATCCAAATTCGTTGGCGGTTGTCCACCAAAAGACAAGTAATTCGGTTCAGTTTGTTTTCAAAGGCAAGATGTTTTTTAATGTCGCTGGTGTTTTTGTTGACTATAAAAAGGCCACGTCGGGTGGAAATGAGCATTTTATCCAATGGGTAAGGATGCAGGTCGGTAACTTCGGGGAGCGAAAACCGGTCCAGGATACGGGTGTTGAAATGGTAAGACAATAACCGGACTTGGCGGCCCGACCGGCCTGTCCAGAGTGTTTGACTGTTATTGTCGAAGTACATGGCTTTCGGATTGCGGATGTGCAGGAGAATTTCGGGCAATGGGGCGTATTTTTTTTCTGCCGGACCGTAAATTTTTAAGTTGTTCAGAAAATATCCTACCCATAAACTGCCGTCATCTGAGTGGGACATGGCTGTGACAACCCGGTTACGTCCGGCATCGGATATTTTTCCGAGTCGTTGCCAATGGTTGTGTTTTCGGTCCCAGAGAGATACATCTTTTTCTGTTCCAAAAGCCAGCCATCCGGGCTTGGGCTCCACAATGGCACGTACTACATTATTCCGGAGTGATTGTGTGTTTCCCTTTTCGCGCCGGAGCATCCTGAAATGGGGAAGTAACGGATTCAGAATATCCACGCCTCCGATATCCGTAGAAATAAAATAAACATGTTCACGGCCGACGAGGATGCCGTAGATGACATTGGAGCTGATGGATTCTTCATCGTCGGGATTGTGTGTGTATTGCTTGATGACTTCGTTTTTTCGTAAGTCCACCAGAAAAAGTCCGGCGCCATCAGTACCCACCAGCATGGTAGTGTCGTTGCCTTGTACAATGTCCCAAACCGGATATTTTTTAATGTTCACGTTGCAAAGGCTTTCCTGATACCGGTTTTTTTTCAGGTCAAAATAGTAAAGTCCGGTATTTTGGGTGCCAAACCAGATTCGTTTATTAAATGCATCGTACGATAACGCTCTGACCTGTACGTTTTTGCCCAGTTTTGGATTCCATTTTCCCATCTGGCGGGTTCTTTTAAAGTCTTTGGAGAGCCATAAAATGGCGTTGGTTGTACCCAGAAGGTATCCGTCACCATAGGAAAGAATGCCACGGACATTTTTTTTTACCGGTGTCGGGATGAATTGTTTTCTGTCATAATCGTATACCACAAGCCCGTTGGGGGTGCCCAGCAACAAGTGGTGATTGTTGTCGAGAAAGGCTGCTGCCACATATTTTCCGTTGTAAAAAGAAAAAGCTTTTACCGGATTAAAGCGATCCTGCAGCCGGTTCAGCCGGTACACATAACCCCGGTTGGAAACCACAAAAATATTGTTGCTGGTGTCGATGAGCAGATAATTGTATGAAAAGCCACGACTGGCAATTTCTTCCAGTTTTTCCAGCGGATAATGAACAAAGTGTTTCCCGTCGAAGCGGTCGATGCCGGCACTGGTGGCAATCCATAAAAAGCCTTCTTTGTCTTCCACTGTTCCGTAAGTCCGGTTGGAACTCAGCCCGTCTTTCCGCGATAAATGCCGGAAACCTTCAGCATAAGAGGGGATGCCGGTCAGAAATAAAAAAGCCAAAAATCCGGCAAATAATAATCTGGACAAATATTTCATTTACGGCACAGGGATTTTGTTTTTTTAGTAAGACAAATATATATCATTTTTTTACAGCTATTTTGGATTATCCTGTTTTATGGCGTTTAAATGATTATAAAATAGCATATTGAAAAAACAGGGTTTGTTTTCCCGGTCAATAGTTTTTAGGGTGTCTTTGAATTCGGGAAATTACCCGTTGATTTTTGAAAGCAGTTTCCGGGCTTCCTGGTCGTGAGGGTGGTTTTTAACCCATTGTTTCAAATAATGGACGGCTTGGTTTTTCTTTCCGTTTTTCAGGTAAAATCCGATTAATTCCGAAAGATATCCCGGATTTTCCGGTTCCAGTTGATAAGCCGACAGGAAAGCTTTTTCGGCTTCGGGCATCCGGTGCAGATATTGCAACACTTTAGCCAGATTCAGAAAAATACGCGGCCGGTCAGGCATTTTTTCAGAAGCCGTTTTCAGATAACGTGCCGATGCATCATAATTACCCATTTCGGCTTCCAGCAATCCCAGCGAATAGTAAGTTTCCGGTAGTTCGGGATGGCTTTTTATGACTTCTTTCAACAGCTTTTCAGCCTTGTTGTTTTCATGTAATTTATTGTAAACGATGGCGAGGTTGACTTTGGCCGGATAAAACTGGTTATCAATACGCAGGGCTTCTTCAAAATTTTCCCTGGCTTTTTGCAGGTCGCCCAGATTGGAATAAAGCACGCCGAGATTATGCCGGCTCGGTGCAAAATCGGCCGAATAATCCATGGTTTCCACATATTCTTTTACGTCTTTCCAGAACGAGGTTCGAAGCGTTGTATCCATCTGTTTTACCGGAATTTGCGATAGCCGCAGTACAGCTGAAAGACGTACCAGACGTGTGGAGTCATTCAATAAAGGTCCCAGTGTGGTGATCATGTCCTGTACGCTGGTCGGGACAAAAGCTTTTACCGCTTCATTACGCACCATGGGATTCGGGTCTTTTAATTTTTTTCGGATGGTTTGTTGTGCTGGTACCGAAGGCGGAATTTGTCCGAGATACATTACGGCAGAAGCCCGGATAATGGGCGTTGTCATGCTGTCGTGGATAATGTGCAACAACTCGTGGCTGGCAGTAGTGTCCCCTTGTAAAACTTTTTCAAAAGTTTCGCCAAACTGATGCGGATGTTTTTTGCCATACCATCGTGCGGCAAAGCTGGCTGCCCATTGGGCTGATTTATCGGTATGACACTGACTGTTACAGGCATTAGGCGTGCCCAGTTTCACACTTAAATCGGGTCGCGGAATACGCATGCTGTGGTCGCGCCGGAAATCCACGCCCATGTAATAACGTCCGGGCATGTGGCAGTTGATGCATTTAGAACCTTCACCCACCGGAATAATTCTTTTGCCGTGGTCAAGTACCAGTGGCTTTCCTTTTTGTCCGGGAAACTTATGGTGGGTATGACTGAAAGTATCGTACACCTTTTTTTGATGGCACTGTTCGCAAAGCCGGTTGTCGCCGTTGTATTTTACTTTCAGGCTGTGTACATCATGACAGTTGGTGCAACGTACTTTTTCGTGGTACATGCGGCTTTGCGTAAACGACGAATAAACGTAATCTTCTTCTTTAATCTGGCCGTCCACAAAATAAACCGGTTCCACGGGCAATTGCGGCGCCATGATGTTGAACATATCTTTGTGGGGATAAATAAAATCACCAAACGAACTCCGGCGGGCATGGCAGTAAGCACACTGTCCGATGAGCTGGTCGGCGGTCAGGCTGTCGTCATGGACGCGCAGCGCATAGTTCGGATATTTTTTTCGCTCGTTTTCCGGAAGCCTGGCCCATTTTAAATGCTCAGAAGCCGGACCGTGACAGGCTTCGCAGCTTACGTTGATTTCTGACCAGGTGGTGTGGTAAACATGGGTTTTCGGATTGTAGTTTTTCCGCAGGTTGGTCGAGTGGCATTCGGCACACATCCCGTTCCAGTTTTGTCCGTTGTTGGTCCAATACAGCCAGTCGTCAGGAGCAATGGTTTCGCCTTTGTGCAGCGAATCGGTCAGGTCGTACCAGCATTTTCTTTGCGTATCCCAGGCTATTTGCAGACATTGCAGCCGTCCGCTGTCGAACGGGACAAGATATTGTTGCAACGGCCTGTATCCGAAGGTGTAGGCAATCTGAAAATCGCCTGGCTTGCCACCGGGGCCAAGGGTATGCACGTAAAATTTTCCGTCTTTTTTATACAACCGGTTTTTGAAACCGTGATGCATGAAAACCGCATTGTTGAAATTGCCCAGAACCGTTTTGTCTGTTGCGGTATCCATGGCATGAGCATGGTCAGATGTTTTCCACGAAGTAAATTCTTTCGCATGACAGCTTACGCAGTTTTTATTTCCTACAAAAGAAGCTTTGGCCACATCAATGTGGTTTGAATTCCCGCAGGAAGAAAGTAAAACGGAAGCGACGAAAAGAAAGCCGGGAAAAAAACGGAAAGGATGATTCATGTTTCTGGATAAAGCGCAATTTAGGCAACAAAAGTAAAGAATCCCATCGGTTTAACAACCGGAAATAAAAGAAATTTATTCATATTTCAACGCATCTACCGGTTTTTTCCGCACTGTCAGAAGAGTCTGCAACAGAACAGTAACAAAGGCAATGAGTAAAACCAGTAAAATACCGGCTACGAAAAAACAGATATGCAAATGAATATGATAAGCAAAGCTGTTCAGCCATTTTTGGAGGAAAAACCAAACCACCGGAGAAACCAGTAATCCGGCAATTAAAACCAATAGCAGGTATTCTTTAACCAGCATCAGCACAATTTGTTTTTCGGAACCTCCCAGTACTTTGCGGATGCTGATTTCTTTGGAGCGCTGTTCGATAAGGAAGGATGACAGTCCTGATAATCCTAAAGCGGAGAGCAGGATAACAAATAAGGAGAAGTACAGAAACAATGAAAGCATTTTCTGGTCGCTGTTGTACAAAGAGTTAAGCTTTTTATCCAGAAAAGTATAATACATGGTGTAGCCTTTGTTGTATTTTTCCCATACCTTGTGCAGGTATCGCAGGGCCTGTTCTTTTTGGCCGGGACGGATACGGATGATAATGTATTGCATAAACCGGGGCCTGAAAATGAAAATCAACGGTTCTACTTTCTGGTGAAGCGATGAAAAATTAAAATTCTTCACTACTCCGATAATGACAGCCGGTTTGGTGTAAGGGGTATAAAGATAACTCCCGACGGGGTGCTTCAGATGGAGAAACTGTACCGCTGCTTCATTTATAATAAAAGGTTCTACCGAATCATTGGTATGGGCAGCCGAAAAATTTTTCCCTTCCAGAAAAGGAATTTTTAACAAATCGAAGTAGTGCGGTCCGACAAAAAATCCGTTGAGTGTTTGCAGGTGTCCTTTTACGGTATCGGTTTTTACCAGGATTTTGTCGGTCAAGTAGCCGGGTAAATTAGAAGCCGTGGCTACTTCCTGAATTCCGGGGCCTTTTTTCAATGTCTGTACAAAAGCTTTGGCTCTTCCCCGGAAAGCCGTGTCGGCCGGCCGGTTCACAATAAGGACGTTGTTTTTATCGAATCCGGGTGGTTTGTTTTTAACGTAATGAATCTGGGCGGCCATCACCAGGGTGGCAATAATAATACCGATAGCCACAAAATATTGAATAACCACAAGAACTTTGCGCAATCCGGTAGCCGTGAAAGCCTGCCGTTTATTTTCCCGAACAACCAGGGCTTGTCCGCGAAGCACTTTCGCCGGGGGCAGTGAGGTAAGAATGATGGCCGGTAAAATTCCGCTGGCCAGTGCCAGCATAAGCATAAAAAGAAAAAGTAAAAAGCCGAATACCAGACCGGTTCCGGTAAAAAGACTGTCAACCAGCGTGATTTGTTTGTCAACCAGTTTGTTGAATGCCGGCATTAAAATTTCGACGATGCTGAGTGACAGGATGAATGCTGCAAAAGTAATGATGACCGATTCTGTGATATACTGGGCAATCAGCTGTTTCCGTGCGGCTCCCATTACTTTTCGAATACCAATTTCCCGGATTCTTTTCAGTGCCCGTGCCGTGGCAAAATTGACGTAATTGATGGAGGCCATCAGCAATATGAAAAAGGCGACCACGACGAAAATATAAAGGTAGGTGATGTTAATGTTTGAGTGGCTGTCGTAAAGCAATCCTTTAGAAAAATGAATTTTTGACACCGGCTGAAAATGAAAACGGAGATAGCCGGTAATTTGAATTTTTTGCTTTTTGACAAAGTGGGTCATGGCCGTATCTGCAAAATAATCGATCCTTTCGGTCAGCTTTTGCCGGTTTACGGTATCTGCCAATAGGGTGTAGGTATAACAGTTCATCCAGAACCAGTTGGTTTCCAGCTGTTTTTGCTCTCTCTTATTGAGTGATGTAACCGATATGATGGCGTCAAATTCAAGATGTGAAGGATGTCCGCGGGGATCAAAAACGCCGGTTACGGTATAGGTCCGGATACTGGTTCTCAGTTTTTTGCCGATGGCCGGCTCGTTTCCGAAAATTTTTTGTTTCATGGCCAGCGACAGCACCATGCTGTTAGGATGCACCAAACAGCTGTCCGGATTGCCTTCGGTAAAAGGGTAGTTGAAAATTTTGAATACGCGGGCATCGCCGATGGTCAGGTTGGGAATGTCGTACACTTTGCCGTGGTATTTTACCGAAGAAACATCATTTTTGTCTGAAGGATCGGTAAAAAACAGGCGGGTGGATTCGATGATGCCCGGGAAATTTTTTTTCAGCCGGTCGGCCAGCAGGTACGGAGTCAGCGCCATTCGTTCGGCCTTTCCGCCGGTTGAGTAAGTTTCGTTTATACGATAAATATGGGGATAGTTTTTCCAGCTTCTGTCGTAGTACAGCGCATTTTCAACGTAGAGATAAATGAAAACAAAAGCGACAATTCCAATGGATAATCCGGCGAGATTCAGCAAAAAATAATTTTTCTGCCGTATCAAAACCCGGAATGCCATTTGGAAAAAGCTCTTCCACATAAAATTAAATTCTGTTGAGGTTTTCACTGATAATTTGTCCGTCGAAAAGATGGACAATCCGGCGGCTGTAACTGGCGTCGTGGTGCGAGTGGGTAACCATGACGATGGTCATGCCGTCTTTGTTTAGCTCGTTGAGCAGATTCATCACTTCTTCGCCATGTACAGAGTCCAGGTTGCCGGTGGGTTCGTCGGCAAGCAACAAGCGGGGACGTCCGATAATGGCACGGGCAACTGCGACCCGTTGTTGCTGTCCTCCAGAGAGTTGGCCGGGAAGCAGATCTTTCCGGTGGGTTATTTCCAGCCGGTCTACCACTTCGGCTACCCGTTTTTTTCGTTCCGATTTTTTTACTCCGAGGTAAATCAAAGGCAACTCGATGTTTTCCCAAATGCTTAGTTCTTCAATCAGATTGAAATTTTGAAATACAAAACCGATATTTTCTTTACGTAACCGGTTGATTTGTTTTTCGCGCAGTTGGTAAACATCTTTTCCCATAAAAAGGTAGCGTCCGGAAGTAGCGGTGTCGATCATTCCCAGAATATTCAGCAGTGTGGTTTTTCCACATCCCGAAGGGCCCATAACCGAAACAAATTCCCCTTCTTCTACCCGCAGGTCAATACCAGCCAATGCCATGGTTTCCATGTCGGCCGAACGAAAAATCTTTTTTAATTCGTGTACTTCAATCATCATTTTTTCAGGTTCCACAAAGGTAATCTTTTCTGTACAAGGGAAACAACCGGTTATTTTACCGGTAACTTTTTCTGTATTGGCTTTACGAAATCTGTGCCACAAGCAGTAAGTTGCTGATTAGTAACTTGTTTTGAATATTTTAGTGCTTCGTTGTAACAAAAAGTGTTCGAAAACGTTCATTTTTTAGAGCAAATGAACATTTATCCGTAATTTTAACCCAAAATTAATTTCCCTGAAAGATGACAAAAGTAAATGCCCGTATTCTGATTGTGGATGATGATCCTGATATTCTACTTGCGGCTAAAATGTTTCTCCGCAAGTATTTTCATATTGTTCATACCGAAAAAAATCCGGCGCACATCCCTGATTTGTTGCGTAATGAAACATACGATGTTATTTTGCTGGACATGAATTTTTCGCGTGATGCCAACAGCGGAAAAGAAGGTTTCTACTGGTTGAACAAAATTCTGGAGATCGATCCGGCAGCCATTGTCATTTTTATTACCGGTTATGGTGATGTGGAACTGGCGGTACAGGGAATAAAGGAAGGCGCTACGCATTTTATCCTGAAACCATGGGATAACCAGAAGTTGCTGGCGACCATCGAAGCCTCGCTGAAGATCCGGGTGTCGAAGGTGGAATTGGAAAATCTGCGTTCGACCAACAAATTATTGGTAGCCGATCAGGATCATGTTTTCAGTAATATTATCGGACAGTCGAAAGCGATGGAACGGGTGTTGAAAACGGTGGAAAAAGTAGCAAAAACCGATGCCAATGTGTTGATACTCGGGGAAAACGGAACCGGAAAAGAAGTGATTGCCCGTGCCATTCACCGGGCATCGCCCCGTAAAGACAATATGTTTATCAATGTGGATTTGGGAGCGATTACCGAAAGCCTTTTTGAAAGTGAATTGTTTGGTTATAAAAAAGGTGCGTTCACCGATGCCCGCGAAGACCGGGCCGGCCGTTTTGAAGCGGCCAATCACGGAACCCTTTTTCTGGATGAAATCGGAAATCTGCTTCCCGGTTTACAGTCGAAATTATTGAGTGTTCTGCAAAGCCGCAAAGTGGTTCGTTTGGGGTCACATAAAGAAATTCCGGTGGATGTCCGGTTGATTTGCGCTACCAATATGCCGTTGTATGAAATGGTAAAAGAGAATAAATTCCGTCAGGATTTGCTTTACCGGATTAATACGGTGGAGATTACCATTCCACCATTGCGTGAGCGGGTAGAAGATATTGAACCGTTGCTGAACCATTTTCTGGAGATTTACACCAAGAAATATAAAATGCCCCAGAAACGGATTGGTCCGGGAACCCTGAAAAGGTTGCAGATGCACAGCTGGCCCGGAAATGTTCGTGAGCTGCAGCATGCCGTGGAGCGGGCGGTGATTCTGAGTGAAGGAAATATGCTGGAGCCGCAGGACTTTTTTATGAATGAAGTGCCGGAAAGTACAAACGAGATTTTCCCTGTGAATATGAATCTTGAAGAAACCGAAAAAATGTTGATCCGCAAAGTGGTGGACAAACATGGCGGTAACATCAGCCGGGCGGCAAAAGAACTGGGACTGACACGGGCTTCGCTTTATCGCAGAATCGAAAAATATGGTTTATAAAAAATTCAGGGTGCAGGTCGTTTTACGTATCCTGCTGATGGTCTTTACGTTGTTGTTGATTTTTGCATTGTACCATGAGCCGGCTTACCGTATCAGTACCCTTATTCTCTCGGTATTGTTCATTGCCCAGGTGATATTTCTTATCCGGTACACCGAACAAACCAACCGTAAACTGGCCCGTTTTTTCTCTTCTATCCGCAATGCCGATTTTATGGGCTCTTTTATGGATGAAAGTCCGGGTAAAAGCTTTGATGAATTAAACCGTGAGCTGAACGAAGTGATTGAAGCTTTTAAAAGGACGAAAACCGAAAAAGAAGAAAATTTCAATTATCTCCTTACGGTTATTCAGCATGTGAGTATCGGGGTGTTGGTGTATTCGCGCAGCGGCAAAGTGGATGTGTATAACAATGCGGTAAAGAGTTTGTTGCAGGTAAAACATTTGCGTCACATTCATCAGCTTTCACCGGTTTCGGAAGAGTTGAGTAAGACGCTTTTAGAAGCCCGTGCGGGAGAAAAAAAGCTGGTGAAAGTGTTTGTCGGCAATGAATTGCTGCAATTGTCCATTCATGCCACCGAGTTTTTGATGCATGGCGAAAAATATCTTTTGGTTTCGTTGCAGGACATTCATCCCGAGCTGGAACAAAAAGAGGTGGAGTCGTGGCAGAAACTGATCCGGGTACTTACCCATGAAATTATGAATTCCATTACGCCCATTTCGTCACTGGCTTCTACGGTACAGGATATTTTGCAGGAATTTCAGAAAGAGAAAGAATCGTTTACCGAAGAAGAAAAAGAAGACCTTGAGAACATGGCCAGTGCCCTGGCCACCATTGAGCGGCGGAGTAAAGGACTCTTGAATTTTGTGGAACTTTACCGGAATCTGACCCGGATTCCGAAGCCGAATTTTCGTTTTTTCCCTGTTGCCGATTTGTTTCAAAGAGCATTGGAGCTGTTGGAGCCGAAGCTGACGAAGTATGATATCCAGATCAATACGCGGATTTTTCCGGGAGATTTAAAATTACTGGCAGATCCCGATTTGGTGGATCAGGTTTTAATTAACCTGTTGCTCAATGCCATTGATGCGGTTAAAGATTCGGAAGTCAGACAGATCAGCCTTACGGCTTCGGTTAATCTGAATAACCGGACGCTGATTGAAGTGGCCGATACCGGAATCGGAATCAGCAGAGAAGCCCTGGATAAGATATTCATGCCTTTTTTTACATCGAAAAAGAATGGCTCGGGAATCGGCTTGAGCCTTTCGCGGCAGATTATGCAAATGCACAAAGGAAGCCTTTCCGTACGTTCAGCCCCCGGAAAAGGAGCCACCTTCATTTTGGTATTCTGACCGGGAGTCTGAGGATGTGGGGATGTTTGATTTTAGATGGATGATGTTGAAATCAAAATATTGAAAATTAGCTGCTTTGTCATACTATTCGTAGGTCCTGCCGAAGGCATTATTTTGTGACTACGAACGAGAGGATATTCATTGATTTTTTGTTATGCTGAACGCAGTGAGGCATCTTCTTTGCTGCAGATTGTTTTAACGAGTTCCTTCACTTCGCTGTGCTCCGTTCAGGAGGACAAATTTTTTTTGGGGAAAAGGTTTTAATCTTCAATTTCGTCATTTAAGAATTTCCATTCAGGATTAAATTCATTGATTAATTTCTCCTTTTTTCGTCGTACCCATCCTTTTATTTCTTTTTTCCCTGTCAATGGCATGTTGAATATATTCAAAGCGTTCATAATAAATAAGATGGTAGCAATTGTATTTGCCTGCAAAAGAAGTTTTAGTAGTTTTTGCATTTTCCTCATGTTGTTCCAGCCGATAAGGTAAATTGTTGGTTACGCCGGTATAAAGTACGGTTTTATTTTTGTTGGTTGTAATGTATACAAAGTAGTTATGGGTTCCGATGGGTTTCGTTTTTTTGTTGATTAGATGATGTTTACAAAAATAATATTTTTATAATCTCATCATTTTGTCTCCCATAGGAGTCTGCCGAAAGCATTATTTCATGACTACGAACGAGAGGATATTCATTGATTTTTTGTTATGCTGAACGCAGTGAAGCATCTTCTTTGCGCAGATTGTTTTAACGAGTTCCTTCACTTCGCTGTGCTCCGTTCAGGAGGACAGTAGTTGTAGGTAAAATATTTAATACCATGATAGCTCATTATTCATCGTTCTACATTTATCCTTTCCCAATAATCAGTAACTGATGACTATTTTTTTTCCACAAAGGGAAAGACAAAATTTCGAAGGTGCAAAGGGGAGGTAATACGAAAGTGAAATTACGTACTTTTGTAGAAATAAAAAAAGTAAATGAAGGCTAAGATTTTTCTTCTGATGCTGTTCTTTTCTGTTTTTGCGGTGGTATCCTGCAACAGCCGGACAGCAGATAATAAAAAGGCAGATAACAAGAAAGATGCCGTATTGATTCCTGATTTTAATGCCGATTCGGCGTATGCTTATGTGGCTGCGCAGACGGCTTTCGGCTCGCGGGTGCCCGGTACGCCGGCACATGCGGCCTGTGAGCAGTGGATTGTTCAAAAGCTGAAAAAGTTTGCCGATACGGTGGTGATACAGAAATTTAAAGCCCGCACTTACGATGGGGTACTCCGCAGCGGAGAAAATATTATCGGTTTTTTTTTGCCGAAAAAACAAAAGCGTATTTTGCTGATGGCGCACTGGGATTCGCGTCCGTTTTCGGACCACGACCCCAACAAAGCCAACTGGAATAAGCCGATTATGGCAGCCAACGACGGTGCCAGTGGTGTTGGCGTGTTGCTCGAAATGGCGCGGCAGTTTCATCTGCATCATCCGGATGTGGGAATAGACATTGTGTTTTTTGATTTGGAAGACTGGGGACCGCCGGCGTATCTGCATTTGCAGGGAAAAGAAAACAGTTGGGCCCTCGGCGCGCAGTATTGGGCGCATCAGGCGAAAAAATCGGGCTACTCGGCCACCTTCGGCATTTTGCTGGATATGGTGGGGGCAAAAAATGCTACTTTTCTTAAAGAATATTACTCGCGGCAGTATGCCCGTTATTACGTGAATTTGATTTGGCGGACAGCCCGCGGCCTGGGTTACGATAATTATTTCCCCAATCGTGATGGTTATCCTATCGACGACGACCATTTATACGTGAATAAAATTGCGGGCATTCCGTCGGTGGACATCATTCAGCTTGACCCGGACAGTCCCAACGGTACTTTTTGGAAGTACTGGCACACGCAGGGGGATACGCTGGACAAAATTGATAAAAACACCTTGAAAGCAGTGGGACAGGTGCTGCTGACGGTAATTTATTCCATGTAAAGTTTGTTAGAATTGAAGATGCTTTGCTGCATTTTGTAGGATGCTATTTTTTGTTATTTCTTATTACTCGTCCGCGTTGCAAACGCGGACGATGATTTACTGTGGACTTTGCAAGAGGGATAGGAACGGCAGCCCGCAGGCCGGAAGGCCGTGAGGCTGCGGAATGCCGGCGCGACAGGTGAAGCGCCCGGCAGCCGCATAGTCCGAACGGCTTTGCGGATGAGGACTAAAGTGGATAGCCCGCCCGCTTGCCCTGATAAAAATTATCCTGACATCGATTCGCGGGCATGACCTTAAACTTTTTATTTTTGTTTAAAATTTTAAAACATAACCTATGTACACACCCGAAGCAATGAAAGGCCTGTCGGAGCGACTTGCGGCCTTGAGGAGGTATCTTTGACGTGGATCGCACGTTGATGGAAATTGAAGAGGAAGAAGAAAAAACACAGGCTCCCGATTTTTGGAACGACCCGAAAAAGGCGGAAGCGTTGCTGAAAAAAATTAAGGCCAAAAAGAAGAAGATAGAAGCTTTTTCGAAAGCCGAAGAGGCGGTGGAAGATGTGAAAGTGCTGGAAGAATTTTTCAGGGACGGGGAAGCGTCGGAAGAAGAGCTGAATGCCCGGTTTGCGGATGCGCTGCGTCAGATTGAAGAACTGGAATTTTTGCAGATGCTCGGGCGGGAAGAGGACAGCCTGAATGCCATTTTGAAAATCAATCCGGGTGCAGGCGGTACCGAGAGCCAGGACTGGGCCGAGATGCTTATGCGGATGTATATCCGGTACGGCGAGCGAAAAGGCTTTAAGGTGAAAGAGCTGGAATTTCAGGAAGGCGATGTGGCCGGCATTAAATCGGTGTCGCTGGAATTTGACGGGGATTATGCCTTTGGCTATCTGAAAGGGGAAAACGGGGTGCACCGGCTGGTGCGGCTTTCGCCTTTCGACTCGGCTAACCGGCGACATACTTCGTTTGCCTCGGTGTATGTGTATCCGGTGGTGGACGATTCCATTGAAATTGAAGTGAACCCGGCGGACATCAGTTGGGATACTTTTCGCAGCAGCGGGCCCGGCGGGCAAAATGTAAACAAGGTGGAAACGGCCGTACGGCTGCGCCATGAACCTTCGGGACTGGTGATTGAGTGCCAGGAAACACGGTCGCAGCAGCAAAACCGCGAAAAGGCTTTGCAGATGTTGCGGTCGCAGTTGTACGAAATAGAATTGCGCAAAAAACAGGAAGCGCAGGCACGGATAGAAGCCGGAAAGAAAAAAATAGAATGGGGTTCGCAAATTCGTTCGTATGTTCTGCATCCGTACAAACTGGTGAAAGATTTGCGTACCAACTACGAAACGTCGAATGTGCAGGCGGTGCTGGATGGCGACCTGGACGATTTCATCAAAGCTTATCTGATGATGTTCGGCGGAAATAATGCAGAACAGTGATGTGGGATTATATCTATTATCTTGACCTGGCCGGGACTTTTGCCTTTGCCGTTTCGGGGGCACTGTCGGGCATCGAAAAACGGTATGATGTTTTCGGGGTGCTTTTTGTCGGATTTATTACGGCTGTGGGCGGCGGTACCACCCGCGACATGATGCTGGGACTGACGCCCGTAAGCTGGATGAAGAATCCGGTGTATCTTTATGTGATTGTTGGTGCTGTTGTTTTTACTTTTTTGACCAGCCGGAAGATTATGAAATGGCGTAAGACGCTGTTTTTGTTCGACAGCATCGGGCTGGGGGTGTTTACCGTGGTAGGTATCAAAAAAACGCTGGAACTGGGGCTCTCGTGGGAAATTGCCATTATGATGGGGGTTATTTCGGCGGTGCTCGGGGGAATTCTGCGTGATGTGTTCAACAACGAAGAACCGCTGATTTTGCATAAAGAGATTTATGCCACGGCCTGTTTTGCCGGTGGTTTGATGCTGCTGGCCGGAACGCTTGCCGGTATTCCGGTTGTTGTTAACGTGCCGGTGGCCATGGTGCTGATTATCCTTATTCGTATTTTGGCGGTAAAATATCAATGGTCGCTGCCTGTTTTTGGTAAAAACCGAAACCGCGGATAATACCGATTGCAAATCAAAATGCGCTTTTGGGATTGAAATGAACCAAAAGCACTTTGATTTAACATCGGCATTTATCATTGTAGATTTTAAAATGCACTTTTAGCACATTTTAAAATACAATGGGGATAAATAGTGGTTGTGGTTGTCGTTTTTGTCAATTAGAACTTATTATAAATTAGCGGGGTGTTACCCATTTTCCGTCAGGATTCTTTAATTTTGACTGTTCATAAAAAACAGAAGAAATGGTTACGATTTATCACAATCCCCGCTGTAAAAAATCGCGTGCCGGGCTGCAGTATCTGCAGAGCAAAACCGACGATATTCAAATTGTGGAATATTTGAAAAACCCGCTGACGGAAGAAGAACTGAAAAAATTACTGATGCTGTTGAACAAAAAACCGCAGGAAATGATCCGCACACAGGAAGCGGTGTATAAACAGAATTTTAAAGGGAAGAATTTTACGGACGACGAGTGGATAAAAATCATGGTGGAAAACCCGAAATTAATCAAACGTCCCATTGTGGTAAAAGGAAACAAAGCCGTTTGGGGCGATCCGGCAGAAGAAATTGACAAATTATTTTAAATACTCACTTTATTTTAAAACATAAAATCATGGAATACAGAATAGAACATGATACGTTAGGCGAAGTGCAGGTCCCGGCCGACAAATACTGGGGCGCACAAACACAACGTTCAAAAATGAATTTTCCTATCGGCCCGGCAGCTTCCATGCCGCGCGAAATTATTGATGCTTTTGCTTACCTGAAAAAAGCAGCTGCATTAACCAATGCCGAACTGGGCGTACTGGATAATGAAAAAGCCAAAGTGATTGCCCAGGTTTGTGATGAAATTCTCGAAGGGAAACTGTACGATAATTTCCCGTTGGTGATTTGGCAGACCGGCTCGGGTACGCAGTCGAACATGAATGTGAACGAAGTGATTGCCAACCGCGGTCATGTGCTGAAAGGCGGAAAACTTACCGACAAAGAGAAATTTTTGCATCCGAACGACGATGCCAACAAATCGCAGTCGTCGAATGACACTTTCCCGACGGCAATGCATATTGCAGCTTATAAAATGCTGATGGAAGTGACCATTCCGGGGGTGAAACATCTGCGTGATGCCCTGGCGAAAAAAGCAGAAGAATTTAAAGATATTGTGAAAACGGGTCGTACCCACTGGATGGATGCCACACCGCTGACACTCGGACAGGAATTTTCGGGTTATGTTGCACAGCTCGACCACGGACTGAAAGCATTGGAAGCCACGCTGGACCATCTGACCGAACTGGCTCTTGGCGGAACGGCGGTAGGTACGGGACTGAATACACCGAAAGGTTATGCCGAAAAAGTAGCCGCAAAAATTGCCGAGCTGACCGGCTATCCGTTTAAAACCGCACCGAATAAATTTGAAGCGCTTTCGGCACATGATGCCATTGTGGAAACTTCGGGTGCTTTAAAACAGTTGGCTGTCAGTCTGATGCATATTGCCAACAATGTGCGGTATCTGGCTTCCGGTCCGCGTTGCAGCATTGGCGAAATTAACCTTCCGGCCAACGAGCCCGGCTCGTCCATTATGCCCGGAAAAGTAAATCCGACACAAAACGAAGCGCTAACGATGGTTTGCGCGCAGGTTATCGGTAACGATGTAGCCATTACCGCCGGTGGCATGCAGGGACATTTTCAGTTGAATGTTTTTAAACCGGTGATGATTGCCAACCTGTTGCAGTCGGCCCGGCTGCTGGGTGATGCTTGTGTTTCGTTTGCCGATCGTGCCATTGATGGTACGGTAGCCAACGAAAAGCGGATTAAACATAATCTTGAAAATTCGCTGATGCTGGTAACAGCGCTGAATACGCACATCGGTTACGAAAAAGCAGCTAAGATTGCCAAGAAAGCGCATGCCGAAGGAACTACCTTGCGCGAAGCAGCTCTGGCCCTCGGCTTTGTCACCGACGAAGAATTTACCGAATGGGTGGACCCGCGGAAAATGATTTAATCGTAGGTTTGTTTTAGAAAAAATCCGGGATGTTTTGCATTCCGGATTTTTTTTGTGCTTTGGTTGGTACGCGAAATATTCGCGCACCAGGTGAAAAATATGGCACGCGAAGCATTCGCGCGAAGTGATGCAGTGGCACGCGAAGTATTCGCGCGCCAGTAGTTATATTTAAAACTGGTGCGCATTTGCAATGCGTGACAGTTGTCATTATTCAATAATTTCTACATCCAACAGTCCTTTTCCACCACAATAGTCGATGGCTGAACTAAAAACGTAATCTTCAGGACGAAAAACAATACCTTGTGCTACCGGATTATTATGTAAATAGGATAAGCGTTGTTCCAGCATTTTATTTGTATCCAATTCTACCGGATGATTTCCATCCTGCCAAACTTTGTAGTTGGTTATTCGTTTTAATGGCCTTCCGGATGCTTTGAATGCTTTCAGTAACCATTGTTTTCTGCTTTCTTTTATATTCCTGATTTCTTTTATTATTGCTTTTGATGTAAACTTTTTAAAATCTCTTATGATGCCGGATAATTGTTCATTGCCTGACCTGCTGATAATTAAATGTAAGTGACTGGGCATGATACACCATGCATGAATGACCAATCCTTTTTCTTTTTGACAATATCTTAACGAATCCAATACAATTTCACTATAAGCTTGCCGGGTAAATAAATCAATCCAGTTAACAATGGTTGGGGTAATGAAATAGATGCCATCTTCGTTGTGAAATTTGTATTTTTCTGACATAACACAAAGGTATAAATTTACTTTGTAGCGTGGATTAGTGGAAGGCGAAATAATGGTGGCACGCGAAGCATTTGTGCGCCAGGAAATGATATGATGGTGGCACGCGAAACATTCGCGCGCCGGTTAGTGTATTCGCGCGCCAATTAATTAAAAAACCGGATGGCGGGGAAGTAGCGGACTTTTTCTTTCTTTTTGTAAAGAAAGATGTTGATGATAATGATTCCAAAATTATAAATGTACAACAGAACGATGAACGGAAGGGAAAGAACCTGTTTAAACGTGAGCATATCACCTGGCTGCCGGGTAGCCATGCTGATGAAAAAGAAGATGAACAGAAACAAAAGCAAGATGTTCCAGCTTATCTGAAAGTTTAAAACAGATTTTCCGACATTTTCCACGGATACCGAAGATTCTTTTTCCTTTATCCATATCCACAGTGGAATCAGGATGCTCAGCGGCGGAAACAACAAAAATCCGAACTGCGACAGTTGAAGCGTGGTGATGATGGGGTCGTTTTTTTGCCTGTTTTCCGTATGGATAAAAGTTTCCGGAAGGACATCCAGAGCCGAAGCCATTCTTTTTAGCGAATCGCCGCGGGGAAAGGTTTCGCCGTTTTCTATCCGTTGAACGGTTCGCAGGCTCAGCCCTGATTTTTCGGCCAGCGCTTCCTGCGAAAATCCTTTTTGGGTTCTCAGCTCTTTTATTTTCCGGTAGTTGATTTCCATGATGATGTGGCGGTTTTGTGTTTTTCCATAATCTGTTGCAGCGATGCAGCCAGTATCTTGTTGAGCCAGGCTGTGCTAAGATAGCTTTTTTTCCAGTCGGGATTGATTTTGTCCAAAACAAAACACATGCCTGTACCGAGATAATAAAAAGTAAGTCGGCCGCCGGTACCTTTTCCGCAGTGTCTTATCACGTTTATCTGGTTTGTGTAGTCATCTGTAAAATGAAGGTCGGGATGTAACGGTACATAATCTGTTTGGGCTATTTCGGCCATTTTTATTTCGGTGTATTTGGCTGTGCCTTCCACCGACTGTTGGAAAACAGCGTATTTGTAATCGTTGTTGCTGCCGTAACGACAGTGCAGATAATTTTTGTACAAAGCCAGGATGTCATTCAAAAAAAAGCTGTCGTACAGGCTTTCGCGAAGGTTATCCGACCGGTAAATTTTAAACGACAGGTAACCCTGCATGTGTGCGATGGTGTTCAGCAGGCTGTCGCGGTAAGGAAAAGGATAATGCAGCATCCAGGAAGCATCTTTTCCGTAGCCGATTTTCAGACTTTTGATTTTTCTTCGGTAAGCGGTATCCGAATCCTGAAAAACATGAAACATTTCGTGCTGGGCGGTAATAATCCATCGTTCTTTTGTCATGCCGGTTATTTCGGGTGATGACAGTACCACTGCCGGAACATGATCGACATCCATACTGGCTGCCATGCCGCCCGAATCGGAAACCGGCAGTCCGTAAACATCCATCTTGCCGATTTTTTCGACAAACCGGCCGCGACGCGCTGTTGCCGGAAAGTTTATCCGGTATTCAAAATGCTTTTTCTTGTAAACAAAAGGCATGTTTATTTTTGTCCATCCCGGCCAAACGTTATCGCCTTTGGTTTTCCACAAATGATAAGCTTCGCTGATGACTTCGATGTCTGTCGGCGCGAGTTTGGGAACCGATGCGGAAAGATTTTGAGCATAGGTTAAGGCAGACGGCCAAAAAACAAGCAGGATAAAGAGTGTTTTGTGAAAAGCGATGTTTTTCTGTTTTGTCTGCCGAAAATGTGCAGTCCTGTTGGAAACGTTTTTTGATTTCATGATATTTTTTGCAAAAGGTGAATGGCAAAAATATTATGAGAACGCTGCTTTTTATAACGTCTTTATCCCGTCATTTAGACGGTATTTCCTTTGTAATCAAAGTAATTAGTATGCCTGGCACGCGAAACATTCGCACGGATATGCTGGCACGCGAAACATTCGCACGGATATGCTGGCACGCGAAACATTCGCGCGCCAGGTATAGTTGTTTGAATTAATAAGCGAAGTATTCGCGCGCCGGTGTGAATTTTTACCGGTAAGCCAGGTAGAAGCCAAGGGAGATCAGGGTGGCCAGAGTGGCTGAACCGTAATAGATCATGGCGTATTTGAATTTCAGCAGGTGATTAATGGATTTGCTGGTGAAGATTTTTCCGATTTGTGCCAGAATCAAGGCAAACAGCATTACGCTGAAATGCTCAACAGACCAAAATCGTAATGAAAGAATCCGGTTTACATCGGCTACTGATTTCACTACATATTTGTTGGTCGGTTCCATGAAAAAATAAAGGAGAAAACCGAGAATAAGTCCTAAATATAGCAGGATGATAAAACTGTTCTCAAGGTAAATACAGGTTTTGCCGTAATGTTCTTTTTTTTGAAAATATCCTTTTGTTACCCGAAAAGTCAGAACGATGGAAATGACCACAAAGAGCAGGCTGGTCCAGATGTGTATGTTCAGAATCAGATTGTACATGCGTTCATTTTTCTTGTCAAATGTACATCCTTTTTTGTACATGCAAAAACATAAAAACCGGCGTATGCTTTAAAATGATTATTTTCGTTCCGCAGACCAAAATGTTTCAATGGATTCCGGGAAAAAAATTACGTGTTTAAATTGTGGCCGGCGTTTTTCGGCAGACTATGCTTTTTGTCCGTATTGCGGGCAGGCTAACAAAAAGCATGATTTAAGTTTTAAGTATGTGTTGTCGGAGTTTTTGTCGGCTAACTTTAATCTGGATTCGAAAATATTTGTTACGCTCAAATTGCTGTTGTTTTCGCCCGGAAAACTTACCCGCGATTATCTCGACGGAAAACGTATGCAGTATATTTCTCCGCTCCGGTTATATTTATTTATCAGTCTGATTTATTTTTTCCTTCTTTCGGTGGTTCCTAATCGTGCCGGTGACAAGATGGTTCATGTTGATGCTTCGCAAAAAACTGCGGTTACCGCAAAAAAGGAAGCGGCTGTTGAAATACGTACCGCTACCGTAAATCCGGATACGTTAAATGCTTTTGAAAAGACGATTCTTGCCAAAGCCGACCGTTTGCAATCAGAAGAAGGTCAGAAGACTTTTTGGCAGAACATGCGGAAAAATATCTCCACCGGCATGCTGGTATTGTTGCCGTTTACTGCCTTGTTGCTCTATTTCTTGTTTTACCGCAACAGTTATTATTTTGAACATCTCATTTTCATTGTGCATTTGCAAACCGTGTGGTTTATTATTTCCGGTGTTTATATGCTTATTCAGCTGGTCTTTCACTGGAAAGCATTGTTTTATTTTGAGTTGGCGTTATTGTTATGGGTTACTTTTTTGTGGTTTAAACAGTTTTACGGAAAAAGTACCGGAAAAACGATTGGAAAAATGATACTTTTCTTTCTCGCTTTTGGTTTGCTCATGATACTCTTTTTTGTCATTATGGCTGTGATTAGCTTGTTGTTTTTGTAAAGGGATGACAAGCCGCAGAATCCTTTAAAATTTCTTTAGATTTCAATTTTACTTTTGAAAGTTCAGGTGGATAATGTTGCGTTAAAAACGCAGTATGTCTTTGTTTTTTGCCGTAAAACCATATTTAAAATTACTGATTATGAAAGTATTACTGTGGGTTTTTGCGTTTTCTCTTTTCTCCCTGAATACCGCGTATTTCCGGGGAACGGACAAAGAAAAAATTCCGGTGAATTTCCCGTTGGTTGTTTCCGGTGGTCATTTACAGGTTTCTGCTCACGATACGTTGTTCACCTTTCAGAACGATAGCGTGGGCATTCTCCCTCCGGGCTGGACAACAGCCCTGACCGGACGGGGTAAACCTTGTCGGTGGGAAGTGATTGACGACCATGGGAATAAAGTGTTAGCGCAACTTTCGTCCGAAACGCCTGATTATCGTTTTAATCTGATTGTCAATGATAATCTGGAGTATAAGAATGTTGAAATTTCTGTACGGTTTAAAGGGGTAAAAGGCCATGGTGACCAGGGGGGAGGTCCGGTGTGGCGTTACCGCGATGCCAATAATTATTACGTGGTACGGGCTAATCCGCTGGAGAACAATTTCCGGTTGTATAAAGTGGTGAACGGAAACCGCCGGATGCTGAAAAGTGCCAGTTTGCGGATTGATACCGGAAAGTGGTACACCATTAAAGTGGTGATGAATGGAAACCGGATCGTTTGTTATTTCAACGGGAAGAAAGAACTGGAAGCGGTGGATGATACCTTTTCGCAACCGGGAAAAACCGGATTATGGACCAAGTCGGATGCGGGAACCTGGTTTGATGATTTCAGGGTGGCTCCGGCCGGAACTTTTTAATGAAAGGTTTAATTTAAATTACAGCATGTGAGGAAGTTACTTTTTCTGTTTTGGGGATTGGGAATGGCGTTGGCATTGTCTGCCCAGCAAATACAGCCGCTTACGTTTAACGCGTGTCTCCGGATGGCTGCCGAACACAGTTATCTGGTGCAGTCGGAACAGTCGCAGGTAACGGTTGCCCAGCAACGGGCACTGTTGAAAAACACCCAAAGTATTCCGAAAATATCGGGTGAGCTGGCCGGCGAAGGCCATTTTCTGGGTAGCTATCATTTTGGCCAGGAATGGGCACTGGTACAGGCCGACTGGTCGTTGGGCGATTTTTTGAAAAAAACAGGATGGGCAGCCCGGCAAGATGTGCTGACGCGGCAGTTCCGGATGCAGCAAAAACAACTCGAAGCTATGGGAAATGCCGCCGTATTGTACGTGGCGATTCTTCAAACACAAAAAGCGGGCGAACTCATAGAGGCCCGTTTGAAATTGATGCAAAAGCATAAGCTGTTGGCTGAGTCGATGTGGAAAGCCGGATTGCGTACGCAGCTGGATGTGTTGCAGACAGAAACACAAATTACGCAGCTGCAGGAAGATTCGATACGCCTGCGGATGAATGAAATCAATTTGCGTCGTACACTGGCCCGGCGACTGGGGTTTCGTAACGGCGACAGCCTCCGGCTGATCTCTTTTTCTTCCGGCTCTTTCCGGAAAATTTATCTTCCGGAAACCGGACGGCAGGATATTCACGGTAATCTGAAAATCAGGATACTACAATCTGAAATAGCGGCATGGAAACTGCGAACGGATGCGGTACAGGCCAAGCGGTTTCCTCATGTCATGCTGGGCGGTGGCTGGTTTGCCGACGGCGATCCCAAAGGCGACGGAAATTATTGGCTGATCAATGGTGGAATACGCATCCCTATTTATGAAGGAAAAGCCGTAAAACGGCAGGAATCGGCTTTTCTTGCCCAAAAAGAATCACTGGATTACCAACTTCAAAATGTGCAACGCGAAACCCTGATCAAAACCAATCGCCTTCTTGAAAAAATGAAACAGCTGCGTCACATGATACAAATACAACAGACGCGGATAAATACCCTGAAAGAATCGTCGCAATTTGCTGAAGTGAATTTTAAAGCCGGATTGATCACCAATCTCGAGTATCTTGATATTCAGCAGAAATTAACGGATGCCCGGCTGAAACTGGAACAAAGCCGGCTGGGCTTTGCTATGAATTTAATTGATTATTATGTGATTACAAATCAAACGGAACGCCTTGCCCGTTTGGGAAAATGATAAAATATTGCCTATGAAAAAATACTTCCGGACAATTTTTGTGCTTTCCGTTTTGTTGATAGCTGGTGCGTGTCAACAGCCGGGAAAGAAACAGACGGCTTCTTCTCCGACGGTGAAAATTACGGTAAAAACAGCCCCGGTGGTAACCGGTTTGATGCAGGATACCATCGGTATTTACGGTGAAGTGAAGTTGCGAAACGACCTGTTACTTGCTTCGCAGTTCGACGGCCGGCTTTCCGGTTTCTCATTGCTTACCGGTGACCGGGTGCACCGGGGTGAACAGGTGGGGATTATTGTGCCTCCGTTACGGGAAGCGTTGCTCCGGGTGATGAACCAGGTGCCGGCCTCACAACGTAAAACATTATCGGAAGAGATCAAGGAAATTCCGTTGATCTGTCCAATGGATGGCGTGGTATTGAAAATTTTTCACCGGACGGGCGATGTGGTGCGGAAAGGAGAACCCATTGTTCGCATAGCCGATCTGAAACATCTTGATGTTTATGCTGATTTGCCGGTACAATATGTCCCGTTGGTGCAAAAACGCAAAACCATGACGGTGCAATTTATTAATTATCCGCATGCTGCTTTGGAATTGCCGGTTTCGGCTTTTGCCGGTAAAGTGGATTCGGAAAAGCAAACCCTGTCGTTGCGATTGGCATTGAATAATCCGCAAGAAAGTTTCCGTCCCGGGATGCGGGTAAAATTGTGGTTTCCGGGGGCTTTGCATAAAAATACCCTTAGGGTGCCCCGCTCGGCTTTGTTGGAACAGGAAGGGATTTTTTATGTGTTTGTTGTAAAAAACGGAAAAGTCCGGAAACAAAAAGTAACCGTAGGTATCCGGCAGGCCGCACAAGTGGAAATCCTTTCCGGATTAAAAGCCGGAGAATGGGTGGTTACCGATAAAGCTTACTCGTTAACAGACGGAATGGCTGTAAAAGCAGATATGAAGAAATAGCGTTTTACATGAACAAATTATCAGAATTTGCGGTAGAGAACAGACGGGCGATTATTTTTACTACGCTTTTGTTGTCGCTTATTGGCGGGTATTTGCTGTTTCGTATTCCCGAAGGCGTATTCCCGGATGCCACTTTCCCGCGCATTGCCATTGAAGTGGATTACGGACTGGCTCCGTTGAAAGAGATGGAAATGCGGGTGGCCAAACCGATTGAAGAAGCGATGATGATGGTTGAAGGCGTGCGGACAGTACGGGCTTCCATCAGTCGTGGGGCGTTGGAAGTCAATGTGGATTTTCAATGGGGACAGGATATGTTTCGGGCTTACCAGCTGGTGCAGGCGCAGGTGAGTGGTATTCAGCATCAGCTTCCGCCCGGAGTGAAAATTGAAGTCCGCCGTTTTACCACCAGCACTTATCCTGTGGCCGGCTTTGCGTTGACTTCCGATAAACGGAACCTGTTACAACTGCGCGATTTGGCCATCTTTACCATTCGCCCCCAGCTGGCTGCTATTCCGGGCGTGTACAATATTGAAGTGATGGGCGGACACCAGCGGGAGTATTGGGTGAATCTGGATCCACAAAAGCTGGTCGCTTTGCACCTCGATTATAAAAAGGTGGAAAAAGCCATTCGCCAGGCCAACAATTTGCAGTTTGTGGGACGGCTGAACGAGTCGAACAAGCTTTATCTGAACATTGCCGACAACCGTTTTGTAAAAATGGAGGATATCGAAAAAACCATTGTAGCCCATCGCGGAGTGCAACCGGTTTTCTTGTCCGATATTGCTACGGTGAAACCGGCCGTAAAAGAGACTTTTATTGCCTGCGAAAGTAACCTGAAACCGGCCGTGTTGATAACGGTGATTAAACAACCGGGGACCAATGCCGTTTCCATTATGAAAACGGTGGAGAAACGGTTGGCTTCACTGAAAAAAGTCATGCCGCCCGATGTTCGTATTCAAAAATGGTACGACATGACCGATTTTATCCGGGGAGCCATCGGCAGTGTCCGCGATGCGATTTTTCTGGGAGCATTTCTTACATTCCTCATTCTCCTGCTCTTTTTGAAGAAATTACGGATTACGCTGGTAACGGTGACCATCATTCCGGTAGCACTGCTCATCAGCTTTATTTTTATAAAGTTGTCAGGGATGAACCTGAATATTATGAGTTTGGGCGGACTGGCAGCAGCTATCGGTATTTTGACCGATAATGCCATCGTGGTGATCGAAAATGTAGAACGCTACCTTGAAGAAGGTTTCGGGCGGAAAGAAGCGGTGATTCGTGCTACTTCGGAAATTATTCCGCCGTTGCTTGGTGCTACATTGACCACGTTGGTGGTTTTTGTCCCGCTGGTTTTTCTTTCCGGGGTTCCCGGCATCTTTTTTAAGGCACTGGCTTCCACATTGGCTATTGCGGTGGTGGTATCCATGTTGCTGGCGGTATTTTTAACCCCGGCACTCACGGTCAGTTTTATTTCTACCCGGAAGAAAAAACCGGGAAAGTTTATGCCGGTACTGGTAAATCTTCAGCAAAAAGCATTAAAGGGGTTGATGCGGTGGCCTGTTGTTACCCTTTTGGTGGTGTTGATTTTTGCTGCGGTGGCGGTTTTTTCTTACCTGCGTATTCCAAATGGTTTTTTGCCTGAATGGGACGAAGGAACCATCGTGCATGATTATCTGGCTCCGCCGGGTAGCTCCATCGAAGCAACCAAAAAAATGCTGAAACCTATAGCGCAATACATTATGAGCTTGCCCGATGTGGAGAGTTATTCGCTCCGTACCGGCCGTAGTCTGGCACATCCCCGAACCCACACCAACGATGGCGATTTTGTGATCATGCTGAAAAAAGGACATAAGCTCTCGTCTTTCGAAATTATGGATAAAATCAGGGCTTTTGACCGTACGCATGAACCACGGTTGCAACCCGAATTGTTCCAGGTGTTGCCTGACCGCCTGAAAGACCTGAGCGGAGAAATTGCTCCCATTACCATCAAAGTTTTTGGCGAAAACCTGGCTCTTATCCGGCAGACGGCAGCACAAATTGCTGATTCCCTGAAAAATATCCGTGGCGCAGTGGATGTGTACAAAGGGTTTTCAAAAACAGAACCGGAGTTACGGATTCGGGTAAATGAAGAAGCGGCTGCCCGTTTCGGCGTGAGTGTAAAAGAAGTAAGCGATGCCGTGCATATGGCGCTTTGGGGCGACGATGTGTCGGGTATCATGGAAGGACTGAAAATGATCCCCGTCCGGGTGCGTTATCCCAAACAAAAATATCTTCATGCTGAAGCCATCAAAAAGTTACCGGTTTACCTGGCATCCATCAACCGGGTTGTCCGGTTGGGTGAAATTGCCGATATTCAGAAATTGCCGGGAAAAGCCGATGTGGACCACGAAAACCTTGCGCAGGTGGTTAATGTAAAAGCCCATATAGCGCACCGTGATTTAGGGAGTATTATCCGTGATGTGAAAACCATGCTTGCCCACATTCCTTTGCCGCCGGGTGTTACACTTGACATTGGCGGGCAGTACAAAAGCCAGCAGGAAGCTTTCCGGCAGCTCATCATGATCCTTTCTTTGGGCATTTTGCTGGTTTTTGCCATTTTGTTGTTCGAATTCAAGTCTTTTCGTACTTCCGGAGTGATCTTGCTGGGTACGGTATTATCGGTTAGCGGTGTTTTCCTTCTGTTATGGATTACCCGTATTCCGCTGGATATTTCTGCTTTTATGGGAATGATTATGATTATTGGCGTGGTGGTGAATAACGGCATTTTACTGATCGATTATACCGAAAAATATTTAAAGGAAAATTCTGATGTCCAACAGGCACTGCTCATGGCCGGACAAGTGCGTATGCGTCCCATCCTGATGACCATGCTGGCCACCATTTTTGGCTTTTTGCCGTTGGCACTGGCCCTGGGCGAAGGTTCTGAGATGCTGCAACCCCTTGCCGTATCCATGATTGGCGGCATGATGCTTTCTATTTTTCTCTCCCTTTTGATTATTCCGGCTTTGTATTGGATGGTGAACCGGAACCGGTAATCTTTTGGTAGGGGGTGATTGGAAGTTTGTGATGGTTCCGTTCACATAACCTTGTGTTACCTATTTCAATTCCGGTATGGTGCGATTGGAAGTTATCCCGAAGGGATAGAATGTGAATAACCCTGTCCGAAGGGCAGGGAAACAGATACCGGAAAGATTTTGAACCCTGCAGGGGTTCAATAGGAAGTAAATGAATGCGTTAAGTTTCGGGCGTGGACGCACCGAAACAGTGTTGTTGTTTAGAAGGAAAGTCAAGTGTCTCATTTCAGGTTGGGCCAAACCTGAAATGTGGAAGCGGGGGATTTTGCGGGATAAAAACCGGTAGAGCGTTTGTTTTTTCCATCTTTCAGATTTTCAACATGAAGGCCCGGTTGCTGCTGCAAAAAGTTTTTGTTTACAATCGTTGTCTTTCTGAACGCAGTGAAGAATCTTTAACGCAGGTGATTATGGTTTGTTATTTCGCTTGCCCTGATTGTTTTTCCCCATCTTTCAGGTCTGGTTCGACCTGAAAGAAGAAAGGGTGTTCGTCATGAAAAACGACTACCTGCAGCAGGCTGGCCTGGTGTGTTGGTGGGCGAAGCGGTAGCTTGGGGTGCGGGCGGCGGATGTGAAGCTTAAAGCCCGGATGCTTGTCAGCCGGGCGGACAGGCTGTAGCGACCGGCAGGAAGCTCGCAGCCTGCCTTAGCGCCACACCGCCGGCCGTGCCGCAACTACAGTGCAGCCCCCGCCTGCTGCCCTGATGATTATTTTCATGAATTGTTTTTCCTGCCGGGATTTGTTGTCGGTACGACCAAACAGGAAGGGGGGCGAAATTTTGTTTTTCAACAACCCGGCCCAACCGTTTATTTTTCGAAGTGCGACCGTTGTTTATCCATTTCGTAGGAAATTTCCTTTGCCTCGGCAATGATTTCCGGCGGGTAGCCGTTCACTTCGAGAATTTTAATGGCATTGCGGGTTTTCATCATCCCGGTTTTGATTTTGTAGTCGAACGAGATATTGCGGTTGTCCACCTGCTCGCTGAAATGATACAGGTCGTATTCGTCTTTCAGCAGTTCGGTCAGTTCAATGTCGTGGGTGCTGATAAAAACCAGGTTGTTACCGCGGTTGAGCCATGAGAGAACGGCTTTTCCGCCCGAAACGCGTTCGATGGTGTTGGTGCCTTTGTAAATCTCGTCCAGCAGAAAAAGGTGTGGCTCTTTTTGGCGGCTCACCTCGATCATCTCTTTGATGGTTTGTACTTCTTCAAGGTAAAAGCTCTTGTCGTTCATCATGTCGTCGTTTAGCAGAATGGCCGAGTACAGTTTTAGCCGGGGAAGCGCAAACGAGCGGGCAAAGGAAGTGTTCAGCGTGAGCGCCATGAGCGTGTTAATGCCAACCATGCGGATAAAGGTGGTTTTTCCCGACATGTTTGAACCGGTTATCAGAATAGATTTGTTATTGATGTTCAGTGTGTTGGACACGCAGTCCGGAATAAGGGGAATGTAAATATCCTCGAAATGCATTTTTTTGATGTCGGCAATGATTTCCGGTTTGCAGAAATAGGGAAGGCCGGCACGCAGCGAGGCAATCGACAGGGCTATGTCCACTTTTCCGGTAAATGCAAAAACTTCCTGAAGTTCTTTTTCATGATCTTTCATTTGCCGGAATACCCGGAAAAGAAAAATAGGCTCCAGTAAAAAATAAATCTTAAAGATTTCCGATAGCGTGGACAGAATGTAAAACGGATCTCCGCGCATATAATCATCTATTCGGAAAAAGTTGGTTTTCCCGGCGATGATGTGGAAAATTTCGATGCTTTTTGGGACAACAGAACTCTCCCGTTTTAAAAAATCAAATTTCCATAAGTAATTGACCGTATGGTCAAGAAAAAGCAACTGCCGCATGGAATAAGTATAGACGTAAATGTTTTTTTTGTTCAGATAGTGAAAAACGGCATTGGTAACGGTTATGGCTGTGGAAACAAGCATGATAACCGGATTGAAGTTTGTGATTAAAAGGATCAGTGCCAGCAGGTTGGTTAATCCCAAAACATAAGCAAACGGCAGCCAGCGGGGTGGCCGGATAAATGAACGCTGAAAAAGGTCACACACATAATAAGCATCATTGTCGGCCAGCTTTCTCAGGTGGTACTGTAAATCGGTGCGCAGCGGTTCGTTATTTTCAAACCGTTCAATCCATTTTTCCAGGGTGTTGATTTCGTCTCTGTTTTCAGGGATGTGTTGCATGTGGTCGTACAAAACCTGTTGCCCGATGCGCGATGAGGTGCGGTCGCAGTACTGAAACAAGTCGTTAAAATTCAGGTCGCTGAGTGTTTTGCCTGACAGTTTTTGAAAACTTTTTCGTGAATTTCTGTCGGCATAACGGCCGATGGCATCAAAATTAAAATCTTCTGTTTTGGGCTGTCCGAAAGACTGGCGGATTTGTGCCTTGATTTTTTTCTTTTTACGGTGAAAAAGGTCCATAATGTTTTATTTTTCCCTGAAGGGAATTTTTTTCAAAATTAAAGCGATTTGGGAGAAATAAAAGGAAATGCTTTTATGATTTACCGGGATTTCCGTAAATCTGTAGTTGTTGTTTAATGGCTGAGACCAGTTCGCTTTTATCGATGGGCTTGGCCAGGTAACTGTCAAATCCCTCTTTCAGTAACCGTTCTTTATCACCGGCCATGGCGTAAGCTGTCTGGGCAATGAACGGAATTTTCCGGTATTCCGGATATTTTTCGCGAACGGTTTTCAGCAGCTTAATGCCGTCCCAGTCGCCGGGCAGGTTAATATCGAAAAGCATCACCTGAAAGAAATGTCCTTTTTCTGCTTCTTTAGCAATGGTTTGCATACAGTCATCGCCGTCCACGGTGAGGGTAACCTCTCCGAAAGGTTTCAGCATTTTTTCAAGGATAATCCGGTTCATGCGGTCGTCTTCCACCACAAAAACATCTAGGTTGCCTAACTCGGCAGCCGGTGTGACTTCTTTTTCCGGAAGATGGGCCGGCATTTCTTCTACAGCCGATTTCTCACTGCAGGGTAAATGCAGGGTAACGGTAGTTCCTTTACCGGGAGTCGATTCCAGAAAAAAGCTTCCTTTCATCAGCCGGATGTATTTTTGGGCTAACCGGAGACCGATTCCGGTTCCGCTGCTGCTGATTTCTGACGGATTTTCATCAAACAGCTTTTTTTGCTGGCTTTCCGGAATGCCGGGGCCATTATCTTTGATCTCAATGCATACGGTATCCGATTCTTCCGCATAAAAAGCCGAAAGGGTTACAAATCCGTTTTCGGTATATTTTACAGCATTATCCACAATCTGCGAAAGTGCTTTTTCCAGCCCGGTTTCATCGGCTAAAACCGGGGGCAAATCCGGGTCGGTTTTGCTTTTGAAGATCAGTTTTTTTTCGTCGGCAGCCGGTTTCCATTTTTCAAAAACTCTTTTAATGACTTGCTCCGGTTTGACCGGTTTAATTTTTAGTACCAACCGGTTTGATTCCAGTGCCGACAGGTCGATGACATTATCTAATAGTTTCAGCAGCCGGTTTCCGCTTTTTTCGATAGACGCAGCGTAATCATAAAGTTCTCGGTTTTCTTTTAAAGCCAGCTCGGTTTCGAGCATGTTGGCAAAACCGATGATCCCGCTGAGCGGAGTACGCACATCAAACCCCAGATTGGCAATAAAAGCATTGCGCAAATAATTGGCTTCTTCTACTTTTTTTAATTCGGTTTTTAATTCGGTCTCTTGTTGCCGTAGTTGTTCCAGTTCTTTTCTGATGCCGGCAGTTTGTTGGTTTACCTGTTCTTCCAGCGCTTTTTCCTGTTGGTCAACTTCTTCTTTTAAAAGGTCAAGTTTGTTTTTTTCTTCGGTCAGCGCACGGAATTTCTTTTTTGCTTTGGTATAATAAACTACGAGCCAGACGATTCCGGTGATAAAGACAAAAAGGAAAAGATAAAATCCGTATGGAGTATGTGGCGCGCGTTTTTTATTCGATACGGCAGGGGGGAAGGCTTGTGTTTCGAGACTGTCAGCCATTTTTAATACTTCGTAAGCCTGTTGATACTCTTTTGCTGTGCTCAATTTTTTGGAAAGTGTTTTGCAAAAGCTGATTTTATCTGGTAACGGATAAGCGGCATTGGGAAGGTGGATGAGTTTTTGGGTGTGTAAAAGAGCCGAGTCGGGTTTTTGAATGTATTCGGAAAGAATGGTTTGCTTTAATTCTTCTGCCTGACGGGTTGTTTTTGCCGTGGCCAAAACAGGCAAAGCAAATAAAATCCACACCAGCGACAAATAAAAAATACTTTTAAAAAAAGCCGAATGAAGCCGGATATGGTTTTTGCTGTTCATGAAATATCAGGATAACAAACAGCAAAGATGCTAAATTTTTATTGGAAGATAAAATTCTTTTTTCTCCGGGCGGGGAAAGCCGTGAACAGGGGCGTGAAAACGCCACTTGGTTTTTCCGATATTTTATATCTTTACCCCGCCAAAAAATAGACGTTCTTTATTAATTTATTGAGAATAAACCTGTTAAATATTTTTGAATGATTAAAAAGATTTTAATTGCCAATCGGGGCGAAATTGCCATCCGGGTGATGCACAGTTGCCGTGAGATGGGCATTCGTTCCGTAGCCGTTTATTCCGAAGCCGACCGTAATTCACTTCATGTGCGTTATGCCGATGAAGCTTATTTGATTGGCCCGGCATCCTCTGCGCAAAGTTACCTGAACATTGAAAAAATTATTGAAGTAGCCAAGAAATCCGGTGCGGATGCTATTCATCCGGGCTATGGTTTTTTGTCTGAAAATGCTGAGTTCTCAGAGCGTTGCAAAGAGGAAGGAATAATTTTTATTGGTCCTGATGCCTATGCCATTCATACCATGGGCGACAAAATTACGGCCCGGAAAACCATGCTTGCTGCCGGTGTTCCGGTGGTTCCGGGTACTACCGAACCCATTACCGACCTTCACGAAGCGGTGAAAACCATCAAGGAAATTGGCCTTCCGGTGATGGTGAAAGCCAGTGCCGGCGGAGGCGGAAAAGGGATGCGTCTGGTGGAAAGAGAAGAAGATATTGAATCTTCGGTACAGGCAGCCAAGTCAGAAGCACTGGCTGCTTTTGGTGACGATGCCGTGTATATTGAAAAATATATCAATTCGCCACATCATATTGAGTTTCAGATTCTGGCCGACCAGCACGGAAACTGCATTCATCTTTTCGAAAGGGAATGTTCGGTGCAGCGTCGTCATCAGAAAGTAGTGGAAGAAACTCCGTCGCCTATTATGACCCCTGAAGTGCGTGAAGAGATGGGACGCCATGCCGTGGCTGCTGCCAAAGCGGTGAATTATGCCGGCGCCGGCACCATCGAGTTCATTGCCGACGACAACCTGAATTATTATTTCCTGGAAATGAATACCCGTTTGCAGGTGGAACATCCCATTACCGAACAGGTAGTCGGGGTGGACCTCGTGAGGGAACAAATTCATATCGCCAACGGCGAAAAACTTCGGTATCGCCAGGAAGATCTTTCGCAGCATGGTCATGCCATCGAAGTGCGGGTGTATGCCGAGGATACCGACAATAATTTTATGCCCAGTCCGGGAAAAATCCATCACATTCATTATCCGCTCGGACCGGGTGTGCGTCATGATTCTTATGTTTATAACGGTTACGAGATTCCCATTTATTACGATCCGATGATCTCGAAACTGGTGGTTTGGGGAAATACCCGTGAAGAAGCGGTTGCCCGGATGAAACGTGCCCTGGAAACGTTTAAAATTTCCGGTGTGAAGACTTCTATTCCTTTCCTGAAAAGGATTATGGAAGCCGACGATTTCAAAAAAGGCCGTTATACCACTCATTTTATTCAAAATCACCGGGAAGCGCTCAAATCGAAAGAAGATTGTTCCGATACCTGTGTTGATTTGGCGGCCATTACGGCTTTTGTTGATTTTATGAAAAAACGGGAAAAAGCAATGCCCTCGCCTAACGGAAAGGCAACGATGAGCCCGTGGAAAATTTTTGGACGGAAAAAAGCCGTAACCCGATTGTAATGCTAAAAACGAAAAATCATGTACGAAGTAAATATAAACGGAGAAGATCGTAAAATTGAAATCATCGAACGTAATGAAAACCGGATAAAGGTTCTTCTGGGTGATAAAACATACGACCTGGACATCTTGGAAGTGGAACCCGGAATTTATTCGGTGCTTTACGAAGGAAAAAACTTCAATTTTGAGCTGGATCCGCAAAGCGGCAAAAAATATACAGTGGAAACCGAAGCCGAAGTTATTCCGGTGGAAATTGTGGATGCCGAAACGCGTTATATGCGAAGCCGTAAAGGTGGTGCCGACGATGATGCGGAATACATTTCGACCCCTATGCCCGGTCAGGTAGTGAAAATTTTGGTGGAAGAAGGGCAGGAAGTGAAGGCCGGTGAAACGGTGATTATTATCTCGGCCATGAAAATGGAAAGCGAGTATAAAGTGCAAAAAGACCGTGTCATCAAACAGGTGCTGGTGAAAGAAGGGGATAACATCGAAGGCGAACAACCCCTGATCACTTTTGAATAACCCGTATTTTTAATTTTAAAATTGTTGGAAAATGTCAATGGATTCAAAAATAAAAGCTTTAGAAGAAAAACATAAACAAGCCGAACTCGGAGGCGGACAGGCCCGTATCGACCGGCAACATAAAGCCGGCCGCAAAACAGCCCGCGAACGTATTAACGACCTGCTTGACCCGGGTACTTTTGTGGAAATCGACAAGTTTGTCACCCACACGGCCACCGATTTCGGAATGGAAAAAAACAAATTCCTCGGCGACGGCGTGGTAACCGGTTACGGAAAAATTGACGGCCGGTTGATGTATGTTTTTGCCCAGGATTTTACCGTTTTTGGCGGTTCGCTCAGCCGTGCCAACGCCAATAAGATTATTAAAATCATGGATCTGGCCATGAAAATGGGTGCGCCGGTAATTGGTTTGAACGATTCGGGCGGAGCCCGTATTCAGGAAGGCGTGCAAAGTTTGGCCGGTTATGCCGACATTTTTTACCGCAATGTGCGCAGCTCAGGCGTAATTCCGCAAATCTCAGCGGTTTTAGGACCCTGTGCCGGCGGTGCCGTGTATTCTCCGGCCATCACCGATTTTATCCTCATGGTGAAAGAGTCGTCGTACATGTTTGTTACAGGACCGGAAGTCATCAAAACCGTTACCCACGAGGAAGTAACCAAAGAAGAGCTCGGCGGTGCCATGACGCATAACAAAAAAAGCGGTGTGGCTCATTTTACGGCCGATGATGACGAGCAGGCCATGATGTTGATTCGTGAACTAATGAGCTTTTTGCCGCTGAACAACATGGAAGATCCGCCGCGGAAACCGTCGTCGGACGATCCCAATCGGGTGGATACCAAACTCGATTCCATTGTTCCGGTGGACCCCAACAAACCGTACGACATGAAAGAAATCATTCTGTCGGTGGTGGATAACGGTCATTTTCTGGAAGTGCAGCCGCATTATGCACAAAATATGATTGTTGGCTTTGCCCGGCTCGATGGTCGTTCAGTAGGTATTGTGGCCAACCAGCCGCAGGTGCTGGCCGGGGTGCTGGATATTGCCAGTTCCATTAAAGCAGCTCGTTTTGTCCGCTTCTGCGACGCTTTTAACATTCCGCTGATTACTTTTGAAGATGTACCCGGATTTTTGCCCGGGACCACTCAGGAATTTGGCGGAATTATTAAACACGGTGCCAAGCTGCTTTATGCGTTTGCCGAAGCTACGGTTCCGAAAATTACAGTGATTACCCGTAAAGCTTATGGCGGTGCTTATGATGTGATGTCATCCAAGCATATCGGTACGGATGTGAACTTTGCTTATCCTACGGCAGAAATTGCTGTGATGGGGCCCGAAGGTGCTGTAAATATCATTTTCAAGAACCTGAGTCCCGAAGAACGAAAAGCCAAAGTGCAGGAGTATCGCGATAATTTTGCCAGTCCGTTTAAAGCAGCCGAAGTGGGCTATATTGACGAAATTATCTATCCGCGGAATACCCGGAAAAAACTGATTCAGGCGCTGGAAATGACGGCGAACAAATCGGAAAGCAATCCGCCGAAAAAACACGGAAATATTCCGTTGTAAAAGGCAAAAGATCAATTAAAGAAAAAGCCATCGTTAGGGAGATTTCCCTTCGGTGGCTTTTTTGTTGGACAAGACTTGTGAAATCCCAAAAGACAAAAAAACAAATTGCAAATGAAATCCCAAGGTCCAAAAACCAAAACACAAAGAAACTATTACTTTAAGTACTTTTCACTTCAAATTTTAAGTACTTCAAATGCCTAAAGTGGGAAATCCCAAAAGACAAAAAAACAAATCGCAAATGAAATTCCAAGGTCCAAAAAACAAAACACAAAGAAACTATTACTTTAAGTACTTTTCACTTCAAACTTCAAGTACTTCAAAGCTTTTTATGCCGCAAGACATGCACTGGCAGACAAACACAGATGAGATGTTTTGAAGTCCCGTAGGGACGACTTATCATCATTGACTCTGAATTTATTCAGATGCCGGTATTCAACCCCTTCGGGGTTATGATTTTTTGATGTGTTTATTCCCCCTGCACTTCGTACAGGGTTATTCATGTTTAATCCCTTCGGGATTAGTTACAAACACAAGATATGGCTCTCTCACTTTAAGTACTTTTCACTTCAAATTTTAAGTACTTCAAATGCCTAAAGTGAGAAATCCCAAAAACAAAAAGACAAATCGCAAATGAAATCCCAAGGTCCAAAAACCAAAACACAAAGAAACTATTACTTTAAGTACTTCTCACTTCAAACTTCAAGTACTTCAAAGCTTTTTATGCCGCAAGACATGTGCGCTGGCAGACAAACACAGATGAGTTGTGTTGAAGTCCCGTAGGACGACTTATCATCATTGACTCTGAATTTATTCAGATGCCGGTATTCAACCCCTTCGGGGTTATGATTTTTTGATGTGTTTATTCCCCCTGCACTTCGTACAGGGTTATTCATGTTTAATCCCTTCGGGATTAGTTACAAACACAAGATATGGCTCTCTCACTTTAAGTACTTTTCACTTCAAATTTTAAGTACTTCAAATGCCTAAAGTGAGAAATCCCAAAAACAAAAAGACAAATCGCAAATGAAATCCCAAGGTCCAAAAACCAAAACACAAAGAAACTATTACTTTAAGTACTTCTCACTTCAAACTTCAAGTACTTCAAAGCTTTTTATGCCGCAAGACATGTGCGCTGGCAGACAAACACAGATGAGTTGTGTTGAAGTCCCGTAGGACGACTTATCATCATTGACTCTGAATTTATTCAGATGCCGGTATTCAACCCCTTCGGGGTTATGATTTTTTGATGTGTTTATTCCCCCTGCACTTCGTACAGGGTTATTCATGTTTAATCCCTTCGGGATTAGTTACAAACACAAGATATGGCCTCTCGCTTTAAGTACTTCCCACTTCAAACTTCAAGTACTTGAAATGCCTAAAGTGGGAAATCCCAAAAAGCAAAAAATCAAATTGCAAAAAAACAAATCACAAAAAATCTCAAGCGCCAAAATACAAAATTCAGAGCGCTAATCAACAGGTAACTAATCACTAATAACTCATCGTCCTACATTTATCGTTCATCATTTTGAATGACCAATGTCCTTTTCCATCACTAAAGCTAAAACATCAAACATTTCCCATCTCCCATCCAAACCTCCTCCATCTCATTTGTCTTGGTAATTTTGCTTTTGGGTTGTTGTTTGTTTTTGCCACATCAACAAATTGTTCTATTTTTACAGTACTTTTAACGTTATCGCAAAAACATTCGGACATGGTTAATTTAGAAACACAATATCTGGGATTGAAACTGCGTAATCCTATCATAGCGGGTAGTTCGGGACTTACAAATTCAGTAGAAAATATTATTGAACTGGAAAAGAACGGCGTGGGGGCCGTGGTCTTAAAATCGTTGTTCGAAGAGCAGATTCATCATGCGGCCAGTCATGCGATTATGCAGGATGAATCGGCTAATCTGTATCCGGAAGCAGAAGATTATATCCGGCATTATACTTCTCAAAACGAAGTAGGGAATTATCTCCGGCTGATTGAAGAAACAAAGAAATCGGTTTCTATTCCGGTAATTGCTTCCATTAATTGCATTAGCAATACGGAGTGGACGGATTACGGGCATAAGATTGAAGCCGCCGGCGCGGATGCCCTGGAATTGAATGTGGCGGTTTTGCCTTCCGATCCGGAAAAGGGAAGCAGCGACAATGAAAAGATTTATTTTGATATTGCCCGTAAAATGACGGAAGAACTGAATATCCCGGTTTCTATGAAACTGAGTTATTATTTTTCCGGGTTGGCCAAAACGTTTATCAGTTTATCATGGACCGGTATAAAAGGAATGGTACTTTTTAACCGGTTTTATTCGCCCGACATAGATATTGAACACGAAGAAGTAAAATCTTCCTTCGTTTTTAGTACACCTGCCGAAATAGCCTTGCCCTTGCGTTGGATAGCCATGTTGTCGCCTTATGTCGAATGCGATCTGGCGGCATCTACCGGAGTGCATGATGGTTCCGGAGTGATCAAACAACTGCTGGCCGGTGCCTCGGCTGTTCAACTTGCTTCCGTGCTTTATAAAAAAGGATTTCAGGAGATCGGTAGTATGATCGAGACGCTGGAAAGCTGGATGGACAGGCATAATTATACTTGTATTGATGATTTTAAAGGAAAACTGAGTGTGGCTAAAAACGATAACCCGGCAGCTTATGAACGGGTGCAGTTTATGAAACATTTTTCAGGAATTGAATAGGGAAGGTGCGTGTTTAATCTGTTTGGTGGTTGGTGAGAAATTTCAATAAAAAATACTTTTTTGTTTTCTTTCTGGTGGGAATCCTTTTTTCGCCGTATGAAGGACATGCTCAATTATTTAATTATTATTGGGCACAGAGTTTTAATTCGGTTTCTACTATGTTATCGGGTGCGGTGGTAGCTGGTGACGGGGGCAGTAGTTCTATTTATTATAATCCGGCTAATATTTCTGAAGCCGGTAATAATTCCAACCTGTCTCTTTCTGCCGTGATGTTTTCCTGGCGTTCTTACAGCCTGAAGAATTTGCTGGGCGAAGGAACGGATCCGGGAACCATGAATTTTGTGGTGCAGCCGCGGTTTGTAACCTATATTTACAAACCGCCCAATGGACGGTTTACGGTGGGAGCTACGGTTTTTACCCGGTTTCATGAACGTACCGAGATTAATTATACCCTTCAAAAAGAGGTTGACATATTGAAAGATCAGCCAGGCGATGAGCAGTATAATGCTTATTTCGATTTTCGTAACCGGTATGACGATACCTGGGTCGGAATCGCTTCATCTTACAAGCTGGCAGAAAATTTGCACATCGGAATCAGTGCTTTTGTTTCATCGGTTTCCATGCAATATTTGCAGGAGATCAATAACTCTGCTGTTACCGTGAAGGACTCTGCTATTTTTTCTGCTGTTTACGGTCAACAGATGATGGTTAACTTCAACGATTTCCGGATGCTTTTTAAGATTGGGGCCAGCTATCGGATCAAAAACTGGCAATTTGGAATAAACATTACCACTCCGTCTTTCAATATCCTTGCTTTAAATAAAAAGTTGTTACATTCCCAAAATCAGGCAAATATAACTTACCAAGGGCGTCCTTTGCCCGATTATGTTATTTTTGATGCGCAAGAGGGGAGTGAGGTTAAATCACGCTCACGTCTTCCGCTGTCTATTGCTGCCGGGCTGGTTTATAGTTTTCCGCATTCAAAAAACCGGTTTTATTTTAGTGCAGAACATTTTTTTCGTTTAAAACCCTATTTAACTTTAGAAGCTTATTCCAATCCGAAGGATGAAGATGAAATGTTTAAGCACGAATGGCTTTCGGTGGCTTCCGGTTCGAAAAATTTCACCAATATTGCGGTCGGTTTTAGCTGGAAGAACTCGAAAAATGTGGGTTTTATGATGGGCTTTCGTACCGATTTTAATTACCTGAAAGATTATAATCTGGGACCTTACGAGGATTATAACCGGTTGCCCAATATCAATGCCGATAATTATCATATTACTGGCGGAGCAGAGTTTACCATCAAAAAACAAAAGATTGTTGCCGGAGTGGAATTTACTTTCAGTAATTCCAAAAATCAAAAACAGATTGCCAATTTTACCGATCCTCTTGAATATAACGCGGTAGATCATATCCCGCTCCAGGGAGTACTGACCAATACGGTAAAGATGCATTATTACTCGATCAATCTCTATTTGTCGGCGGTTTTGAATTTTGGTGGGAAAAATCGAGAAAGGATTACTATTTCGCGGCAGTAAACCCGATAGGAGTAAAAAGCGGTTAGTGATACAAAAGATATCGATTTTTTTATTACTTTTACTTCCAAATGCTCTGATTATGAAGAAACCTTTACTTTTAATTATCGTTTTTTTGTTTGGGACTTTTTCCGTTTTTGCCCAAACAGCAGACACATTGGAAAATCCGGGCTTTGAAAGATGGGAAGTCCCCATTGGTCTCTCGGATAATAATCCTGAACCGGTTAACTGGAGTGGAATCAAAACCAGTGATAACAGTAGTGTAAATCCGTTGGCTCCGGTAAACTGGGCACGCTGCGATACTGCGCATAGTGGGAAATATTCCCTTAAGTTGTTTAATATTTCTTCTTTGGGGTTAGTAGCCACCGGAACCATGTCCAATGGTCGTTACCATACGGAGGTCAGTAATACCAAAAGCTATGTTTATACGGATACTGCAAATGCGTTATGGCATACGCGTTTTACAGCCCGTCCGGATAGTATCGTCGGATGGTTTATGTGTAAACCGGTAAAAGGGGATCATGGCAATGTTCTGGCTATTTTGCATACCGGGTTTGCTGAAACGCCGCTTGTAAATGCGGATTCTTCTACCTGGATTGCAAAGGCTTCTTTTGACTTGCCCGACACGGAAGTGGCAGAGTGGACGAGGTTTTCTGCTCCGTTCAAATATTACTCTGACAAAACCCCCGAATTTATTCTGATTGTTCTTACCTCCGGCAATGGTGCTGATGCCCTGGCTGGTAGTGTGGCGTATTTTGATGATTTAGACGTGGTATTTAATTCTACCGGTATTCCGGTTCATCCCAAAGGCGATTTGCGGGTATATGCTTATAAAAAAGAAATTCATGTTCAGTTGGATCAGGTGCCACCCGGCTTGTACACAGTGAGAGTATTGAATATTCTCGGACGGGTGGAGTATTCTATTAAAATACAAAACGGAGAAAAGAAAATTATTCACACCAATCTTCCGGCCGGTATTTATTTGGTTCAGGCCGTACAGGGAAACAATAACATCGTGAAAAAGATCATGATTCGTTAAAGGTAAACTGGTTTATGAAAAAAAGAAAGGGATGGCTTTTCTATTTGGCAGGAATTTTATTCTTTTTTCCTTTGTTTTCCCGGGCACAAACCGGAACAATTACCGGAAGAGTGGTGGAAGCCGGAACGGGAACCAGTCTGATAGGAGCTAATATTTTTCTGAAGACAGATGTTTCCAAAGGAACTATTGCCGATTATAATGGTTTCTTTCGTCTTGTTTTACCTGTTGGCAAACATAATATTGAAATTTCCTATACCGGTATGGAACCGGTTTTTAAAACGGTTACGGTTCAACAAAACAAGGTTTTGCGTTTGGGAACCATTGCAATGAAACCCCGTAGTTATACGGTAAAAGAGTTGGTAGTCAGAGCCGGACAGTTTAATAAAAATGTGGAAGACCAGACGGTTTCTATTGAAGTGATGAAACCGAAGATTATCCAGGACCGGAATACCCGCAATATTTCTTCTATTCTGGATTTAACGCCGGGGGTGACTATTTTGGATCAGGAACCGCAAATTCGGGGGGGAAGCGGTTTTACGTACGGCGTAGGAGCCAAAGTGGCTGTTTTTGTAGACGGAATGCCCATTGCCAGTGCCGATGCCGGAAAACCGGACTGGTCATTTATCCCGGTAGAAGATATCCGGCAAATTGAAGTGGTCAAAGGCGCTTCTTCTGTCCTTTCCGGATCGTCGGCACTCAGCGGTGCCATCTATGTCCGGATGAAATATCCCGGTTTAAAACCGCATACTTACATCAATACTTATTTTGGAACGTATTGCCGGCCGAATAAAATTATTGATAAATGGTGGAATGGTTTGGCTCCGATTACCGGTATCGGCTTTAGCCACTCGCAGCGCTTGGGTGACGGTTATACCGATTTGGTAGTGGGTGGAACCATGAGTTATGATCATGGATACGAAGGTCCTCCGAAAGTAACCCCGCCGGCAGTGGACTCATCGGATATCTCAAAAAGTGATATGGCCAACCGGCTGATGCGGTTTAATTTTAATCTGCGTCGCCGTTCTAAAAAAACAAAAGGCCTGAATTTTGGTTTGAACGGAAACTTTATGTGGCAGAGAAAAGCTTCCGTTTTGGCGTGGCTCGATGATACGGCCGGCTTTTACAGAGGTTATCCCGGAGCCGTGTTACTCAACGACCTGTTCACTTTTTATGTGGATCCTTTTATAAATTATTATACCAAAAACGGTGCACGACATCAGTTTATCTCGCGAATTATGTATTCCAATTCACGGGCTAATCTCGGACAGTCAAACCGGTCGCTCATGATTTATAACAAATATGAGTTCCGGAAAAGATTGAAAAGATTATGGGATGTGGATTTGATTACCGGTTTTGTAAGTGATTACAGCCGCTCAAGGGCTTCTATGTATTCCGGTTCGGGTTCTGATACCAATTTTTTGTGGAATCCGTCGTGGTATGCTGAAATGGAAAAAAAGATCGGGCGGGTAAATCTTTCTTTGGGTGTTCGTCTGGAATATTTTAATCTCAACAATAACATTACTAAATTCAAGCCCATCTTTCGTTTTGGTTCTTCCTTTCACATGGCCGAAGAAACCTATCTGCGGGCATCTATTGGCCAGGGATACCGTTTCCCGACCATTGCCGAACGGTATATCAAAACTACCGTGGGAACCTTTGGCGTTTTTGATAATCCGGACCTGCAGCCTGAGTCAAGCTGGAATGCCGAGATTGGAATAAAGCAGGCATTTAAGCTGAGTAAATTTCGCGGATATGCCGATGTGGCTTTCTTTTATCAGGAGTATAAAAACACGGTGGAATATCTTTTCGGATTTTGGGATTCAACCTACACCTTTGCCATGGCGGGATTCAAGTTTGTAAATACTGGTGCTTCACGGGTTACCGGTGTGGATGTTTCTTTAACCGGCCAGGCTACATTCAATTCGCATGTTTCCATGACGGTAATGGCAGGTTACACTTATGTGCGGCCTGTAGCACTGGAGCCGGATAAGGTTTTTGCCCACGATTATAATCCCGGCGGACAAACGGCTTTTTCATATAATACCACCAGTGTGGATCCTGAATCGCGAATTTTGAAATACCGGTTTTTGCATACGGCTAAACTGGATATTGAACTGGATATCCGCCGGTTTGCCATCGGAACATCCATGCGCTATTTTAGTAAGATTGTGAATCTGGATAAGGCCATTTTCGATTTTGAAGATGCCACGCTGGCCACAGGAGGTACTTTGCAGGCTATCCTGTATCGAAATTATTACTATCATCATAACAACGGGAATATGATTTGGGATGTGCGGATGAGTTATGATTTGTCGAAACACAGCAAAATATCCTTATTGAGCAACAATGTGACAAACCGCATGTATTCGCTTCGTCCACTTAAAGCAGAACCCCCGCGAACCATTACTTTTCGTTATAGCCTGAATCTGTAAATTTATTTGGGCTCAATCAGATACATGGTGTCGATTTTTACCGGCGGAACCAGTAACTGGTGATCGGTAGGTTGCTGTTGTATTTTTTTTACCACATCCATTCCTTTGATTACCCGGCCAAAAGCAGCAAATCCTTGTCCGTCAGGATTGCGTTTCCCGCCATAGTCCAGTTCGGGTTGTTTTCCGATGCAAATAAAAAACTCGCTGGTAGCCGAATTGGGTTCGTTTCGGGCCATCGAAAGGGTGCCATTCAGGTGATGGATGCCGGTTTGTTTAGTGGTTTCCAGCTTGATAGGGGGCATCATGGCCTCGATGTCTTTAAATAATCCCCCTTGAATAACTTCGATTTTTACTTTCTTCTTAGGCTGGTTTTTCAGGGTAACTGCACGGTAAAAAACCGCATCGTGGTATTTGCCCAGCCGGATGTATTTTTCAAAATTCGCTACGGTAATCGGCGCTTTTTTAGGATAGAGTTCAGCTACAATTTTCCCGAAACGGGTTTTCATGACCACCAAAGGATGTGTCTGTTTTTTGACTTTTTCTGTTTTTTGCTTTTTTCCGGTTTGCTTTTCCCCCGTGGAATGACAAGCAGTTAAAACACCAACGAGAACAGCCAAAGAAATAATGACGATTTTTTTCATGAGAATGATTTTATCTGGTCAAAAATAATAATTTTTTATCTCCCGGGTTACCGGAGAATGTACCGGTAACGGGGGAAATATCTGAGTGGACAATGCCAAAGTCATAAATTATTTAGTGTACTTTTGTAAAAAAATATTTTGTCATGACTGTGAATAAGTCGTTGAGATACATGAATTTGCTGGAAGTAATGAATAAAGTCAATCACATTACCCGGCAAAACAGGGATGTGGACAGTACGTTAAAACATGTGGTGGAACTCCTTTCGGAACAGGAAGATCTGGCTCATTTTGACTTTTTCCGGATTATTTACGGCGATCGGGAGTATTTTGTCAAAGGAAAAAACAAAGTAGAAGGAACGGCCGTTTGTGATGACAAATATTTTGTAACCCATTCCGGAAAAAAATGTGCAATTCACTATTGTACACGAAAGGAAGATGCCACGGATGAGAATTTCAGAAAAAATCAGGAGTATTTCCTGAATAGCCTGACCAACATTTTACGGCGTTATCTGAACAAACAGGAACGTGTTCAGCATCCGGAGTGGCAGGAGGCCGATAAAAAAGAAAAAGAACAGGCCAAAAAAGGAATTATCAGTAGCCGTTTTCTGCAGCGGTTTTTGAATAAAAACACCCATACCCGCGATGTGTATCATGACCTGATGCCTTTTAAGGTCAAGGAAATTCTGTTAATTTCCAGTTTGTATGATGCCTATGCCATTGAACGGGAAGGCCGTTTTTCGGAACACATGCTGGGGCAGTATGGTCAGCTGAACCTGACTTCCATTCCGCGTATTACCGGTGCCTCCACAGTAGAACAGGCTTTCGATTTGCTGAAAAGAAGACATTTTGACCAGATCATTTACATGGTGGGAGTGGATAAAAAAACACCGGTAACCGCCAGCAAGCGGATTAAAGAAAAATATCCGTATATCCCCATTTTCCTGTTGCTGAACAACAACAGTGATGTGGAATATTTTAAAAGTGAACAGACCAAACTGCGGTTTATCGACCGGATTTTTGCTTGGAACGGCGATAGTAATATTTTCTTCTCTATGATCAAACTGCTTGAAGATCATATGAATGTGGAAAATGATACCCGCCGGGGAAAAGTGCGGGTAATATTACTGGCCGAAGATTCTCCCATTTACTCGTCGCGGTACCTTTCATTCTTGTATCGTGTGCTGATGGAGCAAACCAAGCGCATTATTGACGATGTAAGTACGGATGAGTTGTATAAAGTGTTGCGCATGCGGGCCCGGCCGAAAATTTTATTTGCCCCTACCTTTGAACAGGCGGTGGATATCATTGATAAATACAAAGATTACCTGCTTTGTCTGATTACGGATGTGAAGTATGAACGGCACGGGAAAATTAATGACAATGCCGGTGTGGAACTGTTAGCTTATGCCCGGAAAGAACTGAAAAACCTGCCTGTGATCATGCAATCGGCTGATCCTGCTTATGCGGAAGTTGCTAAAAAATATCATTCGCTTTTTATTGATAAAAATTCGGAAACCCTTTACGAAGATTTTCAGGATTTTATTACGAACTATCTTGGCTTTGGCGATTTTGTTTTTAAAGACAGCAAAGGCAATGCCATAGCGCGGGCAGCCAATATCCGCGAATTTGAAGAGCAGTTGCATAAGATTCCGGACGATTCTTTGATTTTTCATGCCAGCCGGAACCACTTTTCCATGTGGCTGATGGCACGACAGGAAATTAAAGCGGCCAATTTTATTAATCCCAAAAAAGTATCCGATTATAAAAGTGTACAGGCCTTGCGTGAAGCGTTGATTAAGATGATCCGCGAACACCGCGATGAAGCCGAATCGGGCAACCTGATTCCTTTTGAGCCGGAAATGACCATCAATCCGGAAAACCTTTATACGCTTTCCGAAGGCTCTCTTGGCGGAAAAGGACGTGGACTGGCGTTTATTAATGCGCTGATTCATAATTTTAATTTCTCGCGTTATGTTTCGGATATACACATAAAAACGCCGGTTACTTTTATTATCGGTACCAAAGAATTTGAAGAATTCATCAATAAAAACCAGCTGAATAAACTGGCGCTTTTTGAGAAAGATACCCGGAAGATAAAAGAGGCTTTTCTGAATACGGAACTTTCGGAAGATCTGTCGGAAAAACTGGCGGCTATCCTGCGTCATATCAAAAATCCGGTAGCGGTGCGTTCGTCCAGCCTTTTTGAAGATTCGCTGACCTTGCCGTTTGCCGGGATTTTCGAAACCTACATTTTACCCAACAGTCACGAAAACTTTATTGTTCGCCATAAACAATTGTGCGATGCGGTAAAATTGGTGTATGCATCGTTATATTCCACTATATCAAAAGATTATGTAAAAGCTATTAACTATAAACTGGAAGATGAACGGATGGCAGTGGTGATAGAAGAAGTGGTAGGAAACCGGTATGACGATCTTTATTATCCGCATATCAGCGGCGTAGCCCAGTCGTACAATTACTATCCTTTTGCACACATGAAACCGGAAGAAGGTTTTGCCATTGCTGCCGTGGGATTGGGGAAATATGTGGTGGAAGGAAACCGGGCTTACCGTTTTTCGCCCAAGTATCCGGGAGTGGAAATCAATTCGCCAAAAGATCAGTTCAAGAGCTCACAGGTGAATTTTTATGCCGTAGATCTGAATAAAAAGGATCTGGATCTGATGGAAGGTGAAGATGCCGGACTGACGCTGGAAGACATCAGTGTGGCCGAAAGACAGGGAACATTAAAGCATTGTGCATCGGTGTACAACCCGGATAATGATACCATTTATCCGGGGTTGACCAAACCGGGGCCCCGGATTGTGAATTTTGCCAATATTTTGAAGTATAATTATATCCCTTTGGCAAAAACGCTTAGCGTGCTGCTTGAGCTGGGCAAAGAAGCCATGGGAACGGCAGTGGAAATGGAGTATGCCGTTGATCTGAACAAAGATAAAGAGGGAAAAGCAACATTCTATATTTTGCAGATCAAACCGCTGATTTCGCAAAATGTGGATTTTGAAGCGGATATGGATAAAGTGGATCCCAAAGATATTTTACTGTTTACCAAAACCGGAATGGGAAACGGATTTTATGAAAATATACAAGATGTAATTTATGTCGTTCCCAAAAAGTTTGATAAAACCCAAACCGAAGAGATGGCCCTGGAAGCCGAACGGTTTAACGAAAAAATGATGGAGAGTGGGAAACAGTATATTTTGATTGGTCCCGGACGCTGGGGAACACGTGACAAGTGGATTGGCATTCCGGTGCGGTGGGCGCAGATTTCCAATGCCCGTGTTGTGGTGGAAACCAGTTTGCATAATTTCCCGCTGGATGCCTCTTCCGGTTCTCATTTTTTCCATAATGTAACCAGCATGAATGTGGGATATTTTACCATTCAGCACGACAGGGAAGAAAATATCCTGAATTATGAAATGTTGGATGAGCAGGAAATCGTTGAAGAGGGGGCTTTTTTTCGGCATGTTCGCTTTAAGTCGCCGCTGAAAGTAAAAATGGATGGCCGGAACCGGATTTATGTGATTCACCGGTAAAAGATTCCATGCTCTTTTTTGCCTCTTTTTGGCGAGCCGAAAAGGAAAAATGCTCACATTCAAACATATTGGATTAGATTGAATATAAATTGATTCCGTAATTATCAGATTTTCTGCAATTTGTTAAAAACAAACAATATAAAATCATTCTATGCGGCCTAATTTTCTAAATTTGCGCCTCAAAAAACAGATTACTAATGAACTAATTAAGATATTATGAACAAAATCATTTCAAAGGAGTTCTTCTCGGAAAATGTGGCAAAAATCGTTCTGGAAGCTCCTGATATCGCAAAATCCCGTAAAGCCGGACACTTTGTAATTATCCGGCTGGATGAAAAAGGGGAAAGAATTCCGTTAACCATTGCTGATGGTGATCCGGAAAAAGGTACCATTACATTGGTCGTGCAAAAAGTGGGAGTTACTTCCGCTAAATTGCTGGCAATGAAAGAAGGAGATGAAATTTTAGATGTGGTTGGCCCACTCGGACATCCGACACACATCGAAAAATTTGGTACCGTTTTATGTGCAGGTGGTGGTGTAGGTGTTGCTCCTATGTTGCCTATTATTAAAGCATTGCATGAAGCCGGTAACAAAGTGATTTCGGTACTCGCCGGACGGACCAAAGAGTTGGTAATCCTTGAAGATGAAGTGAAAAAATATTCTGATGAGGTGATTATCATGACCGATGATGGTTCTTATGGTAAAAAAGGATTGGTAACTGCCGGGATGGAAGAAGTCATCCAGCGTGAAAAAGTGGATAAAGCTTTTGTAATTGGTCCGGCCATCATGATGAAATTTGGTAGCCTGACGACCAAAAAATACAACATCCCGACTGATGTAAGTTTGAATACCATTATGGTGGACGGTACGGGCATGTGTGGCGCCTGCCGTGTTTCCATTGGCGGAAAAACCAAGTTTGTTTGTGTTGATGGCCCCGAATTTGACGCCTTCCAGGTAAACTGGGATGAAATGATGATGCGTATGGGCGCTTACAAAACACAGGAACACGAAGCTTACGAAAAATATTTAAAAACCGTTGAAACTGTTGGATAATGGAAAATATAGCTGATTATATCAAAGAAGGTCGCTCCGAAGCATGGCGTGTGGAACTGCGCAAAGCCATGAAAGCCAAAGAACGTACCAGTTTAGAGCGCGTCAAAATGCCGGAACAGGATCCGCATGTAAGAAATAAAAATATTATTGAAGTAAACCTGGGAGTTACTGAAGAAATGGCTGTGGCAGAAGCCCACCGTTGTCTCGATTGCCCCGAACCGACCTGTACCATTGGTTGTCCGGTAGGAATTAATATTCCTAAGTTCATCAAAAAAATCGAAACAAAAGATTTCCTGGGTGCTGCAGCTGCCATTAAAGAAACCAATGCGCTTCCGGCAGTTTGCGGTCGTGTTTGCCCGCAGGAAAAACAGTGCGAGCTGAACTGCTTCTATACCCAGAAATTACACAAACCGCCGATCGCTATTGGTCACCTGGAACGTTTTGCTGCTGATTATGAAAGAAACAGCGGAAAAATGAATATTCCGGAAATTGCCGAATCCAACGGTATTAAAGTGGCTGTAGTAGGTTCTGGTCCTGCCGGACTGGCTGCCGCTGGCGACCTGGCTAAATTCGGATACGATGTTACCGTATTTGAAGCCCTGCACGAAATTGGTGGTGTGCTGAAATACGGTATTCCTGAATTCCGTTTGCCCAACGACATTGTGGATGTGGAAATCGAAAACATGCGCAAAATGGGTGTGAAATTCCGCACCGACTTTATCGTAGGAAAAACCGCTTCGTTTGAAGATCTTCGTGCTCAGGGATTCCAGGCTTTCTTCGTAGGAAGCGGCGCCGGATTGCCTCGTTTCATGAACATCCCCGGAGAAAACTACAACGGTATTTTCTCTTCCAATGAATACCTGACCCGTGTAAACCTGATGAAAGCGGCTCACGACGATTACGATACGCCGGTATTGTTTGGTAAGAACGTAGCCGTTATTGGTGGTGGAAATACTGCAATGGACTCCGTTCGTACGGCTAAACGTCTGGGTGCTGAAAGAGCCATGATTGTTTATCGCCGTTCGCGCGAAGAAATGCCGGCCCGTGTGGAAGAAGTACATCACGCACTGGAAGAAGACATTGAATTCATGAACCTGCATAATCCGGTAGAATATTTTGCTGATGAATCCGGCCGCGTGAATAAAATGCGTGTCCAGAAGATGGAGTTGGGTGAACCGGATGCTTCCGGTCGTCGTCGTCCGATTCCGATCGAAGGTTCTGAATTTGATATTGATGTTGATTTGGTAGTGGTTGCTGTTGGTGTTTCTCCGAACCCCATCGTTCCCAGTAGCCTGAAAGATCTGAAAATGACCGACTGGGGAACCATTGTGGTGGATAAAGAAACCATGCAGACATCCATTCCTGATATTTTCGCCGGTGGCGATATTGTACGTGGGGGAGCTACCGTAATCCTGGCTATGGGTGACGGACGAAAAGCTGCCGCAGGTATTCATAAATACTTACAGGAAAAAGTAAAAGCCAATTAATTTTGATTTACGGGAAGGGGACATCAGTCTTCTTCCCGTTTTTATTTTTTCCGTATCTTCGAAACATTAAAATTTAATATTATGGCAGATCTTAGCACAAAATATCTCGGACTGGATCTTCGTAACCCGATAGTCATCGGAAGTTCCGGATTGACCAACTCCGTTAAAGAAATTGTTGAACTTGATAAAAACGGCGCTGGTGCCGTGGTTTTGAAATCGATCTTTGAAGAACAAATTATTCTGCAGGCCGAACACAGCCTGAAACAAGCTGAAAAACACGGTATGATGTATACCGAGTTGTCTGAAACGCTTGATTATATTGATGTTCATATCAAAGAAAAGGAGTTGGGAAACTATCTTTCCCTGATTAGTGAAGCCAAAAGCAAAGTACAGATTCCGGTAATTGCCAGTGTAAATGCCATTACGGCACACGAATGGACTTCCTTTGCCAAACAGATTGAAGGGGCCGGTGCGGATGCTATTGAATTGAATATTTTTATTATGCCGTTTAATCTGGACGCTGATTGTGAAAAGAATGAACAGGCTTATTATGATATTCTGAAAAAAGTGAAAAGCCAGGTGAATATTCCGGTTTCTGTGAAAATCAGCCCTTATTTTTCCAATCTCGGGAAAGTAGTGAAAAACCTGGAAGCCAACGGCGCTGACGGTGTCGTGCTGTTTAACCGTTTTTCTACTCCGGATATTGACATCCAGAATATGAAAGTAACACATGGTGATATTTTAAGTCATGCTTCGGATATTGCCAATTCGCTGCGCTGGATTGCCATTTTGGCTAAACGGGTGAACCTGAGCCTGGCTGCTTCAACCGGAATCCATGACGGGGAAGCAGTGGTGAAACAATTGCTTGCCGGAGCTACAGTAACACAGCTGACTTCAGCTATTTATAAACATGGCCCTTCCTATATTTTGGATGTGGTGAAATTTGTGAATGACTGGATGGAAAGCAAAGGGTTTAACTACGTTGACCAGGTTCGTGGAAAACTGAGCCAGGCTGCTAACGAAAACGCCAATGCTTACGAAAGAATGCAGTTTATGAAATATTTCAGTGAAATCAAGTAAATCAATCCTTTCCTTATAATAAAAAAAGGCTGCCTTTCGGCGGCCTTTTTTTATTTTATATCATGGAGGCAAAGTCGGAAAGCCATTTTTTGAATGGCATTTTATTGGCTATTTTTTCAAAGATAAAGATGCCGGTAACGGCAAGTGAAGCGCCGGCAATGACATCAATTACGTAATGATGGCCGGTATAAACTGCCGAGAACCAAATCCCTAACAGAAAAATGACAAAGAAAATATTAAACCATCCCAGTTTTTTCTTTATGGCGTAATACAAAACTATTACCGGATAAGAAGCATGTAAAGAAGGCATGGCAGCCAGTACATTGGCATTCTTCTCATAAAGTGCTTTAAAAACATTCCATCCCGTAATCTGGTCAAAACGGGCCAGTCCGGCCATGTGCCCATGAACTCCCGGTTGGAAATGGAAACCATAAATTTCCACATACCAGGGCGGAGCTTCCGGGTAGAGATAGTAAATGACAAATCCCATCAGGTTGACCAATAGAAAAACAAGTGAAAACCGGGTGAAAAGGTTTTTGTCCTTGAAATACAGGTAAACGGCAAAAGCAATGGGCACCGGAACCCAGTTTAAATAAAACAGGCCGGTGAGGATATCCAGAAATTTGGTGTGAATAAGGTTAAAGAATTCGTTGGGCGTAAGCAGCTTGCCCTGGTAAGTAATGCCAAACAATGCTTTTTCCAGTTCGTAGGGTTGCCGGATGTGTACGGGAGAAACTTTGTAATTGGGAAGTCCGCGCATAGAATCGTAAACAATCCAGTACACGATAAAAATGGAAAATCCTAAAGCAAATTTCCGGGTGGCAGGATGCAGGTAGTATAGTGTAAACCAGAGAACAACAAGAAGAAAATGACCGGTTTGCGGCCCGCCGATCAGGAAATTCCACAGGAGATATACAAGGGCCAAAGTGCTATTGATCAGTAGGTTCTTTTTTGTAAACCGTATGAACTGCGTCGATTCTTTCATGCTTTTATCTATTTTTCTTCCATGATGTGATTTATCCCGATCTTGCCGTTATTCGGTAATCATTTTTTCGTAAACGTTTTTTTTCGTTTTGGGATTGATACCGAAAAGTTCCACATATTTTACTTTAGGCCAGAAACCGGAATTGTCGGCATAAATATAAATGTGATCCAATATGGCATTCTGCCCGTCGATGGTTGTATAAATTATGGCTTTGAAAGGAGCAATTTGTTTCAGGAGAAAATCTCTTTTGTCGGTGGCAACCAAATCAACTTTATATTCGCCTGGTTTTCCTTTTATAGGGGTAGTTTTTACGCCGTAGGCAAACATTTTTTCAACCGTTCTGAGCGGCATGGTCTGGCCGTGTTCCTGATACCTGATCCAATAAACATGTACCGGGTTATTGGACTTTAAGCGACCCTGTTTGTCAAAATTGGCATCGTACACAATAGTATTTTCATTGTGATTCCGTTGGATATAAAAAAGCCGTTTGAATGTTTTTGGCGGAACCGGATATTTCGGGTTTTCTGCTAATCGCATCGGTGACCAAAACAGGCTGAAAAGCATGGTCAGGACAAAAGTTGTTTTGGTAATGCTTATCATAACAATTTCTCTTTTTTAAACCATGCGATGGCATGGCGGATTCCTTTTTCCAGATCGTATTTTGGCTGAAACCCAAAATCTTTTACCAGCTCATCGGCATTGCACAGCCAGTTTTTACTTACAAGCTCTTTGTATTTGTCGCTGTTAAGCGTGGCTGGTTTTCCGAATAAACAGGAAATCTTTTCGGTGATGGCTACCACGGTACGAACAAAAAACCGGGGGAAAACAATCACCACTGTTTTTTTATTTAATTCTTTTTTTATCAGGGCATTGAAAGCTTCTGCAGTATAGTGTCCCAAATCGGTTACAAAATATGCTTTGCGGGTAATGTCTGTTGCCAGCACATCCATAACCAGGGTAGCCAAATCGAGAACATAGATGAAGGAAAGATGTTGTTTTTTGGAGCCGATATAGGTTTCGATATGTTGTTTGATAGATTTGTAAGCCAGATAGTAATCTTTTTCTCTTGGACCATAAACGCCGGTGGGACGCAGGATAAGATATGGAAAATGATCTTGTGCCTGTAAAAATTGTTCGGCTTTTAGTTTGCTTCTTCCGTAATAGGTAATCGGGTGGGGGGTATCGGTGGGCTGTATGGGCTGCAGGGTGGTTTCGTCTCCCGGGCCATAGGCTGCCAGACTGCTGATGAACAAAAATTTATCAGGAACCTTTTGGGTTTCGATTAACGCTTCAATCAAATTTTTTGTGTATCCGAAATTAACTTTGTCAAAATGCTCAACCTGGCACGTTTTAATAATGCCGGCAGCATGTACGATATAATGAAACCGGGGTAAATCCTGAAAAGTTTTTTTTAAGTCCTCTTTATCTGCAAAATTTAATTCGGTAAAATGTATATCGGGATGAGACAGATATTTCCGACTACTGGTTTTTCTTATCCCGGCATAAACCTCAAACTGACGTTTTATGGCTTCTTCAACAATAAAACTTCCCACAAAACCACTTGCGCCTGTTACCAATATCCGTTTCATATTCCTTTTTTGATATAACATCTTCGTTTAAGGTGTTGTCTCAGCTCATAATCTTTGAACATCAGAAAAGCACTCTTGTTGTCTTCCAGCGCATGGCTCGAAATGGCTGTTTTTACTCCGTTGTCAATATAGGCTTGCATCATTTCGCTATAAAAAACGGCTGGAATCCCTTTGTTTTGGTATTGGGGTTTTACCGCTTGCAACAGCATGTCTACTTTGTCATTCTTTTTCAGTGCTTTCAAAATATGAATGAATCCGAACGGAAACAGTTTCCCTTTTGCTTTTTGCAGCGCTTCGGAGAGCGAATACAAAGAAATGCCAAAACCTACGACATCATCATCTTTATCGAGAACAAAGCAGACAAACCGCGGATCAATGGCCGAAAAATAATCTTTGGTATATTTTTCGATCTGTTTTTCGGTAAGCGGGACAAATCCGTATAACGACTGAAAAGCTTCATTTAACGTATGAAACATTTTTTTTGCGTAAGGCAGGAATTCTTTTGCCTTTTTTACCTCCAAAACATGAAGGTTGTATTTCTGTAAAACCAATGACGAGATTCGTTTGATCTTATCCGGCACTTTATCCGGCACTTTAATTTCAAACTGTATCCAGTCTACATCCTTTACATAACCCAGTTTTTCAAGATGTTCCGGATAGTACGGGTAGTTGTATAGCGTAGCCTGGGTTCCTATTTCGTTAAATCCTTCTACCAACATCCCTTCAAGGTCCATATCCGAAAAGCCCAGCGGACCATGAACGGCTTCCATTCCTTTTTCTTTTGCCCAGTTTTCTACAGCCTGAATCAGTGCTTTTGAAACTTCGATGTCGTCAATAAAATCAATCCATCCGAAACGCATGTGTTTTTCATTCCATATTTCGTTGGATTTGTGGTTGATAATGGCGGCTATTCGTCCGACAATTTTGTTGTCTTTGTAAGCCAGCCAGTACCGGGCCTCACAAAAGTCAAATGCCGGATTCTTTTTGGGGGATAAGGTAGCCTTTTCAAACATGTGGAGTTGGGGAACACGGTATTTGTTTCCTTTGTAAAGTTTATCCGGAAAGGCGATGAATTTTTTCAGGTCGGCCTTTGATTTTACCTCTTTGATAACAACGTTTTCCATGGTAAATAAAGTTTAAAGTTAGACATCTTTGGAACCCCCAATATTAATCATTTCATAGATAGTTTAAAAATCAAATTTAAATCGTGCTCTGATTCCATATTCTGCCACATGCGGATTATCAAGATAGGTAAACCGTTTTACCAAATCGACCCTGAAAAATTTAAAAATGTTGCCAATGCCCACGCTGCCTTCAATGTATGGCGTGTCTTTTAGGATAAAGGTAGTCGGATTGCCATCGGCATCGGTAGGAAACTGCATCAGTCCGGGTGTGACTTCCGGATTGTTTTTGTCGGAAAGTCCACCGTAAAGTACTTTTACTGAAATGATCGAACGCCATTTTAATTTCTTTATTAAAGGAATCTTATTCAGGATGTAGCCGTTGAAATGATGCTCAAGGAAAAAGCTGACATATTTGTCATTGGCAAATTCAAGGAAGTTCATCATGTTGTACGACCGGAGCTGGTACGAGTAGGTTTGGTTAGCCCGTGGGATGTCCAGCAACGGAAAAGGAACTTCCCCGAAAATTTTCCCTACTTCCACTTCCGAATTCAAAAAGCCGAACGGAGCCACATAAAAACGTTTGAAAGCATCCAGCGTAACCCGCGTGTAAGAATAATCAGAACTAAATAACCCTTTTATTCCCTGGGTTATTGATACCTGAAAGATGGGTTTGTTGGTGATGATGGGAATGCGATAGTCCATGCCCTGATAAAACTTTTCGTCCGGTGCAAAGCGGAAACGGGCCGTGATCTCGCTTTCTGTAATCGAACTGACGGTATGGCCGTCTTCGTAGGTAAAATAAAGTGTTCCGCCCGGTTCCTGATTGATATTCCGGAAAAGTATATCGGTGGAAAAACCATCAGGCCAGTCTTTGTAATGTTCGATCTTAAACATCCGGTTATACAGGATTTTGTCGGCAACACCCCGTTTAAACGAAAGTAAAAAGTTGTCTTCGTTGATAAACTGTACTTTCATTCCCGGGAAATTGGTTTCGTACTGGTATTGGATGGATAGATAGTTTTTGGGGTTGTCTTTCAGTGGTTTGTGGTTGAGAGACATTGTCCCCATAATGGAATATTTGAATCGTTTGTCTTTGAAACCATATACTCCGTAACCGCTGATGCGGAATGTTTTGCTGAATTTATCGCTGGTACGGGCCCCCAAACGCAACCTGAAACCTTCCACATCATTAAAGCTGTAAAAAGTATTTACCGGACCGACATCGATTTTGTTGAAATTCCAGTATCCGGCCACAAACAGCATGATGATGTTCATCGTTCTTTTAAAAGCGGGGACGTTTTGAACACTGTCCACCATCACATAGATGTTTTTCTCTTTGGGACTAAGCTTTGTAAGTCGTTTCTTGGTCCAAAAAGAAGGAGGCCTGTTTTTATATCCGGGCAGATAGACGGTTTCGTCTGCTCCTTTGAAAACCGAATCGGCGGGCGCTTTGTTAAAGGTGAAATTCCCGTAATCCACTGTTTTTCGGCCAATCATTCCCGCCCCTTTTTTGGTGAGGTTAAAATCAACCACCAACTGATCTTTGGTGAGCATCCAAACTTTGTTGTTTATAAACGAAAACTCTTGAATCAGATGAAGATAAGTAACGAAATTGAGGTTGATCTGTCGCGGTACATGCATGTCGGCTTTCACAATGGCATACCGGTTGTCGTTAGTAATATAAAGACTGCCGATGAAAGCAAAGCTCTGTTTGTTTCGCGGAACAAAATCCACTTTTATACAATTATAACCGTTTACGTCTAAGGTGTCCGTAATCCGGAATTTGTACACCGAAGGTGCAATAGTCGAAACCGGGCTGACAAACGGGTTGGTGAGCAGCATGATGGTGTTGTCGTAAATGTTAATGTCCTGGAACATATTTTGGACAATGAATCCAACGCCTTGATTGTCAATATATTCGTGAAAACCGGTCATTTTACTCCCTAAAACATAGACCCGTTTTTTGGGAGGAGATTTTCTGAAAAATACTTCCGATCGTGTTTCCTTTAAAAATACCGGCAGATAAACTTTTCCGTTTCGTTGGGAAGTGTCGGTATAATTAAAAATGAAATGAATCTTTTTAAAGATTTTTTTGTTTTCGTAAGCATCAGTGATGTTATTGATGTCAAATTCATTTTTTTCATACTTGTCGTAACTGTAGTAATCCAGAGAGCCTTGCCGGTTTCGTTTTTTGTTGGCGATAACTTTTTTAATTAAGGCCACGGCAGGGTTGTTCTTGTTCCGGTATCTTTTTCTTTTGCCTTTGATGACCAGTTCGTTCAGCTGTATGTTTTTTTGTTTAAGCCGGAAATTGATTACCTGGCTTTTCCCGGGACGTACATTTTTTGTCATGGTATAATACCCGATGTAGGAAGTTTGTAACTGATGAACATCTTTTTTGGTCATCAGCGAGTATTTTCCATTGATATCGGTCATGGTACCAATGGTCGTTCCCACAAAAACTACATTCACAAAAGGAAGTGGTTTCCGGGTACGGGCATCGATAACGCTTCCCCTTACTACCGTGATGTTTTGCGCCCGGACAAACCAAGGCTGCAAGACAAAAATCAGGGTAAATAAACCCACCCAGGCCGATGCTGTGATTCCTTTTCTCCTCATACTTTTTTCCCTGCCCGTTTTACCTGAATACAAAATGTTTGTGCATGAAAAAGTTAAAGCCAATTCCCACAATTACTGAAACTGTAACTTTTCCAATGATATATTGAAACCCGAAGACGGTTACAATGAAATATAAACCGGCTGTGTTTAACAAGATACTTGAGATCCACACCAGTAAAAACCGCATAGCTTGTCCGGACAATTTTCCGTCACTTCGTTTAAATGTCCATGACCGCTCCAAAAGGAAGGCCGTTATCCCGCCAAAAACAAGACCGACAAAAGATGCAAGCAAATACCAAACGTGTCCGATTTCCAACAGAAACAAAAACAGGGTATAATCTACCGCTGTAGCAGTTACTGCTGAAGTATTAAACCGCAAAAGAGTATAAATATTTTGTCGTGTAGCTGCCATCATAAAACTTTAAAATGGAGAAGAAGTTGAAGAACAACAAGAGCATACACTCCGGCCAGCATATCGTCCAGCATGACGCTCCAGTCATTTTTCAGTTTGTCAATTTTTCGGATAAATAACGGTTTATAAATATCAAACAACCGGAAAAGGATGAACGCGTACAAATAGTATTGCCAACGGAGCGGAAGGGCATAAGCGGCAATCCATACCCCGACAATTTCATCAATAACAATAGTTTGCGCGTCATGTTCCCAGGTTTGATGTACTTTTTTGATGCTGTAAACACCGAGCCACGAGATTAACAAAATGACGATCAGCTGGGAAACCGGAATCCACACCGGATCCACGTGAAGTGCATAGAGCTCCTGGTTAAAACCATAAAATAAGAGTATGCCAAGAGCAGCTCCTGCAGTACCCGGAGCAACGGGAAAATAACCGGTTCCCAACCCTGATGCCGTCAGTTTGTAAAGATTCATTTAGTGTTCGTCTTCGTAATAATCCAGTCCGAGATGGGTGATCAGTTCTTCTCCCATCAAATGGCGCAGTGTGTTTTCAAATTTTATTTTCTGCAGGAAAATATCATGAATCGGTCGCAATCCTTCTTTGGTTTGCGGTGATTTGAAATAGAACGAAAGCCATTCCTGTATTCCTTTCATCCCGGCACGTTGAGCCAAATCCATAAACAAGGCCAGATCCAAAACTACCGGAGCAGCCAAAATGGAGTCTTTACACAAGAAGTTTACTTTGATTTGCATTTTGTATCCTAACCAGCCGAAAATATCAATGTTATCCCAGCTTTCTTTGTCGTCGCCTTTTGGAGGATAATAATTGATCCGTACTTTATGATACATGTCTTTGTATAATTCCGGATATTTTTCGGGCTCCAGCACACTGTCGAGTACGCTAAGTTTTGAAACTTCCTTGGTTTTGAATGAGCCGGCATCATCCAATACTTCACCGTCACGGTTTCCGAGAATGTTTGTGGAGAACCATCCGTTAATGCCTAATAAACGGGCTTTTAAACCAGGACCGAGAATGGTTTTCATCAGGGTTTGTCCGGTTTTAAAGTCTTTTCCTGCAATGGGAAGACCTTCTTTATGTGCCAGTTCCACAATGGCAGGAACATCATTGGTAAGGTTTGGAGCGCCGTTTACGTAAGGAACACCGCTTTTTAATGCGGCATAGGCATAAATCATACTGGGTGAAATTCCGGGATCATTGTTTTCCAATCCTTTTTCAAAATTTTCCAGTGTTTGGTGTACATCAGACACTTCAACATATACTTCGGTAGAAGCGGTCCAAATCATGATCAACCGGCTGCAACCGTTTTTTTCTTTAAAGCGGGCGATGTCGTCCATCACTGCCTGGGCCAGCTCCATCTTGGTGGGGGCTTTTTTTACATGTACGCCATGTAATCTTTTTACGTAATCCGGATCAAAAACGGCAGGCATGGGTTCAACAGCCGAAAGCTCGTCTTTGATTTTATTGAGTAAATCTTTTTCAAGTACTCCGGCATTTAGCGCCGCTTCGTAAGCATTATCTTTAAAAATATCCCAACCGCCAAAAACAATATCATCTAACGATGCCAAAGGGACAAAATCTTTTACTGCCGGTTCACGATTCTCGGTACGTTTTCCCAGCCTTATTTTCCCCATTTGAGAGATTGAACCCACGGGACGGCCCAAATCTTTCCGGGCAGCAAAAACACCGGCCATAAAAGTGGTAGATACAGCGCCGATTCCCGGCATAAGGATTCCTAATTTCCCTTTGGGTTCCTGAATGTCTTTTCCTATTTTCATTTTAATTGATGTTTAAATAATTACATTATTTTTTTGCAATGATGCAGTCGTTGCCATGCGGTATAATTCGTAAGAATGGCCATCACAAAGATGGGAATGGTAAAAAAGGAGATGTTTTCGAATAACGGAAACGGTAGCCAGTTTACCGTGATTTTAAAAGTGCCTAAATAGAAAGATATGATACCATATACAATGGCACTGATCCCGATAGTAAGAACTCTTTCCGGACGTTGCATGAGCCCTACTTTACATTCAAAACCCAGCCCCTCGGCACGTGCACGAATGTAACTTACCATAATAGAGCCAATCATGGCCAGAAAGGTGAAAACCGAACTTAAAAAGTAGTGAAACGATACCAAATAATAAGCAATGCCAAAAAACATGACCAGTTCGCTGTACCGGTCGATTGTGGAATCGTATAGTGCGCCAAAAGCCGTTTTTTTGTTGGTTTTTCGTGCCAGCTGTCCGTCAAGCATGTCAAAAATGCCCGCTGATAATAGTACAATACCAAACCAGAAAATATACCGGTAATCATTTCGGTTTCCCGTGTTGGCACCATGAATCAGGATGATTGTCGAACCAATAGTTATTAAAAAACCAATGGTGGTAATGGCGTTAGGAGTAATTCCGGTTTTTGCCAGTATGTTAATTGCCGGGTTGAGTGCGTTATAAGCACTTTTTTTCAACAGATTCCAGTAGTTGCCTTTTTTCATGCGTTTCGAATTTCGTATTTTACTTTTTTGTGGTCAAATCAGTGTTCCCTTTGAGAAAATCTAGTTGTTCAAGTTCTTTTTTTTCTCTCTTTCGTCACGTTTTTTTTATCCGATTTGCTTACCACAAATTCTCGGCAAATATCCTCCTTTTTTGCAAATTGCGGCAAAGTTAGTTAATATTTACTAATCTGTGAATTTTTCCCTTATTTTTAATTCTATTTTTAGATTATCGTTAACTAATTATCATATAAAGTATTAGTAATTAGCACTTATTCGTTGCGCGTGGAGTTTGTATTCTGATTTTTGCTGTTTAAGTCAAAATAGATTGAGGCTTGAATGAAAAAATTTTTGTTCAAAAAAATTTTTATTTCCACCCAATTTTGAGTATTTTTGAAGAGATTGAAATGAAAAAGCTGTTCATCCCGAAATTAATACCAAAAGCCATGAATTTAAACCGTATAATGAGTCGTTTTCTGCCTGCTGTTTTTATTTTTCTTTTGGCTCTGACTGTTCATGCGGCATCCGGTACTTTTATGGAGCATGATACTACCCGGTTTACGGCTGTCAGGGGAGAAATTCTTGATAATACCAGCCATCGTCCTGTTGTTTTTGCGTCTGTTTTTATTCAGGGAACCAACATCGGGACCGTATCGAATTCCAATGGGAAATTTTTAATCAAGATTCCGTTGCGTTATAGTAAGCGTAAGCTGGCTTTTAGCAGCATTGGTTACAAAATGAAAGTTGTGCCGATTGCTTCGCTGAACAAAGTAGTAAATAAAATTTATCTTTCTCCGGCGGTCATCCCCATTAAGGAAGTGGTTATCCGGCATCTCGATCCGGTACATCTTTTGGAAACAGCGGTTGACCGGATTCCTGAAAATTACTCAGACAAACCGGTGAACATGACGGGTTTTTATCGGGAATCGATCAAAAAGAACAGAAAATATCTCTCGGTAGCTGAGGCGATCTTGAAAATATATAAAGCAGCTTATGCCAAAGGGGTATTGAATAACGACCGGGTAACGATCTTAAAAGGCCGTAAGGCACAGTATGTAAAGAAACAAGATACCCTGGCGGTAAAATTTCAGGGTGGTCCGTTGAGCCTTTCTTATCTTGATGTGGTGAAAAATCAAGGGGATATTCTTGGAAAAAGCATGTTCCCGTATTACAACTACCATCTTGACGGCGTAATTATGCTGGATAACCGCGAAACATATGTGATTAGCTTTGACCAGAAAGATACGGTGCAATTGCCCCTCTTTAAAGGGAAAATCTACTTGGATGCACAGAACCTGGCGGTGGCCGGACTGGAAGTGGAAGTTAGTCCCAAGCAAATTCAAAAAGCGGTAAACTACGTAATTCGTAAGAAACCGGCCGGATTAAAAGCCTCTTTGTTGGGCGTGCATATTTTGGTGAAATACCGCAAAATCGGAGACAAATGGTATCTGAATTATCTGCGTAACGAAACCGACCTGCGCTTTAAATGGCCCAAAAAACTGTTCCATTCCGATTACACCATTACCGCCGAAACGGCTATTACCAATATCTCAACAAAAAATGTGGTTAAGCCGAAGTTCAGTACGCGGTTTAAACCCAATGAGGTTTTCTCTGAAAAAGTCAGCAACTTTAGCGATCCGAACTTTTGGGGTGCCAACAATATTATTGAACCGGAAGTCTCCATTCAGTCGGCAATTAAAAAGCTGAGCCGTAAGCTGAAACGGTTACAACGATAGTTTATTTTCTGGAAAGCCACGTGGTATCGTTGTCCGGATTTTCAACGATAGCAGATGAATATCCGTCTTTATAAATTTCAACATAAAGATCAGGGCAACTGCCGGTACAAACCTGTGGGTCGCTCGAAACAAAATATCTTCCTTGATCGTCAGTGGTGGTTTGCATTTGATAGGTATCCGGTGACGGATGATCGAGATATGCGTTGACCGTAGCCTCTTTCAGCGGCATTCCGGAGGTTTTGTCCATGACTACCCCATTTCCTGAAATCGTCTTTTCGCAGGAAGCGAAAAACAACAAGGCGACGATGCCGAGTAGCAAAATGATGTTCCGCTGAATCATAAAATTTGTTTTGCCAAAAATACAAAAAGCCTTTCAGGTGTGTTGGCTGCCTACAGCTTTTTTTCTATCTTGCATAAAATTATTAACAGAATGTAAGTGTATGAAACCCACATTATTAATTCTTGCGGCAGGCATAGGAAGCCGTTATGGCGGCGTAAAACAGATGGATAAAATAGGTCCTTCAGGCGAAAGTATTATTGATTATTCGGTATATGATGCCCTTCGGGCCGGATTTGAAAAAGTTGTTTTCGTTCTTAATCCGAAAATTATTGATGATTTCAAAGCGGTTTATGAGCCGCGGTTATCCGGAAAAATTCAGACGGCTTATGTCTTGCAGGAGCTTGACAATATCCCGCCCGGGGTTGAGTTTAATCCTGAAAGGGTAAAACCCTGGGGAACAGGTCATGCGGTTTTGGTAGCCAAAGATGCAATTGATACGCCTTTTGCCGTGATCAATGCGGATGACTTCTATGGTCGCGAAGCGTTTGACGTTCTCGGAAAGTTTTTGTCTGAACGAAAAAATAATGAAACGCATTATGCAATGGTCGGTTATCAGCTGGCCAACACCCTTTCTGAAAATGGCAGCGTTTCTCGGGGTATTTGCCGTGTGGTGGACGGTTTATTGTCCGATGTGGTAGAACGAACCAAGATTTATAAAAATGACGATGGAACCATTGTCTATGAAGAAGACGGAAAAATCGTTCCGGTAGATGACAAAAGCTTGGTCTCGATGAACTTTTGGGGATTTACTCCGAAATATTTTGAACAGTCGGAAGCCTTTTTTGTTGATTTCATTCGCCAAAATGCCCAGCAGCTGAAAGCCGAATTTTATATTCCCTTTGTTGTTAATCAGCTGATTAAACAAAAGAAAGCCGATGTCCGTGTGCTGGAAAGTCATGATCAGTGGTTTGGCGTAACCTACCGGGAAGATAAACCGGTAACCATTGCCCGGATCAGGGAACTGATAAAAAACGGCGTTTATCCTGAATCGCTTTGGAAATAACTTCCGATGAAAGAAATCCTGACAGCATATCCGGTTTTAAAAGGTTGTGATCAGCCCGAACCTTTTGGTAACGGGCATATTAATGATACTTTTTTGGTGAAATCTCCTTCCGGGAAGTTTATTTTGCAACGGGTAAACCGGAAAGTCTTTGATATTGCTGTGTTAACAAAGAATCTCTCTTTTCTTTTTGCCGCACTTGCCGATTATGAAAAAGAAAATAAAGTGAAGCTAATGCCGGCGGTATTAAAGAACGAGAAAGGAGATTACCATACAATGGATTCGTCGGGAGCTGCCTGGCGGGTGGTGGAATTTTTCCCTGATTGTAAAACGTATCTTACTGCTCCTGATGAAGAAGTGGCGTACCAGGGCGCAAAAGCCATGGGGGCTTTTCAACGGTTTATGAATACCTTGCCGGTTGAGAAACTGCAGCCCACTATTCCTGGTTTTCATGATACTCCGGCCCGTTTAAGTACCTTTTTAGAAACGGTAAAGCGTGTTTCTGGTACCACGAAAAAACAGGCGGTTCCTGAAATTGATTTTTTACTGGACAACCGTCACATTGCCCAGGAATTGCAACAGGTTTTACGGGAAAAGGTACTCCCGGTGCGGGTCACCCACAACGATACAAAACTGGAAAATATTTTATTTACGGCCGACGGACAGGTGTTGGTTATTGATCCGGATACCATTATGCCGGGAAGTGTTATCTATGATTTTGGCGATATGGTACGGACTTTTACCAGCCCGGCTGGTGAAGATGAACCCGATTTAGACCGGACAATATTCCGGGTAAATTTTTTTGAAGCTTTGACACGCGGGTATCTCGAGTCGTTAAAAGACGTGCTGTCAGCACCGGAAAAACAATATCTTTTGTTGGGGGCCAAAGCCATTCTTTACGAACAGGCCCTTCGTTTTTTGAATGACTTTTTGCAGGGAAACATTTATTACAAAGTGGATTATCCCGAACATAATCTGGTCCGTACCCGTACGCAAATCAAATTACTCACAGAAATTCTGCAACACGAAAAACAACTCCGGAATATCATTGCACATATTCTTTAAAATCCATGTTATGAAAAAAATTACCGTCTTTGCTTTGTTTCTTCTTATGGTTTCCGGCGGAGTGTATGCCGGCAACGTTCGCTTTATTTTTAAAAAAACCAAAACCGATACCTGTTTTGTTTTGGAAAATGCCAAAGTCAGACAGTCGGTAGTCATTCGTCACGGAAAACTATTTTCAGACACTTTACAGTTGCAAAAAGCTTATGCTGCGGCTTTTCATCGTCCGGTGGCCCGTTTGATCAGTGATGCCAATTTTTCTGTTCGTGTGGTATGGACCGGACTCCGGGCACCGGGAATGAACAATAATGCAGAAAACCCGGTGCAGTTTGACCGGTCTGATTTTGTTTTTAGTCGTTATGCGGTTACCGATAGCCTTGGCGGGAAACAGTTGTTTCTGTTTTTTAAAGGAAAAAATAATCCTTTCACGTTGTGCGTAACGTATAGTCTGCTTCCCGAAAAATTTTATGCCCGCCGGAGTCTTGCGGTTAATGATCCGAAACTTCACGGCCATTTTTTGGATCGCATGGACCCAAGAAAAGGAAATTTTCTTTTTACTACAGGCAATAAAAATAAAACATCCAAAGTAAGTATCGGAGTTGAAGGGATGGGTTTTGCGAATGCCGAAGAAGTTACCCTGAAAAAAACTTCCGGTAGCGGGATTCGTTTTTTAAAGAAAGGCGGGTTTGGTCAGCCGGTGGCTTTTGCCAGTCAAAATGACGGGGGATTTATCGGATTGGAGTATCCGGCCGGTACCAGCGAAGTACGGTTTTCCGGTAAAAGCACTTTTTTTGTTGACAGCTATCAGTATTTTGGCGAAAGAATAGAAAACCAGCCCATTAGAAGTAATACGGTGGTTACGGCGGTTACTCCGCAACCCTATGTGAAAAATTGGTTTTTTGATTACGTGAACGATATCCGGGTGGCCCCGGCAAAACCTTATATTCTCTACAACAGCTGGTACGATTTACGCTCGGAAGCATATGCTAAGGTGGATAAAAAAATTCCGCCGGATGCGGTGATGAACGAAAAAAATACCTTGCGGATTATTCATCTTTTGCAGAAAAACATGATTCAAAAATATCATATTCATCTGAATGCCGTGGTATTGGATGATGGTTGGGATAATTATGAAAGTGCCTGGTCGTTGAATAAGAATGAATTTCCGCACGGTTTACGGCCGCTTGCCGACACGTTGGCGAAAACCCATACCCGTTTAGGAATTTGGTATGGCCCGATGGGCGGTTACTCTTTTGCCATGCGACGGGTAAAATGGATGGGAGAACATGGCTACGAAGTAACCGGGCACAAGTATGTGTATGGCTCTGCAAAGTTGTGCCTTGCCGGGAAAAATTACAGCCGTCTTTTTCAGCAACGGGTAACTTCTATGGTTCGTAACGATCATGTGGGATATTTTAAATGGGATGGTATCCAGTTTAGCTGTTCCAATCCGACGCATGGTCACCCGGTAGGAATTTATTCCCGTCGGGCGGTTTTGCAATCGGTCATTGCAAAATGTAAGGCTGTCCGGGCTATTGATTCCAGTGTGTATCTGAATATTACTACCGGAACCTGGCTTAGCCCGTGGTGGTTGCAGTATGCCAACCAGATTTGGATGGATGCCGCGGATTACGCTTTTTCGGATGTGCCTTCTGTCAGCCGGCGCGACAATGCCATGACCTATCGCGATTATGCCCTGTATGATGATTTTAAAGTGCGGAACATGTGGATTCCGATGGCTAATCTGATGACGCACGGAATTATCAAAGGCAGACTGGAAAATATTTCGAAAGGCGGGGAGCCGCTGGATCGCTTTACCAATAATGTTGTGCTTTATTTTGCCCGGGGTATCAGTATGTGGGAGTTGTATATTTCGCCTGATATTCTGACTACGGCAGAGTGGGAAGTGCTTTCGCAGGCCATCAAATGGGCTGAGTCGGTACAGCATGTGATGCCGGTAACGTATATGACGGGTGGCAATCCTGCCAAAGGAGAGGTGTACGGCTATCTTCATTTTCAGGGTGACAAAGGGCTGATTGCCGTGCGAAATCCTAAAGTAGAGCAAGATACCATTCGTATCATTCTTAAACCGGATTATGGCTTAAATGAAAATGCAGCCAGCCTTGTGGTAGAGCAAGTTTACCCTTACCGCCGGATTTTACCGGATTTGTATTCTGCCGGTGGCCGGTTATCCATTCCTCTGAATGGTTTCGAAACGGCTATTTTTAACGTGTACCCTTTGCAAAGCAGTAACCGGCCGCTGTTGGCTGATGCTGTTTTCTCCTTGCAACAGGAGGGCAATCAGCTGTTCTATAAAGTTTATCAAACCGGACCGCGTTCCCGTTTTTTGCAACCCCAAAAAATAGCAACCATAAAACGTACCGGCGGAGAAAATAAATCGTTTACCCAATTGGATTATCAGCAATTGTCGGCCCGGATAAAATCAGATTATCTTTTTTCTGTGAAAAAAGGGAAGAAAACAGTGGCATTTCAGGTCGTTCCTAAAAAGGAAAAAACAGTGACTCCCCATGAAGTCGCTTTGTTGCTTACCCATCCTGCACCGAACAGCGATTTCCCGGAAGTGACAGCCCGGCAAAACGGAAAAGTTCTTCCTGTTAAAAAACAGATGATCAAAGGAAAATGGGCCTGGTATTCGGTAATTCCAAATGGCAGCGATGAGATCACAATTACGGTAAATCGTGCCGATTGGCATGGAAAAGCTCAACTTTGGATTGATAATATTACCGTGAATAAGCCGTTGACGCTGGAAGTGGTGACTACCCATCCTTTGCCAAAAGCAATTCTTCCGCCTTTACCTTTCCCGGAAAACGAAAGCCGGCATTATATTTTAATGAAAAAGCTCGATTTGTAAAGGGCTCTTTGTTAATTTTGCAAAAAACAAAAGCTATGGATGTTCAAGCCAATCTGAAAAAGGTTTTACAGGATATTCCGCCCCACGTTCGGTTAGTGGCGGTATCAAAAACCAAACCGGTAGAGATGATACAGGCAGCTTATGATGCCGGTCAGCGCGATTTCGGGGAAAATAAAGCCCAGGATATGGCAGCTAAATATCCGCAGCTTCCGTCGGATATTCGCTGGCATTTTATCGGCCATTTGCAAACCAATAAAGTAAAATATATTGCTCCGTTTGTAACGTTAATTCATGCTGCCGACAGCCTGAAGATCTTAAAAGAAATCAACAAACAAGCCATAAAGAACAACCGGGTGATTGATTGCCTGTTGGAATTTCATATTGCCCGTGAAGAATCAAAGTTTGGACTTGACCGGGAAACTGCCGAAGAAATTCTTTCGTCAGAAGAATATAAAGCGTTGAAAAACATTCGCATTTGTGGTGTAATGGGAATGGCAACTTATACGGATGATACGGCTCAGATCAGAAAGGAATTTCAAACGTTGCGCGCCATTTTTGAAGAGCTGAAGGATAAATATTTCAAAGAAGCCGATTATTTTAAAGAAATCAGCATGGGGATGTCCGGCGATTATCCCATTGCTATTGAAGAAGGAGCAACCCTGGTACGAATTGGCTCTAAGATTTTTGGTGCCCGTTATTAATGCGCATCATCACATCAGCGTGCCATTACTAAAAATCGTATAATTCCAAGTCTTCTTATCCGCCATCTGGCGGATGATCGGGTTGCTATATTTCTTTCATGGAATCTTTAGGCAGCCAGCCAATGCTGCCATTTTGTAACCGTATTTTTTCCCATCCGTCTACTTCGTCAAGCAACTGGACTTTAGTTCCCTGGTGAATGACAAACAAATCAACGGAATTAGGAGTAGGAGAGCTTTTGGCCGTTATGGTCGGTGTGAAGATGATGGCCTCGTTGTGGTGCTTCAGATAGTAAGCTTTTTGTGATGCCAACCCGAAAGCGGCGATAGTGACCAATAGCATGAATAATCCGGCAAAAAAGGATATTTTTCGGGTTCCACGCCCTTGTGACAAAATGAAAATACCTACAAATAAAACGAATACAGCAAAGGAAACAATAGACAATATAGCCCAGGTGTTGGCATCAAACAGGTTATAAAAATAGTTCCACCATCGTTTTAAGAACATGGGAGGGACCTTGTCTATTTTATCCGGAATCATGGTGTTGGCCAAAGCCAGATTATATTGAATATCCGGATCGTTGGGTGCCAGTTTTTTGGCTTTTTCAAAGTAAAGGATGGCCGAAGGCATATCTTTAAGCCGGAAATAAGCGTCGCCCAGATTAAAGTATAATTTAGGAGAAACCAATCCTTGTTTTAAAACCTGCTGGTAAAGATTTACCGCCGTGTCGTATTGCTGATGGTCATAAGCCCGGTTAGCCTGCATCATCAGCGAATCAGGATTTATGGCTGAAACGTTGAACGAGCCGGCCATCAGTAAAAACAAGATGATATATTGATGTATCCTTTTCATTTTTCAATTATTTTAATGACTTTTCTGCCTGCATGATGGCTTGTAAAGCCTCCGAATAAATGTTTTCCATTTTTCCTTTGGTATCGCCAGGAGCAAACCGTGCATACTCAATGTTGTTGAGCGTGTTGATGAATGCCTGGATGGTTTCAGAATCTACTTTTTTCTCTTCAAGCAGTTCTTTTACCGTATCCATTGACAGATTAGCCTTTTGTAAGTTGAATTTATCGGAAATATATCCCCACAACGCTTGTGCTATCTCATCATAGAATGCTTTGTCGTTGCCTTGCCGTTTCATTTTCTGTGCTTTGGTCAGGCGGTTGCGGGCAATCTTTTGTGCTTTTCTGTTCTTGATGAGCGAGATATTGGCTTTCCGTTTTTTCATGGAACCAATGATCAAAATGAGAATGAGCAGTAAAATGACAGGCAATGCCATGAGCCCGTAGTATAACGGAGTGCCAAACAGAAAATCATTGGCCGGATGCAGGTCGAAAGGTCCTTCTTTAATATGACGGATATCCCGGCCGAGAATGTGAATGCCTTCCTGATCGGTTGTTGTGTATACCACGCCGGTTCCTTTTCCTTTCTTTACATGAATATGGAATGTTTTTGACTGGACGACGTGATATTGTTTATCCGCCGGATTAAAAAAGCAGAATTTTACCGGTTTAATGACAAAGTCTCCGGCTGTTCGTGGAATAGCAAGATAGTCAAAGCTTTTTGTCCCGGAAACTCCCTGGGATGATTTATTGATTTTAGTGGAAATTTTCGGGTCGTATGTTTCAAAATCAGAAGGGAAAGTAATTTTTGGTGCACTGATCAGCTCAATGTTTCCTTTTCCGCTGATTTCAATATGCAGCGTTAAAGCGTCGTTGGTTGTTAAATCGGTTTTGTCAATGCTACTTTTAAAAGTAAAATTGCCTACTGCTCCGGCAAAGCAAGCCGGTTTGCCTTTTTCAGGAAGGGGTTTTACATTAAAATGCAGTGCATTGGAAACCAGTTTCCGTTGAACGGTTCTCACATTGTTGTTAAAGAACGGATCGTTGAAGAACGCGTCAAACGGATCGTTGCTGCTGGTATTGGATTTTACCCGGATTTGTACCGAACAGTCTAATTCCATCGGGTCAATCACCAGCTTTCCGGTTTGCTGGGGAATAAGAGCCAGTTTCCGGATGACCGCCACGACATACCGTTTGCCATTAATTGTTTCGTTATGCTGTTGTAACGATGAATTGTCAGCCAGCAGATCTTTTGACCAAAAGCCTTTAAAAGATGCTACTTTGTTGATGCTCAGGTTGGAAACCGGAACACGGGTGTAGATTCTGTAAGTTACGACAACTTGTTGCCCTAGGTAAGGATGGGTATTGTTTACGGTAGCTCTTACAAAAACATCCTGATTGTTTCCGGTAACCGGAGCCGTTTTCGTTGGAGATGAAGTATTCCGGGCAGTTTGGTTTGGGGTATTATTGCCCGTTGTGTTCTTTCCGGAAGCTGTAGTAGCAGAGTTATCGGCCAATACTTTGATGGTTAAACTATTCGATTGGTAACGATGTCCTTTTACTTTGATGCTGGCCGGTCCGATATGAATCGTTCCCGGCTTGGTAGCCATCACAATGTACGAGTAAGTCATTGTGTATGACTGGCTCATTTTTCCGTTAATAAACTGGATGCTGGAACTGCTTGATGTATTGGGCCCGGAAAGAATTTCGAGCCCTCCAAAGTCGGAAGGGGGTACAAAACCTTTTCCGTTGGCATTCACTTCATAAAGTATTTGAAACTGCTGTCCTACCAGTACCTGCTGGCGTGAACGGGCAGTAAAAGTTACGTTATCATTGCCGGCCCATACTCCTTGCCAGACCATCAACAATAGAAATAATATGTTAACCCCCCTTTTTATCATTATTCAGAAGCCTTTAAATTTATTCAAAAATAGGATAATATTCCTTTTTTTGCTTCACTTTATCAAATATTACACCAAAATAACACCTGTCAGTCATATTTTACCAATTTATAACATTTGCTTTGGCTTTTATGGCCTTGGCTTTTTGTTTTTCCAGCTTCTTCAGCGTATTTTTTTCATTGTTTTTCAATGCATTTAAAATACGTTGTGCCTCTTGCGGCGAAATTTGCTGTTTTTTCTTTTGACTTTGGTTTTTCTGTTGTTTTTGCTGTTGCTTTTTATTTTGTTGATTTTGTTTTTGCTGATTTTTCTTGTTCTGGTTCTTCTTGTTTTGGTTCTTTTTATTCTGATTTTGTTTGTTCTTCTGGTTTTGTTTTTTGTTCTTTTTCTTGTTTTGTTTGTTTTTCTTTTGCTGCTGCTTTTGTTTTTTCAGCATTTTACGGGCATAAGTCAGGTTGTATTTGGCATCCATGCTTGTCGGATCATTTTTTAGCGATTGGATGAATGCCGAAATACTTTTTTCATATTGTTTTTGTGATAAATAAGTATTTCCCAGATTGTACCATGCATTGGCTTTGTATTCCGGGGTTTTGGTTTTTTCAGCCAAATGCCCGAAAAAGTTTTCTGCTCCTTTAAAGTTTTTTTGTTGATATAAGGCATCGCCCAGGTTGAAAGTACTTTTTTCGTATTTCGGATTTTTTGCCTGGGCTTTCCGATACATCACTTCTGCTTCGGGATATTTTTTCTGGTCGTAAAGTTTGTTCCCTTTTCGCACCAGCGATTTAACACTTTGTGCCGAAACAGCGGCTGCCCATAATAACGGCAGCATGGTTAAAACCAGTTTTATGTTTGTTTTGCTTCTCATTTCCCAAAAAAATCAATTTTTTCAGCCCATTTCGACTGACGTTCAACCACCAGTAATTCAAGTACAAGGAAAAACAGTGCCAGCGCCAAGAACAGTTGAAAATGGTGTTCGTAATCGGTAAACTGTTTGGTTGCCAGCTCTTGTTTCTGAATGCGATTCAGATTTTTCAGGATTTTGGACAGGCCAACACTGGCATTATTGGCTCTGGCATAAGTGCCGTTGCCGGCTGCTGCAATTTCCTGTAGCATTTGTTCATTTAACTTGGTAATGACTACTTTGCCGCTTTTGTCTTTTAAGAAAGTACGGTTGCCTTGTGCATCGTAAATAGGTATTGGGGCGCCTTCTGGCAGTCCCATCCCAATGGTAAAGACCTTAATGCCTTCGGCAGCCGCTTTTTTTGCTGCCAGTACCGGATTGTCCTGATGGTTTTCTCCATCCGTAATGACGATGATGGCCTTGTTGTGTTTGTCTTTTTCAAAAGAACGGGCGGCCAGATTAATGGCTGAGCCGATAGCCGTTCCCTGAACCGGGACTATTTTTGTATCTACGGACGAAAGAAACAGTTTGGCAGCCGAATAATCGGTTGTTAAAGGAAGCAGCTTATAAGCTCTTCCGGCAAAAACAATCAATCCGATCCGGTCTCCGTCCAGTTTGTCAATTAAGTTGGATATCGCCATTTTGGCACGACTCAAGCGGTTGGGCTTGATATCTTCGGCCAGCATGGAGTTTGAAACATCCAGCGCAATGTAAAGGTCTATTCCTTTTCGTTTTACGGTTTCTACTTTTGATCCCACTTTGGGGTCAATGATTCCGGAAATAAGAAAAAAGAGTGCAAAAAGAAGTAATAAGAATTTGAATGCCGGACGTGATTCGGAACGGTGTTTTATCAGCTGTCCGTTTACCAGAGTGACATCTCCAAATTGCCTGATGGCTCTTTTTCGCCAACCTTTATAAATCTGGTACAGCAAAACGAAAAAGAGCAGCAGCAGATAAGCCCAAAAAAATTCTTTATGTTGAAACTGAATCATTTTCTCTCTTTTTAAGGTAATCTTCTAAAGAATACATACCGTAAACTTACTTCCAAAACGAACAACAATAATGCAGCCAATGCAAACGGGAAAAAGAGTTCGTATTTTCGTCTGAATTGTTGTACGTTGATTTTTGATTTTTCCAATCGGTCAATTTCTTTAAAAATAGCCGATAGCTTCCGGTTATTATTGGCTCTGAAGTATTTTCCTCCGGTTTCCCGGGCAATTTTTTTCAACAGGGCTTCGTCAATTTGTACTTTCATTTGTTGCATCTGGATGCCGTAAGGGGTTTGCACCGGATACGGAGCATAACCATACGAACCCACACCGATGGTATATACCCTGATGCCATACATTTTAGCCAGTTCGGCTGCTGTTTCAGGATCGATAGCTCCGGAGTTGTTTACCCCGTCGGTAAGCAGAATGATGACTTTTGAACGGGCTTTGGAATCTTTTAACCGGCTTACTGCAGTAGCTAATCCGTCACCAATGGCTGTTCCGTCCTGAATCATTCCGCTTTTTACTTCGCGCAAAAGGCTGATTAAAACCGAGTGGTCTAAAGTAAGCGGAGCTTGTGTAAAGGCCTCTCCGCTAAAAATAACCAATCCAATGCGGTCGTTGGGCCGGCCTTTGATAAAACGGATCGCAATATTTTTTGCCGCTCCGATACGGTCGGGCTGAAAATCGCGGGCGCGCATACTTCCCGAAACATCCAATGCAATAACAATGTCTATTCCTTCAATGTTGATGTTGCTTTTGGAAGAGACTTTTTGAGGCCCGGCCAATGCGATGATCAAAAAAGACAAAGCCAGCATTCGCAGTACAAACAAACTGTGGATGAGTTTTGCTTTTAGCGAGGGAGTTGCATTTTCAAACGGCTTTAGTCCCGAAAAAAGCAATTCCGGTGTGCTTTTGCGAAAACGGTACACATACCACGCCGTAAGTACCGGTATCAACAGGAACAGATAAAAATAATCCGGATTTCTCCATGTATCTATACCAAACATTTTATTCGTCCTCCTTATTTTCCTGTTTTTTCTCTTCTTTTACTTCTTCAGTCGTAGTCGTTTCCGTTGCCGTATTTTCTTTGTCTTCCGGTGGAAGCGGTACTTCCTTTGTTTCATTAACAAAGTCGATGCAATAGTTCAGGCTGGTATCGTTTTCCAGTGGTGAGGGTTTCAGCTTGGCAAATTTTACCAGGTCGGCCAGCTCAAAAGCACTTTTGACTTTTTCAAGGATTTCTTTATTCACAATCGGTTCTTTCTCCAGATTTTGAATAATCTCTCCGGTTGTCATTTCACGGGCATCAATACCAAACCGGCGCTGGAAATAATTCCGCATGATATCCGTAATGGCTGAGTGGTAGGCTTTGAGTTTTCCGGCTTGCCACATTCGGGCCAATCGTATTTCTTCAAGGCGCTGAATCGCTTCTTCAGCAGGCGGTAATTGCGGTTTGGCTTTGCGGGCAAACAGCGGTTGGTTTTTCTTCCGTCTTTGCAAATACCAAATCAGGAATATAATTCCGCCGATGATCAACAATCCCAGTAATACCCAAGGTAAAATTTCTCCCAGCGTGTATGGCTCGGTTACCGGGCCAACAATGGGTTTAAAAGGCTTGGTCGTATCTACTTTTGGCGTGTAAACCTGTAAAAACAAGTCGGAAGTAGCAATTGTATCGGGCTTTGAATTTCCGGGTAATTTTACAGGAAACTTTATCGGTGTGATGTTGAAATATCCCGAATCGAAAGAAGTAATGGTAAGATGGCGATGGAGAAACCATGCGTTTTCTTTCTGAACGGTATCAATGTTTCCCCGTTTCATGATTTCGATATGGGGGACCAACGTATCCGGCAAGTGGGGCCACAGTACTTTTGCTCCCCGGGGTACTTCCAGCGAAATGTCCATCCCAATCTGATCGCCAATCATGATTGCCGTGGTGTCAAGTTTGGCTTTTGCTTTTAACGGAACCATCGTTTGGGCCTGGGAAAATTCCCCGCCCAGCAACAAGAAAAGCGCGATGATTCCTGCAAAAAATAGGTTATGTCTTTTTGTTTTCATATCAACTTCTGGCCTCTCTTTTGCGAAACATGTTCATGAGTGGTTTCACATAATCTTCTCCGGTGTAAACTTTTACCATGTCGACTCCCAATTTTGAAAATAGCGTATCCAGTTCTTTGCTTTTTTGTTGGGCATAGCGTAGCAACCGGTTTCGGACAGCACTGCTGCCGGTATCTACCCACATTAGTTTTCCGGTTTCGGCATCTACCATGCGAACAAGTCCTACGTTGGGCATTTCGGTTTCTCTTTTGTCCGTTACCCTGATCGCAATCAGATCGTGTTTGTGATTTGCAATTTGAACGGCTTTTTCAAAATTATCCGCCATAAAATCTGAGATAAGAAAAGCCGTTGCTCTTTTCTTGATTACGTTGGTGAGATAACGCAGAGCCTCAGCAATATTTGTTCCTGTATTTTCGGCTTTAAAATCGATTAGCTCACGAATAATTCTCAAAATATGGGATGAGCCTTTTTTAGGCGGAATGAATTTTTCGATTTTATCCGAGAAAAAGATAACGCCTACTTTATCATTGTTTTGGATAGCTGAAAAAGAGAGCGTAGCGGCTATTTCGGTAATGATTTCTTTTTTGAGCTGTCCTTGTGTTCCGAAAAGATTAGAACCGGAAACATCAATGAGCAACATCACGGTGAGTTCGCGTTCTTCTTCAAATATTTTGACAAACGGATGATTGAACCGGGCAGTGACATTCCAGTCGATGTTCCGGATATCATCACCAAACTGATATTCTCGTACTTCACTAAAAGCCATTCCACGGCCTTTAAAAACGCTGTGGTATTCTCCGGAAAAAATTTGTTTGGAGAGTCCCCGCGTTTTTATTTCAATTTTTCTGACCTTTTTAAATAATTCCTGTGCTTCCACTGTGTATGAATTTATCGGCTTGTTCAATCATCGTTCGAAAAAATACCGTTTTATTTTACGGAACTTCTACCGAGTTAAGGATTTCGTTAATGATATCTTCGCTGGTGATATTTTCAGCTTCAGCTTCGTAGGTTAATCCTATCCGGTGGCGCATGACATCATGAGCGATGGAACGGATGTCTTCAGGGATGACGTATCCACGCTTTTTGATGAATGCCAGTGCTTTTGCTGCCAGTGCCAGATTGATACTTGCACGCGGAGAAGCGCCGTATGAAATCATTCCCGAAAATTTACTTAACCCGTAGTCATCCGGATAACGGGAAGCAAAAACGATATCGGTGATGTAAGTTTCAATTTTTTCATCCAAATAAATTTGCCGAACCAGTTCGCGTGCTTTGATAATATCTTCCGGTTTCAGGATCGTACTGGTTTTTGCCATTGTGTTGGTGATATTTTGGCGGAGGATGAGTTTTTCCTCTTCTTTTTTCGGGTAGTTGATCACCACTTTCAGCATGAAACGGTCTACCTGGGCTTCCGGAAGCGGATAGGTTCCTTCTTGCTCGATAGGGTTTTGTGTGGCCATTACAAGAAAAGGCTCCTCCAGCGGATAAGTACTATCGCCAATGGTAACCTGGCGTTCCTGCATGGCTTCGAGCAGCGCACTCTGAACTTTTGCCGGAGAACGGTTAATTTCGTCAGCAAGAATAAAGTTGGCGAAAATGGGGCCTTTTTTTACCACAAATTCTTCTTTTTTCATGCTGTAGATGAGTGTACCAAGCAAGTCGGCCGGCAACAAATCAGGAGTAAACTGAATCCGGCTGAATTTGGCATCGATGATATTAGCCAAAGAGTTAATGGCTAATGTTTTTGCCAAACCGGGAACCCCTTCTAACAAAATATGTCCGTTGCCCAGCAGTCCGATAAGCAGACGTTCGGTCATGTGTGCCTGTCCCACAATAACCTTGTTCATTTCCAGTTTTATCATGTCGATAAACTGGCTCTCTTTTTGAATTTTTTCGTTCAGTTCGCGAATATCTGTTTCTAACATGGGTATGATATTTTCAATTGGTCGTGCAAATATATAAACACACTATGAATTAAGTTGTTAATGTTTGTTAAAGGGTGGTGTAAAATGTGAAACGAAAAAAGCAATATCAGGGTAAGCCGGGTAACTGCCGGATGATTTGTTTTTGTTTCCCGTCTGTGAAGAATTATAGCGAAAAAAGGAAACGGTTTTTTTCTAAATTTGTTTATAGAAAAGGAGAAAGGTAAAGGATGTCTGAAAAAAGAAAATTTCGTTTTCGGAAGTTGAATTTAAATGCTCCTGATTACGACAAAAGTCCCCGAATCCGGCGGAGTGTACAGCTTTTTTTTCTTATGGTTACGCTTTATACCGGTTGGCGTTTTGTGTTGTTTGTAAATTATATACAGCGGGGAGGAACGGCTGTTTCGCGCCCGCCCGGAGTAGAAGCTTTTTTGCCGATCAGTTCGCTGGTGAGTTTGAAATATTGGATTGTGTCGGGCGACTTTAATACGGTACATCCGGCGGGATTGGTGTTGCTGTTGGCTTTTATGGTGATGGGTTTGTTGCTAAAAAGAAGTTTTTGTTCGTGGGTTTGTCCGATCGGCTTTTTGTCTGAATACCTTTGGAAAGGCGGGGAAAAGTTGATGGGGAAAAACTTTCAGCTGCCCCGCTGGCTGGATTATCCTTTGCGCAGCTTGAAGTATCTGATCCTTCTCTTTTTTGCCTGGGGGATTTTTTTCGGGATGGACAGTGCAACGCTAAAATCATTTGTTTACGGCAGTTATAACCGGATAGCGGACATTTCGATGCTGTATTTTTTTACCCGTATTTCGCTTTTTGCTCTGGTGGTGATTTTGGTTTTACTATTGCTTTCGGTTTTTATAAAAAATTTTTGGTGCCGGTATCTGTGTCCATACGGTGCGCTGATGGGGTTTTTAAGCTTGTTTAGTCCGGCAAAGATTACCCGGAATGTGGATACGTGTACCGATTGCCGGGCTTGTACCGAAGCTTGTCCCGCCCGCATTATAGTACATAAAAAAACACGTATTCGTTCAGATGAGTGTACCGCTTGTTTGACTTGTACTTCGGTTTGTCCGGAGCCCGATACGCTTTCGCTGAAATTTTATTCGTCAAAAAAGAGAATCTCAGCGAAACTTTTAGCCGCTTTAATTCTTTTGATTTTTCTTTTGTTCACCGGATGGGCACGTCTGACAGGACACTGGCAAAATAAAATCTCAGTACAACAATACAAAACGGATTTGCGACAGATGGAACAGGTAGATTTTACCCAATAACTTTTGCCCGTACATACTTGTTCAGAAAAACAAAGATGTCACTGTCAAAATTAGTTTCTTCATAACATTCTTTTTGGGGGTGCACACAACTCCTTATCCCGCAAATCAGTAGGGCTGTTTTTTTTAAAACAGACTATGCCCGACAAAAATGTTGGTTTTATCCGGAGAAACAATTTTTCCGTAAAGGACAACCGGAAAACCTTTAGGCGGTTGAACGATCAGTTGTGCTGTTCCATTGTCAGAAACATTCAGCGAGATAGCTGGCGATAAACTTTGACCATCGTTTCTGGTAATGTTGGTGTACAAAAAAATGTTGTTTTTCTTTTTCCCCTGATCAATCCGGTAATTGTACACCGTGCCGTGTACGGTCATTCCACCTACACCGTTCCAGCTAACTTTTTGATTAAAACCAAGCTGAAGAATAATACGTTTACCATTTACCGACATAAAATTAACGTTAGGAGTCAGATAAACAGTTTGTCCACCGGCCCCTGTCAGATAATCAGCCTGAAAAACAAAATGTTTATGTTTTAAAAGCTGTAGATAATACGTCCGGGAAGCATTATTCTGCACGGCATGTTCTTTCTTTTTTGTGAGCCGTTCCGAATGATGTTTCTCTTTTTTTGTTGGAGTGCTGGTTTGTTGACCGTACGAAGGAACTGTTAGTAAGAAACCAGCCAGTAGAAAAATCCCGATAAATTCTTTTGACTTTTTCATAATGATTAGTTTTTTTAATTATTAAAAATACTGCAAGAAATATACCAAAATGATTTTTTAATCAATTTATTTTAGTATCTGACTGATGTATTGTGATTTATTGGTTTTGATTATCAATCGGTTGTTAATCAGGGCGATATGTTGGTAGTTTTTGTTTTGTTGTCTAGTTAATATATTGATATTTAGTTTTTTAATTTAAAAATTAAATTGTAAAAATATTTAATGTGTGAATTTATGGTTCAGCATAAGATAAGTGTTTTAAATAATGTATTGAAGCGAAATTTTATTGTTGAATTAATTTGGGTAAAAATTAAGGTGCCGGTTTGCTTGTCTGGATTGCAAAATACAGGGGGCTTTATGAAAAGTTTACCGTAATTTTTTTGTTTTCCGGTGGGGTGTTTGGTAAGGAATTATCAGGATAAAATTTTTAATGTAAAGATGTAAAATAACTCGCAAAAACAGTACCGGTAAATTATACCCAATAATTTTTGTAACAGGCTGTTAAAACCCGATAATTTAGTCGGCTGAATGGTGGGTATTCTTTTCAAACTGCTTATCTTTGGGGCATGAAAGAAACCATCCTGATTCTCGATTTCGGCTCTCAATACACGCAGCTTATTGCGCGAAGACTGAGAGAGTTAAATGTTTATTGTGAAATTCACCCTTTTAATAAAATTCCAAAACTGGATGCCTCTATCAAAGGTGTTATCCTTTCGGGAAGTCCTTTTTCGGTTCATGACAAAGATGCTCCCGTTCCTGACCTTTCTTCTATCCGGGGAAAATATCCTTTGCTCGGCGTTTGTTACGGGGCCCAGTATCTTGCTAAACACGATGGCGGAAGTGTGGAGCCATCCAAAATCCGGGAGTATGGGCGTGCCCGGCTGCATTTTCGCGATACTTCCTGCTTGTTGATGAAAAATATTTCTCCGGAAAGCCAGGTATGGATGTCGCATGGCGATACCATTTTAAAACTTCCTGAAAATTATCGGGTGATTGCCAGTACCCAGTCGGTCAGGGTTGCCGGATTTAAAATAGAAGGAGAACCTACGTATGGTATTCAGTTTCATCCCGAAGTATTTCATTCGGAAGAAGGAATGCAGTTGCTGAATAACTTTGTTACGGAAATATGTGGCTGCAGCCGTAACTGGACACCCGGTTCGTTCATTGAAAATACGTTAAAAGATTTGCGCCAAAAGCTGGGAAATGATAAAGTGGTACTTGGACTTTCCGGCGGGGTAGATTCATCGGTGGCGGCGGTATTATTACACCGGGCGATTGGAAAAAACCTGTATTGTATTTTTGTGGATAACGGCTTGTTACGAAAAAATGAATTTGCAACCGTTTTGGATTCCTATAAAAATATGGGGCTAAATGTAAAAGGGGTAGATGCTTCTGAAGCGTTTATGCAGGCTTTGAAAGGAATCTCCGACCCGGAAAAAAAACGAAAAGCGATTGGCAAGATGTTTATTGAAGTTTTTGACCGGGAAGCCCACCAAATCCAGGATGTGAAATGGCTGGCCCAGGGAACCATTTATCCGGATGTGATTGAGTCGGTTTCGGTAAAAGGGCCGTCAGCGACCATTAAATCGCATCATAATGTGGGCGGATTGCCCGATTTTATGAAACTGAAAATCGTAGAACCGCTGAATACGCTTTTTAAAGATGAAGTCCGGCGTATCGGAAAAGCATTGGGCATGCCGGAACACTTATTAAAAAGACATCCGTTTCCCGGTCCCGGATTGGGTATCCGTATTCTGGGAGAGATAACCCGTGAAAAAGTCAGGATTTTGCAGGATGTGGATGATATTTTTATCCGGAACTTAAAAGATGCCGGACTTTACGATAAAGTATGGCAGGCATTGGCTGTTCTGCTGCCGGTGCAATCGGTGGGCGTGATGGGAGATGAGCGTACTTATGAAAATGTGGTTGTTCTGCGGGCTGTAAGTTCTACTGACGGGATGACGGCCGATTGGTCGCATTTGCCGTATGATTTTTTGGCCAAAGTGTCTAATGAAATTATCAACCGGGTGAAAGGAGTAAACCGGGTGGTGTATGATATTAGTTCAAAACCACCGGCTACTATTGAATGGGAATAAACTCCGGATTTTGTATAATAAAACCGGATAAATTACGTGAATAAAACAAACACCGGTTGAAATCGGAGTGATTTGTCGTCTGAATGAAAAAACTTTTTAATTTTGAAACAGAAGAAGCAGAAAATGATGAGGATAAAAAATAGGCTTTTGCTGGGGTTTTTGATGCTTATGGGTGTAGCAGTTTTTGGCCAAACCGTGAAAATTCCCATTAGCACCGATATTCAGACACGGAATGGAAAACAGTATTATGTGCATACCGTACGGAAAGGACAAACCCTGTATTCCATAGCCAAAGCTTACCATGTAGGGCTTGATGAGATTTATTATGCCAATCCGGAAACCCGCCAGGGCATCAGGATAGGCCAAAAGATATGGATTCCTACGGTCAATAAGGAAACGGAGATTACCCATCAGGTGAAAAATACACATTTTGATTTTTTCTATCACGTGGCGGCCGAAGGAGAGACCATCGACCATATCGCTTCGATTTATTTGATCCCGAAGCGGTATATTTTGTTGGCTAATCCGGGAATAAAAAGTCCGTTGAAAGAAGGTGAGTATGTGAAAATTCCGGTGGAAAGTGCTTTTCCAATCCTTGATGGCAAAGAAAAAGGCTCTTCTAAAAGTTACTCCGGCGGACTTCCTCCGGTAAAACCAGTTCAGGAACCGGTAACCGTAGCCACATCAACCAAAACAACTGTGGCTCCGGTGAAAAAAACAGCTGCAACTCCGGTACCTTCTTCGGGGAAAAACAAATCAATGACACCGGGGGCTTTTAATCCGAATATTCCGGTGATTAAAGATTACCGGCATGTGGTGGTGGCAGGAGAAACACTGAAAAGCATCGCTAAAAAATACGGAATTACCGAAAATGAACTAAAAGCGGTGAATCCGGGACTGATCAGTGCTTTTCAGGGAGAAAGACTGCGTTTGCCGGTAACCGCTAAAGTGCCGGGATATCATCCTTCGGAAAAAGAGTTGCAGAAGGCTTTAAAATATGAAGCTGCTTCAGGACTTACTCCGACAACACATCCGGCAACTGCTTCATCCCACTCCAAACCGGCAAAAAAATCTTTTGGGCAGAAGCAAAACAAACAATCCCTGTCGTATATCCGGCATGTGGTAAAAAAGAAAGAAACCTTGTATAGTATTGCACGACAATACGGGGTAAAATTGGAAGATTTGTACCAGGCCAATCCGGGATTAACCACCAATATTCGAATCGGACAGGTGATACGGATTCCAAAAAAAAAAATAAGCACTGACTTTGTTTATTATCATGCCCGGCAGAAAATTTCACTTAAAAAGGTAGCAAAACTTTATCACGTAGACGTTGCTTTGCTGTATAGTAACAATCCGTCTGCGGGAAGAAAGCTGTTTCCAGGACAAACATTGCGTATTCCGGTAGGTGCCCGGGCGCTGATGCTGGCCGAAGAAGAAAAAAAGGCTGAGGAAAAGAAAATGCCGGAGAAAAAAACGGAGAGCAGGGGAAATGCTTCAGTAACTCCGTTACTGGGAAAATGCCAGCCTCGTATGCATAATCGCACGTTTAAGGTGGCGTTGATGGTCCCGCTTTATCTTGAAGAGACGGACAGCCTGAACATGACGGAGTTTATGATGATGCATCAGAAAAATTTCCTGCCCTTTCATTTTGTTGAGTTTCTGGAAGGCGCACTCATTGCTTCAGATTCGCTTCGAAGCCAGGGGATGAATTTGCAGCTTTATGTATATGATGTAGATCAAAAACTGACCAAAACATCAAAGGTGCTTACCCGCCCGGAATTGAAAGAGATGAATCTGATCATCGGTCCTTTTTATAGCCGGAGTTTTCATCAGGTAGCCCTGTTTGCCAATCATTTTGAAATACCGATCGTGAATCCGCTGACATTTGGCACTGGTATTTTATCGCGTTTTCATCAGGTGGTGAAAGTGACCCCTGACGAACATCAGGAGCTTTCGCAGGTGGCCCGGCTGATTGCCCGGCAGTATGCAAATGATAAAGTTTTTGTGATTTCGCAGACCGCCTTTAAAGATGCCCGGGAAGTGGGCGCATTATGTGACAGTATCCGTCAGGTATTGCCCGATTCGGTTTATTTTTCGAATGATGCATTAGTACAAACGGGAATTGCCGTTACGGAACGGGATAAAAAAGAAGAAAGAGCGAAAGAAATTAAAGAAGACCCCACGGTTGCTTCCACCCTGCCGCCGTTAAAGAAAGTTACTCTTCAGGATACGCTGGATAGTTATTTTCTGGAAAATCACCCTGTTGATCCCGAAGAATTAAAAACATCCCAATTTGACACAACGGCTTTTTCCAATGGCTTGGTTTATATTGATTACAGTCGCGATACCTTGCATCCGTTTGAAGCCAATGCTTCTGTTTTGCGAAATAATCTGGTAGTGTTATATGGAAACCAAAAGTCATTTATCATGGATGCCATGAATCGTTTGAATGTATTGTCAGATACTTTCCATATTCAAATGATCGGATTGCCGGAATGGGAAAATATCCATGGATTAAATCTGTATCAGATGGACAACATGGAGGCAACCTGGCCATCGAGTTATTTTGTTGATTATAACGGACCGGAATACAAACAGTATCAGACAGAATTTTACCGGCGTTTTGCAACGGCTCCGGGAAAATATGGTGTACTGGGCTTCGATATTACCTATTATTTTATCCAGGCTCTTTATCATTACGGTAACCATTTTTTGAAGTGCTTGCCCGAAAATCAAAGTCACCGAATCAGTACCCGTTACCGGTTTGCTCCGGTGAACAATGACAATAATAATTATGAAAATACTTATTGGAACTGGCTTCGGATTGAGCGCAAAACACTGATTAAAATACCTGATGGTTTTGTGGAAGAAGAAGATACGGTTCCGGCTCAGGAAAAGTAAGCTACAATAGTTCGTTTGGCCCAAACCCGGTCGCCAATTTTTACAACAGGGCGTGCTGTAACCGGAAGGAAGAAATCAACACGCGAACCAAAACGGATCATCCCGATTTCCTCTCCTTGTTTCACTTTTTGTCCCACTTTGGAATAATAAACGATTCTTCGGGCCATAATGCCTGCAACCTGCCGGATTAAAACATCTTTTCCTTTTTCTTTTTCCAGAACAATCGAGCTTCGTTCGTTTTCTTCAGAAGATTTTGGATGGCGGGCCAGCAGGTATTTTCCCTCGTGATATTTGGTGTAACGAATGGTGCCGTCAAACGGATACCAGTTTACATGAACGTCAAAACCCGACATGAAAACAGAGATCTGCAACCGTTTTTCTTTAAAATATTCAGCTTCGAAAACTTCTTCAATGGCCACAATGGTTCCGTCGGCCGAAGACAAGATGTGCTCTCCTGCATTTGTTTTACGCCGGGGAACCCGGAAAAAGAAAACAATCCAGGCAAATATAAGAGCAAAAAAGGCAATCAATATGTTTTTTGCTACAGGAGCAATCGGCAAATAGGCCAGCACGGCAATGATGGCTCCCACAACGAAAAAAGCATTCCGAATGATTTTATATCCTTCCTTGTGAAATTTCATAAAGTGTAAAGATAGAAAAATACAAATGGTGTGGCAAAAATGACCGCATCAAAACGGTCGAGAACACCGCCGTGTCCCGGAAAAAGAGTTCCCGAATCTTTGACTCCGGCATTTCGTTTGAGCATTGATTCGGCCAAATCGCCAATGTTGGCAGAAATGGAAATGATTAATCCCAGCCAAAGCCAGTGCGTTGTATCTAAACAGGTTGCCACAAGGCTGAAAAGCCAGGCAAAAACCAGTGTAAAAATAAAACCACCTATACTGCCTTCCCAGGTTTTGTTGGGAGAAAGTTTGGGGTAAAGTTTGTGTTTTCCTAATGTCATCCCGGTGAGATAGGCAAAAACATCATTGGCCCACACTAATACAAAAAGAGCAATGAGTACCCAGGGAAAAGAGATGTTTCCGTTTTGTAATCCGAAAAGGCTGTTCATCATACCAAATGGCAAAGCAATATAGATAAATGCGGTAAACCCGGCAGCAATCTGCATCCACGAAGGCTTGGGTTGTCTGAAAAGTTCTGTGGCTATCAGGATGAAAAAGCCCAGTAACACAAAAAACAATCTGGAAAAATCAAGAACATTCATCCCGATAAGGCCTACGATAACATATAAAGCGACCCCCAGGAAATAATAAATGGGGGTTCCTTTTAAACGGGGTTCCGCAGGAAAAAGCCGGATAAATTCCATGAGTGCTAAAAAAGCAAAAATTCCCATTAGAATAAAAAAGGCCCAGGGCGACCACACCACGGAGCCCATCACCAATAACACAAAGACAACTCCTGTGAATACTCTTGTTAAAAACTCTTTCAATGAAATGTCTGTTTTTTCAGCGTGCAAAGATAGCCATTTATGCAAATGCAACCAACCAAACTTATTTTGTTGTGTGTTTTTTGCTAAAAATGGATAAGAAATAAGAGGATAAGCGCTGTTAAAATTTTTCCTGTAAAAGGGGTTGGTTTTATAAATTGGATCATGGTGTGTAATAAAATCCTTTTGGGTTGGAAAAATTATTAACAAGTTAAAAAAATAACACTCTGGAATAATGTTGTGAAAAATTTTTAGAAATGTGGTTTTTGAATCTTTTCTATCTATAATTGCAATGAAATATTAATTAAATACTGTTTTGCGTAAATGAAAAATGTGTTTTCACTACTATATATAAACCTAATTATCAATTATTTATTTAAAAGTTTGTTTTATGAAAAAATTCTTTACGCAAATTTTGCCAGGACTCCTTTTTGCAGCGCTGTTGCTGGGGAATGGAAATGTTGTGGCACAAAGTGGCTTCGTTACTTACCATTTTAAAGGAACGGTTACGGATGCCAAAAACCAGGAACCAATTCCGGGAGCAACGATCCTCATCGTTAATCAAAACATTGGTTCAGCTACTGATCGTAATGGTCATTATGACTTTACTGCAAAATTAAAACCCGGAAAGTATCAAATTGCTTTTAGTACAGTAGGGTATAAGACCATTGTAAAAGATTTGACCTTGGGTAATAATACGAATGTTAACATCGATGTGAACATTTCGCCGGATATTACCCGGCTCAATGAAGTTGTGGTTACCGGAGTATCCGGATTTACCAAAAAAAGTCATTTGGGAAACTCTATTTCCACGGTGAGTAGTAAAGATATTCAGGAGACCGCTCCATTAAGTATTGGTGCTGCTTTACAGGGAAATGTAGCCGGAGCATTGGTAATGCGGAACTCTGGTAATCCTGCCGGTGGTATTACCGTCCGTTTACGGGGAGCCAGTACCGTGGTTGGGAGCTCTGATCCTTTGTACATTATTGACGGTGTTATTGTGAATAATAATTCCGATCAGTTGATTAATCTGGGCGGATATACACAAAACCGGTTGGTTGACATTGATCCGAATGAAATTGATCATATCGAAGTTTTAAAAGGTGCTGCTGCCGCAGCTATTTATGGTTCTCAAGCCAGTAATGGTGTTGTGCAGATTTTTACCAAAAGAGGACAAAACGGAAAACCGAAAATTACGTTTTCTACCAGTGTTAATATGAACGAGATCAGAAAAGTTCTTCCCTGGAACAATGCCCCGCTGAAATGGGACCCAAATGATCCGACCAAAACGATTCCTGCTACCAGGTATAATTATCAGGACTATATTTTTACAAAGGCTTATGGAACAGAAAATTATGTTTCTGTGTCCGGAGGTAAAGGCAATACAAAATATATCTTTTCGGCTTCGCAGTTATACAACGGGGGTATTGTAAGAAATACCGATTTTGAACGATATAATTTCAGAGTTCGTGTTGATCAGGTGATAAACCGCTGGATGTCGGTTTCGGTAGGAACATTGATTTCAAGAAACTCTAGCCATGAAATGCCCAATGGAAAAAATTATGGTCCGATCGTAAGTTTGTTGTTTGCGGACAACTCAATTGATCCCCGTCCGGTTAATGGTGTTTATCCTAATATTGGCTGGATGGCAAACCCGTACGAAGCAGTTGATCGTATTGAAGCACCACAAACCAATAACCGTACTTTGGGAGACATTCAAATGAAATTTACTCCTTTGAAAGGGTTAAACATTAATTATATTTTTGGTTATGACCATGCCTTTAATGATGCCCGGCTGTATATTCCTGTAGGATTTAATACGAAACCGTATGGAGTTTCTGAAAAAGCAACAATGGCTACTACCATGACGAATTCAGATATTCATGCAGCTTATTCATTTCATGTTTCCCCCGACATCAGTTCGGTAACTGGGGCCGGATATACTTATCAATACGACGAATCACAGTATTTTGCTATTCGTACAGATCACCTGGCACCGGTAGCAAAAGTTACGGATGCCGGTTCATTAACCGGAAGATCGGATTACCGTACACAACGTTCTATTTGGGGCGGTTATTTGCAACAAACTTTCGGCTATAAAGAAAAAATCTTTTTGACTCTTGCTGGCCGGTGGGATGGTGCTTCTACTTTTGGAAAAGACCAGCGAAACCAATTTTATCCTAAAGCTTCAGGTTCTTATCTGATTTCTCAGGAGAACTTTTTCAAAAATAGTATAGGAAAATGGGTGAATCTGTTTAAAATCAGAGTTTCTTACGGACAAGCAGGAAACCTTTCGGCTTTGGCACCTTATTCTATTTATACCAGTTACGACCTGGCTCCCATTAATGGTCAGACCGGTCTCGTTGCTCCTATTCGTTCCGGAAATCCTGATTTAAAACCGGAGCGGCAAACCGAATTTGAAACCGGTTTTGATATGGGCCTTTTCCAAGATCGTTTGGGAATTGAATTTACCTGGTACAATCAGGATATTACTGATCTTTTGCTGCTAAGAACACTGGCTCCGTCAACAGGTTATGGAAGCCGCTACGAGAATGTGGGTTCTATGACGAACAAAGGCTGGGAACTGGCTTTGCGCGGAACCGCAATCCGGAAAAAGAATTTTACATGGAATATAACCGCTACTTTTAGCCAGAATAAAAATGAAGTAACCCACGTGGCAGGGGGAAAAATTGATCTGGGCATGTGGGGAACATCCATTGCCCAGTCCGGACAGCCGCTTGGCGTATTTTATGGTTATTTCTATGCGACCAACCCAGATGGCTCATTATTGTTAGATAGTCAGGGTTTTGTTCAACGGGCAAAAGGTCACTATGAAAACAAAACGCTTCCTGACGGTGAAGTGATTCCGGTTGCTGTTCAGGATTATGATCCGGTTACCGGCCAGCCCACTGGCGTTAGCCTGAAGAAAATTATTGGTGACCCGAATCCCAAATGGATCGGCTCCATTTCCAATACTTTTACCTACAAAAACCTTTCGCTTTTTGTGAAAATAGATATGGTACAGGGATTTGATGTGATGGATTGGAATAAACGAATGTTTGATCTCTTTCCGGGGGGTGATGCTACGGCAAAAGAACTTCTTGGCGAAATTCCAAAAGGAAGTTCTTTCCCCAAATTCTTTATTTACCAATCGTTTGTGGAAGATGGCTCTTTTGTAAAACTGAGAGATGTTGTGTTGAGTTATGATTTGAAGCTTCACAATAGCAATGTGTTGAGAAGTTTAAAATTCACTTTAAGCGGAAGTAATCTTGTCTCGTGGGATAATTACTGGGGATATGATCCTGAAGTGAATACCGAAGGCCAAAGTAACGGTGTACGTGGACAGGATATGGCTACTGTTCCGATTCCTAGAGAGTTCCGTTTTGGTGTTGTAGTTAATTTTAAATAATCTAAAAAATAATCACGATGAAATATATATTAAAAATAGTGGGCATCTTTTTTCTGGCAGGATTGATTCTTACTTCCTGTAAAAAAGATTTTCCGAATATCAATGCCCCGTCAGACGACCAGATCTTTAAAGACAAAGAAGGTCTAGAAGCAGCCAGTATCGGACTGATACAACATTTTTCTACCTCTACATTGTCTCCTATTGTGGAGATTCCGGGAATAACCACACGCGAATTTGGAGTGTCAAGTACTTATGTTACCCCAATGGAGCTGACCTATGGCGGAACCGCGTTGAGCGGCGAAAATGCCGGAATCGTCAGATTGTGGTCCCGATTGCTGCGCGATAAGGGAATGGCAGAAAATATTATAGCAAATGTAGATAATGTGGAAATGCCGGCAGGCACCAAAAGCGGAATTAAAGCGTTGGCTAAATTTATGAAAGCCATGACTTTGGGATACCTGGTAATGGATTTTCAGGAAGCCCCGATCAATGATGGTGTGGATGCCGAATTTAGTGACCGTACCGCTGTTTTGACCGAAGCGGTAAATTTGCTGAAAAGCGCATTGAATGATATCGATGCCGATCCTATTTCCGATGATTTTAAAACGAAAGTCATCCCGACAATTGATTTGAAAAATTCGATTGAAGCTTTTTTGGCCCGGTATTATCTTTATCTTGGTGATTATGCCAATGCCATTGCTACGGCCGATAAAGTAGATTTGACTTCTAAATCGGAATGGTGGTATGATGGAAGTGAAAACAAGAATCCGGTTTTTGTGTTTGCTGTTGATGGGCAACCTGATACCAAACCCAGATGGAATTTTGGAATTATGCTCAATACGGATACCGGATATGTACAATATCAGCCGGAACCGGGTGATGGAAGATTGACTTTTTACATGGATACCACGGTTCACGAATATGCATTGCCTGAGTTTGGTGGATATGAAGTGCATAACCTGAAAGGATTTTTCGCCAACGGAAATACAAAGATTCCGGTTTATCTTCCGGGTGAAATGATTTTGATCAAAGCAGAAGCTTATGCCCGTGAGGACAATCTGGCGGATGCTGTGAAAGAAATCAATGTTATAAGAGAAAAAACCAATGACGTGTTTGGCGTGAATGCTGGTCTTGGCCCCTGGACGGGTGATGCTACCAGCAAAGAAGCCGTTCTTAATGAGATTTATATTCAGCGATGTATCGAACTTTTCCTGACCGGTCAACGGCTGGAAGACAGCCGGAGAATTCATTCTTCGTTTGTTCCCAGCCCGGATAAAGATATTGTGAGCGAGCGGAACCGGAATTTCTATCCTTATTCTTATGAGGAAAGAAATAATAATCCGAATTGTCCGCCCGATCCGGCGATCTGAGCAACGTGTACTTTTCTCTTTAAAGGTTCCTTTCTTTTTGAAAGGAGCCTTTTTTATTGGAAGAGAGCGAAAAACGGGATAAATCAAAAATCATTCTACCTTTGTAAAAAACAAACAGAATTCTGTAACAATGAAAATTCGGGGTAAAAGAAACTTGTGGCTTATTTTTCTCCTTTTCTTTCCCTTTTTTAACTGGCATTGTTTGAAATCCAAACGTCCGGGAATTCCTCTTGCCGTTCAAAAGGTTATCCGGAAAGCAGGCCTTAACCGTCCTGAGCTGATGAAAGCCATTGGTTACTTTGTGGAAGATAAAGATTCGTTAAAACTGCATGCATTGTATGCGCTGATGGCACAAATGGATAAAAACTACAGTGTGTATTACAGTGTGCAGGATACTTTAGGACATCATTATTTTTTTAATCCTGAAAAATATACCGATTATCTTGCGCTTAAACGCGCGTGGGATTCCACCGAACAGATTCGTGGAAATCTGATTTATCATGCCGACAGTTTTCGTGTGGATGCTTATTCGTTATCCGGAGATTTTTTAATGAGAAATATCAATGAGGCTTTTTCAGCATGGCGAACTTTTCCGTGGGCGAAAAAGTATGGCTTCAAGCAGTTTTGTCATTATATACTTCCTTACCGGGTGGCCAATGAGCCGGTGGAAGATTTTCGGAAATATTTTATCCGTGAATATGGTCCCCTGCCCAAGAGATTTTATAAAGACCATGTGCATACCATTGATGTGGCATCATATATTAACCGGTTGGTTAATAAAAAAATAGGATATAAAGATACCTATAATAAATGTTTAGATGTACAAACTATCCGGCATCTTGAGAAAACAGGCTATGGAAATTTTTATGATATCAATGTTTATAAGGTAAAAGTATTGAGGGCTTTTGGCATTGCTGCGGCATTGGATTATACGCCGTTTTTGGCGGATACTAATTTCGGATATGCCTATACAACCGTTATTCTTCCGGATAGTAACGAGTTGATTCTGGAGTATCCGAAGCGGGTGAATTTACAAAAGCCGGGGCGTTTGGCTAAACTGTATCGCCGGACGTTTTTCCGCGACAGTGCCAGTCTTTATACCATTAAGAAAATTCAGCGGGCTACGCCGCCGTTTCTTGGTGATTTTTATTATAGCGATATTACCAATGCCGTGTCTTCTTTTCCGGTGTGGGTGGGAATTCAGGATACGGCACGGTATGTTTATCTTTCGGTGTTTAATGATGGTGGCTGGCGTCCGGTAAGTTGGGCCAGGGTGAGGGATTCTGCTGCTTTTTTCCGGAAAACGGGAAAAGATATTATCTATCTCCCGGTGAGTTACCATCGGCATATGCTGATGCGCGAAGGAACTCCTTTTTTATTGGATAATAATGGAATAAAGCATTTCCTTAAAGCCGATTTTTCGGTGATGCAACAGGTTACGTTACGAAAAACCAGTCCGTGGAGCCGTTTGGTTCACGGTGAAAACTACACGCTTTATTTTTGGGACGGGAACTGGAAAACCCTGACGAGTTTTACTGCCGGCAGAAAAGGAATTACCCTTTCATTACCGGTAGGAGCGCTGTTTTTCCTTACCAATGACGATATAGATTTCAACGAGCGTATTTTTCTTGTAAATGAATTTGGGAAACAGCAGTTTTACTGATTTGTGTTTGGACCAAGATATGGTAATTAAAAGATCAGGGGTACTTTTTGTGTCTGCTGGCTTGGCTTCTTTTGTCCTTTAACGAGTGGAACACGATGGCCATTCCGGTAAGCGACCACAAAAGCATCACGAATTCCTAAATTCCTGATCTTTTGTGCCCAGGATAAAGCTTCGGAATATTGACTGAAATTTCCCACCGTATACCGGTAAAGTCTGTTTTCGCGATTTTCGACAGGTGTAAAGGGCAGATGATAACGGTTTTGTAATGTTTTTACGGAAACCGGTTGGGTAACTGCCAGAATCTGGACCCTGTATTCCAGCGGAGAAGCCGTTTTCTTTTTTGTCAATTCTACTGGCTGGGGATGATGTGCTGGTTTTGCTGCCGGTTTTACAACCGTTGGCGCTGCCAGTGGAACGGCATCATAGTCGTAAATAGGAATCGGTGCTTTCTCTTTATATTGGTCTTCGTTACAGCAGATTTCTTTTTGTTTGGTTTTTTTCTTTTTGGAAGTACCTGTTCCCCAACCCGGCCGGATGTGATAGGTAATTCCAATTTGTGTGGTGAGTACCTGATCGTATTTAAAACCATCATGCCAAACATCCACATCGTCGTTTACTACGGTACGCAGGGTACCGCCAATATTAACGGCCCAGCGGTTGGAAATCCGCCAGTTTACCCCCAATCCTATAGGAACAACAAAAGCGCTGGTTTTGTATGTATAGCCACCAATGGTTGTTCCGCTTTTCAGAATGATACCGGTTATTCCGTCGGTCAGCCACGAATCCCAAAAAGCCCATCCGGCTCCAATGGTTCCGTATACCGAGAAACGTCGTGTCGGCTTGTATCCGGCAAAAAGATGATTGAAATTCACATACAGAAACAATCCGGCATCGTAATAGTTTCCGCCAAGGCTGAAATCCACCTTTGTTCCATCAGCTTTTTGGTCTTTCAGGCTTTTTAATCCGGCATAACTCAGAAACATGCCGGCGCCCAATGCAGGCATAAACATTTTCCGGGCACTCAGTTCTGCTGAAAAATCAATTTCTCCACTGAATTTCTGGAAATAATTGTGGTTGGATGCATCGCCGTAGAATTGCGAAAATCCCGGTTGGAATTGTATGGCCCAGTTATCCTTAAAAGCATATCCCGAAGAGGTATTGAGTTCCTGAGCTTGTAAAAAAGTAGTTCCGGCCAGGAAAAACAGAAAAAGGGAAATCCCCCAACGGATAATATCTTTCCGGTAGCTTGGCATGGATTATTTTTCTTTTTTGTTACAATATTCCATGATATAGTCATGGGCTGGTCCAAAGCCCAGTTCTAATGCCTTATTCCAGTCTTTACAGGCTCCTTCCATATCACCAAGGTAGTATTTGGCCACGCCGCGATTGAAATAATTCCGTACCCAGTTGGCATATTCCATTACGCTGGTGGGTTGTATGGATAAAGCCTGATCGTACGAGTTGATGGCATCATTGTACCGGTGTAGTTTGCTTTGGGCATTACCCAGGTAAGCATACAACATGAAATCCTGTGTATTAGGCTTTTGTGAAATGGCTTTTTCGAAATACTCGATGGCTTTAATATAATCACCCACGCGGTATTTTAGGATTCCCCAATGGTAATTATTTTCAAAAGTGTTGCTGTTGGAATATTTATTTTCGGGAACTACTTTTACATATTGGTCTTTGGCTGCCTGAACGAAGTTTTTGAAGGTGAAATATTTTACTTCATAGAACTTCCGGTTGAAAAGATAAGCCCAGTGGTTAGGTGCTGTGTAGATGGATTCGAGATACGAGTTGTCAAAAGATTTAATCAGCCGAAAGCGGCAGACTTCTTTCCCTTTGTTTTTGATGGGATAAACAGCAATAATCAGGTCGTTTCCGTTAATTCTTTCTCCCAGATGGGTTTGCTCGGCTTGTCCTACCAGCATGCTTTGCCAGTTTTTATGTTTGTAATCTTTAATGGTGCCCCGGGTAAGCACGTGCATGGCTACAGCATACGATTCATTAAAAGTAACACTATCCGGCAATAATTTAAATAACCGGGTAGTAGGGAAAACATAAAAATCCAGGGAGCGATAAGGTTTCCAGTTTTCTTTTAACACGGGGAATTCATATTCTCCGTCGCGGTATTTTTTGATCAGAACACTGTATTGTTTATTTCCGATGATCAGGCTACGCATTTCCAGTTCCGTAAAATTATCCTGTCCCAACGTTCTGGCCCCGGAATTGTCTTTATTGGCTTTTTGGTCGGGAAACGGAATTTCATTTTTCATGGAATACCAGGCTCCGTTGTTTTGTTTGGCCCATCCGGTGGCATGGTTAATTGTAGAAATGGGCGGGCTAAGGGTGGCGTAATTAATCAGATCCTGTTCCGAAACCGTTTCGCATTTATTTTTGTCTTTTTTCTTTTTGTCTTTTTTCTGTGCGGTTACCAGTGCAGGCAAAGCAAGAAAAAGAAAAACAAAAAGAATTCGGGAAAATATGGTTTTGTATTTTAACATAAATGTCATGATCATCATACACTTCTCCTAAAGTCTGTAAATGTAAGAATATTTATAAACTTTAAAATCGAATAAATTCAATTATTTCCCCGATTTTTCAACACTGTTTTTTTGTTTCAAATTATTGAAAAACAAATAATTGTACCTTAAATCGTTAAAAAGCCTTTCCTCTGATTTTGGCAGACTCCTTATTAAAGTAAGTTTTTTGCCGCATTAAAGGCCTGGGGGATGCCAGAAACATCTTTGCCGCCGGCCATGGCGAAATGGGGCTGTCCGCCGCCACCGCCTTTGATCATCGGGGCAATTTTTCGAATAATCTCACCGGCATGATAGCGCCCGGATTTTACCAAAGCATCCGAGATTCCCACGGCAAGATTTACTTTTCCTTTGTTTTCAACAGCCAGCACAATGACCAGATTGTCGGCTGTTGCCCGTAACTGAAGAACCAGATTTTTTACCTGCGATGGATCAGTATCTGTTTTTTGTGCAAGAAACAGGACATCTTTTACTTTTTCAGCTTTTCCTAACAATTCAGCTGCCAGATGCCGGGCTTGTTCTTTTTGGAGTTTTTCCACTTCTTTCCGGAGCGTGTTGTTTTCCTGTATCAGTTGTTCAACAGCCTGAACCGGATTTTGCTGGATCTTAAAATTGGATTTGATTTTTTTCAGTACTTCCAATTGATCGTCAATGTATTTTTCAGCGGTTTCTGCTGTCACGGCTTCAATACGCCGTACTCCGGCAGCAATACCACTTTCCGAGATGATCTTAAAACAACCGATTTGACCGGTAGCCGGAACATGTGTTCCTCCACAAAGTTCTACCGAGTACTCCGGGTCATAAATTACCACCCGGACTTTGTCGCCGTATTTTTCTCCAAACAATGCCATTGCGCCCATTTTTTTGGCTTCTTCTATGGGAACATTCTGCAGGATTTTCGCCGGTATATTTTCCCTGATTTTGGCATTGACGATTTGCTCTACTTTCTTTATTTCTTCTTCTGTCATTTTTGAGAAGTGGGAGAAGTCGAAGCGTAAGCGATGGCTATCTACAAATGATCCTTTTTGTTCTACATGAGTACCCAATACCCTGCGTAAGGCAGCATGCATCAAGTGTGTGGCACTGTGATTATTGGCAATAAGTGTACGTTTCTTTTCATCCACTTGTGCCTGAAATACCACATTGGGATATTGAGGCGCCTCTTTGACGTAATGAATCCGCAGATTATTTTCGTTTTTTACATCGACAACATGAAGGGTTTCGATATCAGAAACCAGAACGCCGGTGTCACCGGCCTGCCCGCCCGATTCGGCATAAAAAGGGGTCTGGTCCAGAACCACTTCATAAAAGGTCTGTTTTTTCTGCTGGATCTTCCGGTAACGGACGATACGTGCCTCGCAGGAAAGACGGGTATAACCGACAAATGTAGTGCCGTTTACTTCGGGAAGTAAAACAATCCAGTCATCAGCACTTTTTTCAGCATCTTTCCGTGAACGGTTTTTCTGGCTTTCCAGTCCTTTTTTGAAACCTTCCATATCGACAGTTAATCCTTTTTCCTGTGCCATGAGTTGAGTCAGGTCAATAGGAAATCCATAGGTGTCAAAAAGTTCAAAAGCAAATAGTCCGTCAATCTGTTTGGCATCCGGATGTTTTTCCAGATATTGTTCAAATCTTTTTAATCCCTGCGAAAGGGTGCGTAAAAAAGCTTCTTCTTCTTCTTTAATCACCATGCTGACCAGTTTTTCCTGGGAAACGATTTCCGGGAAGATTTCACCCATTTGTTTTACCAGAACCGGAAGCATTTTATACAGGAAAGGTTCGTCAAAATGGAGAAAGGTAAAGCCATAACGTACCGCACGGCGTAATATCCGTCGGATAACATAACCGGCACCGGTGTTAGAAGGTAATTGTCCGTCGGCAATGGTAAAGGCAACAGCCCGTAAATGGTCGGCAATCACCCGCATAGCCACATCCTTTTTAGAATCTGTGCCATACTTTTCTCCGGAAAGGTTGGCCAAAAAGTCTATGAGCGGCATGAAAATATCCGTATCATAATTGGATGTTTTTCCTTGCAATACCATGGTTAACCGCTCAAATCCCATCCCGGTGTCGATATGCTTTTGTGGTAAAGGCTCTAAAGAGCCATTGGCCAGACGGTTAAATTCAATAAAAACCAGGTTCCAGATTTCAATGACCCGGGGATGATCGGTATTTACCAGTTGTTTTCCGGGGATTTTTGCTTTTTCATCTGCCGGACGCAAGTCGATGTGGATTTCAGAACAGGGACCACAGGGACCGGTTTCGCCCATTTCCCAGAAATTATCTTTTTTCGATCCCGGCAAAATATGGTCTTCCGGAATATGTTGCAGCCAATGGGCTTTTGCTTCTTCGTCAGCAGATAAATTTTCGGTTTCGTCACCGCCGAAGTAAGTCACATAAAGATCATCCTTATTGATATGGTAAACTTCGGTGAGCAGTTCCCAGGCATACGCAATGGCTTCTTTTTTAAAGTAATCGCCAAACGACCAGTTGCCTAACATTTCGAACAAGGTGTGATGGTAGGTGTCATGGCCTACTTCTTCCAGGTCGTTATGTTTTCCGGAAACCCGTAAACATTTTTGGGTATTGGCTACACGTGGATGCTTTGCCGGTGCGTTTCCAAGGAAAATATCTTTAAACTGGTTCATTCCGGCGTTAACGAACATTAACGTGGGATCGTCCTTTACTACAATGGGAGCCCCCGGAACGATAGTATGTTGTTTAGACTGAAAGAATTCCAAAAATTTCTTCCTTATCTCTAATGATGTCATATACAAATAATTAACTTTTGCTGGTTGATATTTTATTTTTTCAAGAGGGCAAATTTACGGTTATTTATTAATTTTGCCGATGAAAAGGATTGCAAATATGGCTAAAACCAGGTATTTTTTTAATGAAAAAACGCTGTCGTACGAAGAAATAAAACTCACGCGGGGACAGAAAGTTTTTCGGTTTTTTCTGTTCCTGTTTTCTGCCATTGCTCTGACAGCAGTTTTTGTTTTTATCTTATTTAATTTTTTCGACTCTCCTAAAGAGTTAATGCTGAAAAGAGAAATTGCCGAATATAAGCTCCAGTACCGGATGATGAATGATAAGCTCGATAAGCTGCAAAAGCTGATGGATGAGCTGGAGTACCGCGATGACAATATTTACCGGGTGATTTTTGAAGCGGAGCCTATTCCGAAATCGGTCAGAGAAGCCGGTATTGGCGGCGTTGACCGGTATGCTAATCTGGAAGGTTATGACGAATCAAAACTGTTGATCGAAACGGCTAAAAAGCTGGACAAACTCACCAGCGAGATTTATGTACAGAGTAAATCGTTTGACGAAGTTTTTGCCATGGCCCGCAACAAAGAAAAGATGCTGGCCAGTATTCCGGCCATTCAACCAGTACGGAATATTGACATGCGGCGGATCTCTTCTTATTTCGGTTACCGTATCGATCCGTTTTACAAAGTAAAAAAGTTTCATGAAGGGATTGATTTTTCTGCTCCGATAGGAACACCGGTTCACGTTACCGGCGATGGGGTAGTGATCAAAGTTATTCGGTCGAATCGGGGATACGGAAATGAAATTATTGTAGATCACGGTTTTGGATATATGACACGGTATGCCCATTTAAGTGCATTTAAAGTAAAAAAAGGTGAGCATGTAAAACGCGGACAGGTTATTGGCTTGGTGGGAAATACCGGAAAATCCACAGCACCGCACCTGCATTACGAAGTGATAAAAAATCATCATCCGATTAATCCGATCAACTTTTTCTTTAACGACCTGACGCCGGCTGAATATTCGAAAATGGTTGCCCTTTCGAAATATCCTACCCAGTCGATGGATTAACCTTTGCCTGCTATGGCCCAGAAAATTTATTTCCGTATTGGTGAAGTGGCTAAAAAGTTTGGTGTGAAGCCTTCACTTATCCGGTATTGGGAAAAGGAATTTTCGTTTATTCATCCGAAAAAAAGCTCAGGCGGAACCCGTTTGTTTACCCGTAAAGATGTGGACAATTTTGAGATTGTCTATCATTTAATTAAAGAAAAAGGAATGACCATCCAAGGGGTTCGCGACTATTTCAAGAAACATTACGACAAAGAGTCGTTAGACAAATTGCAGGTTATCAATACCTTAAAACGAACCCGAAACCTTCTTCTCGATGTCAGGCAGGTTTTAACGGAGAACCGGAAATGACGGTTTAGATCCTATTCGAAGTATTTTCCCGGAACAAGATAATTTTGTACGTAATCGGTAATTCCCTCTTCCAGTGAAGTAAAAGGCCGGATAAAGCCTGCTACCCGCAGCTTTTGCATATTGGCTTCAGTAAAATACTGGTATTTGTCCCGGATATCTTCAGGTGTGTCAATGAATTCAATTACCGGTTCTTTGTCCAGCGCGGCAAAAACAGCCCGGGCCAGATCCAGAAAAGTGCGGGCTTTGCCGGTTCCCAGATTGTACAATCCCGACGCCGGTTGTTGTTTCAGAAGAAATAAAATGACATCCGAAATGTCTTTTACATAAATAAAATCGCGGAGTTGTTCGCCATCTTTGAAATCCGGACGGTGCGAACGGAACAACCGAACCCTGCCATTGTCACGGATTTGATAAAAAGCATGCAATATAACAGAAGCCATACGTCCTTTATGATACTCATCCGGGCCATAAACATTGAAAAATTTAAGCCCGGCCCAGAAAGGAGGTTGGTTTTCCTGCTTCAAAGCCCATTTGTCAAATTCATTTTTTGATATGCCGTAAGGATTTAATGGTTTCAGCTTTTCCACCACCTCGTGATTGTCATCGTATCCAAATTCACCATTCCCATAAGTGGCAGCTGACGATGCGTAAATAAGCGGGATCTGGTATTTTGCACATCGCTCCCAGATTGCTTTGCTGTAGTTTAGGTTAAGCCGGTCGAAGATCCGCATGTCGAATTCAGTGGTGTCGGTTCGGGCTCCCAAATGGATAACCTGTTTCACTTCGCGGGCATGCTGGTCAAACCAATCAAAAAATTCATCGCGATGAATATTCCGGATAAACTTTTTTGATTGCCAGTTTTTTTTCTTTTCAACGGACGAAAAATCATCCACAATTACAATATCTTCGTAACCGGCAAGGTTCAGCTTGTGCAAAACCACACTTCCAATAAAGCCGGCGGCTCCGGTAAGTACAATCATAATTTCTTGTGTTTTGTAGGGCAAAAATACAATAAATGGACGGGTTTTGATATTTCCGGAAGCATTATTCAACAGCCTGCCGTAGGAATTTTATATCCATAAACAGAAAATTTGGACAGGTCGCTATTCTGTTCCGGATTGTTGATAATATTGTCGACATCTTTTTCTGTGCAGAATGAAAAAGCTGTAGTCAATTGTCTTATTTTTGTCTTTCGGTAACATAAAACGATGTTAGCGAAAACGCATTTCCTTTCAGATAGAATATACTTCCGCAACGGAAGAAAGCTTTTATTTTTTAGACGGTTTCTACCGTCTTTTTTTTTTGTTTTTCCATTTAAATTTTTTAATTCATGAATCGTTTAAAAAACCGAAGTCTGGTTTCTATTACCGATTACGGCAAAGAAGAGATCTTAAAAGTTCTTGACATTGCAGAAGGTTTTGAAGAAAACCAGCGACAGAAAATCCTTTCCGATTATGTGATTGCCTCTTTGTTTTTTGAGCCTTCCACCCGTACCCGTCTCAGTTTTGAGAGTGCCGTACATTATCTCGGGGGCAGTATTATTGGGTTTGCCAGCGCCGATACGTCCAGTGTGCGAAAGGGGGAATCATTAAAAGATACCATACTTACCGTGAGTAATTATTCCGATCTGATTGTGATGCGCAATCCGTTAGACGGCAGTGCCCGCTTTGCCAGTGAAGTTTCACCGGTGCCGATCATCAATGCCGGCGACGGAGCCAATCAGCATCCGACACAATGTTTGCTCGATTTGTATTCGATCCGGAAAACACAAGGAACCCTGGAGAATCTCCAGATTGCTTTGGTGGGCGATTTAAAATATGGCCGTACGGTACATTCGCTGGTACAGGCGCTGAGCCTTTTCGGTGCTACTTTTCATTTGGTTTCTCCCGAGTCGCTGAAACTTCCCAGCGGCGTGAAAAAGTGGATTAAAGATGCCGGACTGGAATACTTTCAGTATACCGAACTGGCCGATGTTATTCCTTTTGCCGACATTATTTACATGACGCGGATTCAGGGAGAACGTTTTCCGGATCCGATGGAATATGAAAAGGTGAAAAATGCTTATGTGCTTGAAAATAAAATGCTTGAAAAGTCAAAAGAGAGTTTGCGTATTCTGCATCCGTTGCCGCGGGTGAACGAAATCAGCGAAGATGTGGATGATAATCCGAAAGCCTACTATTTTCAACAGGCCAAAAACGGGGTGTATGTTCGTCAGGCTTTGATTGCTGCTATTCTCGGATTAAAAGAATAGTACTCTGAGAAACAGCCGCATTTTTATGCGGAAAAATTTGAATAAAAAACACCGTAAACCGTAAAAAGTAAAAAGAAAAACCCATGAAAAATAAAAGAACCGAATTAAAAGTACAGGCCATTCGTACCGGAACCGTAATCGACCATATTCAGGCCGAAAATACCTATCGTGTTTTTACCATGCTCAATTTGGAAAAAAGTACCGATCATGTTTATTTCGGAACCAATCTTGAAAGTAAAAAACTGGGGAAAAAAGGGATTATCAAAATCAGCAATAAATTTTTCGAACCGGAAGAAATCAGTAAAATTGCATTGGTAGCTCCGCATGCTACTCTTATTGAAATTCGTGATTATGAGATTATTAAAAAACAGCAGGTGGAATTGCCACGAGAAGTGCACAACATTGTAAAGTGTGTAAATCCTAAATGTGTCACCAACAACCAGGAGGTACCTACCCAGTTTAAGATTATTCGTGACCACCATGGCAAACTGAAGCTTCTCTGTCGCTATTGCGAAAAAACCATGAGTATGTCGGATGTTCAGTTTTTATAAAAAATCTTTTCCGTTATTTTTGCACCCTCACGTAAAAAGGGAAAATAACGGTGAAGTATTCCGGAAAACGTCATCCTGTCCTTCGCCTTATTGCACAAGGCGAAGGATTACATCTCGATTTTAAATTTGAAATATCGGATGCGCCTAAAATTGCCCGGTCGTTATCGGCATTTGCCAATACCGAGGGCGGAACACTGTTGATTGGGGTAAAAGATAATGGGAAAATTTCCGGAATCCGCTCGGAAGAAGAGTTTTACATGATACAAAATGCGGCCATGCGCTATTGTAAACCGGAAGTTTCTTTTCAATCGAAAGAATGGCTTGTCGAAGGGAAAAAAGTGCTGGAGATTACGATTCCCAAAGGTTCCCGGCAGCCGTACAAAGCATCGGACAAACAAGGCCGTTACCGGGCTTATATCCGAGTGAAAGATGAAAATATCCTGGCCGATGGTGTGCAGATGAAAATCTGGCAGCAGTTAAAAAGCCATAAAGAAATCCGGTTTATGAATAGTGCTGAAGAGCGGAATCTTCTTCAGTGTCTTGATGCCGATGAAATGCGGGCTTTGTCTTTTCTTAAAAAGCAATGCGGACTTTCTCCGTATAAAGTGGAAAAACTGCTTTCTGAATTTGTTCTGTTGGGATTGGTAGAAATGAAAACCACTACCGAAGACAGTTTCTTCTCATTGTGTACTTTATCTTCCTGATTGCTGTAAAAAAATCTGGTTCAACCGTTTTCTGTTTTGTTAATTTTTATTTACTTTTGTGAATTATACATTAAATGTTGATTCATGAAAGGGAGAGTTTTTATTCTTTTGATTCTTGTTTTGGCTATGCAGACGCTACAGGCGCAGCGTTTTGGTGATGATCAAAAACAGGATACATTAAAGGATGGACGTCTCTCTCAACCGCAGGTACAGCTTTCGTTGGGAACATCAGTTGCCTTTTTTTATCCCGGAATAAATGGATTTGGTACTTATGTGGCTCCGATGGTGACTTTCCCGGTAAATAAGAAATGGAGTTTTGCTGCCGGTATGGCCTATACCAATTTTTTTACAAGCGGAATCCCTTATGTGGAAGGAACCCGTGTTGACAATCAAGCCCAAAGTTATGGAACAATTTATTTGTCGGGAAGCTATCAGATCAATGAAAAACTTTCTGTAACAACGGCAGGGTACAAAACTTTTTTGCTTAACCCACTTTCGCCTGCCCAGGAGAAAATAAATCCGGGAGCAGCAGATTTTAGGAATAGCGGAGCTTCGGTACAGTTCGATTACAAGGTAAGCGATCATTTTCATATCAATGCGGCTTTTTCCGTGCAAAAACATCCTTCCGGATATTATTTGCCTTTTGGTTATGGCGGTGGAAATGGATTTTTTTACAGTACACCGATGCCTCCGTTTTAACCGGTTTTTTATCCGGAATTCTGAAAAATCCGGATAAAAAAATACCTTTCCAGCTCCTTGGTTTTTAACGTTTATTCCGATTCCCTTACCGGGAATTTTCCGTAATTTTACCCCAAAATATAAATTAAAAAAAGTAAAACAATGTTTGACAAATCAGTTTATACCCGCAGACGTGAGCAATTAAAAAAAGAACTTCAATCGGGCGTGGCACTCTTCCTCGGTAATGTGGATGCCGCGTTTAATTATCCTGCCAACCAGTATCATTTCAGGCAGGACAGTAATTTTTCCTATTTCTTTGGACTGGATAATCCCGGCTTTGCCGGCGTAGTCGATGTAGACAACAATAACGATTATATTTTCGGTAATGATGTAGATATTGATGATATTATCTGGATGGGAAAACAACCGTTGGTGAAAGACCTTGCCGCACAGGTTGGCGTGGAGCAGAGTTTCCCTTATTCCGAACTGGCCGGATGGATTTCCAAAGCGTTAAAAGAAGGACGAAAAGTCCATTTTCTGCCGCCTTATCGCGGAGAGACAATCATTGAATTATCGGCTTTGTTGGGAATTCCCAACGCCGAAGTAAAAGCTGCGGCTTCTGTTGAATTAATAAAAACTGTGGTGAAACTTCGCGAAATAAAAGACGATTTGGAAATTGCTGAAATCGAAAAAGCGTTGCTTACGGCTTATTACATGCATACCACCGCCATGAAAATGGCCATGCCCGGAATGGTGGAACAGGATATTGCCGGAACCATCGAAGGAATTTCACTTGCCATGACCGGTCCGGTTTCTTTCCCGATTATTCTGAGTGTGGATGGTCAGACACTACATAATCACAGTCATCATAATACTTTGAAAGAAGGCCGGATGATGGTGACGGATGCCGGTTCTGAAACCGCTTTGCATTATGCCAGCGATATTACCCGTACCGTTCCTGTGGGCGGAAAATTCAATACCCGGCAGGCCGAAATTTATCAAATTGTTCTCGATGCCAACCTGAATGCCATTGATGCCATAAAACCCGGTGTGCCTTATCGCGATATCCATTTTTTGGCTGCCCGCACGATCGTGGACGGACTGAAAGCAGCCGGATTGATGAAAGGAGATACGGAAGCTGCGGTACAGGCGGGTGCTCATACGCTTTTCATGCCACACGGACTGGGGCATATGATGGGATTGGATGTGCATGACATGGAAGGCCTTGGCGAAGATTATGTGGGATATGATGATACGATCCGGCGCTCTACAGAGTTCGGAACAGCTTACCTGCGCCTGGCCAAAGCCCTGAAGCCGGGATTCGTTCTCACCGTAGAACCGGGAATTTACTTTATTCCCGATTTGATTGATAAATTCAGGACCGAAGGGAAATTCCTTGATTTTGTCAATTACGATAAACTGGAATCGTACAAAGATTTTGGTGGTATCCGCATTGAAGACGATGTGCTGGTTACCGACGAAGGAAAACGTGTTCTCGGAAAACCCATTCCGAAAACCATTGCCGACGTGGAAAAGACCATGGCTGAACCACGCGAATGGCTTAAACGCGAAGGATTTATATAAGATGATTTTTTAGGGCGCCTTTTAGGCCTGCCCGACTGCGTCGTTCAGGCGGGCTGTCCGTTTTAGTGGCGGCGGGGCAAACGGTGTTTCGCTACGGCGGCATACGAGCTTCCATAGGTCGCTGTATGCCTGCCCGCTCGAAATCCCCTCGCGGGCCTGCTGCACATCCGTTGGCACCGCCGCCAGCTGTCACTGCCATCCCGGGCGCTTTTCGTTGTGCCAGGATTTTCTGTTATCCTGTTGCATTTTCTCTTTTCCGGCGTTCTTCGTCGCGAAGAATCCGGCGCAACAATTTTACGCCTTGTTTGGGCAATTCTTTTCTGAATTCTACATAAGCCGGCACTTTGTGCGACGAAAGATTGTTTTTGGCCCACCGGATGATTTCATCCGTCGTTATTTTGTCCCGGAACTCGGGCTTTAATACAATAAAGCTTTTAATCACTTCTCCTTTCCGGCTGTCCGGTACAGGAATTACCGCGTTTTCCAACACTGCCGGATGTTGGTTGATCAGCGCTTCAACTTCTTCAGGAAAAACAGAAAATCCGGAAACTTTGATCATCTCTTTGTACCGGCCCAGCCAGTACAGGTAGCCGTCTTCGTCAAATTTACCCACATCGCCGGTGTACACCCAGCCATCTATCAATGTTTCGGCTGTTTTTTCCGGATTGTTCCAGTATCCTTTCATACATCCCGGGTTGCGTAACACAATTTCACCTTCTTCACCAATGGGAAGTTCTTTGGTCTTATCGTTAAAATCCACAATTTTAAATTCTTCGTCAAAGCTGGGAATTCCCATGCTGCCATATTTAATTTTGTGTCTTGGGCAAAAAGTATCCAGCGTGTGCGTTTCGCTCAATCCGTAAGCGCCTTCCAGCAAAGGACAGCCTCCGGTAAATGTTTCCCATTGTTTGGCAATTTTTTCATCTAAAGCAACGACAAACGAGGTGGTTAAATTCAGTTTCAGGCTGCTGAAATTGTATTGTGAAGCCTCCGGGTGTTTCATGATAGCCAGATTCATGGGAACCATGCTGTACCATTCGGTTACGCGGTAGGTATCTATAGCCTGCATTACGGCCAGCGGGTCAAACTGGGTAAGCATGATGTTGGTTGCTCCCCGCAATACCGGTCCAATGAGAAAAAGCATTCCTGCGATATTGAAAAACGGCATGGTGGTCAGTACCCGGCTGTCTTTTCCGATATGCATAATGGTATCGGCTGCCGAAGGTTTGTACAAATGGGCAAAATGGCTGAGCATGGCGCCTTTGGGCAATCCGGATGTTCCGCCGGTATACTCAAATAAGGCAATGTCCTGATCTAAATCAATGGTGATTTCCGGAAGTTCTTCCTTCATCGGTGTTTGCATGATTGCCATAAAATCATCGGTATGCGGATCGGTTTGTTTGGGAACTTTCAAACTGTTGTGTAAAGTTAGGGTAGGAGATGGGGGCAGATAATCCTGAAAGCTGGTACTGACTATCGATAACAATGTGGGCATCTCTTCGCGCACGTGGTTTACAATGGGCATAAACTGGTCCAGTGCCACCAAACATTTCATTCCGGCATTATTAACTTCGTATTTGAGTTCCATCTCTTTGAACAGGGGCGAACACGGACAAACAATTCCCCCCATCTTCAGGATGCCAAAATGCGCAATGGCATATTGTGGACTGTTCCCAAGAAATAAACCTACACGATCTCCTTTTTCAAGGCCGAGTTGTTGTAAATATTGAGCAAATTTATCAGACGATTCATCCAGCTCGCGGTAGCTGATTTCACGGCCGTAATAGATAATGGCCGGTTTTTCTGGTGTGCGGCGGGCATGAATCTTCAAATACTCAAAAACAGGTTTTTTGCCTTCGGAAAGAACAACTTCTTTTGGGATGTCGGAAGGCCAGTGTTTCATCCAGATTTTTTCCATACTTTTTTGGGTTTGATTTCCAAAGACCGCTTTGTCCGAAAGACGGAAATACGAATGCCGTTCCCTGGAAAAGGTTCTTAAACAGACAAATATACATCTTCATCCGGATAAAACCGAATTTTTTGTGAAAAAATAACATGGACCATAAAAAATTTTGTGTTTGTAACCCCAATGATTAGCGTTCTGGGTTTTGCGTTTAGGCGTCTGGGATTTTTCCTGGGATTTGTTTTTTGCTTTTTGGGATTTCCAGCTTGGTCATTGGGAAACGATGAACGATAAATGTTGAGTGATGAATAGTGATTGGTGAATAATGAATGGTGATTGTTGATTTTCAGTATTTTAACCATGCTTTCACTGTCATCCTGAACGAAGTGAAGGATCTCAAAAGTAATTACAGTTGTTAAAAAAGATGTTTCACTACGTTCAACATGACAAAACAGTTAGTTTTGGCGTTTTGTATTTGGCGCTTGTGATTTTTTTGTGATTTGCTTTTTTGCTTTTTGGGATTTCCAGCTTGGTCATTGGTCATTCGGAATGATGAACGATAAGTGTAGAACGATAAATGATGAATGATAAACGGGATGAGATTTGTTACATTTCCTTGGAGCTCCTTTGTGATGTCCTTTGTGAGACTTTGTGGTAAAAAGAATCACTGGTCATTCGGAATGATGAACGATAAATGTTGAGTGATGAATAGTGATTGGTGAATAATGAATGGTGATTGTTGATTTTCAGTATCTTAACCATACTTTCGCTGTCGTCCTGAACGAAGTGAAGGATCTCTTGGGATGGAAGGATATGAGGATGGAAGATGTTTGAAGTTAAAAGTACTTAAAGTTAATAGATTCGTATCTCGGGTTTATAACTAATCCCGAAGGGATTAAACCAAAATAACCCTGTACGAAGTGCAGGGAAATAAACCCATCAGAGAATCATAACCCCGAAGGGGTTGAACACTGGCCTCTGAATAAATTCAGCGTCAATGGTAATAAGTCGTCCCTACGGGACTCCAATGCATCACATCTTATCGGTGCTTCGCGTTTAGGGTTTGGGATTTTTTGTCATTTGGTTTTTTGCCTTTTGGGATTTCCAGCTTGGTCATTGGGAAACGATGAACGATAAATGTTGAGTGATGAATAGTGATTGGTGAATAATGAATGGTGATTATTGATTTTCAGTATCTTAACTATACTTTCGCTGTCGTCCTGAACGAAGTGAAGGATCTCAAAAAACTGGCAGTAGTTAAAATAGATTCTTCGCTACGCTCAGAAGGACAAAAAAGCTGATTATTACTATTTTATTTGTTTTGTCATTTGGTTTTTTGCTTTTTGGGATTTCCCACTTTAGGCACTTTAAACTTTAGGCATTTGAAGTACTTAAAGTGTGAAGTTTGGAGTACTTAAAATAGTTGCTTCACTGTGTTCCGCAGGACAAATCAACTAATCTTCAACATCCTCCCATCCAAAATCAAACATCTCCATATTCCTTCATCGTCCGAGCGGAATCCCCCCGAAAAGGGCATCTGGTTTTTGCACGAAAACTATAACCGGTTTACCAGTTTCAGCAGGTTTTCAATGTCGGCATCAAATGTTTTGGCCAGTTCGGGCGGAAACTTCCCAAACCCGCTCATCCGTTTGGAAAAAGAGTCGTTTAATATTTCCCATGCCTTTGATTTCCGGGCATTCAGAAAATGACTTTCTACCAGTTCCTGTGGCGGAAGCTGGTATTTATCGGCCAGGCGGGCAATTTCTGCTTCCAGTGCATCCAGCACTTTCATGACTGATTCTTTTTTTGCCTCATCCAGGTCTTTGTCTACTTTTTGCATCCGCAGTTTTTTTTCGGATAACAATGTTTCCCGGATTTCTTCGGTCATTTTCTCCAATAAAAAAAGGGTAGAAGAGAAAGACCTCCGGTGATTGGCTGGCAAATCAATTTTGTCCATCTTTTTTCCTTTCTGTTTCAAAACCAAAATCGTGGCCTTTTTCAATTGCCGGAATTCCCTGTTTCATCCATTTAGGCTCGGGCGCACCTTTCAGGTAATAATCAAAAAACTGCTGAAAGCGGCGGGTCAGGTCTTTTTCGTCTGCACGGCGACTCAGATTGTGTGGCTGTCCGTTGTACACCAACATCCAAACCGGCTTGTTAAGCCGGCGCATGGCATTAAAAAGTTCGATGCCCTGATACCACGGCACGGCATTGTCTTTGTCGTTGTGCATAATGAGTAACGGCGTGTGAATACGCGGAACGAAAAACAGTGGTGAATTTTGCATATACAGCGGCAGTTTGTCCCATAGCGTTCCTCCGATACGGCTTTGGGTATGCTCGTACTGGAACTCACGGCTCATTCCTGATCCCCAGCGGATTCCGCCATAAGCTGAGGTCATGTTGCTGACGGGGGCTCCGGCTTCAGCACAACGGAATAAATCGGTTTGGGTAATGATATAAGCCGACTGGTAGCCGCCCCAGCTTTGTCCTTGCATTCCAATATGGTTTCTGTCAATGAACGGATAACGGCTGATCATGGCTTCTGTTCCGCTGACCACACAATTGTATGCACTGGCTCCCGGCCAGCCTACACGGTATTTAATGTCAGGAATGAAAATGACATACCCGTTGCTGGTGTAATAGCTAAAGTTGATCACCGAACGGATAGGACGGGGAGCATAGTAACGATGCAGCCGGTTGGAATACCGTTCGTAGAAGTAAACAATCATGGGGTATTTTTTCGCCGGGTCAAAGTTTCCGGGAGTGTATAAAAGTCCCTGCATGGTGTCGCCGTTAAAGGTGACCCATTGCACCAGTTTTACATTTCCCCATAAATAGTTTTTTTGTTGCAGATTGGCATGGGAAATTTGCCGGGCATCTGAAAAATTCAGGTTGCTGACATACAAATCGGGGTAAACCCGAAAGCTCTCTTTTCTCCAGATAATGACAGGTGCTTTTTTTGCTTTGATGGGGGTGCGGAAAGCATAATCTTCCAGAAGAAGTTTCCGGGGATTCCGATTTTTTATTTGTAGAGAATAAAACCCGGCTTTTTTGTTTTTCAGTTGAAAAGCGGAAAGCAGCATTTTGTCCGGTAAGGTCTGTGCTTCTTTGTCAAGTTTCACATACCGGAAACGCAAATCTTTTTTACGGCCCATGCCGGAAGTAAGATTGACCGGTTTTTGTTTTCCAGAAGGATCCAGTGACCACAAATCGTAGCGGTCGTATACCACAAAGCGGTTGTTTTTTGTCCATCCGGCCATTCCGTAAGGCGGGGCCATGTTTGGAACATCGTTCAATACATCGTAAAAGGCTACCGGAATTGTTTTGGTCAGATTGATGTTTTTTCCGGTTTTTACCGAATAAGCATACCAAGCGCTGTCCTGTACATTATACCAGGCCACGTATTGCTGATTTGGTGAAAGATAGGCGTTTCCTGACACTTTCCGGATGATGCGTTTTCTTTTCCCGGTTTCCCGGTTGATCAGGTAAACATCTTTATACCATTGTCCTGCCCATGAAGTCATCTTCAGATAGGGCCGATTGTCAAATCCCAGGCTGAGATTTCCTTTGGCTTTAGGATTGATCCGGACTTCCCGCAGCTGTGGTGTGGCCAATTGAACCAGACGGTTTTCTTTTGGAAAATAAACAGCGGTATAATTGCGCTTTTTCTCTTTTTTCAGTTCGACTTTTTGTTGCGGTTGTAGCAGGGTGTCATGGTAAGTCCAGATGTCGAGACTCACTTTTTCCAAAGGTGCCAGCGTGTCTTTCAGCGGAGGTAAAGGTTTGGGAGCTGTCCCAAAATAGAGTTCCGATCCGGCTTTGTTAAAGAAAATCTTTCCGTGTGTACTGATGGCCCATCCTTTTCGCAGGTTTTTAAAGTCAGTTCCTGAAACCAGGTTCTTCGTGTTTTTATCCAAATCGACATAATACAATCCGAAAGCTTTGTTGGGAACAGTGTCTGTTGAAAAAGTAAAAGCAGCCTGTTCTCCTTTTTCGTCCACGGCTACATTTTTTACCACAGCATTTCCGGTGAAAAGGGTATCGGTTTTTTTTGTTCCGGTGTGAAAAGCCAGAACAATAACCTGGTTTGTGGTGTCCGACGGGCGAACGGAAAACACGCAGCTTTTCCCATTTTGGGAAAATGCAAAGGTGGTTACATTACGAAAACCGGTGGAATCCATTGTCGCCGTGTTAAATAACAGAAGTACCCCTTTTTCTGTTTTCTCCGATGGCTTTTTCGTTTTCTTTTTCGGCGTATTGTCTTTTTTTTCTGATTTTTTGGGGTTGCTTTCTTTCATCAGAGCGGCAATCCAGGGAGAAGATTTTTCTGGAATGGCCACTTTCAGTATTTGCCCAAATTTTCTCCATTTTCCCGATTCGGTGTAGAAACAGGCCAATGAATCTTTGGGGAGTTTATCCTTTTTTACTTTTTGGCGTTCTAAGTGGAGAACCTGGGCAAAAGGAGCCTTAATCGTATAAACCAAAACTTTCCCATCCGGTGTAAAATGGGCCTTTCTTCCACGGGGCAGGGAGTCCAGTTGATGGGTTTTTACTTTATACAGGTATAACCAACCATCGCCTTCTTGCGGATTGACTTCATAGGATATGTAATTTCCATTATCTGAAATAATGGGATGCTGTAAATCTTTCCAATGGTCGTAAACAGAGTGATCTAACGGTTTTTTTTGTTGGGCCAGGAGAGTGGCCGCTACGAAAAAGGTGGCGAAAAAAAGAAAGAGCTGTTTCATATGTGGTTATGGGTTTAAAATTTCAAACGGAGACAAATGCCCTGCCAGGCCGGTTGATTCCGGACAGGAACAGGGTGATAAACCGGTGAAATATCTAACGAAAGATCGTCAGAAACATTCCAGTGGGAGAGATGGGCATCTACATTGGCATCAATTAGTTGTAACAAATACCAGGCGCCACCAATGATGTAAGACAATTGCATGTTGCGCCGGTAATAGTCACGGATATATTTTAGTGTTTCTTCTGAATATTTTTCAGCCAGCGGATTTTTACAATCAGGATCGGTTACTTTGCAGTTATAAGCATCCTTAAAGTCTTGGTAATACTGAGTATTGGTGACCACAAAATAACCGATAACGCCAAAACCGGTATATACAATGGGTAATTTCCAGTATTTATGGTTGTAAATTTGTCCTAGCCCGGGGACCAAAGCCATCAGGGTTGCTTTTTTTGGATCGCGCGGAAGCGGTTTCTTCTTCTTTTTTCTGTGCGTAGTCGTTTTTGTGGTTTTGTTTTGATGGGAAGTTTCCTGGGCTGTAACGGACTGTATTCCTCCTGCCCAAAAAAATAGCAGGATGAGAAAAAGGAAGATTGATGGTTTTTTCAATTCATTCACCGAATTATTTTTTTTCCAACGCAGAAACCACACGGGATAGCCCTTCATCATTTTTAAAAGAAATAACGAGTGTACCGGCGCCTTTAGTATTTCTTTTTAAACTCACTTTTGTTCCCAAAATATCGCTTAGCCGGCGTGTTATTTCCTTGTATTTTTCAGGTAGTTCCTGCTTCTTTTGTTTTTTTGATGGGGTTTCCCGGTGATTTATTTCCCGAACCATGTGTTCTACCTGCCGTACGCTGAGCCCTTCGTCCAAAACCAGCTTTAAAAGCCGGAGCTGAGTAGCTTCTTGTTCGATGGATAAAAGCGCACGCGCGTGTCCCATGGTGATGGTTCCATCGCGTAAAGCAATTTGTATTTCGGGCGGAAGTTTTAAAAGGCGCAAAAAATTGGTGATGGTGGTCCGGTTTTTCCCCACTTTTTCACTGAGCTGTTCTTGGGTGAGCTGACATTCTTCAATCAGTCGTTTGTAGCTGATGGCTACTTCGATGGCGTTTAAGTTCTGCCGGTGTATGTTTTCTATTAATGCCATTTCGAGCATCTGCTCGTCATTGGCTACCCGGATAAAAGCCGGAATGGTTTTTAATCCGGCCAGCCGTGAAGCTTTTAACCGGCGCTCACCGGCAATCAGCTGATAATGCTCGCGCCCCATTTTGCGTACGGTTACCGGTTGAATTACGCCCTGACTTTTGATGGATTCTGCCAGCTCTTGCAGCATGGTTTCGTCAAAATCGGTACGCGGCTGGAAAGGATTAGCCTCAATCTGGTCTAAATCGAGTTCGGCAATGGCTCCGGCTACATAGTTTCCTGATATGTCTTTGGATGTAATATCCGTTTCCGGGCTGCTCAATATCGCATCCAGTCCACGGCCTAACACCCGTTTTGTTGTTTTTTTAGTTGTCATCCGCCGTTTTTATTTGTTTATCGGAATTTTTCATTCCGGTCATTTCATTTTTTTGTAATAATTCTCTGGCTAGGTTCAAATAGTTGATGGCCCCTGTGCTTTGAGCATCGTGCATGATGATGGATTTCCCAAAACTCGGTGCTTCGCCAAGCCGGGTGTTCCGGTTGATGATGGTGTCGAAAACAAGATGTTGAAAATGGGTTTTTACTTCTTCGACTACCTGTTTTGAAAGGCGTAAGCGAATGTCGAACATGGTCAGTAAAATTCCTTCAATATCCAGGTCTTGATTTAAATTGCTCTGTACAATTTTGATGGTGTTTAGGAGTTTTCCCAGCCCTTCCAATGCAAAATATTCGCATTGTACCGGGATGATGACCGAGTCGGCAGCGGTAAGGGCGTTGATGGTGATTAATCCAAGCGAGGGGGAGCAGTCAATGATAATCATATCATAATTATCCTTGATTTTGTCGATGACCCGTTTCATTTTTTTCTCCCGGTTGGGTAGATTAATCATCTCAATTTCAGCGCCCACCAAATCGATATGTGAAGGGAGAAGGTCAAGATGGGGAGTGGATGTTTTCAGAATAACATTTTCAGGATTGACATCATCGATCATGCATTCGTAAATACTGGTTTGAATGCTTTTCGGGTCTATTCCGATTCCTGACGTGGCATTGGCCTGCGGATCGGCATCCACAAGCAATGTTTTATATTCTAAAACAGCCAAACTGGCAGCGAGACTAATAGCGGTAGTGGTTTTTCCTACTCCGCCCTTCTGATTGGTTATGGCAATAACTTTCCCCATAGTTTGTTTAGCTTACAAAAATACAACTTCCTTCTCTCTTTTTTCAACAAAACCGGTAATGCACTCACCTTCTCCACAGTAATTGTTTCCGGGAGTTCATGTTAAACACTGGTCTGATACGGGTTATTCGGATGACGGAGTTTCGTCGTCTTTCCCCAAATCGTCAAAACTCAGGTCGATTTCAGTCTCGACTTTTTCTTCTCTGGTTACCGTTTCTTCCGGAGCGGTTTCTTCTTCCGGAATTTCACCGGTTTCAATAAAACGAATGGCGGCATCCAACCCGTTTACGAACTTCTCAAAATCTTCACGATACAAAAATATTTTGTGCTTTTCGTAAAAGAATTTTCCCTGTTCATTCTGAAAGCGACGTTTGCTTTCAGTAATGGTCAGGTAATACTGGTTGTTGCGTGTAGCCTTTACATCGAAAAAGTAGGTTCTCTTTCCTGCTCTCACGGCCTTGGAAAAAATGTCTTCCCTTCGTTTCGGTTTTTCTTGTCCTTCCATGGGCATGCACTCTTTTTTTAAGGTTTCTTAACAATACAAAAATAAGAATTATCCGATAAATCAAAATCCTTTTGCTCCGAATGTTAATAAATTCACCAAAATGTTCATATGAATTTTTACTCTCTTATTTTTCAGTGTTTTGCAAAATCTTTAAAGGATGGCTTCTCCCAAAAGTTTTTATTTAGATTTATTCTACATTAATGAATTTTTCGTATTTTTGCCTCCTGAAAATCAAGCAGAAAAATTAACCGGGCTTACGGAACCCGGAAACAGAATATGGCAAAATTTGAAATTGTAATGCCCAAAATGGGCGAAGGGATTATTGAAGCAGCCATTACGAAATGGTTGAAAAGGGAAGGCGATCTTCTGGAAGAAGATGATGCCCTGGTGGAGATTGCCACCGACAAGGTCGATTCGGAAATTCCCAGTCCGACAGCGGGTAAGCTGACACAGATTCTTTTCGAAGAAGGAGCTGTTGTGCCGGTCGAAACAGTCATTGCTATTGTGGAAACCGAGGGGGAAGATGTACCGGAACCGGTTTCGGACGAAAGTAATGTGCCGGACAAGCCGGAAGAAGACAAGGAAACATCTGCCGGAAAAGAGAATGCCCGGAAATTATCAGAAAACCATCGTTTTTATTCGCCCCTGGTACGGAGCATGGCCCGAAATGAAAATATTTCGCCGGCGGAGTTAGATAATATTCCCGGAACGGGAAAAAATGGCCGGGTAACCAAAAGAGATGTGCTTGCTTATCTTGAAAACAGAAAAGGAACAACGGCAAACCGTAGCCGGAAAATTTCAGCAGATGTTCCGGAGACGACAGAAAAAGAAGAAAAGGTGATTTCGTCCCTTCCTTCGGTTAATACCGATTCCGGGGACCAAGTTGTGGAGATGGACCGTATGCGCCGGTTAATTGCGGATCATATGATTCAGTCTAAACGGATTTCGGCCCATGTGACTTCTTTTATTGATGTGGACGTCACTTCCATTGTAACCTGGCGAAACAAAGTGAAAAACGGTTTTTTGCAGCGTAATGGCGAGAAAATAACGTTTACTCCGGTTTTTATTGATGCGGTGGCCAAGGCATTGCATGAGTTTCCGCAAATCAATGCTTCGGTAGATGGGTATAAAGTGATTTACCGGAAAAACATCAATATTGGCATGGCTACGGCACTTCCCAACGGAAATCTGATTGTGCCTGTTATTAAAAATGTAAACGAAAAGAGTCTTTTAGGCATTGTAAAAGCGGTAAACAGCCTGGCTCAAAAGGCCCGCCAAAATGCGCTTGTTCCGGATGAAATTCAAGGGGGAACTTTCACGGTAACCAATTTTGGCTCTTTTGACAGTTTAACCGGAACGCCCATAATCAATCAGCCACAAGTGGCGATTCTTGGTGTCGGTGCTATCCGGAAAAAACCGGTGGTGCTGGAAACTTCGCAGGGAGATGTGATTGCCATCCGGCACATCATGATTCTTTCACTGGCTTATGATCATCGTATAGTAGATGGTGCACTTGGTGGCTTGTTTCTGAAGCGGTTGAAAGAAATTCTCGAAAACTGGGATGTAAACACAGAAATTTAATCCGGCATACTTTTTAACTCAACTTTTGCAGGTTTATTTTCTCAAAGGCAAGGTTGTAAGTTGTGGGTAGGCCTACCGAAACGGCGGGCCTGCCCGACTACGTCATTCAGGCGGGCTGGCGAGAGAGTGAATGCCGAAAAGTTTACAGCATCGTGCAAAAGTGCTTGCATTTCTCTTGTGTGAGCAAGAGACTCTTTTGCCGGAGATGTTGCTTTTCGGCAGAGTGGGAAGAAGCATTCGTTTCGGTGCGTCTTCTTTGGTTCCTTTCTTGACGAGACAAGAAAGGAACAGAAAACACTTCAAAAATTCTTTTTCACTTAAAGTAAAAAGCAATTTTACCTGGAATTAATGAATGTCATTAAAAAGTAAAATGATTACTACGATATCTGAATAAATAGAGCATAGAATATCAATAGATTCCGTTTTATTAAACTTTGCAAAGTTTTTGCGTTTAACATCTTATCAAGCTTGTAAAGGTTAAATTTTTAACAGAGAGCTGGGGTACTTTCTTTAAAAGGAAAAAGGAGAAGAACCGAATTCATTAGTTTTCCTATCTTTGCTGATTATGGTTTTGGCAGAGAATATTCATAAATCGTACGGTCAGGTAGAAGTCCTGAAAGGGGTTGACCTGCAGGTAAATGAGCAGGAGATTGTCTCCATTGCCGGTGCTTCCGGAGCAGGAAAATCCACTTTACTGCAGATCTTGGGAACCATTGAAAAACCGGACAAAGGAAACGTTTTACTTGACGGAGTCAATGTGAGTACCTTAAATGATAAAGCCTTGTCGAAATTCCGGAATGAAAAAATAGGCTTTGTCTTTCAGTTTCATCATTTGCTGCCGGAGTTTACTGCACTTGAAAACATTTGTATCCCGGGATTTATTGCCGGGAAAAGCCGGAAAGAAGCCGAAAAGAGAGCTTATGCTTTGCTGGATTTTATCGGGTTGAAAGAAAGAGCAGCGCATAAACCGGCTGAATTGTCTGGTGGTGAACAGCAGCGTGTTGCCGTTGCCCGTGCGCTGATGAATAATCCTTCGGTGGTGTTTGCCGATGAACCTTCCGGTAATCTTGATTCCAAAGCTTCTGAAGCTTTGCATGAGTTATTTTTTGACTTAAGAAAAAACTTCGGACAGACTTTTGTGATTGTTACCCATAACAAAGAACTGGCTGCCAAAGCCGACCGGCAATTTTTTATCCGGGACGGAATGATTACAAAATAAAATATTGAACCCTAAACAGCGTTACAGGAAAACCACGATAGATGAACCAAGCGATGAGCCGTAAGGGAAAGTTTTTTTATTCATTTTTGATTTTTATGCTGTGGGGATTCCTTCTTGCTCCGGCAGCGCATGCCCAGCAGGCAAAAAGTTACGAAGAAGCGATTGCTAAAGGAAACCAACTGCTGAAACAAAAAAAATATCTTGATGCCAAGGCTTATTTCCAGATGGCTTTGCGATACCGGCTGCACGACCCGTTGGCTACGAAAAAGATGAATGAAATCGTTCAGCATTTAAAAGCCGGTGAAAAAAAGGAAGAAGCGTATTACAATATTATTGACCAGGCCGATAACTATTATGATAAATCCATGTTGGATCTGGCTTTGAAGAGTTATCAAAAAGCATTATCTGTTATCCCTGATGATACTTATGCCCTGGGAAAAATAAAAGAAATACATAAGCAACAGATTTTGTTGAAAAAGAAACTTTTGCAATACAACCGGTATATCCGGAGCGGCGATTCTTTATTGGCTAAAAATCTTTTTCAGGAAGCAATTGCTACCTATGAGAAAGCTCAGAACTTGTTTCCGGCCAGACCTGTGGCATCCAATAAAATTATTTTGGCCCGGCAATGGCAAAGCCAATATATGAAACGGAAAAAAATTGCTGAACAGGAAATTAAAACAGCCAACCGTTATTTGTTAATCCGTCATTATGCTGATGCCTTGGCTCATTATAAAAAAGCCGATTCGTTAATGCCCGGGAATCCGGAGATTGCCCAGAAAATCCGGATTCTGGAGCCCAAAGCCCGGATGCAGAAAAAGTACAATCAGGTGGCTAATGAAGCCGACCGTCTTTATATGGCTAAAAATTACATGGCTGCACTCCAAAAATATCAGGAAGCACAGAAGCTATGGCCCGAAAACAGTTATCCATCGGAGATGATGGAAAAAGTAAAACAACAACTGGCGTTGCAACGTCAGCATCTCGAAAAGAATTACCAGACAGCCATCCGGCAGGCCGACAGCTTGTATGAACGTCAGGAAATGAAAAATGCCCGGGCTCAGTATAACCTGGCACTGAATCTAAAACCCAATGAAACCTATCCGGCCCAACGGTTAAAAGACATCAAACGCTGGTTTGTAAAACAGCAGCAATTGTTACAGGCAAATTACCAAAAGGTAATACGGGAAGCGGACAGCTTGTTTAATCACAAAGATTATCTTGCGGCCCGTGAGCGGTATGACGAAGCCCTGAAAACCCGGCCTGATGATCCGTATCCTGCCCGAAAGCTGAAAGAAATTGATGTGAAACTGGCTGCTTTGGCTAAAGAAAAAGAGAAAGAAGCAAAGTATCAGGCACTCATCGCCGAAGCACAAAAGCTTAAAGCTGCCGGCCACTTTGATTTGGCCATTCAAAAATATCGTCAGGCCCAGACCTTAAAAGGGTCTGATGCATTTAGCGAAGCGCAAATTGCTAAAATCAACCGTTTGTTGGCACAAATGCAGAAACAAAAGGAACTGGATGCGCAGTATGCGAAACAAATTATTCTGGGACAGAAACTGATGCAGCAAGAACAGCTGCAAGAAGCCAAAAAAGCTTTTCAGCAGGCGTTGGCTTTGAAACCTGACGAAAAAGTACCGGCCCAACAGATCCAAACCATCGACAGCCTGATTGCCGTTAAAATAAAAGCAGCACAAATTGAGAAAGCTTATCAGGCAGCTATGCGTGATGGAAAAAAGGAACTGCAACAAAAGAATTATGAAAAAGCCCTTGCCGATTTTCAGAGAGCACAAGCCTTGAAACCTGATGATGCGGTGGCCGGAAAAATGATACAAAGTGTGCAAACAACATTGGCAGCGATTGCCCGTGCCAAAGCATTGCAACAGGCTTATGCCGAAAGTACGGCCAAAGCCGATCAGCTTTTTAAGGAGAAAAAATATGAGCTGGCCAAAGCACAATATCAAAATAGTTTGACCATTAAACCGGACGAATCGTATCCGAAAAAACAAATTGCCGAAATCAATACGTTATTGATTCAGTTGGCCAAAGAACGAGACCAGCGTTATGCTGCAGCCCTTTCAAAAGCCGATAATTTATTTAACAGCCGGCATTACCGGAAAGCGTTGTTGCAATATCAGGAGGCAGCCAGCATTAAACCGGACGAGCCTTATCCCAATGAACAAATAACGGCTTGTAAAACCTACATTGCCCAGATTGTGGCTGAAGAAACGGCACGGTATCAACAGGCGGTTACGGAGGCCGACCGGTTGTATAAAGCCAAGATCTTCGACAAGGCCATTAAAGCCTATCATAAAGCAGAAAAAGCTAAACCGGATGAAACTTATCCGGCAGAGATGATCAAGAAAATTACCGATTATATTGAAAAAAATGCGATTGTTGATTTGATTCATCAAAAAACGCTGCTTCCGGCCGGAAAAACAGAAATGCTTCATTTTAAAGTGCTTCCGGTGAACGTGCGGAAAAGTAACTACATCTACATCCGGGCCCGCAATGTGAGTGGAAAACCGTTTCGAATGATTGTTACTTACGGAAAAGACAAAACCAAGAACGGTGGTTTCTTTGTTCAGGTTCCTCCCGGAAAGGATGTGCAGGATTTCATCATTCGTGTAGGCGTACAGTACAAATGGTTCTCGGATGATAACAACTGGATTGGAATCTACCCGGAAAATCAGCCGGTTGAAATAGAATTGGTGCGGATTTCCAAAAGCGATTAAACCGTAGTGAAATCAGCTTTTATTCTCTCTCTTTCAATAAGGCATACAGTTCGCTTAATATCATGGCGGTAGCTCCCCAAACAATTTTATTATTCAGTAAAAAACAGGGAACCAGTACTGGTTTTCCTGTCCGGTGCCAGATGGTTCTTTGGGTTTGGTTTTCCGGGTTCATCAAATCATCAAGACGGATTTCCAGTACCTCTTTTGTTTCGGTTTGATCGGCCTGTAAAGGGGGGCGGTTGTTACAATATCCCACAAATGGATAGACGTCAAAATGGCTGGGAGGGATGTAAACCGGAGTGAGCTGGCCTGCGATGGTTACTTTTTCCGGATCAATATTTATTTCTTCCTGTGCTTCGCGTAAGGCGGTGGTTTGCAGGTCTTTGTCGCTAGAAACATATTGGCCGCCCGGAAAGGCAATCTGTCCACTGTGTACGCCGTTGTAAATGGCTCTTTCGATTAATACAAAACGGATTTCATCATTAACAGGATAAAACAGAATCAAAACAGCACTTAATTTGGCTTTTTCGGGAATCTTATTTTCCTGAAAAGCCTTTTCGCGCGTAGGAGGAACCATGGGCTCTTGTGCGTCTCTTCCAGGTAACGGCATCATCAGCCGTTGTTTTAGCTGTTGGGTGAAATGCTGAAATTTATTCATCTTTTTTATTTACTTTCTGAGGTAAGTATTCAGTGTCAATATTTTGCATGGCATGAAAGATATTGGCGTCGGCTTTTGGATGAATTTCCCGCAGGGATTGGAGTAATTGTCGGGCTGTGGTACGTTTGGTCTGGTCGGCATACGGACACTCATTGATTAGTGTCGGAAACTGCTTGATAGCCGCATATTGCCGGGTGTCATTGTCTGTTAATAAAAGCAGTGGACGTATGAGTTCCATTCTTCCGTTAAACATGCGCAGTTTTGCCGGGAGTGATGAGATGTGCCCGTGGTAAGCCATGTTAATCAGCAGGGTTTCTACTGCATCGTCGCGGTGGTGCCCCAGTGCCAGCTTTTGGAAATTATTGTCTTTGGCAAATTCGAATAATGTTTTACGGCGATGCCATGAACAGACAAAACAAGGGGCTTTTTTTCCTCGGTCTTCAATGTGGGCACGGACCGTGACAAAGTGTAAAGGGACCTGTAGCTGACCGGTCCATTCTGTCAGCCAATTTTTATCCACTTGATAAGGAACATCTTCTACTTCGATGTGGATGGCCTCCAGATGAAAGGAAACCCGGTTAAATTTCCGGTACTCGGCAAGTGCATCCAGCATGACCAGCGAATCTTTTCCTCCGCTGATAGCAGCCAAAACCCGGTCGCCATCCTGTAGCAATGAGAATTCATCAATGGCTTTGGCCACAAAATTCTTAACGTGTTCGATCTGCCGTTTTTGCCAGTATCCCGGTTTTTCATTCATGCTCATGGGATGCAAAAGTACACGAAAAAATTAGCCGGGAAAAGTGACCCTTGCCGGATGTACAACTATCGAAAATTTGAATCGATCCACGGAATCAACGGAGAACGGTAGAAGTTGACATAGAGCATGTCCAGACGAAGTGCCTGGGCACCAAGCCGCATGCGGTAATTATTCCAGTTTCTTAAACTGTCGGGAGTCCAGCCGATTTCGGCATGGCCGATCAGTCGCGGAAAAGCCATGTATTCAATGTCCTGTAGATTGGTGACGGTTTCGCTCCATAAAGGCGATTCAATCCCGGCGATATCTTTTTTTGAGATTCCCGGTATCAGGGTGTCGGGCTCCCAGTTATAAGCTTTCTTTACATTGACGTATCCGGCCCAGTGCAGCCCGAGTTTAGTTTGTTTATTGTATTTCATATCAAGATAACAGCGTCCGCCGGGAGAGAGAATGACTTTGGCTCCTTTTTTTACAGCCATTTGGACATTTTTTTTATTGGCCCAGAATTGTACCATGGTTCCGGGTTGTAAAGGCGTTTGGGCAATTTCATCCCAGCCAATGACTTTTTTGTGATGGGCAGCCACAATTTTCTGTACCTTTTCAATAAAAGGCAGGTAATCTTTTTTTGGGGTAGCATGTGATTCATCACCACCAATGTGGAACCACGGACCGGGAGAGATGGCGGCAATTTCACCAACCACATCATTAATAAATTTATAGGTAATGGGTTTGTGTGTGCATAGCGTACTGAATCCTACCTGGATGCCAGTGAAAAGTTTTTTCTTTTTATTGTTACAGTTCAACGTGTCGTACGAAGCCAAAGCCGCATGAATATGTCCGGGCATATCAATTTCGGGAACAATGGTGATGTAACGTTTGGCTGCATATCGTACCAGTTCTTTAAATTCTTTCTGAGTATAATACCCGCCTTTTCCGCCTCCTACTTCGGTGGAGCCGCCAATCTTGGTCAGATTGGGCCACGATTTGATCTGGATGCGCCATCCCTGGTCGTCCGAAAGATGAAGATGCAAAACGTTGAGTTTGTACAAGGTCATTAAATCCATATATTTTTCTACCGTTTTTACATCAAAAAAATGACGGGCTACATCCAGCATAGCGCCCCGGTAAGCGTAAGTGGGGTAGTCCGTAATTTTTACGGTTGGGATGTTCCACGGTCCGCTTTGTAACAGGCGTTTTTCAACCTGGGCAGGCATCAGTTGCCGTAAAGTTTGTATTCCTCTGAAAACCCCCTCCGGCGTATTGCCGGTAAGGTAAATTTTCTTTTTGGTTACGATAAGTTCATATCCTTCTTTTCCCAGTATTTTGTTCTTTTTTGATATGTCGAGATAGAGATAGATACATTTTCCGGAAGGTTTTCCTTTGAGTGCTATCACAGGAACCGGATAACCGGTTGATGGTCGTAAAAGCCGGGCAAGAAATTGTGCTGGATCCTTTAATCCGGGTTGCTTTTCCGGATAAAAAATGGATGTGTTGTAGTCAATGGTAAAATCTTTGCCGGTATATTGTACAGAAACCGGAAGAGGAATCAAACTGGTGGGATTCAGGGTAATGTCTTTCGATGGGGTCCATGCCAGCAGCGTTCCTGCCAGGAGTAAAATAATAACGGCTGTGAATTTGGGGATACCTGTTCTTTTCATGGGTTTCATTTTTCCCCAAAATTAAAAACTTTTGTTCGACTGGCAGGACAAAAACAGACAGAAAATTATTTTAATCTTCCTGCCCGTTTCATGGCACGTAAAAAGTTGACGACACGGGTTCGGGTGGTCAGTACGTATTCGTAATAATCCGTGTCGCTGTTGGGATGCAATACCCGTTTATCCTCTTTTAAATTGTCAATGATATCATTGAATTGAATGTCGGAAGAGAGTACCTGCATGATGCCGTTGGCGTAATTGAAATAATACCATTGCCGTTTCCCGTGTTGGAGAATCATTTCAATGGAGGTTCCGCTACGGTTCTTTTTGATCTGAATAATCCCGTTCATGTACTTGTTCAGGGTATTGTTTCCAATATTGCCAATTCCGATGGGTCCTTTTGAAATAAAAGAGCGTGTCAGCGGATCCCAGATCAGCGTAACATCATTAAGAGAAATGGTATTTTGTAACGCCGGGGGAAGTTTTTTGGTTTGTCCGTATAATGAGAGTTCCGTAAGAATATTTTTTGCTTTGTCCGGCCCTAATAATTTATCCAAAGCCATGGGATATAATCCTTTTGTAATATTTACCGGATGGGACGGGATCATTCGCAAGCTGTCGGCCATCAGGTTCAGTGCATTCTCGTCAAAGTAAAATTTCATCATCATGACCACATGCAAAATCGTGCTGTCACGGACTACGTTATGTTTAAACTGGCCGATAAACCGGGTTTTCAGCATGTGATTTTTCATTCCGAGATTAAAAATTCCATCGCCTTCGAGCTGGCAATTTTTGGTATTTAAAGCGACAAAATTGTCTTTTACGTTGTGGTTTTTGAACCGGTCGGGCGATCCCATCATAAACCGGCCGGTTTTATGATCAATGGTAAGGTTTCCGGTGGCGGAAATCAGTACCTGGTCTGACGGGTTTCGCAGTGCCTGCAAAACCAGCGGATAATAATGGTGGTACTGAAAACTGTAGGCCAGCCCAAACCAGGCTTTCAGACTGTCGGCTGTTTTTGATGTATCGGTAAACCGGAAAGCAATATGTTTGGGATTCAGATCCTGGTCCACCGCCATCCAGTTTCCGGTATTATCCACACAGTCTTCGTTCAGCTGGTATCCGCCACGGAAATGCAACAGCGGGTCGCGGGCGTGCATGATCACGGTTCCAGTGAAGAAGTATTCCGGACTGAGAAAGAAAATTTCTCCTTTGGGTATTTTCCCTATGGCTTCACTCTGGCCGGAACTGTCGGTAAAAACTTTTGTCATTTGAATCGGCTGAACCGTTCCGTTCATGTCTTTATAATCCAGTTTGCCGGAAGCGGTATAACTTTTCCGGGAATGAATCTGTACTTCCGCCTCATAAATCGTGTGGTACAGGTTGGCCGTATCCACCAGAATGGTTGCATTTTCCAGCGGAGCCAGTTTCCCTTTTTGTAAGATGGTAACGGCCTGGTTGCCGGGAAAAACAGCTGCATCTCCTGTTTTAATCAGTCTTACCCCTTCTGCATCAATCGAATATTGGCTGATGTTGTAAAATGCTTTTTGGGCATAGAACCGGAGAGAATCGGCAGCCGGATCAACAGAGATAAATTCCGGACCCGGCTGATGCCAGGCAATTTGTTGCTTTCGGGTGAGAGAATCAAAGTTGGAAGAAGTTTTCCGGTGGGTGCTGTACAGGCTGAGTTTGTCCTGATCCATTAACCATTCCACTTCGTCCAGCGTACAGATATACCGGTTGAACGGAAAGGTGAGAAAAGAGTTTTGGTTGAGGTGATTAAACCATCCTTTTTGCATTTTGAAGTCAATATGGGCACGGTAATTTTTTGCCAGGAAAGTAGTATCTCCGGTTTGGGCGTTTTTGAGAATGAAATTAGCCGAATCGGCATTTAATCCGCGATCGGTAAAAAGAAAATGTTTTGACGAGAGATCGGAATGTCCAAAGGCAAAATGTCCGGTTCCCGTAAAATCTTCCGGCGAAAGGGTAATGTTTCCTTCCAGCGTGGCATCGCTGTAAAGTGTAAAGGGATTTCGCGTGGTTGCGATTTGCATCCGGTTCACTTTTGTGTTCCATTTCAAATGGACGGTATCGCCATATACTTTTGGGAAGTGATATTTTACAGCATCTGATTTGCCAAAAAAATGCGTGGCTTTTTGTGCCAGGAGCGAGTCCGGATAGAAAACAAAGTCTTTTCCTTTTACCGAAGTGGTTAAATAATGCAGTTTGCCGCTCCCGTGAAATCCCTTCATATTGAGTGTCAAAGTGTCGTAAAACCGGGCTTTTCCTCCATAAGCTGTAATACCTTCGGGAGGTGTCCGGTACACAAAACCCAGCGAATGATCCGGCATTACGCGTAACGGTTGGCTGATGGGAGAAAAAATGCTGTCGGAAACCAAACTCCCCTGAAAAGCCAGTCCGTCGGTATTAAAAGTCATGATGGAATCAAAGACAAAAGGAGAAACGCGATAGTAGAATTTTCCGGGTAACAGGGTGCTGTCCTGAATGTGACGGCTGTTGTAATAAACATAACATTCTGATTCGCTGACAAATTCGGGATATTTTGATACATGCATCTTCCCCGATTTATTGAAGGGCAAGTCAACGTAAAGGCGGCCAGAAAGTTTCTGCAAGGTTTGTTTTACCGGAACCACATAGCGGCGATTACGAAGTGTGTCTTTTTCCCACACTCCAAAAGAAAGCGAATCCACGTAGTTCATGTTAATCATGAAACTGTCGTAAACAAAAGTGCTTTTGCGGGCATAGAAGTTGAACAATCCGGCACTTACTTTCCCGGTAAATGTAAAATTGCGGTTTTTCCGCAGGGCGATCTTTTTGTCGGCAGGGTAAATGTAAACTTTTTGTGAGTCGCTGATAAAAACCCGGGGAACTCCGTAAATGTTCAAACTGAGATCCTTCAGGTTCAGTGATGCATTGGGTTTGAGTTTTTCTTTGGAATAGAAATGGATTACATCATAATCGGTACGACCCGCTTTGGCATTCAAAAAATACTTCAGGCGCGGAGTGGCCACTGCTTTTTTGGTGCCGGCATCATAAACAACAAAACCTCTGTTGGAAAGGCGCATCAACAAGTTTTCTATTTGTTCGGGCGGTTTGTTCATATAGCCGGCAAGGGCATTTACCGGAATGATGCGGGTCGAAAATGCTTTCATGAAATTATTTACCACATAAAGCGGATTAATCTCATCAATTCCCTGGATCTCATAAAATTGCCTTAAGTTGAAATAGCGGTCAGACTCGAACCGGGCCGGTTGTTTGTCGTTTACGCCTCTTAATTTCTTAAACAGCAGACTGTCTGCATTGATGTGCCAAACCAGGGCCGGCACATAAATATCCATTTTGTGGTAAGAATCAAAAAACGGAATTTGCCGGTCGGAGAGCGTATAAAGCTGAAGTGTTTTTGATGGTACGTCGTAACGCATGATGAGCCGGGGATGGTAAATGGAGTCGTTATCCAATAACAACCGGGCATCTACATCTGCCGAAACAAGTTTGTTTTTGCCAAATTCAAAACGTTTAGAACGGACAGTAAGCACCGGTTTTTGTTTTCGGTTAAAAATAACTTCGGGTTTATGTCCTTTTATTTCAATGCCGTACATCTTTTTACCCTCTCGTTCAATGCCGCCGCGGAAAGATACGTGGGGATAGATGTTTGGCAGGAAAATATTGTTTTCGTAGGAAACAAATTGGGGATATATCGAATTTTTTCCCGGTTTTCCGGTGAGTACCCTGTCAGAAATCCGTCCGATTATTCTTTGTTTTCCCAGAAATTCAGGGCTGGTTAAGGTAACCGAATCAATGTGATAAAGATTACTTTTCAGATTAAAATGGTATTGGCTTATAATGCGGTATTGTGCATTCATTCCGTTGGGAAACCGGTTCCATTGCAGCCGGCCGCCTGTTCCTTCCCACTGCCTGGCAGGATAGGTGAAAATACCGCGGGTTTGCATGATCATTATGCTGTCGTTCCGGCTGGCTTTGATCAGGTTAAGGTGTTTAAAATGAACTGAAAATACAGAGTCGTAATGCAGCGTGAATTCAGCCCGGTTAAAATGCCAGGAGGCTGAACTTTTATTATAAAGAAGGTGTTTTTCCAATAAATTTTCGGTAAACCGGATGAAGCTCAGGAAGTTTCTCATCCGTCGCGGATCAATCGTTTCGGAAAGATAACGGTTCCAGGCAGTAAATTCATTGTCTGAACGATGATTTTCGGCAAGTAGTGTAATTCCCCATAAATATTGATACAGATACGGAAAAGTATGTAGTTTTTTTGTTCGCATTTTTTCCACCGTTTCCTGAACCTGCTGCTTTTCGTTTTTGGAAAACCCTTTGTTGTTCCACTGTCCGCCAAAGCGCAGAAGTAATGCTTGGGCTTTCGCCTGATAAGCCGGCGATTTGGTATTTAGCAGGATGGAAGAAATCTGGGTGAAAAATTGTGCCGGATCTTTTGAAAGAGAATCATTTTGTGCTGCTGCCGGGTTGGTGAGCAGCCCCAGTAGGAGTAAAAATATCGCAAATACAAAAGAAACCTTTCGCATCATTTAATTTTTAATGAAAACGGCAGCCACCCATTTGTTTTTTGTGCGATGGCTTTTGTATTGCAAACGTAAATGACCTGCTTTTGTTTTGATATCGGAAAGATCGGAGTCGTAAAAACCACTGAAGAATATTTTTCCGCCGGATTTCAGGGCTTGTACATATGCCGGCATATCGCGTAAAAGAATGTTCTTGTTGATGTTGGCAAGAATTATGTCGTATGTAGCGGTTTTGTCTTCAAGAAAAGAAGCATCTCCTAAAACTGGTGTAATATTTTCAATCTGGTTGGCTTTGCTGTTTTCTTCCGTGTTGTTGTACGACCAGGTATCGTTATCCACGGCATCTACCTGTTTAGCGCCTTTCAGCGAGGCAAGAATGGACAGTACACCGGTACCGCAACCCATGTCAAGAACCGTTTTTCCGGTAAAGTCTTCTTCGAGCATCAGCTCGATCATCTGGGCGGTAGTTTCGTGATGGGCTGTGCCGAAAGCCATTTTAGGGTGTACCAAGATGTTGAATTCAGCTTCCGGATGTTTTTGGTGAAACGGCGCATAAATGTAACATCTGTCGGCAATCCATACCGGCGGATAATTACTCTCCCAGGCCGCATTCCAGTTTTGTTCGGGGATAAAGGTGATCTCAGGTGAAGTTTTCCGGCAGTATGCAATGTCGTCGGTCAGGTTTTCCCTGAAATCTTTTTCCGGGATGTAGGCAAGGATGTGGGTATCGGTTTCTTCAAAACTTTCAAAACCCACTTCAGCAAGACGGGCAATAAGAATTTCGTTTTGCTCCTGTGAAGATTGTTTCAGACATTTTAACCGGTAGTAATTCATGGTGGTCTGTGGTGAATTTCCGGGAAAAGCCAACGGCTTTTCCCGGAAAAGATTATTCAAAACTTTGAGCGATTTTCAGGAAATCATCGGCTTTAAGTGAAGCTCCGCCAATGAGTCCGCCATCTACATCTTTGTTGGCAAACAAGGCTTTGGCATTGCCCGGGTTACAACTTCCTCCGTAAAGGATGGTGGTTTCTTCGGCAGTGTCATCGCCGTATTTTCCGGCAATCAGACTGCGGATGTAGGCATGCATTTCCTGTGCCTGTTCCGGCGTAGCTGTTTTTCCGGTACCAATGGCCCAAACCGGTTCGTAAGCAATAACCAGATTGGAAAATTCGTCTTTGTTCAGGTGGAAAAGACTTTCTTCCAGCTGTTTTTTTACTACGTCAAAGTGGATTTCTTTTTCTCTTTCTTCCAACACCTCGCCACAACAAAAGATCGGTTTAATGTCATAATCCAGCAGAATATCTACTTTTTTTGCCAGTTGCTCATGGGTTTCATGGAAATATTTCCGCCTTTCGGAATGACCTACGATGCAGTATTCAATATCTACCGAAGCCAACATAGGGGCGGAGATTTCGCCTGTGTAGGCGCCTTTTTCGTGTTCACTGACATTTTGGGCGCCGATTTTAATGCGGCTTTCTTCGGCATAATCGGATGCCATTTCGAGATAAAGGGCAGGAGGACAGGCAATCACTTCGCATTTCAGACTCAGTTCTTCCATGCCCACAACAATCTGGTCAATCAACTCTTCGGCTTCACTGAAAGTTTTGTTCATTTTCCAGTTGCCGGCAACAATATTTTTTCTCATGATGTATAAAAATGTTTTTCAAATGAATGAGCAAATTTACAATTTATGGAGGAACTGGAGACAGTTGGGAGGAATTTAATCCTGTGCGTTAAAAGGTCCGGATTTTTTCGAAGGCATACCCGTAATACAAATCCGAATGGGTATTGGGATCATTTGCTCATCCAGAGATTTTCATCATCGGATTACACGAATGGAACGAATGGGGTTTTTCTTTGTTCATCCGGTCGCTCTACTTTTCAAGTTGGACAGGGCTTGAAAAGTAATGGCGTTCGCCCGGAGGATGAAATTAGCGAAAAGGAAAAAATGGAATTCCTCCGGTTGTTTAAAAACCCGTTCAAGGAAGATGAAATACCTTAATAAAGTATCTCTTTTTTAAAAATATTATTGTTGGAGTATTAAACGGAACTTGGCCAGCCTTACTCAGGCAATGAAAAAAACTTTTCAAAAAAATAATTTGTAATTCAGGAAATAGCTGTATATTTGCACTCATTTTTGAGAGAACGTTACAAACATAAAACCATGAGCAAGCAGGAACTTATTAAATTGGTGGAAGACACGGTGGAAGTCAAAGATTTTCCGAAGTTTAAAGCGGGTGATACCATTACCGTTACTTATAAAATCAAAGAAGGAAACAAAGAGCGTTTGCAGAAATTTCAGGGGGTTGTATTGCAGCGTGCCGGCAGTGGTCCGACCGCTACTTTTACCGTCCGTAAAATTTCGGGTAATGTAGGCGTAGAACGTATTTTTCCTGTTTCTTCACCTTTTATTGAAGAAATTGTGGTAAACAAAGTGGGTGTTGTCCGTCGTGCACGTATTTTCTACTTCCGTAATCTGCGTGGTAAAAAAGCCCGTATCAAAGAAAAAAGACAGTAAACATTTTGTTTTAAAGCATCGTAAGCCAATCCGGAAAGGGTTGGCTTTTTTTATGCCGTTTCTTGGGGTTGGGAAACTGAAAGATGCAAGAAGGAATTATTCTTTTTCTTGCAGGCGCTGGCGTACCACTTCGTAAAGGATAACAGCCGTGGCGGCTGATACGTTGAGTGAAGCAATTTGTCCGAGCATAGGGATGCGGATTTTTACATCGGCAAGTTTCAGGTATTCGGGTGAAATCCCTTCTCCTTCGGAGCCCATAATGAGTGCCAGAGGGCCGGTGAGGGTTGTCTCAAAATGTACTTTTTCGGCTTTCTCCGTTACTGCCGCAATGCGCAAGCCGCTGTTTTTTAGAAAAGTGATGGCTGTTTTTAGGTTGTGTGTACGACATATGGGTACCTTAAATATGGCTCCGGCTGAAGATTTAATGGTTCCGGAATTGAGTTGTGCAGCCCCTTTGGAAGGAATGAGCACTGCTTGTACCCCGGCACTTTCTGCTGTGCGCAAAATGGCCCCGAAGTTTCGTACATCACTGATTTTATCCAGGATAAGTATAAAAGGTGTTTCTCCTGATTCGTAGATGGTGGGGAGTAGTTGTTCGATATCATAAAAAGTAATGGGGGAGATATAGGCCACCACACCTTGATGATTTTTGCGTGTGAGCCGGTTCAGCTTTTCTACAGGAACTACCTGATAAGGTATTTGCCGTTCTTTTAAAAGCGGCATAAGTTCACGAAAAGTGTTTCCGCCCAGTCCTTTTTGAATAAAAACTTTTTCCACTTCTTTGCCTGCATCAAGGGCTTCCATTAGCGGACGGATACCGTAAACCATTTCTTGTTTGTCTTCTTTTTCGCGCATGGACTTATTCTTCAAGATATTTTTTGTCGATTTGTTTGGTGGCTTTGGCTCCCATCGTCTTCAGTTTTTCTACCTGTCCTAAAAGGTTTCCGCGTCCTGAAACCAGTTTTTTGTGTGCTTCGGTATAGGACATCTGTGCTTTATTCAGGTTATCACCGATTTTTTCCAGATCTTTGAGAAAGCCTTCAAACTTGTCATAAAGTTTTCCTCCTTGTTTGGCAATTTCAAGGGCATTACGGGTTTGCTTTTCATGACTCCAGATAGAAGCTACCGTACGCAGTGTGGCCAGCAGGGTAGTGGGACTGACAATGACAATGCGTTTTTCCCAGGCAAAGTTAAACAAGTCGGCATCGGCCTGGACAGCAATACCGAAAGCCGGTTCTACCGGCATGAACATGAGTACAAAATCAGGGGTGTTCAGCTCTTTCAGGTTTTGATAGTTCTTTTCACTGAGTTCTTTCACGTGGTTGCGGATAGAGTGCAGGTGTTGTTTTAAAAACTGCTCTTTTTGGGTTTTATCTTCTGCTCCAATGTATTGTTGAAAAGCAGTAAGCGAAACTTTAGAGTCGATAACCAGGTGCTTGTTTTCAGGAAGCTTAATCACAACATCGGGACGGTAAATCTTATTTCCTTCTCCGGTTGTGGTTTGCTGCAGGAAATACTCTTCATTTTTAATGAGCCCTGAGCTTTCCAAAATACGTTCGAGTACCACTTCACCCCAGTTTCCTTGTTTTTTAGGATCTGATTTCAAGGCTTTGGTGAGGTTGCCGGCTTCTTCACCCAGTTTGGCATTCAGTTCCTGCAGGCGTTTCAGCTCTTCTTTTAAAATGGTTTGGTCGATTTTGCCTTTTTGATACGTTTCCTCCACCTTTTTTTCGAATGCGGTAATTTTTTCTTTTAGCGGATTCAGCAAATCGCTCATGTTTTTTTGCGAGGTTTCGTTAAACTCACGGGTATTTTGTTTTAGAATGGTGTTAGCCACATTTTGAAACTCGGTTTTGAATTTTTCCTGCAGTTTTTCAATTTCAGAACGTTCATTGTCCAGTTTTTCCTGTAGGTGTTTATATTCAGAACGCAAAGCTACGATCTGTTTTTCGGCGGTTTCTTTTTCTTCCCGGAGTTGTTCTGTTGATTTTAGAACAGCCTCTTTTTCTTGTTGCAGGGATCGAATCCGTTCCTCCCGTATGCTGTTTTCTTTTTCCAGTGCCGTTTTTTCGGCAAGAAACTCTTTCTCCTGTTTTTCGAGTTGGTTTTGTAGTATGGCCTGGGATGCCGTAAGTTTTTGTTTGGTAAATAGATAGGTTGCTACAATGCCAATGAGAATGCCGGAAAAAAGATAGACGAGTTCCATGCTTATTTTTTTGAGTAAAAATAACAGAATATTTTTAGAAAACAGCCGGTTTAACGAGAATCGGGGAAAGGTTGTCCAAAAAGCCTCCCTTCCGGTCTGCCTGGTTGGGGAAGAAGGAATTGTACAAAATCATATACATTGATGATGAGAAGCTTACTTCGTTATGTTTTTTCGAAAGACCGCATACTCATCCTTTTGGGACGGTTCTTTATCCGGAATTTTCCTGTCATTTTGAGTGAGAACAGTAGTCTTCGCCTTTTATTTCGGTTGTTCCGCTGATTCCATCATAAGATACTTCAATACTTCCGTTATCGGCAGTCCCGCTTGCGGTAATAGAAATGGCATCACCGGCAGCAGCTTGTACGTCGATTGACCAGGGTAAAGAAGGATTGGTGACTGTTTCTTTTGTGTTTCCTACCTCGTAGGTCAATGTCGCAATGGTTCCGTCACCAGTTTGTGTTGCCGAAAAATGGATATCCATTGCTATGGGAGCAGTATCAGATTTTCCTATGTTACAAGTGTTGTCTGAATCGTCTTTATTGCAGGAAATTAAACCAATAAAGAGGACTGCCAGGAAAAGAGTGGAAAATGTGAATTTTTTCATTTGCAATATTTTATTTTAAAGAAGTTAAAAACATGTGAGTTACAGAACAAATTTAAAAAAATAAAAGTATAAAAAAAGAATTGAATGAAAAATATTATTCCTGCGATTCAAAGTATTCAAAAGCATCAATAACATCAAGATAAGCGCCGTCAAAGCCATCTTGCAGGATCTTATGCAGGTAAGAGCTGTCGTTGCCGTATATGATCGCTTGCCATTGCGGGTCCCAATATTTTACTTTGTAATTTCCGGGCCAGTTGGGATTTTCTTTTTCAAGCCAGCGTGGGGGCGTTTTCTGCCAAGTGGATTTCCAATAATAACGATAATCTTCTGCTTCCCCAATAGAAAGATAAGCAATGACTAATCGTTTGCCTCCGTGTGCTTTGGTTTGTAGCTCTTTTATTTCGTCAGCAGAAAACATCGTTCCGTCATTGAAGAATAAGTCCATGATGATTAAATCATAATCGGTACTATCTAGTGCTTTGATAAAATCAGATTTCGTTTTAAAATATTCTGGATTAATTAGATACAGAAAGTTTTTCGCATCGTTCAGGTTGTTAATGTTCCGGTCGTTTTTATTATAGGGTTGTTTGGGATAAGGAGGAATGCTGTTTAAATCCCGATGATCAGCAGCAAACGAAAGGTATCCTAAAAGCGAGTTCTTTTTATAGGATGTAGCTATTTGTATTGTGTCGTTGGTATAATCGGTTACAAGAATGGTTTTTCCTGCATCTTTTGCTACATTCAGCCATGTTTTCAGGTTGTCCGAAACCGAAACCGGTGTAGCTTCGTTTTCTTTATCGTAACCGTAAAAAAGGTCTTCTTGTCCGTTTCCGTCAATGGCTTGAAGATAATAAGTTGCCGGTTTGTCATCCGGGTTTCCATTTTGGGTTACCAGCTCAATGCCGTTTTGAGGAATAATGATAAAATCAGGATGTTCACTTTTGGCGTATTGACTGATATTTTCCACAAAGTGGCGCATCTCCTCCCTGTAGTCAATGGTTGACTTTTCAACAGAACCGGTGCTGCATCCGGCAAATAGCAGCAAGAGTAAGAACAAGACGGGGAAGAGTTTTTTTAGCATAAAAGAAGTGCGTTTTTTGTTCAGGAAGTCCAAAAGTATAATTTTTTTACTTTTGTCGCCCGGGATTATGAAAACGGATTTTCAATATTTTAAAATACTTTTTTATGCGAAAAATTTCAATTCTACTGTTATTACTGGCAATTGCTGCAGGGTTACAGGCACAAAACGATACGGTTAAATACTGGAAAGTAAAAGGTAAAGTCGGGTTAAATGTTAACCAGAACTATTTCTCGAACTGGGCGGCCGGTGGAGAAAACAATTTTGGAATCATCGGGAAATATTCCATGCATCTTGATTATGCCAAAGGAAAAGATGCCTGGCTGAACTGGATAAATATGGCGTTGGGATATAGTGTGATAGGAGATGCCGATCCGATGAAAACCGATGACAAAATCGAATTTATTTCTACGTATAAACGAAATATTTCAAAATATTGGTCGATGACAGCGGTGGCCAGTTTTAAATCACAATTTGCCAATGGTTATGATTATGCGGTGGATTCGTCCACGGCGGTTTCTCATTTTCTGGCTCCGGCTTATATTGATTTTGGTCCCGGCTTTTTATATAAACCGGTAAAGTGGTTTTCTGTCAATATCTCGCCGGCAAATATGCATTGGGTCGTTGTAAACGACCAGCGATTGGCTGATTTGGGATCTTTTGGTTTAGATCCGGCTGTACGTGATGCTGATGGGAACATCATTGCCCATGCTAAAAAAAGCCGGCTTGACTTTGGAGCCCGGATGTTGATCATCTTGAAATATGAAATTGCCAAGAATGTTACACTGGCGACTAAACTCGACCTTTTTTCCAACTACCTGGATAAACCGCAAAATATAGTAACCGACTGGCAAACCGATATTAACATGAAGGTGAACAGTTGGTTGAATGTCAATTTCAGCACTACGGTGTTGTATGACGACCGGGTGAAGATTGCGGATGCTGACGGAAATATCGGGCCGCGTACTCAGTTTAAACAGCTGCTCATGGTGGGAGTAGGATTTAACTTTTAACCGGTTGAAAAAGATTGGCTTATTGTCGGATACACACGGATTTTTCCATCCGCGAATTCCGGGGTTTTTTGCCGGTTGCGACGAAATTTGGCATGCCGGTGATGTGGGTAGCCTGTCGGTAATTGACCAGCTGGAAACACTGGCCGTTGTGCGGGCGGTTTATGGAAATATCGACGGGCAGGAAATCCGGAAGCGTTTTCCTGAAATTAATCTGTTTACGGTGGAAGGGTTAAAAGTTCTGATGATCCATATTGGAGGTTATCCGGGACGTTATCTGCCGAAAGTAAGGAAGCTGATTGAAGAACACCGTCCCGGGCTTTTTATCTCTGGCCACTCCCATATTTTAAAGGTTATGCCCGATCAACGGCACCATTTATTGCATATCAATCCCGGTGCTGCCGGGAATTCCGGATTTCATAAAAGCATTACGCTGGTGCGTTTTAAAATAGAAAACGGGCGTCCGTCCGACCTGGAAATATTGGATATTGATCGCAAAAAACGATTAGCGTAAACGATCAGCGCTGCGCACCAACTTTTCGTCCTGTAACACGCCGCGATAGGCCAGTACAAGAAAAACCAGAGCAATCAGCGGCATGAACACGGCTGTTTTATATTCGGCAGTGGCACCGGTAAGTTTTTGCAGCGTATTGACATAGTAAAAGAAGAAAAGTCCTATAAAAATTACTTCTACCAGAATACACACTTTGATGATTTGCATCTGGGTTTTCCGGTTTTTGTATAAGAATATGGTAATCAAAGAAAAAAGAATGACAAAACCGGTGGCCGAAAGCAGGGGAAGACTGAAATAAGTATTTTTGTTAAAAGCAGAATCCGGAACCAGACTGTGTGCTTTTTGTACGTATAGCACAATGGATTCTTTTGCTCCGATAAATTGGGCTAAAGGAAAAAAGAAACTGATAACGGAAGCTATAATGACCAATAAAAGAAAGATGGTTTGTTTACGTTGAATCATGGTTTTTCTATTTTGAAAATACAGGGCAAAATTAAGGATAAACCTTTTTCTCTTTCCGGATTTTGGAAAGAAAATAACAGGAAACAGACATTCGGTTTACTCATTGAGTTTTAGTACAACAAGAAAAGCTTTTTGTGGGACTTCTACATTGCCTACCTGACGCATTCGTTTTTTCCCTTTTTTCTGTTTTTCAAGCAATTTCCGTTTTCGGGTGATGTCGCCACCGTAACATTTGGCAGTTACATCTTTCCGGACGGCTTTAATGGTTTCGCGGGCAATAATCTTTGCTCCGATAGCTGCCTGAATGGCAATGTCAAATTGTTGCCTTGGGATCAGCTCTTTTAGTTTGACACAAATTCTCCGGCCAAAGCTGTAAGCATTGTCCTGATGAATCAAGGTAGAAAGTGCATCTACCGGCTCGCCGTTAAGCAAAATATCCAGTTTGACCAGCTTGGCCGGACGATAGCCCGAAATGTGATAATCAAACGAAGCATAGCCTTTTGAGATGCTTTTCAGTTTGTCGTAAAAGTCAAAAACAATTTCTCCCAATGGCATATCCACGGTAAGTTCTACCCGGCTGGTGGACAGATACACCTGGTTTTTGAGCTCTCCCCGTTTGTCCAGACAGAGTTTGATGAGTGGGCCGATATATTCGGTACGGGTAATAATTTGTGCCCGGATAAAAGGTTCTTCAATGTGATCAATGTATTTTTGTTCAGGGAGCCCCGAAGGATTATGCACTTCGATTACTTCTTTTTTATTGGTAATTACCCGGTACGAAACATTGGGCATGGTGGTAATTACGCTCATGTCAAATTCGCGGTCAAGTCGCTCCTGAATAATTTCCATGTGCAGCAATCCGAGAAATCCGCAACGAAAACCAAAGCCCAGTGCCAGCGACGATTCGGGTTCAAAAGTAAGCGAAGCATCATTAAGCTGCAACTTCTCAATGGCTGCACGCAGCTCTTCATAATCATCGGCATCGGTAGGATAGATGCCGGCAAAAACCATGGGTTTTACATCTTCAAAACCCGAAATGGCTTCGGAGCAAGGATTTTCTACGTGGGTAATGGTGTCGCCCACTTTTACTTCCCGTGACGTTTTGATTCCCGAGATGATGTATCCCACATCGCCAGTTTCCAGTTTTTGCCGCGGCTCTTGTTTCAGGCGCAACACTCCGATTTCATCAGCATTGTATTCCCTGCCGGTGTTGACGAATTTTACCCGGTCTCCTTTTCTGATCTCGCCGTTAAAAATCCGGAAATAAGCAATAATTCCTCTAAAAGGATTAAAAACCGAATCAAAGATAAGGGCCTGTAGCGGAGCTTTCGGATCGCCTTTGGGTGCCGGAACTTTGTGGACAATATTTTCGAGAATTTTGTCTACGCCGTATCCTGTTTTTCCGCTGGCTTCAATAATATCTTCATAATCACATCCCAGCATGTCCACAATCTGGTCTTTTACTTCATCAGGCATGGCGTTGGCCAGATCCATTTTGTTGAGTACAGGAATAATTTCCAGATCGTGTTCAATGGCCAGGTAAAGGTTCGAAATGGTTTGTGCCTGAATACCTTGCGTGGCATCTACCACCAGTAGGGCGCCTTCGCAGGCAGCAATAGACCGTGAAACTTCATAAGAAAAATCCACATGACCAGGCGTGTCAATCAGGTTCAGTACATATTTTTGTCCGTCCTGTTCATAATCCATCTGTATGGCGTGGCTTTTAATGGTGATTCCCCGCTCGCGTTCCAAATCCATATCGTCCAGTACCTGTGCCTGAGCTTCGCGTTGAGAGACCGTTCCGGTGTATTCCAGTAACCGGTCTGCTAACGTGCTTTTACCGTGGTCGATATGGGCAATAATGCAAAAGTTTCTTATGTTTTTCATAGGGTGGCAAAAGTACGAAAATATTGGCAGAAGAAACGGATATTTGCTTTGTTTGGAGAATCAGACAGGGGTTATAAACCCGAGATATGAATCTGATTAACTTTAAGTACTTTTAACTTCAAACTTCAAGTACTTCAAATACTTCAAGTGCCTAAAGTTTGAAGTGCCTAAAGTGGGAAATCCCAAAAGACAAAAAAGCAAATGACAAACGAAGTTCCAAAAAACAAAAGACAAATTCCAGAAATCAACTTCTTTTGTCCTTCTGAGCATAGCAAAGAATCTATTTTAACTATTGCCAGTTTTTTGAGATCCTTCACTTCGTTCAGGATGACAGTGAAAATACAGGTAAAATACTGAAAATCAACAATTCACCATTCACTATTCACTATTCACCAATCACCATTCATCACTTATCGTTCATCATTCCGAATGACCAGTGACCAGGTTAAAAATCCCAAAAGACAAAAAGACAAATCCCAAGAAAAATTCCAAACTAAAACCTGAAATCCAAAGGTTCGTTTCCATCCTGGATAGGGTAGTGGCCTTTGTAAACGTTTCCGAGCAGGCCGTCAATAGCAATCTTGTCGCCTACGTGGAAAACATCATTGTTCAGCTGACATACTTTTTTGTCTTCGTTCACGTACAGGGCGGTACAGTTAACCACGGAGGCTTTTCCAAGCCGTACTGCAGTGACGGCAGCATGAGATGTGGCGCCGCCTTTGGCGGTTAGCAACGCGTCGGTTTCGAAAATCATGCCGATGTCATCGGGAACCGTATCAGGACGCAGCAAAACAACTGCTTCGTCAGGATATTTATTACGAAGAAAGTTGATATCGTCCATATCGATGGCTACACGGCCGTTCAGTGCCCCGCCGCCAATACCAATACCGCGACCGGAGAGATGCATTTTATCCGGTGACGTTTTAAACCGTTGAATGGTCTGGAACGATGACATGTCCATATCGCGGATTTGCAAAATGTATAAATCTTCCGGGTTTTCCGATTCGAAGGTGAATTCTATTTCCTGAGGATTATATCCCAGATTTTCGGTAAGGTCTACTGCAATGTCGTACAGCTTTTTATAAAGCAACGGGTATTTTTCTTCGAGAGAAATCATTTCTTCGCGGTCACCCAGTTTTTGAGATTTGCTGACAGGATAAGGTTTTACCAGCCCGGCTACAATATCTTCCCCCTGACTTTGGAAAGTGAAGTCGCCATAAAGATTGACGCCTTGCTTTGAGATTTTCGGGTTTTGGGTAAAGACCACACCGCTTCCCGAACTGCTTTTTTTGTTGCCGAAGATCATTTGTTGGATGATAACAGCGGTACCCCATTCGTCGGCTATTTGCAGATGCTTGCGGTAAACAATGGCCCGCTCGGATGACCAGGATTCGAAAACCAGATTAACGGTGGTCATGAGTTGTTCAAAGACATTTTCTTCAAAATGAATTTTCGAATCGATAAGCTTTTGTTTGTATGCGTAAGCAATTTTGCGCATGGTAGTGGGCGGGAAATCTCCCTTTTGTTCAATTCCCGTTTTTACTTTAAAGCCATTCATGATTTCGTCAAATTCATCGCGGGTAAGTCCGAAGGCCATTCCCCAGCTTTGCAGCAAGCGCCGGTACGAATCCCATGCCGACCATTCAAAGCCGGGTTTCCGGCTTAATTTTTCGGTAATCTCGTCATTCATTCCCACGTTAAGGACTGTGTCCATGGCTCCGGGCATCGAGATGGCTGTGCCGGAACGTACCGAAAGCAAAAGCGGATTTTTAGGATTGCCAAATTGTTTTCCGGCTACTTTTTCCACTTTATGCAAATGTTGACGGATCATGTCATACATCTCTTTGCGTAGTTCCGGATGTTTCATGATGGCGGCATGACGCCGGAAAACCTCAGTGGTGATTACAAAACCGGGGGGGACCGGAAAACCGGCCATACGTAAAATTTTCAGGTGGTACGCTTTGGAGCCGAGAAAAACCTGATTGTCGAGATTCGGATTGGCATGGGCCAGCCGGGCAATGATAAGGTCAGAATTGTATGACATCACCTCTTTGATCATTTCGGGCGGCAGGTTATCAGCCATATTGCGGAGCGATTCAAGAATACGCGATACAAAGTTGTCCAGTGGCTGCATCAAAAAGGCTTCTGCAATGGTATCACGGTAAAATTCTTCCGAAACTTTATTGATCAATTCCTGCCTTTTTTTGTCGCTTAGCTTGTGTTCTTTGTCAAAGAGCTGGGGAATGACAATCTTTAGCGGGACTTCGTAAGTTTTTAAAAAGTATTTAATGAGTGTTTTCTTGACGTTATCGGCTACAAACTGAAAGATGTTGATATATTGATCGAAGGAGAAACTTTGCGAAACCAGACTGTATTTCAGCATGAGCAGGTTAGAGTTGAAACTTTGGTTGGTGATTCCGTCCAGGTCAAGTCCTTCTTTGAAATAGTTTAGGATGACATAAATGTTGCTTAGTGTTTTCCCTGAAATGTAATTAAGGTTGATGTTTTCCACCACTTTCTCCATCAGCCGGGTGGCTACTTTTTCCAACCGGAACGTAAGTCCGAGTGCTTCGAATTTGGGCTCGCGGTATACGCCGTACATCGATGGAATGCCAATGGCAATGTGTCGTTTATGGTAAATGTTTTCCCAGCTTTGACTGGGTTTGGGATTAAAAATAATTTCTTTCAGGTGATTCATGAAACTGTAAATCAGCTTGAGCGAACTTTCTATATCCTGGTTGTCAAGGGCTACCCGTAGCTTTTCAATATCTTTATCCGGAATATAGGCGTATTTTTTCAGCAGGTTGATGATGTCAACCGTTTCAAAGGAATATTTTTCTTTTAGAAAGGCGTACAGCGAACGGATATCACGCAGTCGTTCAATGTCTTTTTCGTTTTTATAGATGATTTTATCCAGCCACTGTTCAAATTCATCTTCTTCAAGAGATAAGACCTCGCGTGGTGACATTTGAGCCGTTTCGCATAATTCGCGAACCATTTTATGCACCGGGGCAAACCACCGGCTTTTTTTGTCAATGCTGTCGTACACATTTTGAGGAAGTGCATCTTTCAAATTTTCCAGATTGCCATCATACCAGAATTGAAAGATCCGGTAAGTCAAATCAATCAATGTGTTATTACTTTCGGTATGCACCTGCTTGCGCAGAAAATGGATGAGCTTGTCTTCGCGATGCGAAATTTCATCCATGGTGGTGGTTACCTTCCGGATTTCACCTTCGGCACCGATTTCGTTGAAATAAACCGGAAAAATCCGGGTAAGCTGCTTGACCTTTTTGTAAAAGGGTGCAATGTTTGAATTGAGAATCTTGGTAATCTCGCGTTGGAACAAATCCGTATCGCTAATGAAAATACCGCCGAGTTTCAGGTTAACAATGAGTGCCGACAACAGGTTTTCCATTTCCGACTGGGAGTATTCGATCAGCTCAAGCCAGACCCGGATGTTTTTGATGTGGTTTTCGTTGATGTGCAGCTGCCAGTCTTCGTTCACATAAACCATTCCGGGAGTTTCAAATCCAAAATGGATCAGCTTGTTTTCCATGTGTGTGATAAGCAGTCGCTCATCGGTGTCGTCAATATCGATAACTTTTTTCCCTACGGTGAGCAGGATGTCCAATACCGCTGAGCCATAATCTGCTTTTAGCTCTTCAAGGTATTGAAATAGTTGGTCAATAAACGCAATGACGTTGGTTTTGTCCACCTCTTTCATGGTTTGAACCAACATCTTATTCAGCCGCCAGATGAGTCGTTCTTTTTCGTCCCGAAGTCCGTCGAGTTTGAGTAAGTAAAAGATGTAATAGAATTTTTCAATAAAAGTGGGGAAAAGGTCAACGGCTTGGGTAAACCGTTCGCCGATCTCGTCAAAGTCAGGAATTTGACTGGTCAGTTCGTCCCAGGTTTTTATTTTCGGAAGCTGGCTTTTCAATTCTTTGAACCATGGTTGTCCGATTTGATCTTTTAAAACTTTGGGATTAATCTTTAGAACATTCTTTTTGTTTTTAATCCATTCTTCAATGCGGCTGTCATTTTCCCAAAAGATAATAGAAGCTTCGTAAATATTATAGGTTAGCTGAAAAACCGATGGGGAGAATTGCGGATCGTCAGCCATTTCTTTCAAATATTTCTTGAAATAACGCGAAGCTTCAATGTAACTTTTCTTATTGTCCGTAAACTGGTCGGTGAGTATTTGGCAACAAAATTCCAGCAGAGGTTTCAGTGGTTTCTTTTCGCGATGTATTTGCCGGCTAAACTCGAGCAGTGTGCGCAGAATAAAGGTTTTAAGCAGGTCGTTTACTTTTGGGTCGCCCAGTAAATTCCCTAATAATTTCAGGGGAACACGGAAGGCTTGTGCCGGATTTTCCAGCGCGATATAAAACCAATAATCGGTAATTAATATTTTGCGGAGTTCTTCAATAACAAATTTTTTGTTACTGAAAGGGTGCTGATATTCGATTATGCAATCGTTTGCGCGTTTGTGAATTCCGTAATACTTTTTTGACAGATTTATAAATGCCTGATATTCAGGGGGGATTTTAATGTCTCGATAACGGGTTTCGGCCAGGTTGGCTTCAAGGGCTTTGGAGATGAATTTTTTTTCCATGGTTGATCGCTTCGAATGAAAATTTACTTCTTTTATTTGGTATTTTTGCTCTCGCAAACAGATAATGGACAAAGTTAGCTTATTCTTTAAAACTCATTAATGATTAATTAAAAAAACTAAAGCCATGACAAAAATTAAAATTGGTATCAACGGGTTTGGGCGTATCGGAAGAAACGTCTTCAAAATCGCTTTTGAAAGAGATAACCTCGAAATTATCGGTATCAACGATATTACCGATACCAAAACATTAGCCCATTTGTTGAAATATGATTCTACCCAGGGAAAATTTAACGGAACTGTTGAACATGACGACGGCGCGTTAATTGTAAATGGGAAAAGAATTCCGGTTACTGCCGAACGTTCTCCGCTGGAAATCAAATGGGCAGAAACTCCGGATGTAGTAGTGGAATCAACGGGTATTTTCCGTACACGCGAAAGCAACAAAGGCGGTTATGGTGACCACCTGAAAAACGGAGCCAAAAAAGTGATTCTTACCGTTCCGGCCAAAGATGAAATTGATAACATGATTGTTCTTGGCGTAAATGACAATGAATTGCGCGATGAAGACCAGTGTATTTCCAATGCCAGTTGTACTACCAACTGTCTTGCACCGGTGGCCAAAGTGCTCAACGACCGTTTCGGAATTGAAAATGCGCTGATGACGACTATTCACTCATACACTAACGACCAAAGGATCTTGGATGCTCCCCATTCTGATTTGAGGAGAGCCCGTTCGGCTGCTGTTTCACAGATCCCGACAACAACCGGAGCTGCCAAAGCAGTGGGTAAAATTATCCCTGACTTAGACGGTAAACTGGACGGTATGGCTGTTCGTGTTCCTACGCCGACCGGTTCGCTGGTTGACTTGGTGGCCAATCTGAAAACCGAAGCTTCTGCCGATGAGATCAATGCAGCAATGAAAGAAGCTGCCGAAGGTCCGATGAAAGGTATCCTGGAATATTGCGAAGATCCGATTGTATCGGTGGATGTGATTCATAACAGTCATTCATCCATTTACGATGCTTCGGCATTGATGGTTCAGGGAAAAACCGTGAAAGTACTTTCATGGTACGATAACGAGTGGGGTTATTCCACCCGTGTAGTTGATCTGATTGAAAAAGCTATGGCGTAATAAAAATGGAAATATTCTTGCTCGTTAAAAGTAAGTTTTTTCATAGGTAATTTAGGTTAATTAAAGTTGAAAATGAAAAAGGGGGCCTTGGCCCCCTTTTTCTATTGACTACTATAAACAAACGGTAATTAATTTGGCATTTTTATATTTCACGGGTACGATACGGGTTTGATGCATACTTTCGCTGTTTTGTCCGGTATTTGAATTGCCGGGAAAGTACTGACGTCAATTTCCGGAATTTTAGTTCCATATTTATCGTTGATAGCCTGAACAAAATAATTAGCTACGGCAGCATTTCCCTGAGGAGTCAGATGGATTCCGTCCAGAGAGAAGAGGTTTCCGGTAATGTATTTTGTAGTAAAGGTGATCCCGTTCATGGTGATCCCGTTTTGATCGATATCTTTCATGATGCTGTTGAAATCCACAAAAGCCAGGTTGTATTCATCTGCCAGGTTTTTCATTATGGCATTAAAATCATCCGTAGCTTTTTTTACGGTTGCAATTTCATTTTCAGTTAAAATATATTGGTTAGCCACCGGTTTAATGGTTCCCCAGCCCCCACATTTAATAGAATCCAGCGGAGTTTCAAGGATAACCAACTCGTCGCTTTTCATTTGTCTGATTTTCAGGAAAGAAAGGCTGTCGGGAAGTGGCATGTCTGCGTCAGCAATAACCATGGGATTTGCTCCTACCTGAAAATTAATCCTGTAGGGAAGTCCCAGGCTTTCCATGGTGGCATTGTAATTTGCATAAGCCGCATTCAGTTGATCGGCCTGGCTTTGATTGGTTAAGGTAATTGCATCGTATGGGATGGTATTAAAATAAGGAATTGATGTGATATCGGGGATGTCTGCAATGACTCCGCCGGTAGTAATGGATGTGAGATATTTTACTTCGGCTTCCATACTTGCCTGGAATCCAGTTCCTACATCGCCTTCCATCGGTGTGATGGCTTCGGTTCCTCCCGAAGTTGCATAGCCAAGTACATCATTATTTCCTATCCACAACGTGAAAAAGGTGGGATGTACTTTAGCAGCATAAGTTTCGAGCGTATCGGTGGTGTTGTAAGCAATACGTCCGAAGTAAGGATTTTTTTCCGCTAAATCGGGATCAAACAAATCCGTAACCCGGATACCGGGAACACCAATATTGTTGTAAGGTCCCATAGCTGCCACATTTGCAACTAAATAAAAATAGAGTACGGCCTGTGAGGCATTCGGATCGGCCAGAACGGGACCTATGCCATTGCTTCCCAAGCAGTCGGTTGTTTGTCCCAATACCAATTTGGTACGCAGAACCGGTGTTCCGGTTGAGCTTTCTGAAACGCCGACGCCTAATTCTGTAGGCATGTAAGGAATCCGGAATGTTCCATTGCCACCTACAGTAGTCAGCTGTTTGGATAAGTCGTTGGCCCAGCTGTATTTCTGGCCGGATATATACAGCGCTCCGTCAGCGTAACCTGCGGTTAAAGAATTCCCTACCGCTACATAACTTGTGAAATCGACATTTCCTGTAACCGGTGAAGGGTTATCGTCGGAACTATCTGAACAGGAAGCAAAGAATAAAAGTCCTGTAAAAATAAAAAGGTAAAAAATGTGAATAATTTTTTTCATGTGAACTATTTTTAAAGTTAATATGGAAAATAAATATACCGGATAAAATATCCGTAAAAAATAATCATAAAGCTTTTGGGAATTTATGGAAATGGTTCTCCGTTTTTCCTGCGCTTTATTTTGGTCAAACGATTTTGCATGCGGGTAAAAATAAATGTTTTATTGAAGTTATGCAAACGTTTTTGTGATAATTTAACAATTTTTCAAGAACGGTTTTTAGGCGAAAATTCTAGAAGAACAAAAGCCAAGCCCCTGCAAATTAATTTGAAGAGACTGGCTTAAGCGGGAAAAGAATTTTTAACGCATTGATTTGTAATTTTTAATAAGTAGGCAATTCCGGGAAGTAATGGAAAGCGGCAGAATTATATTACCGCTTTCCACCTCCTTTTTTTATGTGATTTTTTGTTGTTGACATTTTAGTGTTGATGGAGCTTCCTGTCTTGTCCATTTCTCCTGGGCTGTTCAATTTCAGCTCATTCTTCTTCTGGTTTCCTGTCATCGGGGTGTGGTTATCTCCCTCGAGATAGTCGTTAATTCCGTCGCCATTTTCATCAATATATGGAACAGATGCTTTGTGGTTCTTTTTCTTATACCAATCCGGATCAAGGCTGTTGGGAATCCCGTCGCCATCATCATCGGGTGCATTATCGTTGTATCCGTCCCCATCTTTATCAATAAAAACATGGGTTTTATGCATGGTCTTTTGTGACCGGAGCGTGTCGGATGATTGTGCTTTGAGTGTATAGGAGCCCAGCAGCATGAGAGCTGTGAATAGTGTAGTTAGAAGTGCCGTTTTTGTTTTCATGGTTTTCCTGTTATTTTCTTGGATTTGTAATATTGAGTTTTTGCATGCGTGACCGCAGATGTCGCTCGCTTATGCCGAGAAGTTGTGCGGCCCGGCTTTGATTTCCTTCTTTTAATTTTAATGCTTTTTCAATCATAGCGGTTTCAAATGCCGCTACTTTTTCGGTATACGGATCTGAAAAATCTTCCGGATCGAGTAAGTTATTTTCTGAAACAACAGAAAGTCCCCGGGGAAGATCGTGTGTGGTGATTATATTTTCTCGTGTAAGCACCACGGCTCTTTCAATAATATTTTCCAGCTCCCTGATGTTGCCCGGAAAATGATATTTCATCAGATAATCCTGCGCTTCTTTGCTGATTCCCTCTACCTGTTTGCCATTTTCTTTGGCATAACGCGAAATAAAATAGCGAATGAGAAGCGGGATATCGGTTTTGCGTTCGCGTAAAGGCGGCAAAGTAATGGTAATCACGTTAATCCGGTAGAAAAGATCTTCGCGAAAAGCTCCTTTTTTAATCAATTCTTCCAAATTACGGTTGGTAGCGGTAATTACCCGTACATCAACTTTAATGGTTTTGGATCCGCCCACCCGTTCGAATTCGCCAAACTGCAAAGCCCGGAGAAGTTTTACCTGGGTTTGCAAAGGAATGTCTCCTACTTCGTCAATGAATAATGTACCCCCGTTGGCTTGTTCAAACCGGCCGATATGCTGTGATGTGGCACCGGTAAAAGCGCCTTTTTCGTGTCCGAAAAGTTCACTCTCCAGCAATCCTTCCGACAAAGCCGCGCAGTTTACTGTAATCATTGGCTTGTCGCTCCGGTCGCTGGCATAATGAATGGCTTTGGCAATTAATTCTTTACCGGTTCCTGTTTCGCCCCGAATCAAAACGGTAACCTTGCTGCGGGCTACCCGACTTACGGTATTCAGTATATTTTCCAGTTCGCTGCTTTGCGATATGATGTTGTCGAATTTATATTTTTCTTTCAGTTGTTCTTTGAGCAACTTGTTTTCAGATTTCAGATAATTGAGTTCCTGTGTTTTTCGTACAAGAATTTCCAATTCATCTAAATCTACTGGTTTCGGAAGATAGTCAAAAGCGCCTTCTTTCATAACGTTTACGGCTTCTTCCGTATCGCTGAAAGCAGTGATTACAATTACCGGAATTTCTGGGTTGAACGCCTTGATGGCTTTCACTACTTCCAACCCGTTCATGTCAGGCATACGGAAATCGGTAAAAACCAGGTCGATCATCTCATTATTGAGGATCTTCATGGCTTCTACTCCGGAACCGGCAGTGAAAACCCGGTAATGGCGCCGTTTTAAAAACGCCTTGATGGAGGTAATCTGAGCAGGCTCGTCATCGATTAACAATATACTGAATTCCGGCATGGTTTTAATTATTTAAAATTGAAAAGATAAACCAAATGAGATTGTGCTATTATCATAGTTATACCAGTAACTGTTCGACTGGTTGTAAATATAATTGTAATTTAAAAATGTTTTTATGGATTGAATGTGTTTGTTTTTGGGCGAGAAGCTTTTTGAGATATTCATATTCATCCCTTGTTTGGTATCTTCCCTGATATCTCCCAATCCCTCGGTGTCGTCCTCTGAGATATAAGCTTTTTCGCTGATGTAATTCTTTTTGGTATAATAACCCGATATTTCCATTTTGAATGCTTTAGGAAAAATAAAGGTGAGTTTGGATGAAACTCCCGAACTGCTGTAACTGAAAGGTTCGTCAAACAATTCGTCGTTTTGTGAGTAAGAGTCAAAGTTGATATAGTCGGTTTTATCGGTCAGGCTGATTTGTCTTTTATATTGAACGTAGATTCCTATTTTTTTGGTGATCGATTGGGCCACACGGGCTAAAATGATAATGTGGCTCATTGATGGCCTGACTGTTTCGGAAGTGGTTTGGGATGTGGTTGTATGTCGCCCGCCACGTCCTGTGGGAACCGTAATCACCGAGTAAGTTTCCACTCCTTTAAAAGATTTATAACCAAAGTCTGTTTCAAAAATAATGGATGTACGGGTCTGGAAAGAATGGTTGAGCTGTAAAAACAGATAGTGTTGGGCATTCGATAGATCGGTTAAGTAAGCATAATCTCTGTATCGGAAATTATACCCCACTTTCAGAAAAGTTTTATTGATCTGTATTTGCCAGTTATTGTACATATATATTTGGTTGTAGTCGTAATAGTTGTATTCGGTTCTGTTCTTTCTGAGAAACCAGTTACCCCCTAAATAGAGTTTCACATGTTTATCTTTTCCCAGTGCGTGTACATAAGCTGCTCCCAGGTTATTTAAGAAGATGTTTTTTTCGCCGTATTGCATGTAAGCGATGTATTCAAAATTATTATACAAGCTCAAAACCGATTTCTGGGGATGAGGCTTGATAAAATATCCCAGACGCAGCTCGGCATCTTCTATAAAATCACTTATTTTATCAGGTGTAAGATAAATATTATTATCGTAGGAAGTTGTTGTACTTACTTCTGCATTGATCTGGGCATAACTGTTAGATGCCAGCATGGAGAGCAGCACGACCGTAATTCCTTTTAAAATAATTTTCTTCGACATTGTTTTTCTTTTTGCAAAGATAAATTTCCCTTTTTCAATTCCAAAATGCTACTGAAAGATTTATCTTTCTAAAACAATAAATGTGCCGGTAATATTATTATATTGATGATTAGTATCTTATGCTGTTTTCCGGCTTTTTTGAACGAAAGGTATTCGACCAAATGGTCGATGACAAGAATTTTTGGTCGAACTTTTTTATGAAAAGGGAAATAATAAACCCGTCGAAATTTCTATTGTTCCTTTTGATGTTTAACGAAAAAGAGCCGGTAAGTGAACCGGCTCTTTGGAATATATATATGGATTGGAGTCAGAGACTATTTTCTGCCTCCTTTTTTGCTGGCTTTGGTAGTAGTGGTTGCCGTACCAGTTCCGGTGCAATCGCCAGTTCCAAGAGCGCCAGCGCTGTTTGCATTGAGTCCTTTACCATGCTGGGCACCTGTTCCGTCCATCGGTTTTACATAGTCAGGATCCTGTCCGTTCGGAATACCATCACCATCGGCATCTAAAGCATTGTCGTTTATGCCATCACCGTCGGCATCAATAAATCCTTTTCCATTCTGCATTGCTTTGCTGGTTGTGGAACGTACATAATCCGGATCCTGGCCGTTGGGAATACCATCACCATCATCATCCGGTGCGTTATCATTGTAGCCGTCTCCGTTTAAATCAACAAATTGTTTGCTCATGTTCTGGTCAGTGTTCATTTTTTGACCTTTGTACTGATGTTTGTTCTGGTGTTGTACTTGCAATGAGTCTTGTGCAAAAAGATTTCCTGCTGCGAAGAATGCAATGATGAGTGCTAAGATTTTTACTGAATTTTTCATGACTTTTAAAATTTTAGTGGTTAATAAAAAAATTATTTTCTGTTTCTGTGTCTCTTCTTATCTAAAGGCGTGCCAAAGATTGTAATATATTGTTATAGAGTGTGTTAGTCGGATACTTGTTTTCTTGCCCTGTTGGGGATACCGGCTTGAGTCGACAGGTAAGGCGATAAAAAGTACGAAATGGTCGAAAATAAGATTGGCTTTTCCTTTGTGCGAAACCAGATTTTTAACTTGTTATATAGGAAGAAGGGATCCTCAGCTGAGATGATCAGATTCAGGCGTCGTTTCCGGCTTTTTTGGGTAACCGGATAATGAAGCTGGTTCCCTGGCGGGGCTTGCTTTCCACTGAAATTACCCCTCCGTGTTCAAAAATGATTCGTTGAACAATACTCAGGCCAATACCTGTTCCTTTGGCCTTGGTGGTAAAATAAAGATTGAAAATATTGTCTTTGGTCGTATCATCCATGCCCGGTCCGTCATCAGTAATGGTGATTACAACATCTTCGTTGTCTTCATGAAGGGCAATGGTAATATTTCCTTTGTTGTTGATGGCGTCGATGGCATTTTGAATAATATTGATAAAAACCTGTTTGATTTGGTTTTTATCCCACTGTACCATGCCATCCCATTGCAGATCAATATTTAATTTTATGTTGTGTTCTTTGGCAACCGTTTCGTATTGTTTTTGGATTTCGTGTATCAGGTTGCTGATCTTGAACTGGGAAGTGTTGACGGGTTCCGGTCGTGCAAAGCGGAGAAAATCCTGGATGGTTTGGTTAATACGTTTTACTTCGCCATAAACAATGTTCATGAGCTCGTGATATTCTTCGGCATCTTCTTTGGGCTCAAAATCTTTTTTTATTTGTTGAACAATGGTGCTGATGGCGTTGAGTGGGTTCCTGATTTCATGGGCAACTCCCGAGGCCAATTCGCCCATAGCCGTTAACCGTTCTTTCCTTTCGATTTGTTTTTCCATCAGCTTTTGATCGGTAAGATCACGAATTACCAGGATCGTATATTTCTTTTTCTCTGCATCCAGAAAACTGCTTTTGGAAACCAACAAATATTTAAGCTGTCCGTTAATGCGGAAATTAAGTTGATGAAGAGCTGATTTTTGTTCCAGTATATGGTTAAAATCTTCTGTCGGAAAAAGGCTGTCTACTCCGGAGCGTTCAATTACCTTTTTGCTTATGCCGAAAATTTCTCGGGCAGCCTGGTTGAAAATCCGGACAGCCCCCTCTTCGTCAAAAACAATGATGGCATCACTTACATTTTCAATGATGTTGCTCGAATAGGTCTCCACCAGCTGATATCTTTTCTGTAAAAGGTCAAACCGTTGCCGGGTAAAAATAAAAGTAAACATGAATACGCCGATGATAATCAATATGATGGTGATCATTACCATGCGCCGTAAAATCCTCTTGTTTATAATATTAATTGGTTCGATGGATAAGCCTAAACGCAGTAACCCCAGCGTGTGATGATGAAATGTATAAGGGTGAACGGATTCAAAAACATCCAGGGAACCAAAATGGGCAATACGGCTCATGACAACAGAATCGTGTAATGACCGGGAAAGAAACTCCGACTGCGAAATTGGTTCCAGTTCGTCAACTTTTCCTGTAGCGGCTAAAATATCGTCTTCATTCTGTAAAGCAATGTAAATGATATGTGGATTGGCTGCTGCCACATTCCGGATGAGCGGGCCAAACCCTACTTCTTTACGGAATTGACGAAATGGGACGGAAGTCATGTTTAATACAACAGCCCCACCTTGTTTCATGGAAAGTGCCACAACAAATCCCAAACGCGACGACGGATTAAACTTTTTGGGGCCTAAAAAAAGAGTGTCTGTCTGGCCGGTGAGAACGGGCTGAATCATTTTTTTCAATAAGACGGTATCCGGCTCGTATTTATTGGCCGGATTGTTCCCCGAAAGAATGATTTTCCCCTGACGGTTATATAAATAGATGTCTTCGATGTGATTTTCCTGGCAAATTCTTCTTAAAGTGGATGGGTAAATATCGCGGTTATTATAGAGTATTTTCACCATGTTGGCATTGTCAATAAAACGTGCTCTGGTTAGTGAAGTGAGATACTGATTGGCCAGTAATGAATTTTGCGATGCTTTTAAAAGAGACTCAAGCAGGGTATGCGACTCTTCTTTCATGAGCCCGAACAAATCTTTTTTGCTTTGGTTCAACTCAATAAGGGCACTGCTGATCATTAAAATGGCCAGTGAGATGAAAATCAGTAAAATGATCTTCGATTGTTGAAGCAAAGATTGTAATTTGTTTTTCACCATGAAAATTCTTTAACAAAAAGAATGCCTAAAAATAATTCTTTTTACAATATGTATCCCGTTGTATTGTTTCCGGGGGGACAAAAAATATAAATTACCCGGCAGCAGAAAGACCTGAAGCAAAGTTTGTAAAAGGTTATTGATTTATGGGGAAATTTTTAATTTTATAGCATAAAAAGGTTCTTTATGATGAGATTGATTACGCGTTTCACTGATTTTTTGCGTCGCATTCTTCCTTCTCCTTTTACCATTGCGGTGCTGTTGACTTATCTTACGTTTGCTCTTGCTTTGTGGCTTACGCCGGTAAAACATCCGGGAGAGCCTCATCTTTTTGAACTGGCCGGGTTTTGGGCCAAAGGTTTTTGGGAGCTGCTGGGATTTTCCATGCAAATGATGTTGATGCTGGTGCTGGGGTATGTGCTGGCATTGACCAAACCGGTAAACCGGCTTATTCAAATCATGACCAATTATGCTGATACCATGCCCAAGGCTGCTTTTTTGGTTACTTTTCTGACGTTGGTGTTCAGTTTTCTGAACTGGGGACTGGGGCTTATTTTCGGTGCCGTTTTTGCCCGTAAAGTGGGTGAGGATTTTTCAAAACGCAAACAAGCTTTTAATTATCCGTTAATCGGGGCAGCCGGTTATGCCGGATTGATGGTTTGGCATGGCGGACTTTCCGGATCGGCACCACTGAAGATTGCCGAAAAAGGACATTTTTTGGTGGACAAAATTGGTGTGATCCCGTTGAATGAAACCATTTTTTCTCACATGAACCTGGTGGTTAGTCTGACATTGCTGATCGTTTTGCCGTTGGTGATGATGTGGGCGGCAAAAAAGGGAGAAAAACAGAAAATTGTATTGAAAGAACTTTCAGAAAAGGCTGTTGATGAACATCCGGAAAATCCGACAGGTGCGGATAAACTGGATTATTCCCGTGGGTTTGCCCTGTTTTTGGGGGTGGTTTTTCTTTTTACGTCGGTATATCTTGCGGTGAAAGCCGGAAACCTGGGATTCATCAATCTGAATTACATTAATTTTTCATTGTTTACTCTGGGGATTTTGCTGACGCCAAATGTGGCTGTTTTCCAGGATTTTGTGTCAAAATCTATCCGGGCTGCATCCGGTATTCTGATTCAGTTTCCTTTATATGCCGGTATTATGGGGCTCATGAAATATTCGGGACTGTTTTTGGTATTTACCGATGCCTTTGTCCATATTTCTTCTCCCGTGCTTTTGCCGGTAAATACTTTGTTTAGCGCCGGGCTGGTCAATTTCTTCGTGCCGTCGGGTGGCGGACAATGGGCTGTGCAGGGACCCGTGATTGTGGAAGCGGCCAAGCATTTGGGCGTTTCCATTCCCAAAGTGGTGATGGCATTGGCTTACGGTGATGAATGGACCAATATGCTGCAACCCTTTTGGGCTTTGCCGTTGTTGGGAATTACCGGACTCAAAGCCCGCGATATCGTTCCTTATACTTTTTTGCTTTTCCTTTGTGGTGGGGTAATCTTTATTGCCGGCTTGTTGTTGTTTTAAATTTCCGGTTTAAAAATCGTTTTCGTCCAGTATTTTTCGTGCCAGTTCCGGTTGGAATCCTTTCTGAACAGCATACCGGATCAGTTTATTTTTCCGGGTAAATTCGTCGTTGGCTTTTACGGTTTTGTTAGATAAAACGGCTTTAAGCGTGTTCAGATATTCTTCTTCGTCAATTTCACCCAGCCCGATTTGTATATATAAATCGGGAATTTGCTTCTGTTTTAAAGCCTGAATGATTTTGTTGCGTCCCCATTTGTTATGACGTAGTTTTCCGATGGCAAAAGCTTTTACAAAACGTTCTTCGTTGATATAATTTTCTGCTTTCAGCGTTTTGATTATCTCCTGGATAGCTGTTTCGGAAGCTTTCCATTGTTGTAGTTTTTGTTTTACATCAAAAATAGACCGTTCCTGGTAAGCACAGTAATGACGCGCTTTTTCAAGAAGATATTCCGGAGGAGGTGTCATAAGGGTTGCCTTTTAAAAAAATTATCCGGTCGAAAATACAAAAATATTGTTTTAAGCAGGGAGCCTCAGGGTAAAAAGGTTTCGAACCGGTAACCTTTTTTGGAAAAGTGTTCCAAAAAGCGGGGGAGGGCATAAAGCATGTTTTTTTCTGCTTTCAAACTGTCGTGGAATACCACAATGCTACCGCGGTTCGTTTTGCTGATGGCCGTTTCCAGGCATTCTTTCTCAGAAACATCAGCGGCATAGTCAAAGGTAACGACCGACCACATAACCAGCTGGTAATGTTTTTTAAGAACCTTCATTTGAGAAGGTCTTATTTTTCCATAAGGCGGCCTGAAATAGCGGGCATGCACCAGTTTTTGACAATCGGCAACATCACGGAAATAAATTTCATCCGGAGTACGCCATCCGTTGATGTGATGAAAAGTATGGTTTCCTGTCAGATGTCCGGCTTTTTGTACGGCATGAAAAACTTTGGGATATTTCCGGACATTATCCCCGACACAAAAAAAACAGGCTTTGGCTTCAAACTGCGCAAGAATATTCAGTACTTTTGGCGTGATGTCCGGATGAGGTCCGTCATCGAAAGTGAGATAAATAACAGGGTCTGTAACTGGTACGTTCCAAAGGAGTTCCGGAAACAGGCGGTGAATAAATGTTGGTGTTTGAAATTTCATGACGACTACAAAGATACGGCCTTGCCGGGAATAAAAAAATAAAAATTAAATTTTAAAAGTTATGAAAAGACTGGTATTGGTTCGACACGGAGAAAGTGTCTGGAATAAGGAAAACCGGTTTACGGGATGGACAGATGTTCCGCTTTCGGAACAAGGAATTCAGGAAGCCAAAAAAGCAGGACAAACCCTGAAAAAAGAAGGTTTCCAGTTTAGGCTGGCTTACACCTCATATCTTACACGTGCCATTAAAACGTTGTGGCTGATGCTGGAAGAAATGGATTTGATGTGGATTGAAGAACGCAAAAGCTGGCGGTTGAACGAAAAACATTACGGAAATTTGCAAGGGCTGAACAAAGCCGAAACCGCTAAAAAGTTTGGCGAAGAAAAAGTACTGATGTGGCGCCGCAGTTTTGACGTTCCGCCGGAACCACTGGCTGACGACGACGAACGGAATCCGCGTTTCGATCCGCGTTATGCCGATTTGAGCCCGGATGAACTTCCTAAAACCGAATCCCTGAAAGAAGTGATCGAACGGATGCTTCCTTACTGGGAAAGTGAAATTAAACCGTCGCTTGAAAAACAGGGCGATTTGCTGGTGGCTGCCCACGGAAACAGTTTGCGGGCACTGGTGATGCATTTAAAAGGAATGAGTAAGGAAGAAATCCTGAAATTCAATATCCCTACAGGAATTCCTTATGTATTTGAGTTTGATGATGAGATGAACTTTGTGAAGGATTACTTCCTTGGTGATCCGGAAGAAGTGAAAAAACTGATGGAAAAAGTCGCTAATCAAGCGAAAGCAAAATAGTCTTTTTATGGCGGGGCATTTGCCCCGCCATAAAAAGATTTCTCTCCTGCCAACAAAGTTCGATAATAACTTTATGCCTAAAACCTGGATCATACCCGATTTGCATGGCTGTGCTGCCACATTGGAAACTTTACTCCATCAAAAAATTAAACCCGATAAAGCCGACCGGCTGATTTTTCTTGGTGACTATATCGACCGTGGACCGGACAGCAAAGGAGTGCTGGATTTGATTATGGATTTGCAAAAGAACGGTTTCCGGGTGACTGCACTCAAGGGGAATCATGAAGAATCATGCGTAAAAGCCTGGTATGCCGAAAAGGATAAAAAGTCTTTTTGGGGAATAAAAGGCAAAACCACCGAACAAAAACAGTGGGAAAAATTTGGGGGAAAACAAACGCTCGACAGTTTTGGGGTTTCAAATGCTGCCGGAATTCCTGAAAAGTATATCCGCTGGATGGAACAGCTCGAATATTATGTGGAAACCGGGAAATTTGTGGCTGTACATGCCGGTTTGGATTTTGATGATGACAATCCTTTTGAAAATCTTCGTTACATGCTTTGGGTCCGGGAGTTTGTGGTGAAACCGGAAAAAATTAATCATAAAATATTGATTCACGGCCACGTGCCGGTTAATCTCGAACTGATTGATATGGCCGTTAAACAAAAAAATCCGCCTTTTATTGATCTGGACAACGGAATTTACATGACCGGCAGGGCGGGCTACGGTAATCTGGTTGTTCTGGAAACCGAAGCCATGAAATATTGGGTGCAAACAGTGGTGGATGCGGTGGATTACAACAAACCTTTTTAAGCTGGTTATTCGGGCAGTCTCTTTTCTCCCGGAAGAAAAAAGCCGCTTTTATCTTTTTCTATCTGTTTTGTTATTCTGTTAAATTCGATTTCGTTAAGGGCATTTATCACTACATCAGCCTTTTGTAGTAATCCGGAAACCTCTTTTGGGGCTGTTGTAGTTTCATCTCCTTTCACCATGATAAAAATTCCGGGACGCACATAATCAATCAAACTGTTTGATTCACAAATAATCCAGGATGCAGAGCCCAGAATTTTTTCCATCTCCGGAAAAGTTTCGTCCAAAAATTCATCTTTTGTCTGAATAAACCATGAAGTTTGGGCTCCGGCGGTTAAAAAACGCATGGTGTCTTTGTTCCCGTTTATCCGGGTTTCTTTCTCCATCCGGATTTTTGAATTGAAAAGATGTACATCATGTCCGTGAAAATTTTCATTTTCCGGCCGGATATTGGAAATTTTTACTGCAGTTACCGCAATGGTTTGGCTGAATTTTTTAATCAGTTTCTCTGTCAGTGTGGTTTTTCCGACATTTCTTCCCGTACCTCCGATAATAATCCAGTTTCTATAATTCTTTCTTTTTGTAAGGTTCACAATAATAGTTTCTTATGATGGTAGTTTTATTGTTTATAAATTAACAATATTTTTTCTATAAAAGCCCATTAGATATTAAATAATTGTACTTTTGTGAGGTCATAAAAATAAAAAAAATGGACAAATTATTTCGAAAGGATGCTTTCAATTATCATGCATTAGGGCGCCCCGGGAAAATTGAAGTGATTCCCACCAAACCCTATTCAACGCAAAGAGATTTATCTTTGGCTTATACTCCTGGTGTGGCCGATCCGTGTCTGGCCATCAAAAAGAACCCTGAAGATGTTTACAAATACACTGCCAAAGGCAATTTGGTGGCAGTGATTTCAAACGGTACGGCTGTTTTAGGACTGGGTGATATCGGTCCGTTGGCCGGAAAACCGGTTATGGAAGGTAAAGGATTGTTATTTAAAGTCTTTGCCGATGTGGATGTCTTTGATATCGAGATCAATGAAAAGGATCCCGACAAATTGATCGAAGCGGTAAAAGCGATTGCTCCGACTTTCGGAGGGATCAACCTTGAAGATATCAAAGCCCCCGAGTGTTTTTATATTGAAGACCGGCTAAAAGAAGAGCTGGATATTCCGTTGATGCACGATGATCAACACGGAACCGCTATTATTTCATCAGCAGGCCTTCTGAATGCGCTGGATCTCATCGGTAAAAAAATTGAAGATATAAAAATCGTAGTGAGTGGAGCCGGGGCAGCAGCCGTTTCCTGTACCCGTTTATATATCAAGCTGGGAGCCAATCCTAAAAATATCGTTTTGGTCGATAGCCACGGTGTTATTCACAAAGACCGGACGGATTTGAACGAGATTAAAAAACAATTTGCTACCGACTTGCCGGTACATACCCTGGAAGAAGCGATTAAAGGGGCCGATATGTTTCTCGGACTTTCTGTAGCCGATTTGTTATCTCCGGAAATGCTTCTTTCCATGGCGGATAACCCGATTGTTTTTGCGCTGGCCAATCCGGTTCCTGAAATTTCTTACGATTTGGCTACCAAAACCCGCGATGACGTTATCATGGCTACCGGACGTTCCGATTATCCCAATCAAATTAATAATGTGTTGGGATTTCCGTTTATTTTCCGTGGTGCTTTGGATGTCAGGGCTTCCAAGATCAATGATGAGATGAAACTGGCGGCTGCAAAAGCACTGGCCGGACTGGCTCGCGAGCCTGTACCGGAAGAAGTAAATATTGCTTTTGGAACCAATAACCTTAAATTCGGTCCGGATTACCTTATCCCTAAACCGACCGACCCGCGTTTGATCGAAACGGTAGCCCCTGCTGTTGCATTGGCGGCTATGGAGTCGGGTGTAGCTCGTCGCTCCATTGAAGATTGGGAAAAATACAAAGAAGAACTGCGGAAACGGATGGGATTGACCAATCCGCTGAAACGGCAAATGAAAGCTACCTGCCGGAAAGATCCTAAACGGGTGTTGTTGGCAGATGCCGAGCATTACAAAGTGCTGAAAGCTGCAGAAATCGTGGTCAACGAAAAATTGGCTGAGCCGGTTTTGATGGGAAGTGAAAGAAAAATCAAAAAGATTATTGCCGAACACGAACTGGAACTGAACGATGTACGGATTATCGATCCGAAAGCACCGGAAAACAAAGAAAAGATGAAAGACTATGTCCGGCAGCTTTTCGAAAAGAGAAAACGCCGCGGCATGACCCTTCTGGCTGCCAAAGAGTACATGAAATTAGACAGTTACTACAGCTCCATGTTGGTTGAGAACGGAGAAGCAGATGCGGTTTTGTCCGGAATTAACCGGAATTATCCGGATACTATCCGGCCGGCCCTTCATGTTATCGGAATTAAAGAAGGTGTACAAATTGTAAGTGGTATCTATATTGTGATAACCAAAGAAGGTCCGTTGTTCCTGAGCGATTGTACGGTAAACAAACAGCCTTCGGCAGACGATCTGGTTGAAATTACCCTGCAAACAGCCGAAGTGGTAAAACGTTTTGGTATGGAGCCTAACATCGCCATGCTTTCGTACTCTAATTTTGGCTCGGTGGATGCTTCGGAACCCGTGAAAGTGCGTCAGGCCGTAAGTATTTTGCATGAGAAAAATCCGGAGTTAATGGTGGATGGTGAAATTCAGGCCAATATTGCCTTGGATCAGGAACTGATGAAAGAAAGTTTCTCCTTTGCTAAGATTTTGGGTAAACGGGTGAATACGCTCATCTTCCCCGATCTTTCTTCGGCTAATATTGCGTACAAATTGTTGAATAAAGCCGCCGGATTTGAAATTATCGGCCCCATTTTGAACGGAATGAACAAACCGGTTCACGTTTTGCAAATGGGTAGTGGCGTCAATGAAATTGTAAATATGATTATGGTCGCCGTTATGGATGCCCAGAATCAGTAGTTACAGGTTCCGGCAAAGTCCGGTTCCGAAATAAAAAACAGCCCTGAGATTTCTCGGGGCTGTTTTTTTTATCTGTAATTCAAAAGTTTATGCCGATGATGAAAGGAGTGTTCCTGTTTCAAAAAATCTTAGTATTTTGCCCGCTAAAATTTCCAATTAAAAACAAAAGCGAATGACAATCCCTTTTTTATTTGAAGAAAGCGTAAAAAAATATCCCGATAATGTTTTGGTTTGGGAAAAAGAAAATGGAGAGTACAAAGGAATTACTTTTCGCCAGATTCAGGAACAGGTATACCATCTTGCGGCAGGATTGTCGGCAATCGGGGTGGAAAAAGGTGACCGTGTGGCGATGCTTTCGGAAGGACGCAGCGAGTGGCTGGTTGCAGAACTGGCTATTCTTTATCTGGGAGCGGTAAATATTCCCCTTTCTGTAAAAATTAATGAGCCCAAAGAGCTGTCGTTCAGGATAAAACATGCTGAATGCCGTTGGGTGATTTGTAGTGAACGGCAGGCTGACAAGGTGAGAAATATCCGGGACGATATTCCTAAAGCCCAAACTTTCATTGTGATAGGTCGTGCCAATACGCTTTCCGGCAACGAGAAGAGTTATCAGGATGTGTATGATAACGGAAAGAAAATCTTTCCGGAATGGAGAGCTGAACTGGAGACACGCTGGAAATCAATACAACCCGGTGACTTGGCCAACATCAGTTATACTTCCGGTACTACAGCCGATCCGAAAGGAATTATGCTGACCCACCGCAATTATACGGCCAATGTGGAACAAGCCAATTCGTTGATGACGGTTACGGAAGATTTTGTGACCCTGTTGATATTGCCCTGGGATCATTCGTTTGCACATACGGTAGGCCTTTATACGCTAATTCGTCAGGGGGCTTCCATGGCGGTGGTTGAATTGGGGAAAACCCCGATGGAAACACTGCGGAATATTCCTAAAAACATCAAAGAAATTAAGCCTACTTTTCTTTTGAGCGTTCCGGCCCTGTCAAAAAATTTCCGGAAAAATATTGAAGCGGGCATCCGGGCTAAAGGAAAAGTGACCGAAAAGCTGTTTCAGCAGGCCATGAAAGTGGCTTATACCTATAATGGAATTGGTTGGGACAAAGGAAAAGGCTGGCGAAAAGTGCTGAAACCCTTGGTGCAGTTATACGACAAAATTTTGTTCAGTAAAATTCGCGAAGGTTTTGGCGGACGTCTCCGCTTTTTTATCGGTGGGGGTGCCTTGCTCGATATCGATTTGCAGCGGTTTTTCTATGCCATCGGAATTCCTGTTTATCAGGGATATGGACTTTCTGAAGCGTCTCCGGTTATTTCATCCAATAGTCCGGATAAGCATAAACTGGGTTCGTCCGGTTATTTGGTGAAAAATCTGGAGCTGAAGATTTGTGATGATAACGGAAAAGAATTACCGGTTGGCGAAAAAGGCGAAATTGTTATCCGTGGCGAAAATGTCATGAAGGGATATTGGAAAAATGAAACGGCTACTGCAGAAACCATCAAAGAAGGATGGCTCCATACCGGAGATATGGGTTATATGGACAAGGATGGATTTTTGTATGTGCTCGGACGGTTTAAAAGCCTGCTGATTGGTAATGATGGCGAAAAATACAGCCCCGAAGGTATTGAAGAAGCCCTTGTTGAGCAGTCGCGTTACATCGAACAATGCATGTTGTATAACAATCAGAATGCCTATACCATCGGATTGATCTATCCGAATATGCCGGCACTCAAAGCCGCATTAAAAGAGTTGGATCTGACGAGAGAGAATGCGGATTATGACAAGATTATGCTGGAATTGATAAAAACAGACATCGATCAGTTTTTGCCCGGCGGAAAATATGAAAACATGTTTCCGGGACGGTGGTTGCCGGCAGCTGTGGGAATCATGGATGAACCGTTTACCGAAGAAAACCGTATGCTGAACTCTACCATGAAAATGGTGCGAAACCGGGTGGTGGAACATTATAAAGACCTGATTGATTACCTGTATTCCCCGGCCGGAAAAAATATTTTGAATGAGCGAAACATGGCGGCTATCCAAAAACTTTTCGGAAACAAATCGGATTAGTTTTTAAGCCGGTCGGTCCCCGCCTTTTCTGAGATAAACAATTCTTGTTTTACCTTTATAAACAGAATGAGAATGTTCGGTAAAAACCGGACGCTTGTTCGTGTGGGTGAGGGATGTCTTGCTTTTTACCGGGAGAGGCCGGGTTAATTTAGATGCGCTATAAATTCACAGTCAAACAGAGATTTATCATTTTTTAAGAATCATTTTCTTTGGAGAATTTGTAATTTTGGATGAAAATTTAAGCGAGTTCATTTAAAAAATAAAGTCATGAAAAAAGTAACTGTAGTAGGTGCAGGCGCCGTGGGTGCTACCTGTGCTGATGTTTTAGCCCAAAAGAATTTTCTCGATGAAGTGGTGATCGTTGATATTAAAGAAGGACTGGCCGAAGGCAAAGCCCTTGATATATGGGAAAGTTCTGCTATTAATCATTTTGATACACGTGTAATTGGTTCTACCAATGATTATTCTAAAACTGAAGGATCGGATGTTGTGGTGATTACATCGGGTATTCCGCGTAAACCCGGAATGTCACGTGATGATTTGATTTCCACTAATGCCAAAATTGTAAAATCGGTTACCGATAATGTAATGGCCGCTTCGCCGGATGCTATTATTATTGTGGTTTCCAATCCTTTGGACGTAATGACTTATGCTGCTCATATGGCTTCCGGAAAAGATGCCAGCAAAGTATTTGGTCAGGCTGGCGTATTGGATACTGCCCGCTATCGTGCTTTCATTGCCACTGAACTGAATGTTTCTCCAATGGATATTCAGGCTTTGCTGCTGGGTGGTCATGGTGATACCATGGTTCCATTGCCGCGTTACACCACGGTTTCCGGTATTCCGGTTACTGAGCTGATTCCTAAAGAACGTTTGGATGCCATTGTTGAACGGACCAAAAAAGGTGGTGGCGAAATTGTAAACCTGTTGGGTACTTCTGCCTGGTATGCTCCGGGTGCTTCTGCTGCACAGATGGTAGAGTCAGTTATCCTGAACCAGAACCATATCTTCCCCTGCTGTGTGCGTCTTGACGGACAATGGGGCGAAAAAGATGTCTATCTGGGTTCACCGGTGAAACTGGGACGTAATGGAATTGAAGAAATCATTGAAATTGAACTGAATGACGAAGAATTGGCTCTGTTGCACGCTTCTTCGCAACACGTGAAAGACGTGATGAAGGTTTATGATGATATGAAACTGTTCTAAAAGAGTATTCATAACTCTGATTTAAAAGCGTTTCCTTTTGGGAAACGCTTTTTTTGTATCTTGACTTCAAAAAACAAAAGCCTATGAAATGCTTGGTGGTTTTAACCGGTGCCGGGATGAGTGCCGAAAGCGGGATCCGTACTTTTCGGGATAGTAACGGCTTGTGGAATAATTACCGGATTGAGGAAGTGGCTTCGCCGGAAGCCTGGGAAAAACATCCGGAAGTGGTACTGGAATTTTATAACCAGCGCCGGAAACAATTGTTTGAAGTGGAACCCAATGCCGGACATCGTGCCTTGGTGCGGTTAGAAGAAAAATTTGATGTACAGATTATTACCCAGAATGTGGATGATCTGCATGAGCGGGCCGGTTCGTCACATGTTCTTCATCTGCATGGCGAATTGAAAAAAGCCCGTAGCACAGTAGATCCGGATTTGGTCTATGAACTCGACCATTGGGAGCTGAAAATGGGAGATACCTGCGAAAAAGGTTCCCAGCTCAGACCGCATATTGTTTGGTTTGGCGAGCCGGTTCCCCTGTTTGATCAAGCGGTACAAATAGCAAAAACTGCGGATATTTTTTTGGTGATTGGAACTTCGCTGGTGGTTTATCCGGCTGCCGGATTGATTCGATATGTCGAAAGGGATGTGCCCAAATTTTATGTGGATCCGCAGGCTTTTCCGGTACACGGGGTGCCAAAACTTGAAGTGATCCGTGAAAAAGCAGGAAAAGTATTGCCTAAATTAGTTGAAAAAATGTTAAATCGGTTTGCCTGACCAGTTTTTTTGTATTTTTGACACTCTTTGTGGACAGGGAAAAGGAAGTAAAAGCAAAGTGGTTGTCTCGTATTACTGGGTGTGCTACTTTGTGATTACCTTGTAAGTAGTAATTTCTAAATTTTAAACAAATGAAAAAAATGGTTTTACCCGCTTTGGGTATGTTTATGGCTTTGGTTTTATTTTCCATGACCGGCTGTTCCAAGAGTGATGATCAGGCAGAAAAAGATCACGAACTGATTCTGGATTACGTAGCTTCTCATCAATTGAATGGTGAGTTTACAGAGTCCGGACTTTATTATGTAATTGAAGACAGTGGTTCGTCAGTCCATCCGGATATGAGTTCAACCTGTACTGTCGATTATACGGGTTATTTTATGGATGACCGGATTTTTGATCAGGGAACAGATGTTTCGTTTACCTTACCGGAAGTGATTGACGGATGGCAAGAAGGATTGCCGCTTATTGGCGAAGGTGGAAAAATAACCTTGCTGATTCCCTCGGCTGCTGCGTATGGAGAAAGCGGCGCGGGCATAATACCTCCGAATACTGTGCTGGGATTCGATGTGACTTTGCATACCGTTTCAAACGAATAATGTTTGATCTAACAGCGGTGTAAACCGAAATGTATCCACTACATTTTCAAATGTAGTGGGTATAATTTATCGGGCTTTGCCACGGTGAATGGTTTATTTTTTGCATCTTTGTCCTGATGAAATTACAGAGTTTTTTCCGGAAAGTACTGTTGTTTTCGTTGGTGGTTTTGATGGTTGCAGCTTTGTTCCGTTGTGCCAACGTAATGGCCCCAACAGGAGGCCCAAAGGATGTTACTCCGCCTAAAATTGTGGAAGCGGTTCCTCCTAACCACAGTACGGGTTTTACAGGAAATAAATTCAGCCTGACTTTTGATGAATATGTACAGCTGAAAGAAATTGGCAAACAGTTGCTTGTTTCGCCTCCCATGCTAAAGCCGCCTGATTTTCGGATACGGAAAAAAACTTTGATTGTCCGTTTTAATGAGCCGCTTAAGCCCAATACGACTTATTCCGTATTTTTTGGTGATGCCATTCAGGATGTGGATGAAGGAAATCCTTTACACAATTTCACCTACGTTTTTTCAACGGGTAAAAAAATCGATTCGTTAAGCCTGCGGGGAAAAGTAGTTGATGCCCGTGATCTGAAACCGGTGGACGGCGTTTTTGTCATGTTGTACAAAAATGATAATGATACCGTTCCTTTTGATAGTTTGCCGTTACGGGTTAAGCCTTATTATTTGAGTAAAACCGATAAAAACGGAAAATTCTTTTTTAACGGACTGGCCGATACATCGTATTTGATTTTTGCCCTGAAAGATCAGAACTATAGTCTGACCTACGATCAGCCGGGAGAAGATATTGCTTTTCTTGATTCATTGGTTACCCCGCAATACCGTCCGAAACCACATATCGATACGGTTTTGCTGGATTCGCTGACTAAAGGACTGCCTTCTGATTCTGCTCAAATGATTTCCGATTCTTTATGGAAAGTTGCTGATTCATTGGCTAATAGTAAGCTGACGCCGTATCAGCTGTATCTTTTTAAAGAAACTCCGAAGGTGCAGCAGATAGAAGAAATTTCTTTGGCCCGGCTCAACACCATCCGGTTTGTTTTTCGGATTCCGGCAAAGAATATTACGATTCATTCCCTTCATTATCATCCGGAAAATGTTTGGTACCGGAGCGAATGGACCAAAAACCGCGATACGCTTTTTTGGTATTTACGTATTCCTCATCCGGATACGCTGGACCTTTTGGTGATGAACGGGAAAGATACACTTGAGAATAAAAGTTTGCGGGTTGTTCCGCGCCGGGGGCTTACAGGAAGAAAACGAAAACATCACAAGAAAAAAGTGGTGTATTTGTCATGGAAGGCCAATCATGATGGAAATATAAAACCCGGCGAAAAACTGGTACTTACTTTTGGTCAACCTGTTGAAAAGATTATTGACGATTCTATTTTGCTGGTTCAAAATAAAGATTCTGTCTGGCATCCGGCTTACTCTTTTCTCGACGATTTGCACCGGAAAGTATATTTTCCGATGAAAATAAAAGATGAGAGTTCCTATAAGCTGATTATTCCCGACTCATCGGTAATCGACTGGAATGGTTTTTATAATAAAAAGATTGTCATTGTTTTAAGGGCAAAACCCTTGAAAGATTACGGAGAGATAAATGTAAAGGTTCAGCCCAAACAAACCGGACATTATATTTTTAAGCTGCTGGACGCCAAAGGAAATCTGATTGCTGTAAGGTATTTTGCGTCTCCTACAACCTTGCATTTTGTCCGGATGAATCCCGGAAAATACCGGTTCAAGATTATTTTTGACACCAATGGAAATAAAAAATGGGATCCGGGCAATTATCTTCAGAAAAAACTTCCCGAAAAAGTAATTTACTTTGGTAAGACCATCCAGTTACGTGCTAACTGGGATATGAATGAAACGTGGAAATTCTGATTTTGTGGAAGACTATTATTCTTCGTTACACCGGTTGATGCATTCGATAATTTCCATTAACGTGTTGCTCCGGAGTGAATAAAAAATCTTTTTTCCGTCGCGTTTTGAAACCAGAACATTTTTATTTTTCAAAATATTGAGATGGTGTGAAGCCGTTGCTTGTTCTATTTTTAACGTTTTATAAATCTCAGTAACACTCAAAGGCTTGCCTTGAGCCAGTAATTCCAGAATAGCAATGCGTAATGGGTGAGAAATGGCTCTTAATTTCCCGGCTGCCATTTCCAGTTTCTCGATGTTAATTTCAAAGTTTGCCATAATGATGATATTTTTCTGCAAAAATAGAATAATTTTTTTACAAAGAAATAAATATGTATATATGTTAGCTATATCTATGTTTTTATACTGGGTCTAAATAAGAAAGAATCAGATATAAAAAAAGAGTGGCTGTTCGGCTACTTTTCATAATCAATTGTTTTTTTAGGAGTTAATAACAGAATGAAAGTTTATGCACATTTAAGTACATTTGGTTTTTTCTGACTCATAAGCCGAAATAAAAACCAAAAGAGCTTAAATATTGGTCAGTACACAGAAAAAGGTAAAATAAAAAATAAAAAACTGATATACAATGTATAATGAAGTTAATTCTTAAATAATGCAAAAATATTAGTGGTTAAGTTTAAATAGATATTTTTTTTTGCTAATTTGCAATTTTTAAATTTGTAGTTTATATGTTGTATATATGTAAAGCCATTCATATGAACGAATTACAATATTATACTATGAATAGAATAATTCAGATTAATCTTTATAACAGAACCTTGTATCATGAAAAATTTTTTACTAATCCTATTAATTCTTTTTTCATTTAATGCACTGTATTCGCAAGATGTCATTTATACCATTAATGGAAAAATAGATAATCAGAACACTTCCCTTGATTCCATTCTTGTGGAAAATTTAACCAACAATACCCGACTTTTATTCAAAAACCTTCCGGATTTACCCGATTACAATATCAATTTAACAAAACAGGCCTTTTGGGGTGCCACGGGAATACACAACTTAAAAGAATCATCAGCCTTTTCCACGTATATTAATACCCCCGGATTATTGAGCCTTGCCTGTAATATAAACGATTTTTCATCATTAAACATCTTTGTTTATAATATGCAGGGACAAAGGGTATATGCTGCCAGCAATGTAAGGTTAAACAGAAATAGCCTGATCAACTTTCATTTTGGGTCCCCCGGATTATACCTGGTTGAAATAAAATCGGATTTAGGTATTCAGACTTTTAAAGGCGCAGGGTTAAAAAAAGAGGGGACTTCTGCTGTAACCATGAGTATTCAAAATGCGACCCCGCTGTCCAATGGATTTAAAGACACAAAACAAACATCCACAAGCGATTTTAGTTTTAAGTTGGGAGACAGTCTTCGGTTTTCCGTTTATAAAAATCAATATTATGCATCTCCAATTACAATTAAAGTTTCCGGTTCGGGAACAATAAGTTTTGTTTTAAAACACGATACCTTATTGACCGGTACTTTCACCGATTCCCGTGATGGTCAAACCTACAAAACGGTAAAAATAGGGAACCAGGAATGGATGGCCGAAAACCTGAAATATATGCCAAGTGTAAGCCCGCCTTCGCAGGGTTCTAAAGATTCTGCCTATTATTATGTTTATGGTTATCGGGGGGACAGTGTATCGGAAGCGAAGGATACAACAAATTATAAAACTTATGGTGTATTGTACAACTGGACTGCTGCCAAAAATGCCTGTCCCAGCGGCTGGCACTTGCCCAGCGATGATGAATGGAAAATCCTGGAGATGTATCTTGGCATGAGCCAAAGTGCTGCCGATAGTAGTGATGTCCATGGCACAGATGAAGGCAAAAAGCTAAAAAGCACAAGTGGCTGGCAAAACGATGGCAACGGTACCGATGCTGTTGGCTTTTCGGCGCTTCCGGGGGGGTACTGCGACGGCGGTGGAGATTTTGGCGATTTGGGTAACGGCGGTTACTGGTGGTCGGCTACGGTATGTCTCCCAAGACACGCATGGTACCGTTACCTAAGCTCCGGTTTCAGCGGAGTAGGCCACAACGCCAATGGTAAGGCGACCGGATATAGTGTCCGGTGTGTCAGGGACAGTGACCATGCCCCCGTTGCTAACTTTACAGCAAGTACCACAAGTGGTAAAGTCCCCTTAACGGTTACTTTCACCGACCACTCTTCAAACACCCCTGTATTCTGGCATTGGGATTTTGGCGATGGATATACCAGTACCCTGCAGAACCCGACTCACACATATGTCTATGCTGGGACTTATCGGGTAACCTTAACCGTTACCAACAGCTATGGTTCAGGTGCTATAAAAACCGATTCAATCGTTGTTGGAGATATTCCCATTGCTAGATTTACAGCAAGCCCTACAGGTGGTACAGCCCCCTTAACGGTTACTTTCACGAACCACTCTCTCCATACCCCTACGAGCTGGCATTGGGATTTTGGCGATGGAGATAGCAGTACCCTGCGGAACCCGACCCACACATACACTCAGGTTGGAGTCTACACGGTAACCCTTACCGCAACAAATAAATATGGTACAGATACGAAAACTGAAAAATGCATAGTCTATTCTACCGGTACATTTACCGATTCCCGTGATGGCCAAACCTACAAAACGGTAAAAATAGGGAACCAGGAATGGATGGCCGAAAACCTGAAATATTTGCCAAGTGTAAACCCGCCTTCTGATAGTTCTTCTGTCAATCCTTATTATTATGTTTATGGTTATCAGGGGGACAGTGTATCGGAAGCGAAGGACTCAACGAATTATAAAACCTATGGTGTATTGTACAACTGGACTGCTGCCAAAAATGCCTGCCCCAGCGGCTGGCACTTGCCCAGCGATGATGAATGGAAAACCCTGGAGATGAATCTTGGCATGAGCCAAAGAGATGCTGATGATGATGGTATTTTCCGTGGCACCGATGAAGGCAAAAAGCTCAAAAGCACAAGTGGCTGGGACTATGGCAACGGTACCAATGCTGTTGGCTTTTCGGCGCTTCCGGGGGGGTGCCGCAGCAATAGGGTATATTTCTACGATTTGGGTAATGGCGGTTACTGGTGGTCGGTTACGGCGAGTGACTCACTAAATGCATGGTGCCGTTGCCTGGACTCCGGTTTCAGCGAAATAAGCCGCTATAGCGACCATAAGGCGTCCGGTTTTAGTGTCCGGTGTGTACGGGATCAATAGGCTGTTTGGCGATTGTGGGGTTCCAAATTAATTACTACTCGCTGGTCATTGTCGAAACTATGTTTACCGGTTGTAAAGGATGTCAGGACAAAAGCCAACCGCTTAAAATACCGGGATTTGAAGCGGCTGGCTTTGCTGGGGCCAAAACAGCCCGCAGGGCCATTAAGGGAATCACTTCGCCGGCAGAGAGAAACTGATATACAATGTATAATGAAGTTAACTCTTAAATAATGCAAAAATATTAGTGGTTAAGTTTAAATAGATATTTTTTTTTGCTAATTTGCAATTTTTAAATTTGTAGTTTATATGTTGTATATATGTAAAACCATTCATATGAACGAATTACAATATTATACTATGAATAGAATAATTCAGATTAATCTTTATAACAGAACCTTGTATCATGAAAAATTTTTTACTAATCCTATTAATTCTTTTTTCATTTAATGCACTGTATTCGCAAGATGTCATTTATACCATTAATGGAAAAATAGATAATCAGAACACTTCCCTTGATTCCATTCTTGTGGAAAATTTAACCAACAATACCCGACTTTTATTCAAAAACCTTCCGGATTTACCCGATTACAATATCAATTTAACAAAACAGGCCTTTTGGGGTGCCACGGGAATACACAACTTAAAAGAATCATCAGCCTTTTCCACGTATATTAATACCCCCGGATTATTGAGCCTTGCCTGTAATATAAACGATTTTTCATCATTAAACATCTTTGTTTATAATATGCAGGGACAAAGGGTATATGCTGCCAGCAATGTAAGGTTAAACAGAAATAGCCTGATCAACTTTCATTTTGGGTCCCCCGGATTATACCTGGTTGAAATAAAATCGGATTTAGGTATTCAGACTTTTAAAGGCGCAGGGTTAAGAAAAGAGGGGGCTTCTGTTGTAACCATGGATATTCGAAATGCGGCCCCGCTGCCCTATGGATTTAAAGACACAAAACAAACATCCACAAGCGATTTTAGTTTTAAGTTGGGAGACAGTCTTCGGTTTTCCGTATATAAAAATCAATATTATGCATCTCCAATTACAATTAAAGTTTCCGGTTCGGGAACAATAAGTTTTGTTTTAAAACACGATACCTTATTGACCGGTACTTTCACCGATTCCCGTGATGGTCAAACCTACAAAACGGTAAAAATAGGGAACCAGGAATGGATGGCCGAGAACCTGAAATATTTACCAAGTGTAAGCTCACCTTCGCAGGGTTCTGAAGATTCTGCCTATTATTATGTTTATGATTATCAGGGGACCAATGTATCGGAAGCGAAGGCCACAACGAATTATAAAACCTATGGAGTATTGTATAACTGGACTGCTGCCAAAAATGCCTGCCCCAGCGGCTGGCACTTGTCCAGCGATGATGAATGGAAAATCCTGGAAATGTATCTTGGCATGAGCCAAAAAGATGCTGATGATTGGAATTTCCGTGGCACCGATGAAGGTATAAAGCTGAGAAGCACAAGTGGTTGGAAGTACGATGGCAACGGTACCGATGTTGCTGGCTTTTCGGCGCTTCCGGGGGGGAAGCGCTACGGCAGTGGAAGTTTTGGCGCTTTGGGTCAAGGCGGTGGCTGGTGGTCGGCTACGACAAATGGCTCGGGATACGTATGGTACCGTTACCTGGCCTCCGGTTTTAGCGGAGTATTCCGCAACTTCAGCAATAAGGCGCCCGGTTATAGTGTCCGGTGTGTCAGGGACAGTGACCATGCCCCCGTTGCTAACTTTACAGCAAGTACCACAAGAGGTAAAGCCCCCTTAACGGTTACTTTCACCGACCACTCTTCAAACACCCCTGTGTTCTGGCATTGGGATTTTGGCGATGGACATACAGGTATACTGCAGAACCCGAGTCACACATACACCCAGGCCGGGACTTATCGGGTAACCTTAACCGCTACCAATAGCTATGGTTCAGGTACTATAAAAACCGATTCAATTGTTGTTGGTTATGCACCCGTTGCCAGCTTTACAGTGAGCCAAACAAGTGGTGACGCCCCCTTAACAGTTACTTTCACGGACCAATCTACCCATACCCCTACGAGCTGGCATTGGGATTTTGGCGATGGAGATACCAGTACCCTGCAGAACCCGACCCACACATACACTCAGGTCGGGGTTTATCATGTGGCGTTAACCGCTACCAACAGCTATGGTTCTAATACTTACTTAGAAGCCGATTCAATTATTGTTGGTGATGTTCCTGTTGCTAACTTTACAGCAAGTCCAACAAGTGGTGACGCTCCCTTAACGGTTACTTTCACGGACCAATCTATCCATACCCCCACGAGTTGGTATTGGGATTTTGGCGATGGAGATACCAGTACCCTGCAGAACCCGACCCACACATACACTCAGGTTGGAAACTATACGGTAACCCTTACTGCGACAAATAAATATGCTACAAATACGAAAGCTGAAAAATGCATAACCGTCTATTCGATTGGTACTTTCACCGATTCCCGTGATGGTCAAACCTACAAAACGGTAAAAATAGGGAACCAGGAATGGATGGCCGAAAACCTGAAATACTTACCGAGTGTAAGTCCGTCTTCGCAGGTTTCTGAAGATTCTGCCTATTATTATGTTTATGGTTATCAGGGAACCAATGTATCGGAAGCAAAGGACACAACAAATTATAAAACCTATGGTGTATTGTATAACTGGACTGCTGCCCAAAATGCCTGTCCCAGCGGCTGGCACTTGCCCAGCGATGATGAATGGAAAATCCTGGAAATGTATCTTGGCATGAGCCAAAAAGATGCTGATAATTGGAATTTCCGTGGCACCGATGAAGGCAAAAAGCTCAAAAGTACCAGTGGCTGGCAAAACGATGGCAACGGTACCGATGCTGTTGGCTTTTCGGCGCTTCCGGGGGGGGACTGCTTCGGCGGTGGATATTTTGGCGATTTGGGTAACGGCGGTTACTGGTGGTCGGCTACGGTAGGTGGTTCGGGATACGTATGGTACCGTTACCTGGACGCCGGTAAAAGCGGGATAGATCGCGACTTACACGGGAAGACGGCCGGTTATAGTGTCCGGTGTGTCAGGGACAGTGACCATGCCCCTGTTGCTAACTTTACAGCAAGTACCACAACTGGAAAAGCCCCCTTAACGGTTACTTTCACGGACCACTCTTCAAACACCCCTGTATTCTGGCATTGGGATTTTGGAGATGGAGGTAAAAGTACCCTGCAGAATCCGACTCACACATACACCCAGGCCGGGACTTATCGGGTAACGTTAACTGCTATCAACAGCTATGGTTCAGGTACTATAAAAACCGATTCAATCGTTGTTGTCGATGCTCCCGTTGCTAATTTTACAGCAAGCCCTGCAGGTAGTACGGCCCCCGTAACGGTTACTTTCACGGACCACTCTTCCAATACCCCCACGAGCTGGCATTGGGATTTTGGCGATGGGGATACCAGTACCCTGCAGAACCCGACCCACACATACACTCAGGTTGGCGCCTACATGGTAATCCTTACCGCAACAAATAAATATGGTACAAATACGAAAACTGAAAAATACACCGTCTATTCTACCGGTACATTCACCGACTCCCGTGATGGCCAAACCTACAAAACGGTAAAAATAGGGAACCAGGAATGGATGGCCGAAAACCTGAAATATTTACCAAGTGTAAGCCCGTCTTCGCAGGGTTCTGAAGATTCTGCCTATTATTATGTTTATGGTTATCAAGGAGATAGTGTATTGGAAGCAAAGGACTCAACGAATTATAAAACCTATGGAGTATTGTACAACTGGACTGCTGCCCAAAATGCCTGCCCCAGCGGCTGGCACTTGCCCAGCGATGATGAATGGAAAACCCTGGAGATGTATCTTGGCATGAGCCAAAGTGATGTCAGTAATTGGAATTTCCGTGGCACCGATGAAGGCAAAAAGCTCAAAAGCACAAGTGGCTGGGAGTACGATGGCAACGGTACCAATGCTGTTGGGTTTTCGGCGCTTCCGGGGGGGAACCGCAACGAAGGTGGATATTTTGGCGATTTGGGTAACGGCGGTTACTGGTGGTCGGCTACAGCAAGTGATTCACTACGCGCATGGCGCCGTTATCTGGACGGTGCTTACGGCGGAGTAGCCCGCTACTTCTACGATAAGGCGAACGGTTATAGTGTCCGGTGTGTACGGGATCAATAGGCTGTTTGGTGATTTTTTAAATACCCCGCCTGTGGCGGGGTTAAAATTTTTTTGAATTTGGGCTTATACGAAAATTTTACCGATACTAAATCAAAGCACTTTTTGATTTAGTATCGGCATTTATTCCCGTTTTAAATGGGATAAATTTTAAAATGCACTTTTACGCGGTTTAAAATACAATTGGTATAACATCACCTTATGTTTCATGGTTCAAGTGATTGAAGATAAAGTGATTAGTCGTTGGTTAAATATATTGGTAAATTGAAAAATTAAACAGTAAAATGAGCCACGTAACATGCCCTGTACGTTAGTCATAAAGAGAGGTAAAACTAAACGTTTTACCGTCAAATAAACCTTTGTCGCTCAGCTTCAATTCCGGAATTACCAACAAAGCCATGAACGAAAGTGTCATGAAAGGTGCACGTAATGTAGCTCCCATATCATGTAACATTTTATCCAGTGTTTCATACCGGCTGGCTACCTGGTAACCATTTTCAACCGACATGAGTCCGGCCACCGGCAGGGACAAAGTATGTTCTTCACCATCTTTTACTACAACTACACCGCCTTTACTCTTGACGATGGCATTCACCGCCTGAACAATGGCTTCGTCACTGGTGCCTACCGCAAGAATATTGTGGCTGTCGTGGGCTACACTCGAAGCAAAAGCGCCCTCTTTGAGTCCGATGTTTTTAATGAAACCTACGGCCGGTTTTGCTTTCTCATAACGGTTTAAAACAACCATTTTCAGGATGTCGTTTTCCGTATCGCTTACCAGGTTGCCCTGGACAACTTTTGGCCGGGCGTGGGCTGTTCCGGTAATAAGCTCTCCATCGTATGAAACAATGACTTTGATGTCTCCTCCTTTGTCTTCTACCCGGATATCTTCCAGAGTAATGGTTTCGGCATGAAAATTATTGGGCATTTGTTCGATTACGGAAGAAATGAGCGGGAGTCCGTTTTCTGCTACTTTTTCTCCGTTGATGTATGTGGCCAGAACACTGAAATCTTCCAGGTTATCCACCACAATCATATCGGCCGGGTCGCCTTCGCGTAACAGGCCTACATCCATTTTATAATGGACCACCGGGTTAAGAATGGCACTTTTCAAAACTTTTAACGGATCATGTCCTTTGGCAATAGCCCGTTTTACCAGGTCGTTAATATGTCCGGCCGCCAGATCATTGGGATGCCGGTCGTCTGAACAGAAAAGCACTTTGTCGGCATGATCTTTCATTAAGTCAATCAGAGCTTCAAAGTTTTTGGCGGCACTTCCTTCTCTGATCTGAATTTTCATTCCGTATTTTATCTTTTCCAAAGCTTCTTCCATGGTAGAGCACTCATGATCGGTGCTGATTCCTGCAGAAGCATATTTTTGGGCATCTTCTCCTTTGATCCCTGGAGCATGTCCGTCCACCGGTTTATGGTACTTGCGGGCAATTTCGATTTTCTTCATTTCCGAAGGCATCCGGTTGATGACACCGGGGAAGTTCATCATTTCGGAGAGATACGCGATCTCGTCCATAGAGAGCAATTCATCCAGCTCTTTCTCGCTAAATTGTGCTCCGGCCGTTTCAAAAGGAGTGGCAGGAACACATGATGGAGCCCCAAAATAAAATTTGAACGGAACTTTTTTCCCGTTTTCAATCATGAACTTCACGCCGTCAATACCTAAAACATTGGCAACTTCGTGCGGGTCAGAAACGGTGGCAACCGTGCCGTGCACTACTGCCAGTCGTGCAAATTCCGAAGGAATCAGCATGGAGCTTTCCACATGGATGTGGGCATCAATGAGGCCGGGAAGAATGACTTGTGTCTGGGTTATTGAAGCATCTTCCTCAATCGACTGAATCTTGCCGTTTTTTACATGAACACGGCCTTTTATTACTTTTTCATTGATCAGGTCAACAATCTGACCTGAAAGTGTAAAATCATTTTTTGTTTCCATAGTAAAAACAAAAATACAAAAAAGATTTTCTCGAATTTTTTTCGAATAAAAGATTATAAAATTTTAAGAAAAATCAGGGGAAAATCGTACATTTGAACCATGGTTTAAATAAAAAATAAAAAAATTTAATCCCATGAAATTAACACCTATAGAAACCGGAAATTTAAAACTGGATGGCGGGGCCATGTTTGGTGTGGTACCTAAAGTAATGTGGTCGAAAGTGTATCCGGCCGACGAAAATAACCTGGCCAATTGGGCCATGCGTTGTTTGCTGATTGAAGACGGTGACCGCAAAATTTTGATTGATAATGGTATAGGAGACAAGCAAGATGAGAAATTTCTCCGTCATTATTATCTGAATGGCGATGCCACGCTGGAATCTTCGTTGGCAAAAGCCGGTGTAAAACCGGAAGAAATTACGGATATGGTGATTACCCATATGCACTTTGATCATTGTGGCGGCAGTGTAAAATATAATGCGGATAAAACCGGATTTGAACTCACTTTTCCGAATGCTACTTACTGGACAAGCCGGCAACAGTACGAATGGGCTACTCATCCAAACCGGCGCGAAAAAGCCTCTTTTCTGAAAGAAAATATTTTGCCAATACAGGAAAGCGGCCATTTGAAATTGATTGAAGAAGAAGGAGAATATATTCCGGGAATTGAATTTAAACTTTATTCCGGGCATACCGACGGGCAGGTTATCCCGCACATTCATACGGATGGAAAAACGGTGGTTTTTATGGGCGACTTAATGCCATCGGCAGCACATATTCCTATGCCCTGGATTATGTCTTACGATACCCGTCCTTTACTTACGTTAAAAGATCGTGAACGCTTTTATAAAGAAGCTTTGGAGAATGACTATATTCTCTTTTTTGAACACGACCTTTACCATGAAGCAGCCGTGTTGGAAGATACGCCCAAAGGAGTTCGTGTGAAAGAAGCCGGCAAGCTTGAACAGTTTTTGTAAAACTTACCGGATGATGTAGGCCGGATCAATATGGCAGGAGTCATATTTCTGAAGATGGTTGACCCGGATCATGCGGGCAAGGTCATCAATATAATCCTTTCCACGTTCCGAATAGATCTTTAATGAATCAATGAGAAGGAACGGATTGTCTGTTTTTTGCAGAATGGCCCGGAAAGAAGCAAAACTGGTACGGGTATTCAGCATCGTAAAATAGGCATCGATTGATTCTTCAAGATTATTGAATTTTTGGAGGTAAATCTTAGTACCGTTGCGGTGTGATAAGGCCGGAATCCGGTTTTCGGTGCTGTCGAATGACCACATTCCGAAAACATTGTTTCCCTCTTTGAAAAATCGTGAACTTCCCCAGCCACTTTCAATAGCGGCCTGAGCCAGTACAATACTTGTCGGTACTGTTCTGAGCCGGTTAATCAGTTGCGCGGTATTTTTAGCGCGGTATTTTTTCATCAAGGGCATTAAGAAAAGTGTGTCTTTTGGAGTCATTGTTTTTTTCAGTGCCAGTTGTTCCACCACCTGCCGGGTATAATCCAGATTGGTTTTGGCCACAAGAACGGATGGCAGTAACATATCGAAAAACTTTTGTTTTTTTTCATGGACCGGAAGTCCTTTGAGTGAAACCGGACGGGTGTAAACATAAGGAATAACATTTGGGCAGTTTACCGGTTCAATGTCTTTTACCGTATGTGGTGTTTTTACAACCACTTTTACCCGTTTTAGGACCTGGGCATGAAGTGAGAAGTGAAAAATTAAAAATCCGATCCAAAAAATAAGAATACGTTTTCTCTCTGTAAAAAAACAGGCGAAGTTATTTTTTCCCATAAAAAAAGATTATTCGAAAAAGGATGGTTTATCCAAAACGGTTGTTTATTATTTGCGGCAAAGATACAATTTTTTAAAAATGCCCTACAGGCGCCTGGAATCCGGGCTTTCGTTTCGTTTTGATTTCTGAATGAAAAGCTTAACTTTGTGGCTTATTGTCATTTTGAAAACCCACATTTCGCAGGCCGTGATAAAAAGTAGCATGGTTCTTGCAGGTTTTCAAAAGCAGATTCTGGAAACTTTTTATATGATAAAATTTTTACAAAAGCATTTTTTGCATCTGTTCTCTGTTCCCGTCCGGAAATATTTTTATGCCGGGCCGTGGCTCTTTTTTCTGTTTTTGTTGCTGCCTTTGGCTTTGCAGGCGAATGAGTTTAAAGTGCTTTCCTTTCGTAAAGTTCCCAATGATATTTCGGCCATTCAAAATAAGTATAAGCGGTATGACGATAATGATATGCTTTGTGCTATCATTAAGGTGAGAAGCGACGTGCCCAATCTGCGTTTTTCGGCTTCCAATCCGGTGGTGGGCAATGTGGAACGCCGGCAGGGAGAGTATTGGGTTTATCTTTCTGAAGGAACCCGTCAGCTTTATGTATTTACCGAAGGTTTTATTAAACTCTCGTACACTTTTCCGATGCGTATAGAAAAAGGAACGGTTTACCTGCTGGAAATCACTTCGGTGGATCCATTGGGTATTGACCGTGGGAAAGGAAGCCTGAATTTTGCTTCTGAGCCCGATTCGGTAAAAGTAACCATTGACGGCTTTCCTGATTTGGTAAAGTGGACTCCCTGTTCTTTTAAAAATTACCGTACGGGAAGTTATAAGTTTATGTTCCAGTACAAAAGGTACCAGCCTCTGGATACCATCATTCACATCGACCGGAACAAAGAAAAAAATATCTTCATCCGGCTTACTCCGAAATGGGGAAATCTGGTGGTTACTTCGCAGGATACCCTTTCTTACACATTTCAAATTAATGGGAAAGAATATGTGGGGAGAAAACTGGAACTGGTGGGTGAACGACAAGGATTGGATGCCGGTGATTATTTGTTGCGGATATCGCACAACCATTATTATGATACTGCTTTTACGGTGCATCTTGTTCCTTATGATACGGTTTTTTATACCATTGGATTAAAACCGGTATTGACAACTTTGCGAGTGCTGACGGCTCCTCCGGGTGCTTCAGTTTTTCTTGACGGTTCTTATTTAGGGAAAACACCGCTGCAGAAACAGGTGATTACCGGCAAACATCATTTGCATATTGAGCTTCGCAATTTTGCCGATGAAGACCGGGAGATTACTTTGACAAAAGGACAGGAGAAAATAGTGGATTTGGTCATGGTGCGGCATGTTCCGGTGCAAATTACATCACTTCCTGATGATGCTTCGGTTTATGTAAATGGCATTTTTAAAGGGAAAACACCACTTACGTTGCAGATGGCTCCGCGAAAAGTACTTTTAACCATAAAAAAAGACCTTTACCAGACGCGTGAAGACAGTGTAATTATCCGGAAAGCCCGGCAATTGCATTTTACCCTGCAAAAGCAGAAATATAATTTGTCGGTGGTGACCTTGCCTTCGGCAGCTCAAATCTATATCAACGGAGAACGGGTCGGAATTACTCCCGAAAATTTTTCGCTTCCCTTTGGAAATTATAAAGTTCACGTGGAAAAAAGAGGATACATTTCCAAAAATAAAAGTGTAAATCTGAAACACGACCAAAAGGTTTCTTTTTCATTACGAAAAAAATTAAATGGATATATTTCCGCTACTTTTACCTTTCCGGATAACGAATATGAACTGTTGAAGATCGGAGGGGAGGTTGGCTGGACTTACCGGTCGGCTCCCTTTTTTATGACAGCGCTGGGTTATACTTACGGATATACGGATGATGTTTCCGGAAATTTGAGTGATGTGAAAAGTATTTATGCCGACAGTTATCCCGGATTATCGGTTCATGCCCTCAAAACGGATGGTTTCGCTGAAGAAGAAGTGAATATTTTTTATCTAAAAGCCGGCTTGGTGATTCCCAAACCGTTCATCATGGTTTTTAGTGCCACGCTGGGTGTTTATCATCAGTCGGGATATCCTGTTTATGTGTCAGATGATTCTTACTCTTCCGCTTTGGGCCCCGATCTTTATTCAGGAGATAAATTCATGGATCTGGATGGACAGGAAACACGGTATACGCCTTTGTATGGATTTGGTTACCAGATGAAAATCAGTACATTTTATTTCTTTGGCGATTATTGGATATCCAATAGCTTCAATCAGAGAGGATCCCGGTGGGTGTTAGGACTCGGACTGGCATTCTAATTAAAAAATCTATAGAATGAATAACAAAAAAACATACGGATTAGTCATAGTGCTTTTGTTGATGTTGCCGTTGATGGTTACTGCCCAGAAAAAAATGTTTGATGAAATTAAAAATTCAGGAGCATATATTTGGGGCTACGGACAGTCGGAAGATTATGACGAGGCCAATAAGCGGGCACTGGATGACCTGATCGGAAAAATATCGGTACATGTGGAAAGCCACTTTGAAAACCGTACCGAAGTGGCGGGAAAGAATCTGAAAAAATATACCGAATCGATTATTAAAACCTATTCCAGTGTTTCGTTAACGAACACCAAACAACTGGTGTATGAAAAGAGAAAAGTTTTTTATGTGTTGCGATACATTCGCGCAGAAAGCCTGAGCCAGATTTTTGCTAACCGGGAAAATAAAATCAGGGATTATCTGATGATGGGAACCCAGGCACAGCGTCAGTACCGTTTGGGAGATGCTTTGCGGTATTATTACTGGGCTTATGCCCTTTGGCTGAGCCATCCGTATCGTGAGAATATAAAAGTGAACGATGATGGTAAAGAAGTATTAGCCGGAATTTTACTGAACAACCGTATTCAGGAACTTTTGTCGGGAATCCGGTTTCGTGTGGAAGAAAAACTGAAAAATCCAAAAGACAATAATACGCGGATAATCTTATCGTGTACTTACAACGGCCATGCCGTGCAGAATCTGGATTATACCTACTTTACAGGACAGGGAAATTCTTCGCCGCAGGAAGTAACCGACGGGATTACCGAAGTTTATCTTTTTGGAGCAGAACAAAAGGCCATGGAAAAGATTGTCCTGCGTATTGAGTATAAATATATTCGCAAAAGTTATCAGGATCGTTCCTTGTCGGCGGTGTTACAAACCGTAGCCATTCCGTTTTTTAAAAAATCGGTCAAGGTGGTTTATTTAACCGGAGAGAATGTACGGGATGTAAAAGCCAGGAAACTGATTCAACCCCGTTTTCATGCAGTGAACACCTACCGTAAGAATGATAATTATTACCGGAAAACGGTGCGGAATCTTTTGATCGATATAACGAACGGGGAATATTCAAAAGCCTATAAATATTTTAGTCCGCAAGGACTGGAGATGTTCAAAAAGTTGTTGCAATACGGCCATGCTTCGGTTTTGCCTTTGCAGGATACCCTGAAGATCATCCGGCTAAATGATGAAATTATGGTGCGCCAGGTGCCGATGTCGTTTTATTTTCCGCACAGTTCCCGTCATTTTATGGAAAATGTGGTTTTTGTTTTTAATGCGGATAAAAAGATAGAATCCATATCCTTTGCTTTGTCCGAAAAAACCATTCATGATATTCTTCGTCATGGAAAAGCTTTTGGAAGTGTGGCCGATAAGTACACGCTTATTCGTTTTATGGAAGATTATAAAACGGCGTATAGTCTGAAAAGGCTGAATTATATCTCTTCCATTTTCTCGGATGATGCGCTGATTATTGTGGGAACTGTTTTGCAACACGCCCGTCCTATTGACGGAATGTATCAGCAAATTGGCGATAAAGCCGTTCGTTACCAGCGGTATACCAAAAAGGAGTACATCAGCCGGCTGAAAAATGTTTTCCGGAGTAACGAATACATCAATATTGATTTTGAAGAAGCTACCGTAAAAAAGGTAAACGGGAAGGATAAAATTTATGGCATACAAATTGCACAACATTATTATTCGTCGGATTATGATGATTTCGGTTATCTTTTCCTGATGATTGATTTGAATGATTCGTTAAAACCGACCATTTATGTGCGAACCTGGCAACCGAAAAAAAATCCGGATGGAAGTATTTACGGCTTAAACGATTTTAAAATTAACTAAATTAATAACCATAAAAATAGTGCTTTATGAAAAAAATGAGACCCATTTCGCTTGCTTTAGTGCTCCTTTTCGGAGTGAGCATTTTTATGTCGGCCTGTAAGTCTGAAAAGAAAATAGCCAAAGAAAATAAAGAAAAACTGGTGGAAGTTTTCTGTTCCGGACCAAAATATGAAACCGACAACAAAACGTTTCGGGCCAACAGCGTGGGCCAAAGTATTGATCAGGCGATCAGTAAAAAAATTGCGCTGAACAATGCCCGCACGCAGCTGGCTTCCGAAATAAAAGTGACGGTGCAAAGTGCGCTGGATAATTATGCCAAACAGCAGGTACACAACAAAAATGCCGATCTGGAAAAGAACTTTCAGAGCCTGAGTCGTGAAGTTGTGAACCAGGAGTTGATCGGAACACGTACGATCTGCGAAAAAGTAACCAAAACCCGTAAAGGACAGTACAAAACGTACATTGCCATCGAATTGGCCAGTGATAAGGTGCTGAAATCGCTTGACGACCGTCTTTCGAAAGATGAAAAACTGAAAATCGATTACGATTACGAAAAGTTTAAAAAAGAGTTTGACAAAGCGCTGCAAAACATGCAAAATCAGTAAAAAATTTTTCACTCCTTTGTCTTAAAATATCGTTTGAGGCAAAGGAGTGTTTTTTATTGAATTTATTCTGTTTCGGAATCTAAAAAATCCTGCCATGAAAACAAAAACCACACTATTTGTGATGCTGACTTTTCTTTTTGCCGTTCCGCTTTTTGGACAAACGGTGGACGAGCTGAAAAAACAGTCGGAGCAGGATATGCAGCGGATGCGGCAGCAGCAGGAACAGCTCATGGGGAAAATGCAGCAGGATTTTAATGCTTTTGTGCAGCAGGCCGACCGCGAATTTGCCGCTTTTTTAAAGCAAAGCTGGAAAGAATTTGAAGCTTTCAGGGCAAAACGTGCCCCGTTAAATCCGAAGCCATTAACTTTTCCCCGTTTTAATCCGGAAACTACTCCGGTTCCTTCACAGCAAAAAGAGATTATTCCGTTGCCGGTAGTTACACCGGCTCCATTACCCAAACAAAATCCTCCGGTAGCGATAGCGCCGGAAGAAAACCTTTCAAAAACAGGACTTTTGCCGGTTCATTTTCTGTTTTACGGCAGGGAAATACAGTTGCAGGCCAACCGGAAGCTCAATCAGCTTTTTCCGGCAAATTACAACCGGCGAACCGTAAGCCGTTGGTGGACGCTCTGCAGCCGTACAGAATATGGCGTTTTGGTAAATGGTTTGCTTGCGGAAAAAGAGAATCTTCAGCTGAACGATTGGGGATATTTTCAATTGGTAAAAGCTGCCGCTAAACAGTTGGCTCCGCAAAATCCGACACATGCGCTGCTGTTGAGTTGGTTTATCATGATCCATTCGGGATATGATATGAAAATCGCTTCTTCGCGGGGAAATCTGTTTTTGCTTTTCCCGGCAGATGGGGAAGTGTATGAGCGCAAATATATTGTGGTGAAAAACCGGACCTATTATTTTGATACCCCTTCGCAGGTTTCCACTTTTCAAACGTATGATTACATTTTTCCCAAGGCTACCCGGCGTATTGATCTGACCATGAAACGTTCGCCACTTTTGGGAGAGAATACGTTGGTGAAAACCGTTTCTTTTTCATTCCGGGGCAGAAAATACACTTTCCCGGTGGTGCTAAATCGTGAAAATCTGCAATTTGTACGTAATTACCCCATGACTTCCCTGCCGGTATATTTTGATGCTTCCATGCCCGGAGTAACCCGGGTTTCTTTGGACCATGCGCTGAAAAATGTTTTGCAGGAAATGGATTTGAATACCCGGATTGCTTTTCTGCTTCATTTTGTACAAACGGCTTTTGCGTATGAAACGGATCAGCAACAGTTTGGCCGTGAGAAATTCTTTTTCCCGCAGGAACTGTTTTATTACAAAGGATCAGATTGTGAAGACCGGGCGGTACTTTTTACCTGGCTGGTCCGTCATTTTACAAAACTGCCGGTTATCGGATTGGTTTATCCGGATCATGTGTCGGCAGCGGTAGCTGCTCCGGGAAACATGCCGGGCGATTATGTGCTGTATCACGGAAAAAAATATTGGGTTACCGATCCAACATACATTGGTGCACCTCCGGGCGTTTCCATGCCCCGTTACCGGAATATTCCGCCTAAGGTTATCCCAGTGAATTAAATGGTTTTTGAATACATGGCTTCGGTGGTTTTTAACAACGGGTCAAAAGCCATGGCAATATTCCGGACGATGAAAAATCCTTCACGATGAACCTGTATCCGGTTTCCGTCAATACTGATCAATTGGTCTTGTAAAAATTCATTTAATTTTTCCGGAGAAAATTCGGTGATCTTTTTTACTTCTTCCGCCGTTTTCCCGAATTGTTGCCCGATTTCGTCAAAGTCAACCAGGCCGTTACACATCACTTCGGCAATGACCTGACGTACCACAAGATCATTTTCCTTCATCAGATACGCTTTGTCAGGAGCCAGTCCGTGCTTCTCAATTTCTTTTACATATTGTGCCGATGTTTTTACATTCTGGATATAACCGCCATAGAGCTGGGTGATGGAAGAGCTGCCGAAACCGTAAACCTGTCCGGTAGTTTCGCGGGTGGCATATCCCTGGAAATTGCGGTGCAAGGTTTTGTTATGCAGTGCTTTGGTCAGATCGTCATCGGCTTTGGCATAATGATCCATGCCAATGGCAACATAACCGGCATCGGTTAACAGCCGGTGACCGGTTTCAAACATTTCCAGCTTCTGGTCTGGTGTGGGAAGTCCCCGCTTTTCCAGAATCTTTTGAGCGGCTTTTACCCACGGAACATGGGCATAAGAGAAAGTAGCCAGCCGGTCGGGTGATACTTCGATGGTTTTTTCAATATTCCGGGCAAAGCTTTCTTTGGTTTGTCCGGGTAATCCGTAAATCAGGTCCAGATTTACCCCGCGGAAACCTTTTTGTTTCAGGTATTGTACCAGTTCTTTCACCGGATGTTTGGATGGTGCCCGGTTGACCAGCCGGAGTACTTCTTCATCAAAATCCTGGACTCCCAGGCTTAGCCGGTTGAAACCGGTAGCCTGAAGCCGGTCGATATCTTTATATTCGAGATAAGCCGGATGGCATTCCATGGCAATTTCCGGATTTTCAATGAACTGGAAATGTTTCTGAAAAACAGCCATGATTTCTTCCACATAATTTAAATTAATGGAATTCGGTGTTCCGCCACCCCAGTGGATTTGACTTACTTTTCTGCTTTTGTCCAGGTGCTTCGCCACATTCTCAATTTCGGTAATCACTGCATCTACATAACGCCTGATCACTTCTTCTTTTTGCGATATGCCGGTGTTGCATCCGCAAAAGTGGCACAGACGCGGACAAAACGGAATGTGAACATAAAACGACAGGTTTTGCGGCTTGTCGTTATTCGATTGGACGATCTGTTCAATGTATTGCCGGGGAGTAAAACCGCTTTTGAAAAAAGTAGCCGGCGGATAACTGGTGTATCGGGGGCCGGGCTTGTTATATTTTTTAAAAATTTCCAGATTCATATTATTCCCATTTTTGTTCTTTTACCCAGTCGGTAACAAACCGGGCGTTTTCAAAAGGTGTTCCGGGCAAAAAACCATGACCGAGATTAAAAATCCAGTTTTTATGCTCTCTGCCGAAAACAAGATACTTTTCCAATTCTTTTTCGATGGTCTTTTTATCAGAAAACAGTAGCCTGGGGTCAAGGTTCCCTTGTAATCCGATTGCTTTGTCTAAAACTTTGCGGGCCCGCTCAAGTGGGGTAAGCCAGTCAACGCTGATAAAGTCAGCGTGTTGTGGTGTGATCATGTGTAATCCGTCGCCAATGCCTTTGGGGAAAAAGATAAAAGGAACTCCTTCTTCCCGTACAGCTGCGGCAATCTTTTCCACCGAAGGGAGAAAAACTTTCTCGTACATCCGGTTAGGAATCAGCCCGGCGTGCGTTTCGAAAAGTTGAAAAGCATCAATGCCGTGCCGGATTTGATTTTTGATATAAACCAATGTAATTTCGGTGACGGCATCTACCAATGCAGGCAGTTTATCTTCATGCGAAAACATCCATTTCACTGCATCTGTAAAATCAGAACGGCTTCCCAGTCCCTGAAGCATGTAACTGATCACTGTCAGCGGGGCGCCACAGAATCCAATGAGCGGTGTATTTTCAGGGCGGATTTTACGGATTTGATCGATTACGCGATAGATGTATTCCAGCTTTTCCGGCCGGGGATGCATTTTCTTTTCCGGATGATCAAAATGCTTCAGCGGCTCTTCAAAAACCGGTCCGGTTTCGGTAAAATCGAGTCCCATGCCAAGCGCATACGGAATAACCAAAATATCGGAAAACAGGATAGCGGCATCCACGCCGAGGTCGTGTACCGGCAGCAAAGTAACTTCTGCTGCCAGTTCCGGATTCTTCATGAGTTGCCAAAAAGTGTATTTCTCTTTGATTTTTAGGTAAGAAGGAAGAACTCTGCCGGCTTGTCTCATGTACCATACAGGTGGCCGTGACTGCGGTTTTCCCTGAAGCGTATCTAAAAAAATGGATGCCATCTCTTTGGTATTGTGTTAATGATTAGATGTTATGTGCCGGATTGCATTTTTTCCAATGCGGCCCGGTTAGCCCGGATGGTTTGGTCAATATCATCCTCCGTATGTGCATCCGAAACAAAACTGCACTCGAACTGTGATGGAGCCATATAGATTCCGCTTTCTAAAGCTATTCTGAAATATGCTGCGAATTTTTCAGTGTCCGATGCTGCTGCTTCGTGGAAGGATGTTACCTGTTTTTCTTTCGTGAAGAACAGAGTAAGCATCGAGCCAATTTGGTTTACCACAGCCTGCGTCTGGGTTTCGGTGATGTTTTTCCGGAAACCTTCGGCCAGACGGATCGCTTTCTTTTCCAATTGGTCATAAATTTCCGGATGATCATTTAGAATGTTTAATGCGGTTAATCCGGCAGCCATGGCTAACGGATTTCCTGAAAGTGTTCCCGCCTGATAAACCGGACCGGCAGGAGCCAGTTTTTCCATGATGTCTTTTCTTCCGCCGTAAGCTCCTACAGGCAGTCCGCCGCCGATAATTTTGCCCAAGGTTGTCAGATCGGGTGTAATCCCGAAAAGTTTTTGGGCTCCGCCGGCAGATAAGCGGAAGCCGGTGATGACTTCATCAAAAATCAACAGCGCACCATATTTTTGGGTTACTTGGCGCAATCCTTCAAGAAATCCTTTCTGAGGAAGTACCAATCCCATATTTCCGGCAACCGGTTCTACGATCACGGCAGCAATTTGGTCTCCGGTTTGAGCAAATAATTCTTCCACTGCCTGCAAATCGTTATAGGGAGCCACCAGGGTGTTTTTTGCCGTAGCTGCTGTGACGCCCGGACTGTTGGGTACTCCAAAAGTCATGGCACCCGAACCGGCATTGATCAGAAAACTGTCGGCATGGCCGTGATAATTTCCTTCAAATTTCAAAACCAGATCTCTTCCGGTGAAGGCTCTTGCCAGCCGCAGCGCACTCATGGTGGCCTCGGTGCCCGAATTGACCATGCGTACACTTTCCACGGAAGGAATCATCTCTACAATACGTTCGGCCATTTGGGTTTCGATTTTTGTCGGAGCGCCAAAAGAAGTGCCTTTTTCCGCTGCTTTTTTGATGGCTTCCACGATTTCGTCGCGGGCATGACCTAAAATAAGGGGACCCCATGACGAGACAAAGTCGATGTATTCATTGCCATCAATATCGAAAATGCGGGCGCCTTTGGCATGGTCAATAACGACCGGTGGCATGCCTACGCTTTTGTAGGCGCGTACCGGCGAGTTTACTCCGCCGGGAATACTTTTTTGGGCTCTTTCAAATTCCCTGATGCTGTTTTGACGATTCATCATCTTTCAAAAAGTTTGTTCTTACTGTAATTTTTCTGCGAAATGTTTGGCATGATAAGTCAGGATGATATCTGTGCCGGCGCGTTTGATGGAGGTGAGAATCTCCAGAATGATCCGGTCTTCGTCAATCCATCCTTTTTCAGCCGCTGCTTTTACCATGGCAAATTCGCCACTGACATTATATGCGGCAAGGGGCATGTTAAAACGGTCTTTGGCTCTGCGGATGATGTCGAGATAGCTCAAAGCGGGTTTTACCATGATGATGTCAGCGCCTTCGGCGATATCAAATTCCAATTCGCGGATGGCTTCGTCAGAATTGGCCGGATTCATCTGGTATGAACGACGGTCGCCAAACTGCGGGGCGCTTTCGGCGGCATCACGGAAAGGTCCGTAAAAAGCAGAAGCGTATTTTGCCGAGTAAGCCATAATCGGCATCATGTAATATCCTTCGGCATCCAATCCCTGGCGGATTTTTAATACACGACCGTCCATCATGTCACTGGGAGCTACCATGTCCACGCCGTGACGGGCAAATGTAATGGATTGTGCTACAAGTGAGTTGAAAGTTAAATCGTTGTCCACATCGCCGTTCACTACTACGCCGCAATGGCCGTGGGTAGTATATTCACAGTTACATACATCGGCAATGACAAACATGCCAGGAACGTCTTTTTTTATGGCGTCAATGGCACGGGGGATGATGGCATCGTCATGCGCAGCGATCATCCCGGTATCATCTTTTTCTTCCGGAATACCAAACAAAATGATGGCACGAATGCCGACATCCATAAGTGATTTACATTCTTCAACCAGCACATCAATAGACATCTGATAATTTCCGGGCATGGAAGGGATAGGATTTTTTACTTTGCTTCCCGGGCATACAAACAGGGGCATGATCAAATCGTCAACGGTAACTTTGGTTTCGGTAACCATATCGCGCAAAACCGGGTTTTGACGCAGTCTTCTTAATCTTGTCAGTGGAAAACTCATGGGATTTAATTTTTTAAGTGAAAATATTTTATGATTTCTTGTGCAAGGCCTGCTGTTCCCGGCTTTTTTGCCGTAAGCACCATGGCCTTGGTGGTATTCAGAATAGCGTTTGTGGTGATTTCACCGATGGAGACAATGCGCAGCGGGGCATTGGCCTTTTCTTGCTGATAAATCGCGTAAAAATTGTAAAATGCAGAAGGACTACTAAATACCAGTAATCCGTATTGATTTTGGAAAACCTTTTCCATCGTTTTCCGGTCATAATCTTTAACCGGGAGTGTTTGATAAACATTGATTCGCTCTACCTGTGCCTTTGGAGAAAGTTGATCTTGTAAAAAGTCAGGGGCTAAATTACCCAGTGCCAGCAAAACTTTTTCGCCGGATTGGATCACTTCTTCTTTCAGATAACGGGCAAAATCGCGGGAAGTATTCCCCGGTTGTATATAATCGACCCGGTGTGCGTTTTGGACAACTGTTTCAGCTGTTCCTTTTCCGATAACGGCAATTTTTATACTGTCAGGAAAAGTTTTTCCGGTTTGCTGCCAAAGTTTAAAAAAAGAATCCACCCCGTTTCTGCTGGTGAAGATCAGGTGTTGAAAAGTGTGAAGCCTGTGAAAGGTTTCAATAATGTTTTGGGTAAGCGAAACGGTTTGGATTTGTATCATCGGCAGATGAAAAAATGACAAACCGCTTGTTTTTAAGGCTTGTTGCAGTTCGGCTGCCCTTGGTGCTGGCTGGGTGCTGATGATTGACCGAACCCCGGAAACGATATGTTGACGGTTTTCATCCAATGGCTGCAATGATTTGTAAAGCACCGCGTTGTAAAAACGAATGGGCCAGCTGCCGGGCGGCTTCCACCGCGTCGTTTTCAGTAAGCCGGCAAGTGATCTGATCGGCCAGCGATTGTTTTCCGTCAGGAGAAAGTACCATGCCGTGAATTGTCAGCTGCCCGTGGTTTACTTCGGAATAGCAGGCAATCGGAATTTGACAGCCTCCCTGAATGGTTTCCAAAAAAGTATATTCGGCTTTGCCTCTTATCCAGCTTTCAGAATGATTGATCTGGGATAATAATCCGTTAATGAAATCATCCTTTTCTCTGCTTTCGATGGCGATGATCCCTTGTGCCGGTGCCGGCAAAAACTGTGCGGGATCCATTTTTTCTGTAATATTTTCTTCCAGTCCCAGGCGTTCCAGTCCGGCTGCTGCCATAATTGTTGCTGTGCAGTATCCTGATTTCCACTTGTTAATCCGTGTATCCACATTTCCGCGGATGTCCACAATCTGAAAACGGGGATTGATTTTGAGCAATTGTGCCCGGCGGCGTACGCTGGATGTGGCGATGATATCTTTTTCCGTTAATTCGCTGAGTGTCCTTTTACCGGTGCTTACCAGTGCATCACGGGGCTCGCCTCTTTCGAGTACGGCACTTAACTGAAGCCCGTCCGGAAAAATAGAAGGAAGATCTTTCATGCTGTGCACGGCCAGGTCGATTGTTTTATCTAGCAGGGCTTGTTCAATCTCTTTGGTAAAAAGGCCTTTGTCCCCAATTTTAGACAATGCTTTGTCCAGAATTTTATCGCCTTTGGTCCGGATAATTTCCAATTGGAAAGTATATTGTGGAAACTGGTGCTCCAATGCGGTTTTTGTGCGGTTAGCCTGATACAAAGCCAGTTTGCTGCCGCGGGTTCCTATTTTTACCGTTTTAGCCATGGTGGTTTCTATAAATCAAAAAATGCTTCGGCCATGGAAATGAAATCTTTTTTGTCGGCCTCTTTGGAAAGTTCTTTCAGGTTTTTAATGAATACGCGGGCAAATTTTTCGGTGATGTGGCGGGAGTATTCATTGATCAGTTTATCATCTTTTACCGAACGGATTTTTTTGAATTCTTCAATTTCGGTTTGGTTCAGACGGTGAAAATTTTCTTTGATTTTTAAGATCGCCGGAACCAGTTCCTGTTCGTTTTCCCAGGTCAGGAATAAACGGGTAGCACGACGGATAATTTGCATGGCTGCCGAAATTTCTTCCATCCGCTTTTGGTTGGTGCTTTCCACAATTTTTGTAAGATCGTCAATGGTGAACAGCTCAATTTCTTCCAGCTTTCCGATTTCTTCTTCAATATTCCGCGGTACTGACAAATCAAAAAAGAGCTGTTTCTGTTTTTTTGTCCTTTTTCTGATGGCTTCTTTCACCGCTTCGAGTTTCACCAGAGGCTCGGGCGAATCGGTAGCAATAAAAACAATATCGCTATCCGCAAGATACTGATTCACGGCTTCGAGCGGGATGCTTTGTCCCTGATGCAGCCGGGCCAGTTCTTCCGCTTTCTGGAAAGTACGGTTGGCAATGTGTAACGATCGGAAAGTAGATTTACGCAGGCTGTTCAGTACCAGCTGCCCGGTCTGTCCGGCGCCGATCATTAACAGACTTTGCTGACTCAAATCGGGGAAACGCTGGTGACACAGGTTCACGGCTGCCGAGCTGGCAGAAGCCGAACCCCGGCTGATCTCCGTTTGAGTACGTACTTTTTTGCCGGTTTCCAGTGCTTTCAGGAAAAGCCGGTTTAAAATTTTATCTGTTGTTTCGTGCTCTTTGGCAAACTGAAAAGCTTCTTTTACCTGTCCGATAATTTGATCTTCACCTACAATTAAGGAATCGATACCTGAAACTACCTTAAAAAGATGTTCAACTGTTTGCTCGTTTTCGTAAAAATAGAAGTTTGATTTTAATGTATCGTTATACGTTTTTACGGCAGCGAGTTGTTTCAGAATTTCCTGTTGGGCTTGGTGTTTTTGCTGGTTGTTGGCGTGATAGTATATTTCAGTGCGGTTACAGGTCGAAAGGATCACCATGCCTTCTACTACCTGATTTTGAATGAGTGTTTTTGAAAAGGAGATAATTTCTTCGGCGGAAAAAGCGAACTGCTCACGAATTTCCAAATCGGCTGTTTTGTAACTAATTCCAATGAGTGCTGTCATCTTTCCCTTTTTACAGGAGCAAAAGTACTTTCTGATTCTGTAGGAATTCTGAAATTGGCGTTCAAAAAGGAAGAAAAAGTTAGTTTAAAAACGGTTTAAACAGCGGGTTCGTCAGCGTTTTAAGTGTCGCTCTATTTCGCGACGTGTATCCCGTTCTTTCAGGTCTTCGCGTTTGTCGTAATAATGTTTTCCGCGGGCCAGGGCAATTTCGAGTTTGGCGAGTCCGCGTTCGTTGATAAACAGCACGGTAGGGATGATGGTAAACCCTTTTTCTTTTACTTTATTTTGAAGTTTTTTCAACTCCCGTTTGGTGAGCAGCAGTTTCCGGTCGCGTTTGGCGAGATGGTTGTTGTAAGAGCCGTAACTGTATTCGGCAATGTGCATTCCACGAACAAAAAGTTCGCCGTTATCGAACAGACAATATGCATCGGCCAGGTTGGCTTTGCCGTTACGAATGGATTTGATTTCGGTACCGGTAAGCACAATTCCGGCCACATAACGGTCAAGAATAAAGTATTCGCGGTTGGCCCGTTTGTTTCGAATCCGTATGTTATTGTTGTTGCTCATCCTGCTTTATCAAGGGCTGCAAAGATAACTTTTTCATCCGGATTACCGGTGAAGAAAAAAGAGAAACCGAATCAGGCTTTTTGGTATTGCAGGGTTACCGTAATTTTTCCGTCAGCACTTTCAATGTTTAAATTTCCGTTTACCAGTTGTTGGCAGGTGTTGACAATGGCCAGCCCCAGTCCGGAACTTTTGTCGGCATGTTCTTCAGCCAGTCCGAAGGCTTCTTTGATGTTTTCCAGCTTTTCCAAAGGGATTTCTTTTCCCGGATTGGTTATTTTTAATGCAAAAAACCGGTCGTTTTCTTCCGACGAAAGCCAAATTTCTTTCCCGCTGGAAAACCGGATGGCATTATGCAGTGTTTCGGAAATGCTTTTTTGTATCAGCTTTTCTTCGCCCAGTACCGGTGGAAAGTTGCTGATATCGTTTGTGATAACCAATTCTTTTTTGTTTATAAGGGACTGGTTTTCTTTCAGGGCTTCATCCAGTATTTTCTGCAGGTCTATCGGTTGTAAACGGGTGTCGAATTGCCGTGTGTGAAGATGGGTTAGGAAAAGGGCATTTATGGCAAAACGTTCCAGGCGTTCCACCGATTCTTTTAATATGCTGATAAACTCTTTGAGTTCAGGATCCTGCACCATGTCTTCCAAAAAATAAGTCGAACCGATGATCCCGTTTAATGGCGTACGAATTTCGTGGCTGATGAGTTTTAAAAACCGGCTTTTGGCATCGTCAAGTACCTTTAACTGTTCAAAAGCGTCGGCCAGTTTTTTGTTGCTCTCTTCAAGCTGGGCTGTTCTTTCTTTTACTTTTTGCTCCAGTAACTGGTTCATTTTTTCCAGCATTTTTTGCTGGTGGCGCAGCTTGAGCTGGGTTTTTACCCGTTCCATCAATTCGGCCGGATCAAAAGGCTTGGTAACATAGTCTTGCCCGCCGGCTTCAAAACCTTTTACAATATCTTCTTTGGCTGTTTTAGCTGTCAGAAAAATCACCGGAATGTCGTGGGTAGCCGGTGTATTCCGCAATTGCCGGCAAACTTCAAAACCGTCCATCTCGGGCATCATAATGTCCAGCAAAATAAGATCAGGGGGCGGAAAATCATGGGCGATTTTTAATGCGCGTTGCCCGTTAGTGGCAATTTTACGCTTAAAATCATGAAGTATGCCGTTTAAAATATCAATGTTTTCCGGGGTGTCATCTACAATCAGAATAACTTTATCTTTTAGAAAATCTTCCATTTTTATTTTTCTTTTTTGCTTAGTTGAGCCATTATTTCTTCTACAGCCGGAATGGCGGCGTCAAACCGGTATTGTTCAATGGCGGTTTTAAGGCGCTTACTTTCTTCAAAATTTTTTATTTCAGGATAAACGTTGTTAAAAAGTTCCACACTGTCGGCATCATCTTTTTCCAGGCTTTCTTTTAGCTTTTTTAAAGCCTGGATAACGGAATGGTAATCCGCTTTTTGTGATGTAGTTTCTTTTTGCGGGACTTTTTCAAGGACCGGAAGAACTGCTTGCCGGAACGCTTCGGTTGCCTTTAATAAGGCATTTACCTGGTCGGTTCCTTCTCGGGAAAATCCTTTTTTAAAGACCTTCTCCGCCTGGATGACTTTTTGATGCAGTTCTACAGCCCCAAGATTACCGGTAATTCCTTTTAATGCGTGCAGCTCTTTACGAATGGCATCGGTATTTTTCTCAATGATCAATTTTTGAAATTTTTCCTGGATCGAAGGGGTGTTTTTGATGAATTTTCGTAAAACCTGGAAGTATAATTCCTGGTTGTTGTTTACGCGTTGGAGTCCTTCTTCAATATTTAATCCTTTGATTTGCCGGAGCAGATCTTTGATCTCGGATGATGATTCCCCATTCCCGGTTTTGGATGCGTATTTGCCTGCCGGTTTTTGGGGCTTTGTTGCATAGTGCAAAATGGCATTGGCAATTTCCTGAGGATCGATGGGTTTATGAATGACGTGTTGCATTCCGGCCTTGATACATTTCTTTTTAACATCGGGCATGACATCGGCCGTCATGGCAACAATGGGGATTTGTCCGGCGTTTTTCAATTTCCGGATTTCCCGGGTAGCCGTGTATCCATCCATTACTGGCATCTGGATATCCATGAAAATCAGAATGTATTCGTCAGGATTGCTGTTTTTCAGGATGTTAATGGCAATTTCGCCGTTTCCGGCTACGGTGACAGAAAATCCCATTCCCTCGAGCAGCTCTTTTTCAATTTCCTGGTTGAGTTCGTTGTCTTCTACCAACAGAATTTTGGCTCCGGCATAAAGGGCGTGTTTCTCTTTGTCCCAAAACACTTTGGTTTTGTGTTGGTGATGACGCATTATTGCTTTGCCCAGCGTGCTCATGATTCCATCAAAAAGCGATGAATAGGTGTGGGGTTTGAATAAAAGCAAATCGATGTATTTTTTCCGTATTTCGTCTCCGTGGATACTGCTGCTGGTGTAAGCAGTAGACATGATGATTTTGGGCTGATGCCGGATTTTGGGATTCTTCCGGATAATCTCGGCAGTTTCGTAACCATTCAGCCCGGGCATATTCCAGTCTAAAATGACCAGGGGAATAGGCTGATGAGCTTTTTCCAGAATTTCAATGGCGCCTCTTCCGTTGTCAGTTACCAGGGTTTTAAATTTTAGGTTGGTGAGCATCTCGTTGAGAATCTTGCGCTCAACGGGATGGTCATCGCAAATGAGTACTTGCATTCCCCGGATATCGTCGGTGATTTGGAACTGTTCTTTTATGGTTTGCTGATTGGTAACAAACCAGGCCGTAAAACGAAAAACCGAGCCTTTTCCCGGGCTGCTTTCCACTTCGATTTTCCCATCCATCAATTCAACAAGCTGTTTGGAAATGGCCAGTCCAAGACCGGTCCCGCCATATTTCCGAGCCGTTCCTTCATCTACCTGAGAGAAATTTTTAAAGAGTTTGCTCATGTCTTTTTCAGACATTCCAATGCCGGTATCTGTTACTGAAAATTCGAGTTGTACCCGGTCTTTTTTGGTCCTGACCGGGCGAACGCCAATGATAATTTCTCCTTCTTCGGTAAATTTTATTGCATTGTTGATCAGGTTGATCAGGATTTGTTTTAGCCGCAGAGGATCTCCTTTGAGCTCGGAAGGTGTTTCCGGATCAATATTAAAAAGAAATGTTAATCCTTTGGTTTCTGCTTTGATGGAAAACATGTCCAGTAGGTCGGAGAGTACAGAATCAAGCTGAAATTTGGTTTTTTCCAGTTTCATCTCACCCGATTCAATTTTAGATAGGTCGAGAATATCATTGATCAGTTGCATTAGAACGTTGGCCGACGACTTGAGCTTTTGCAGATAAATACGCTGTTTTTCATCCAGTTTTGTATTTTCTAAAATGTAAGTGATGCCGATAATGGCATTCATCGGTGTTCGTATTTCATGGCTCATGTTGGCCAGGAAAAGACTTTTGGCTTCGTTGGCTTTTTCGGCAGCCTCCCGGGCAATTTGGAGTTCGTTGTTCTTTTTCATGTCGGTGATATCTTCCAGTATCACCAATAGTTTGACCTTCCCTTTCTTTTCCGATTTGAAAGGCCTGATTTTTACTTTTATATACTTCTCTTTGTTGATCAGGGAATAGCCTTCGTATTCGAAACTTTTCTTGGTGCGATAAGCTTCGCGGATCATGTTTTTCAGTTCATCCGACATTTTCAGCTTTTCGTACGGCATGCCCTGGAAATCTTTTATCACACCGCTAATGACTACTGCCTGGTGGTTGTGATAAGATACAATCCCGTTTTCGTCGAAATAAATAATCCCTACCGGGGCGTTTTTTAAAATGGCCTTTAAAAGCCGGTTGTTTTTTTCAATTTCAGTTTTCCACAAAAGCAGCTTTTGTGCCATGGTGTTGAAATTGCCGGCCAACTGGCCAATTTCATCCTTCCGTTGTATGTTGATGTAATTTTCCAGGTTTCCGTTGGCGATTTCGTTGGTGGTGAAACTCAGTTTTTTCAAAGGCTGGGTAATTAGCCTGGAAGTGCTGTAAATCACGATGATAATGATGATGATCAGTAGCAGCGAAATGGTGAGCATAATAAGCGACACCAGCTTTTGTCCCATTTGATAAATAGATCCCTCTGTAACGCCTACGGCAAGGTGCCAGCCCAGACTTTTAATGGGGGCAAAAGACAAATAGGTGTATTTTCCTCCATTTTTCCCGGGGGTAAAAATTTTGGCTTTTCCCTTGTTGCTAAAAACTTCGTGGACGAACTCGGCGGTCCGGATGCTGTCGACTTTGCTGTTTTTGATCAGATCGGTAATATGTTTGCCTTCGAGTGTTTTGTCAGAATCAAAAATGACCAGGCTGTCGTTGGTGTAAATATTGATTCGCAAATTAGAAAGCAAATCTTTTTGGGTCAGTTTACGGATGGTTTTTTGCAAGTCGTGAAGTGTGATATCAAGAAAGGCAATTCCCCGGAAAACGGAATCGATGGTTATTGGATAAGCATAAGTAATAATCCATTGACGTTTGCCGCGGGGTTCTTTGTGTAATTTTGACCAGACGCCTTTTCCGGTTTTTTTGGCGCGAACCCAGTATTCAGGCGGATGATGCCGGTAATCAAACCAAGGCTTTTTTTTGTTATCCAGCATGAATTTTTGATCGCGGGTAACGGAAAGGTAAATAACGCTGTCGTTGTTTTTGGGGGTGGGTGTAAGTAATACAAAACCAGTGCGGTAAATCGTTTTGTTGATGAGTAGGTCGCCTTTTAGGTAATCAAGGATACTTTTGAAGTTTGTTTTTCTTCTTTCGCTGATATACAGGGCTGTTTTCTGGGCGATAGCTGCTGCCCGGTCTATTTTTTCATTGATGATCGTGGTGTATTCATTGACTGTTTCCTGTAAAGTGTAACGGGTTTGTTCTTTGACTATTTTAATGATGGAATCATTGACAAAGTAAATGACTCCACCGGCAGTAAGTAAAATAGGAATAATAATAATGAGAAGTATTTTGGTGGAGAGTTTATTCATTTCTTTAATTGAAAAGTGGAAAATATTTGGCCTACAACAGGCAACAGCTACAAAAATAAAAATATTACAGAATTTAACTTTTGCAGATTTATTTTTTTTCTCAAGGCTGAAAGCTGTGGGCTGGCCTACCGAAACGGCGGGCCGGCGATGGGGTGAATGCCGAAAAGCTTACAACATCGTGCAAAAGTGCTTGCATTTCTCTTGCGATGAGCAAGAGACTCTTTTGCCGGAGATGTTGCTTTTCGGCAGAGCGCAAAGAAGCATTCGTTTCGGTGCGTCTTCTTTGGTTCCTTTCTTGACGAGACAAGAAAGGAACAAGAAAACACATTAAAAATCTTTTTCACTTCAAGTAAAAAAGCAATTCTATCGGGAATAATGAATAACTTTAAAAAGAAAAATGATTATTACGACATTTTCATAAGCAAATAAGGCGCACAATATCAATTGGTTATGTTTTGTTAAACTTAGTGAATATTTTTATTTTCAACATGTTATTAAGCTTGCGAAAGCTGAGTTACAGAATTTGAATAAGTTATCCCATGTGAAATTTTGACAGAATCACAGAGCTCGTAAACAGAAGTTTTATAAGTTTGCGAATCGTCTGTTTTGCAGGAAGAAAAAAAGAAAAAGGTGAAAACAATTCGAAAAAGTGTTTTTATTGTGTTTTTTGTACTGTTGGCGGTATCGCTTCAGGCACAGACTGATACGGTGAGTTTTCCTGCCGGGTGGGGACGGAACGTCATTAAATGGAATATGACTCCTTATATTTTGTGGTCTTCACGAGATATTAACCTCTCTTATGAAAGGGTTTTGAAACCCTATCGCTCTTTCTCGGTTAATGTGGGGTATTTTGAGTTGCCCATTTCGGGTTATCAGTATGATACGCTTTATTTTTCAAGTGGTAGCCAGAAAGGTGGATTTTCAGTCTCCGGAGATTACCGTTTTTACTTTAAGAACCGGAACCGAAAGTTGGCTCCTGATGGTTTGTATTGGGGGTTTTACGGCTCGTATCATTATACCCATTTTGGCAGCGATGTGGAAATTCGTGATAGCAATGTGGGGTCCGGCTCTTTTCAGACCCAGGTGAACTTTTCGATTTTAAGTGGCGGAATAGAGCTGGGTTATCAGTTTGCCATTAAAAAACATTTTGTTGTTGATTTGGTTTTTATGGGGCCCTCCATTTCTTTGTATACCGGAAAAATTCTTTTGGCCGGAACAATTGATATTCAAGATGAAGAATATGAGCAAGCGATTCGGGATGCTTTGCTTGGAAAGCTTCCCTTTCTCGATGAATTGATTGAGAAAGGAGAAGTGAAAGATTCAGGGGTAACAACCAGCATGGGACTTGGAATGCGTTATCTGATTCAGATCGGTTACCGTTTCTAATCTCCGGGCAATAAACATTGTTTTACGAAACCTGTTTTGCCCTATTTTTGCGCTTTCCATGGAAAAAGATATTTCGTACAAACGGATTTGGTACATTGCTTATCCCATAATACTGGGTAGTATAGCGCAAAACCTGATTAATTTTACGGATACAGCTTTTTTGGGAAGGGTAGGCGAGGTGGCACTGGGGGCCGGTGCTTTGGGCGGTATTTTTTATCTTGCTGTTTTTATGCTGGGACTGGGCTTCGGGATGGGCGAACAGATTATTGTTGCCCGTCGCTATGGCGAGAAAAAACAACATGCCATTGGAAGCGTCGTTGATCATTCCTTTTTGTTCCTGATGCTTTTGGCTGTAGCTGCTTTTTTGTTGTTACGGTTTGGTTCGGTAGAAATACTTCGTTATGGCGTTCATTCGCGTGACGTGGCTGCCGGAACCAAGCAATTTCTGGATTACCGTGCTTTTGGCATTTTTGCGGCTTTTGTCAATGTAGGATTCCGTTCGTTTTATGTGGGGCTGGGCCGTACGAAAGTGATTACTTATACCACGGTAGTACTGGCAGTGGTGAATATTATTTTAGATTACCTGCTGATTTTCGGGAAGTTTGGCTTTCCTGAAATGGGAATCGCCGGAGTGGCGCTCGCTTCGGTGATTGCTGAATATGTGGCTGCACTTGGTTTTTTCCTGTATACCGTGGTAACTGTTCGTTTCTCCGACTTTTCCCTGTTCCGTTTTCGCCCTTTGCGCTTCGAAAAAATGCAACGCATTTTAAAAGTCTCTTTTCCGACCATGATGCAGCAGTTTGTTTCCTTGTCGGTTTGGTTTGTTTTTTTTCTGTTTGTGGAGAAAATCGGGAAAAGCTCTCTTGCTGTTTCTAATATCATTCGGAGTATTTATGTGCTGCTGATGGTTCCTATTTGGGGGTTTGCCACTGCAGCCAATACGCTGGTCAGTTATCTGATTGGAGCCGGACGGTCAAAAGAAGTGATGCGTCTGGTTTTCCGGATTATCCGCCTTTGTTTCCTGGGGGTGATGCTATTGGTGTTGGCAGGGGTTTTGTTCCCAAGAGCATTGCTTTCGGTTTATACCAATGATGCTTTGCTTATTCGCATGGGAATACCGGTACTGCATGTAATTAGTCTTGGAGCTATCCTGCTGTCTGTTGGATTTGTCCTTTTTAGTGCTGTGGCCGGAACCGGAAAAACCCAGGTCTCTTTATTTATTGAATTAACGGTGCTGGTGATTTATTTGGTTTACACTTACCTTGTTGTTGAATGTTGGCATGGAACAGTGGTGCAGGCCTGGACTGCCGAATGGATTTATGGCTTGTTGCTGAGTCTCTTTTCTTTTCTTTATCTGAAATCGTACCGGTGGGAAAAAACAAAAATTTAACCGGGTAACCGAAGATCGCTTCCCGTTGTTCAAACAGAATCCTTATTTTTGTTGAAAATTGTTTTTTCATGCCATCGAAAAGTAACAAACTGAAAGCGAATAAATTTAAGGAACCTAAAAAGGATTCTTCCTCTAAAAAAACGGGGAAGAAGAACAAAACAGCGAAGAAACCGGCCGGGGTGAAAAAGGAAATGGATCCCCGGATTTGGCGTTTTGCCGGTTTTTTCCTTATTGTGGTTTCGGTTTATTTGTTATTGGCTTTTAGTTCATTTTTTATCAACTGGTTTGGCAGCAATCCGGGAAATATTGTTAGCCGTACTTTCGGGCTGAACCATTATTTTAATGATCATGCAGCACTGGTTCATAACTGGACGGGCAATTTGGGAGCTTTTCTTTCCCGGTGGCTGGTGCAAAACGGATTTGGACTCGGCGCTTATTTTATTGTTTTTCTGTTGCTGGTATGGGGATTGCGACTTCTGCTGAATGTCAGGATTTTGTCTGTATGGAAATTGTTTCAGGTGATTCTTATCGGATTTTTCTGGCTTCCTTTGGTGACCGGTTTTTTGTTTCCCCATCATCCGGATAATGTTTTTGGCGGCTTGTTCGGCTATAAGCTAAATGGATGGATGACAACATCTATTGGTATGCTGGGAGTGATTCTGGTTATCTTTTTTATTCCGGCTATTCTCATCCTGATCCGCTATAAATTTTCGTTTCGTAGAAAAAAAGCCAAAATAACTGAAGAACCGGAAAAAGAGGCTGTTAGTCAGGAGAATACTGAAAAGAAAGGCAATGTTCGTAAAGAAGATAAATACAATACGGTAGAATTTACGGTGACGGAACCCGATTCTTCCGGAGAAACAGAAACGAAATTATCCGAAGAGCCGGAATCCGGCAACGAGAAAGAAGAGAAAACAGAGAGTGTATTGCCAGATCCGGAAGATTCACTGCAGGAACAGAAAGAAAAGGAAAATACACTGGAGTTTACCATTGAACAGCCTAAGGAAGAAAGTAAAGCCAAGGTAATTCCCGGTGAGCACAAGGGATTGGATACAGCATTTGACCCTACGCTTGATTTGCCTGATTTTGTTTTTCCGTCATTGGAGCTGCTCAATCGTTATGACGAAAATGTGAAAGTAGACCGGGAAGAACTGGAAGCCAATAAACAGAAAATTGTCGATACATTAGACCATTATCATATTTCCATTGTTAAAATCAAGGCGACCATTGGTCCGACCGTAACGCTTTATGAAATTGTACCGGCTCCGGGTGTGCGGATTGCGAAAATCAGAAATCTGGAAGATGATATTGCATTAAGCCTTTCGGCGATGGGAATCCGTATTATAGCTCCTATTCCCGGAAAAGGAACGGTAGGTATCGAAGTGCCCAATAAAAATCCTACCATTGTTTCCATGCGTTCGATTTTAGAATCGGAGAAATTTCAGCATGCCAAGATGGAATTGCCTATCGGGTTGGGAAAAACCATTGCTAACGAGAGCTTTGTGGTCGATCTGGCTAAAATGCCCCACATCCTGATGGCGGGAGCTACCGGTCAGGGAAAATCAGTGGGACTGAATGCCATTATTACTTCGCTTTTGTACAAAAAACATCCGGCAGAGCTGAAGTTCGTGATGGTAGATCCTAAAAAAGTGGAGTTAACCCTTTATTCGCGTATCGAGCGGCATTATTTGGCCAAGTTGCCCGATTCAGAAGAAGCGATTATTACCGATACACGGAAGGTGGTGCGTACACTCAATTCGTTGAGTATTGAGATGGACAACCGCTATGAGTTGCTGAAAGATGCGCAGGTACGGAATATTAAAGAATACAATGCGCGTTTTAAAGCGCGAAAATTAAATCCGCAAAACGGACACCGTTTCTTGCCATATATTGTACTGGTAGTGGATGAGTTTGCCGATTTGATTATGACGGCCGGAAAAGAAGTGGAAGGTCCCATTATGCGTTTGGCGCAGTTGGCACGTGCCGTGGGAATTCACTTGATTATTGCTACCCAGCGGCCGTCGGTAAATATTATTACCGGAACCATCAAAGCCAATTTCCCGGCACGAATTGCCTACCGGGTAATCTCCAAAATTGATTCACGCACCATTTTGGATACCGGTGGTGCGGATCAACTGGTCGGACGGGGTGATATGCTGCTTTCTACCGGAAGCGACCTCATCCGGCTGCAGTGTGCTTTTGTGGATACGGATGAAGTGGAAAAAATTACCGATTTCATCGGACAACAACGGGCTTATCCTGATGCAATGCATCTTCCTGAATACAATGACGAAGAGTCAGAGTCGGTTGGAGAAGTGGATTTGGACGAACGTGATCCGTTGTTTGAAGATGCTGCCCGGTTGATTGTTCAAACCCAGCAAGGCTCAACTTCGCTGCTGCAGAGAAAGCTGAAGCTGGGGTACAACCGTGCCGGACGAATTATTGACCAGCTTGAAGCTGCCGGAATTGTCGGGCCGTTCGAAGGAAGTAAGGCGCGTGAAGTCCGTGTGGCCAACGAAATGGCTTTGGAACAATTATTGAAGGATATTGATATGAAAAATGATTTTTAACTGTTGAAAAGAAAAGAGAAATGATGAAATTGAAAAAAAGTTATCTGCTGTTTATATTTTTGCTTTTTGCCGGAAGTCTTTCTGCTCAGAACAGTGCTCAGGCATTGTTGAAAAAGACATTGAACAAGATGTCGTCCTATAAAAATTTTAAGTCTGATTTATCTTATTCAATGGATAATGATGCCAATGACATTCATGAAAAGAAAACCGGAACCATTTATGTGGAAGGAGATAAATTTCGTATCGAATTGATGGGACAGATTATTATTTCGGATGGCAAAAACATGTGGACAATTATTAAGGATTCCAAAGAGGTGATGCTCAGCGCATTGGATCCCAATGATCCTTCCAATATATCGCCTACAAAAATTCTGGAAGAATATTCCGATTACAATGCCAAATTTGAAAAAGGACAAAGAAAAGGAATTCTAAAAACGTTGGTGTTAACTTCAAAAAAGAAAAAGGCTACTTTCCATAAGGTAACTATTACCATTGATTCGCATAAATACCTGGTGAAGAAATTTTCGTTGTATGACAACGATGGGAATGTGTTTACCTATGACATCTTTAATTTTAAAGCCAATGTAGATTTTCCGAAAGGAACATTTACCTACGATCCGAAAGAGTTTCCGGGATGCGAGCTGGAAGATATGCGATAATTCCGGAGAAGCTACAGGTTTTTTTCTAACCAGGGCAGAAGTCGCCGGGCGGCTTTCTCGCCCGATTTAATAATGGCATCGGCCTGTTTAAAATCGGCCCAGGAAATATTTCCCATGTAGCAACGAATAACTTTATCCGCATTGCGGGTTTTGAGTTTGGTAAGGTGATAATTCCGGATGTTTTCGGCACGTTGCATGATGTCTATTCCGCTTTTTAACTCATCTTGACTTCGGATAGAACGGCTTACGTCTATCCCGATGATTAATTCATCTTTCTCTTTGGGAAGCGATGTGGTGGGAACGAGATTAGATACGCCGCCATCTACAAGCCAGTATTTCCCCCATTTTACCGGAGGAAGATAACCTGGAATAGATGAGCTGGCGCGAATGGCTAAGCGCAGGCTTCCTTTGCTGAGCACCACCTCTTTCCCTGAAATCAGGTCGCTGGTCATGGCCGAAAAAGGAATGGGAAGTTTTTCAATAGGATGATCCGGATAATGGTGGTAAATTTTCTCAACGAGTTCTTCTTCATAAATTCCCGGGTTAGCCAGCGTTTTAAAAAGTGAAAGTCCCACTTTAATTTTGCCCATTACGGCATAAACTTTACTTTTTATATCGATGGCGGTGTTATCCATCGCTGCGAAATCGTCAAAGTTGAATCCTTCAAAATCGGGGTGCTGAATAAAATGACGGGCCAGTTCTTCTACGGCATCCGCATTTTCGTATAGTGCATAGGCGCCACCAACCATGGCACCCATGCTGCAGCCTGAGATTCGGGCAACCGGAATTTTTTCTTTTTCCATTACGCGCAAAAATCCAATGTGAGCCAGTCCGCGGGCACCGCCACCACCCAATGCAAGAGCCAGTTTTTTCATGTTGAAATTTTTGCTAAAGATAGGATAATTGTAAAATTTTCCGGGATATTTTTTGCCCTGTCGAGCGAAGCGAAACATCTTTGATGATGGCTTTTTTCTCCCTTCCTTGTTTGGGGCTCTGTTCAGACGGTGAATTTCCCGCCTTCATCTGCATTGATGTCTCCACTTTTCAAGTCCTGTCCGACTTGAAAAGAGACGCCTTTAAAGTACTTCAAGTGTCTAAAGTTTGAAGTGCCTAAAGTGGGAAATCACAAAAAGCAAAAAATCAAATTCAAAAAATCAACTTCTTTTGTCATGCTGAACGCAGTGAAGCATCTCTTTGAACAGCCGTGATTATATTTTTAGATCCTTCACTACGCTTCACTACGCTTCACTACGCTTCGCTCCGTTCAGGATGAACTGTGTTAAAAAGCAAATATTTTTTCATAATTTTCTTCGTATTTATTCAATTTTGTTCCAATAGCATAGGCCTGTCTTAACAACTTATTTGCAATTGCAATTTTTATAACTCTTTCGGGCTTTCCTTTTTCTGATAATCTATCATAGAGTGCTATACATTGACTATTGTGTTTTTTTGCTGACCATGAACATAAATACAATAGCTTGCGTATATATCTGTTCCCCATTTTTGTAATGTGTCCTTTTCCGTTTATACTTGTCCCTGATGAAAATATCCTGGGAACCAACCCTACGTAAGAAGATAATCTCTTAGCATTGTCAAATTTTTGAAAGTTATTGGTAATTGCTATCAGGATGGCCGCTGTTTTTGGTCCAATACCCGGAATAGATGTCAGCGCATTAAATGTATTGGCATAATGTATTTTTATTTTTTCAAGTATTCCGGCTTCCAGTTTAGCTATTTTCAGTTTAATCGTTTTTAACAATGCTCTTAACTCACGCATTACTTTCTTGTCGCAATCAGGAAACCGGGAAAATGCTTCCAGTTGATTATGAAGCATGGTTGCCTGTTTTTGCAAACCTTCAATGGCAGAATGAATTTGCTGAACCTGCATAATCACCGGCTCATCGGGTTGCCACAAAACGGGTTGTTCTGATTGGCCATATAAAGCGATCATCAGGGCATCTTTTTTATCCGTTTTGGCTTTTACCATTCGCATTCTTACGAAGTGTTTAATCTGCAATGGATTAACTACGGATACTTTTACCCCTTGTTTAAAAAGAAACCGGGCTAAAAACAGATAATAAGGGCCTGTTGCTTCCATTACACAGAGATCCTCTTTATCAATAATCTTCATAAACTTTGTAAACCCTTTGGCATCATTACTGTATTTGAAAAAAGAGAACTTTTCATCTTTTTTTTGAAAAGCAACATCAAAAGTTAATTTTGATACATCAATTCCTATAACTTTGCACATGACAAGATGTTTTTATCAGAAGGGATTCTACTTTGTCTTTTCAATCCTAAATACAGGCTTTCATGCCTAACGAACTGTTCAAGATTGAGTAGAAAGGAGAAAGGGACTATCATCCTGAACGGGCTTTTTTAGCCTAATGACAACCATTAGTCTTTATCTTTCTCCTTTTTCTCTTCTGATTGGTTAATAATTTTCAAACTTAACACTTCCTGTAATTATTTCTTTTTGCAAACATAGGATGACAGTAAAAGCGTGGTTAAAATACTGAAAATAAATAATTAACCATTCGCCATTCACTATTCACCATTCATCACTCAACATTTATTGTTCATCCTTCCCAATGACCAGTGATTCTTTTTACCACAAAGTCTCACAAAGGACATCACAAAGGAGCTCCAAGGAAATGTAACAAATCTCATCCCGTTTATCATTCATCATTTAAACGATGAATTTCACCATAAGATGTAGTGTAATGGAGTCCCGTAGGGACGACTTATTACCATTGACGCTGAATTTATTCAGAGGATGGTATTCAACCCCTTTGGGGTTATGCTTTTTTGATGGGTTTATTTCCCTGCACTTCGTACAGGGTTATTGATGTTTAATCCCTTCGGGATTAGTTATAAACGAGATGTGTATTCTGCTAACTTTAAGTGCTTCATACTTCACATTTTAAGTGCTTCAAGTGCCTAAAGTTTGAAGTGCCTAAAGTGGGAAATCCCAAAAAACAAAAAAACAAATCGCAAACGAAATTCCAAAAAAACAAATCCCAAAAATCTTACTACTTTAAGTACTTCACACTTCAAATTTTAAGTACTTCAACGGGTTTTCCTTGTCGAGAAAACAAAATACCTTTCAACAAAAAATGTCAATCTTGTTTTAGCCTGACCAATGGAAAAAGCAGCAGTAAAAAAAGCGTTCCGGCCAGAATTCCTGTTCCGGGGCCACCAAGTTGTGCTCCCCAGCCAATCAACAGGGCAATAACAGCAGCAAAGAGAGATTGAGCCTGCGTTTGTATGGATAGAACCGATGCGGCAGCTTTTTTATCCGATTCTTCTGTCACAAAAGCTACGCCGATGGGCTTGCGCAGGTTTTCGTTCAACATAATCAGGACAAAACTGAGAATGGATAAGAAAAACCAGTGATTCAGGTAGAAAAAACCAGCCAGAATTCCCGGAATAACTCCTGCAAGCAAAGTGATGTTCATGGGGCGGCTGTAATGGGAGAATCGCTGAAGAAACCGGCCCGAATACCGCGATGTAGCAGCAGTAAGCAAATAAAGAATAAAATAAATGAATCCCACCAGGAGCGCACTTTTTTGCTTGTCTTGCAAGGTTAAAAAGAGAGGAACCGATACGGCAAAACTGACAATTGCCGGCTGGATGTAATCTTTTACTGCTTTATAATATCCTGTGTGTAATGACAGATTGGTCAGGATCCGTAACAGGTCGAAGTGCTTGAAACTGGTTGTCACCGCTAGCCAGATTTCTTTAAAACGTTGCTGGAACTGGTTTTTTGTATGAGGAGAAAGTTCTCCGTCGAGAGATGCCGGATAACTCCAGATCAAAAGCATGTCAAGGAAATAAGGAATTACCGAAAGGGCAAAAATAATTCGGTAGCTTCCGGAATAAAAAACCATGATCCCTGCACTTAGTGAAGCAATTGCCGATCCGGTTTGCGACCAGGAGCGGGTATGCCCGTAATAATTGGCTTTTTGGTTTTTTAACCCTCTTTGGGTTAAGTATTGAAAGATCATGGCTTTATGTATGCCTGACCGGAAAGCATCAGCCAGTGCAAAAAGAATCATTCCCAGTAATAGTAATCCGTAATGGTTCGAAAAATAAAAGGTGATAAAAGAAAGAATGTAAACCAAAAAAGAAGCGATCAACGTTCGTTTTCTTCCTAAGGCATCAGCAACCAGTCCGCCCGGAATCTCAAAAAACATAATGGTTATTTCGCGTACGGAATATAAAACGCCGATTTTTAAGTAATCAACTCCTTTCTCAAGAAAGAACAGAATGAGAAAAGCTTCATAAAAACGCAGGTTCTTTAAGAAACCGTACAGCCCGAATTTATAATACTGGATATTTTTCTCAATCTTCTGCATAACAGAGCGAAAGTAATGAATTCTTTAAACGGACAGGAATTGAGCTTTTGAAAAAAGGAAATGAATATGAAGTCAACTTTCTGTGTTCGAAAATTTTATACCTTAGCATTTTCAGGATATAAAACGAATTCAATGAAAAAGTTTTTTGGAAAATACCTGTGGGTGCTTTCCCGCCCGTGGGGAATTACGCTGCTGGTTATTCTGCAAGGATTGTTCATGGCCGCTTTTCATGGCCTGTTCCCGTTTAGTGTGGAAAAAATAGAAAAAGTTTCGGGTGGCTTTGGAATTCCTGATGCCCGTATCTATTATTCTTTTACGCAGTTACAGGAGATATTTCAACACTACGGAGATGCCGGCCGGCATCTCTACCTGAAACTACAGTGGATTGATATGTTTTACCCGCTGGTTTATGCGTCTCTTTTTTCAGTACTTCTCTATTTGGTATTTAACCGTACCCGTTTATACAAATTGGTAGTTCTGCCGTTTGTTGCTGCTGCTTTTGATTATGCAGAGAATATCCTTTTACGCATCAGTCTCCACTCTTTTCCGCACATGTCTCCTACGGTCGTGCACATTTCAGGAGTTATCACGTACATGAAATGGCTTTTGTTGTTTTTTGCTTTTTTCCTGTTGATTTTCGGCGTTGTTTGGAAAACAATCCGATATTTCCGTAACCGGAGAAAAAGCAAAGAGGGACAAGGCTAATTCTGAATTAACGAAGAACCGATAAGGCTGTAACTCGAAGTTTCACCGTTTACTGACCGGGTCCATTTGATAAGTCCGTAATTCTTAGCAAAATAAAACTGGTAATTTACAGTGTCCGATGTCCCTTCCGTTTTCAGTACCTGTGTGTGATAAACATCGTTATAGGTAAAGCCTTTTACGGAATAGTTATCCAGCTTTTCAATATTGGTGTAAAACCCGGGATTATCTCCCAGCAGCTGTTCTACTCCCATGGGGTAACCCGGAGCAAAAGCAAGCAAATAATTACCGTCTTTGAAAAATAACCAATACATATCCCTCATGGTTCCGTCGTCTCCGGTAGTGGGATTGCCGGCAGTAATGGAACCTTTGACCATTGGCAGGTTTTCCGTGGTGTCAAAATCCATATCTACCACATCAAAACTGTAAGGACCGGCTACGTTGTCCGGGCTGTGAAAAGCAATATAATCCTGTACGTCTGATACTTTCAGCGTATCTTCAGTTCCTGTAGTGTCGTTCATGTAGATCCAGTAGCTGTTTTCATTATACAGACAGTACTGTTTGAATTCGTCACTGATTTTATAATAAGGATCTGTGCTTTTTGTGCTGCAGGCTCCTAGAACAAACAAAACCGCGATTACGGCTATAAGAACGACTTTTTTAAAATACTCCATCTCTTTTTTCCTTTGATTTTGGTTAAAACAAAATGCTTAAACATTTTTATTTTACTTTTACAAAATTAATACAATAAAACGGAAATGGCAGGGAATTGTTTTGGAAAAATTTTAAAATTGATCAGTTTTGGAGAGTCGCATGGGAAAGCCGTTGGCGGAGTGATAGATGGCTTTCCGGCAGGAGTGACCATTGACCCCGATTTTATTCAGAAAGAGCTAAACCGTCGTCGTCCGGGACAGTCAAAATGGGTTTCTCCGAGGCAGGAAGAAGACCGTTTGGAGATTTTATCGGGAGTTTTCGAAGGGAAATCCACCGGAACGCCCATCGGTTTTTTGGTTTGGAACAAAGACCATCATTCGGCAGATTATAGCCACATAAAAGATGCTTACCGGCCTTCGCATGCCGATTTTACTTATGATCAGAAATATGGTTTTCGTGATTACCGGGGCGGTGGTCGTTCATCAGCCCGAGAAACCATTGCCCGCGTGGCCGCCGGTGCTTTTGCCAAATTACTTCTCCGCCATGCCGGAATAGAAATATCGGCTTATGTTCACAGCGTAGGAGAGGTGGCTATGCCGGAAGAACCTGACCGGGTTGACCCGGCGCTGACCGAAGCCTCGCCCATGCGCTGTCCGGATAAAGCTACCACTGAAAGAATGATTGAACTTGTGGAGCAGACGGCAAAGGAGGGAGATACTTTGGGCGGAACCATTGTTGGTTTTGTTCATCATGTTCCGGCCGGATTGGGTGAACCTGTTTTTGATAAGCTCCATGCCGATTTGGGAAAGGCTATGCTGAGTATTAATGCCGTAAAAGGATTTGAAATCGGTTCCGGTTTTGCCGCTGCCCGCATGAAAGGTTCCGAACACAACGATTTATTTGAAAAAAGAGGGGAAGAAATCACTACAAAAACCAATTTTTCCGGTGGGGTGCAGGGGGGAATTTCCAATGGAAATACAATTCGTTTTAAAGTGGCTTTTAAACCCATTGCTACTTTGATGAAATCCCAGCCTTCGGTGGATAAAGATGGAAATGAGATCGTTCTCGAAGGAAAAGGGCGGCATGATGTAACTGTGGTCCCTCGTGCAGTGCCTATTGTGGAAGCTATGGCTGCTTTGGTTTTGGCCGACCATTGGCTGCAAAACCGTCTTTCGCAAATTTAAACCTGATTTTAACATCCTTTTCCCTAATTTTGTCTGTTGAATTAAACAAACTGGTTGTGGCTTTTTTTGAAAAAAGATACTTCGTTTTCTTCCTTTTCCTGCTGGGGATTTTCTCCCCTTTGTTTCTTCGGGCACAAACAGACGAAACGACCGCAGATACTACCCAATCGGTAGATACTACATCGGTTTATTATTTTACCGGTTCGCTGGATAGTTTAAAGATTGGGGCTTTGCATTATGTGGATACGACGATTACTACTTTTAATCAATATGCCCCTACCGAACAGCATAACCGGATGTACAATACGCTCAGTAATGTGGGGCTGGCTTCGATTAACCGGGTGTTTACTCCTTATACGCCAATCGGTTATTCCCTGCGATCCAAGGTTTTTTCCCCGTTTATGTGTTACAATGATCAGGTCCGGTATTATAAACTGAAACGTCCTATGACGGATTTGCAGTATGTGATGGGACCAAAGCGGGAGCAGACTTTAGGGGTAACATTCAGCCGTAAAATGTCCAAGCTCTTTACTTTTGGGCTTCATCTGTATCTTGTAAATTCTCCGGGAAGTTACCTGAATAGCAAATCGGATGATAAATACACCTATTTTACTTCGCGTTATCATACGGCGAACAATCGATATGCTATTATAGCTAATTATTTGTATAATAAAGTAATAACAGAAGAAAACGGAGGAATTCTATATGATTCTCTTTTCTCGCAGAATCTGGAGAAAGATCGTCAGGCTATTCCGGTTTATCTGAATACAGCCCAAAACAAGGTAAAAGCTTCTGGCTTTTATATTGAGCAGTATTTTAATCTGATGAAGCCGGGAATGCGAAAAGATTCTACCCAACGGACTTTGGCGGGGGGGAGTGTGTTCTATTCGTTTTTGTATCAGCGGAATCAAATGGTTTATACCGATGATGCGGGTGTTGATACGCTTTTTTATCAGGATTTTCCGACGGTTTTTGATACGTTGAATACGTATGATTCTGTATATCAGCAATTGATCAGAAACCGTTTCATGTGGTCGAGCCTGGCGTATAACGATGATAAGTTAAGCCATATTTTTCGGGCGCATTTTGGGGTTACCTTTGACCATATTTTGCAAACACTCCCATACGATTCGATACGCTATTTTAATAATCAGTTGATTCCTTTTGGCGGAATAGCGCTTAAACTTTTTAACCGGAGTTTTTTAAATGCAACGGCTGATATGGTTTTTGGCGGGTATAACACAGGAGACTTGAAAATAGATGGAAGTTTGTTGCAGTACCTGGGCTCGATGACAAAAAATGTGGGACAGCTTTATTTTCGGGTGGTGTTTCAAAACAAAACGCCTGAATGGTATTTTACCCATTACCAGTCTAACCGTTTTAACTGGAATCTGAATCTGGATAAAGAGCGAATCTTCTCTTTTACAGGGGAGTACCGGTACAAAACGGTAAAGGCAGGAGTAAACTTTATTTCGCTGGGAAATTATACTTATTTCAACGATTCGGTGTTTCCGCAGCAAACTTCCTCTCCGGGAAGCGTGATGAAGATTTATACTGAAGGAACCATTCCGTTACACTATTTTGGTATTAATTTGCGGGCGGTTTATCAAAGTACTTCCATGCCTTCCGCTTTGCATTTGCCTGCTTTTACCGGAAAAATGAATCTCTTTTTCAAAAAATGGATCTTTAAAGGAGCAGCCCATTTGCAAACCGGGGTTCAGTTATCCTATTTTACCCAATATTATGCCGATGCATATATGCCAGAGTTAAGAGCTTTTTATTTGCAGCATGAACGAAAAATAGGGGACTACCTCTATCTGGATTTGTATGCTACCATGAAAATAAAAAGTCTGCGTTTTTTCTTGCAAGGGAAGAATATGCTGGGCTTTGTGGAGAAAAACAAAAAATATTACAGTACACCGGGATATCCGGCTGCTGATGGCGGATTTTATCTTGGGATAAGCTGGAAACTGTATAATTGATTCCGGTAGCGTCTGTTGAAAGAATCAGTCCAGCTCTTTTTTGTATGTTTCCGGCATAAACAAAAGGGTGACCATAGCAATGATGGCAGTGGCAATAAGATAGTAAACCGGCATCAGTACATTTCCGTTTGTAATTTTTATAAGCCAAACCGAAACCATGGGCGTTGTCCCGCCAAACAAAGCCAGAGCAATATTATAACTTATTGAAAGTCCGGTATAGCGTACTTTAGCCGGAAATGCTTCTGTCATTAAAGCAGGGATAACTCCTTGAAAAATTCCTTCCAGCACCGAAAAGGCCAACATCGCTGTCAGAATGGCCCAATAAGTTTTTTTGAACAATAAAAAGAAGAGCGGGTAAGAAAACAGGATAAAACCGCCCAGTGAAATAAACAAAGTGAGCTTTCTTCCCCACCGGTCACTTAAGTGTCCGAAGAAAGGAATAATCAGCATCATAAAAATGATGGCAATGGTGTGAACCGACAGGGCATCATCGAGTTTTACGTGTAAAAAGGTGTGCAGATAGGAGGGGAGAAAGATGAAAAGAAGGTAAACGGAAACCCCGAAAGCCCAGCTGACCAGAATGATTTTTAATGCTTGCATTTTGTAATGGGCAAAAAACTCAGCCAACGGAACTTTATAGGTTTGTTCTTTTTTCATGATCTCCTGAAAACGTTGATCATCACTCATATCTTTTCGGAGATAGAGTCCGGCAATACCGATGACCGCGCCAAAAAGGAAAGGAATCCGCCATCCGAAACTGTTCACCTGTGCTGTGCTGAATACAGAAGTAACGATGGCTGCAATGGCTGCGCCGATGAGCATTCCCCCAAAAACGCCGAAAGTGGTCCAGCTGCCATAAAAGCCCCGTTTCCCGGGTGGAGCTTTTTCGGTAAGAAAGGAAATGGATCCTGTAAATTCTCCACCTACCGAAAGCCCTTGTAACAGCCGTAAAATCACGAGCAAGAGGGCCGAATACCATCCGATAGAAGCATACGTAGGCAGAAAACCGATTAATGTGGTTGGAATGGCCATCATTAAAATGGAGATCAAGAGTGCTTTTTTTCGTCCTTGTTTATCTCCGATATGGCCGAAAATGACTCCGCCAATAGGACGCATCAGATAGCCGGCAGCAAAAATACCAAAAGCAGAAATCAATTGAACGATCTTATCTTCTTTCGGAAAAAACTGGGAACCAATAATGGTAGCAAAGAATCCGTAAACCGTAAAATCGTACCACTCCATGATGTTACCGGAAAATCCGGCAATGAGTGAATGTTTGTTCATTTGAAACGAAGTTTCTTCTCTTTCCATGGGTTTGATTTTTAAACCCTTAAAAATAACAAAAAAATCTTCTACAAAAAAACCGGCTTCATTATGAAGCCGGTTTTTCTCTTTATACAGGTTAATTCGGGATTGCTATTTTACTTCATGTACCACTTCCACACTTTTCATTCCCAGCCGTATGGCCTCTTCGTTCAACGGAATGAGTTTATGGTGGCGTTCGGGTAATGATTTTTTTAATCCTTTGATTACATTTTCAAATTGAACCACCGGTTTTATGGTAAGATAAGCACCCAGAACAATCATGTTGAAAATTTTGGTGTTTCCCATTTCTGCAGCTTTTTTGGCTCCTTCTACCCGGTAGATATTGATATCTTTTCGTGTAGGGTGCCTTAAAATGCCGTTGGGATCATAAAGAAGAACCCCGCCTGGTTTTACAGTAGGTTCAAATTTATCCATCGATTGTTGATTGAGTATAATGGCCGTATCGTAAGCGCGCAAAATCGGAGAGCTGATACGTTCGTCACTCAGAATTACCGTCACGTTAGCTGTTCCGCCGCGCATTTCAGGACCGTACGAAGGCATCCAGCTTACTTCCTGATTTTGCATAATGCCCGAGTAAGCCAGAATCTTTCCCATGGAAAGTACCCCTTGTCCGCCAAAACCGGCTATGATGATTTCTTCAGTCATTTTTTCGTGGTTTTAAGATTTAAATCTATTTTACTAATTGGCCGTCAACTTTAATATCCCCAATGGGATAAAATGGAAACATATTTTCTTCCATCCAGTTGTTGGCATCTACCGGAGTCATTTTCCAGCCTGAATTACAATTGGAAACAACTTCTACAAAAGAGAGTCCCGGTGCTTTGTCAATCTGGTTCTGGAAAGCTTTTTTGATGGCCCGTTTGGCTTTACGAACGGCCGACGGGGTGTGAACCGCCTGGCGTGTTACATAGTATGTTCCGGGAAGCTGGGCAACCAGCTCTGTGATTTTCAAAGGATGTCCCATTAGGGATAAATCACGTCCGTAAGGTGATGTGGACGTTTTCATTCCTTCGAGAGTTGTTGGTGCCATTTGTCCCCCGGTCATGCCGTAGATTCCGTTGTTGATGAAAATGATTACAATTTGCTCACCGCGGTTACAGGCATGAATGGTTTCAGCAGTACCGATGGCTGCCAGGTCACCGTCACCCTGATAAGTGAATACCACGTTGTCGGGCCACAATCTTTTGATAGCGGTCGCCAACGCCGGTGCACGGCCGTGAGCAGCTTCTTGCATGTCCACATTCATGAATTCATAAGCCAGCACAGAACATCCTACCGGAGCAACGCCTACGGTTACATTTTCTTTTCCGAGTTCTTCTATCACTTCCATAATGAGCCGGTGGGTAGTACCGTGACCGCAGCCTGGACAATAACTTAACGGTTTGTCCGTCATGAGCTTGGTCTTTTGGTAAACCAGATTTTCCGGTTTGATAATATCTTTTAGTGTGATTTCCGACATGGCTTATCCTCCTATAATTTTATGTTCAAGGGCATCAACGACCTCTTCCGGTGAATGAATCATCCCACCAAGGCGCCCGTAATATTCAACTTTTACTTTTCCATTTACGGCAAGACGGATATCTTCCACCATCTGGCCTGCACTCATTTCTACGGAAAGGAAACCTTTTACTCCCCGGTCTACCATATTTTGGATTTCTTTTGTGGGGAAAGGCCAGAGTGTAATGGGGCGTAACAAGCCTACTTTATGCCCTTTTTCACGAAGTAATTTCATCGCTTTTAAGGAAACCCGGGCACTGGTGCCGTAAGCAACCAATACATAATCGGCATCGTCACATTCCAGTTTTTCAAAGCGGACTTCTTTTTCGGTGATTTCGCGATACTTTTCCTGAAGGTGATGGTTGTGATCTTCAAGTCGTTGCGGATCCAGGTCCAGCGATGTCAGGATTCTTCTTTCCCCGTTTTTGGGTTTCCCGTTGGTGGCCCACGGGTAACGGGCTTTTACTTCTTCGTCGGTCAGGCGCGGAATGGGTTCGAAAAATTCCACTTTTTCCATCATTTGGCCGATAGCTCCGTCAGAAAGAATCATGACCGGGTTGCGGTATTTAAAAGCCAGGTCATAGGCAACGGGAACAAAATCAGCCATTTCCTGTACTGAAGAAGGAGCCAGAACAATCAGCCGGTAATCGCCATGACCACCGCCTTTGGTTGCCTGAAAATAGTCGGATTGTGATGGCTGGATATCACCCAATCCCGGGCCGCCACGGACCACGTTAATGATCAAAATCGGAATTTCTGCTCCGGCAATATAAGAGAGTCCTTCCTGCATCAGGCTGATTCCCGGGCTGGAAGATGAAGTAACGACCTTTTTTCCGGTTCCGCCACCTCCATAAAGCATATTGATAGAGGCCACCTCACTTTCGGCTTGTAATACCACCATTCCTGTTTTTTCCCACGGCTTGTTGGCCATGAGATATTCCAGCACCTCGGATTGGGGGGTGATGGGGTATCCGAAATAACCGTCTGTGCCGGCACGAATAATGGCTTCGGCCAGGGCCTCGTTTCCTTTCATTAATTTAAGTTCACCCATATCTTTTTATTTTACTTTTTTACATTATTGAACTTTTATCCTGTACACCGTAATTACCCCGTCGGGGCAAACTACAGCACAGTTAGTACATCCGGTACAGGCATCGGGGTTTACCATGTAGGCGTAATGATAGCCTTTCCCGTTAACTTCCTTCGCCAGCGCAATGACATCGGTAGGGCAGGCGGGAACACATACCCCGCATCCTTTACACTTTTCGATATCCACTACAATGGCGCCTTTCACTTTTGCCATATCTTAATTTTTTTATAGGGTTGTTAAATTTTTGCACGAAATTACAATTTTAGTTGAATTTTTTTCCTAAGTAAATTACTGATTTTTCATTTCTCCATTTATTTATAAAGGTTTTAAATATTGTAAACGCCTAAAAATCAAATTAACTAAAGTTAAATGATTAACAATAATTTCAGATAAACAAAACAGGAAATGGAAACAGATATAGAACCTTAAGGAAAGATTTCGTGTTGGTTAATGCAACCAATAGGCCATTCCTACACCAATAAAGGTAGCTATGGCGTAGCCCAGTGTTCCGCAAAGAATGGCCGGAATAACCAGTGATTTCCAGCGCCGCCCCACAGCCATGGCTGCTGCCGTGGTAGGTCCGCCCATGTTGGCATTGGAAGCAATGACAATTTCAGCCAGGTCGAGATTGAAAAGTTTGCCAAAAACCAAAATGAAAATCAGGTGAACCAACAGAATCAGTCCGGCGAAAAGAAAAAGAATAGGGCCTACTTTCAGAACAATAAGCACATTGGCACTGGCACCAATGGCTGCAAAGAAGATTTGCATTAAAAAGGTTCCGATTTGGTCGGCTCCTTTAATGGCATTCATCTGCCGGGGAAATAGGGTCGCCACGGTAACTACCAACAGGGTGATGATTAAAATAGCACTGCCTTTGATCCCAATCAGATCCTGTAAGTAAAAACTAATGGCAGCTGCCAGAAGGCCAATACTAAGCGCTTTTCCCATATCCAGTAAATCGGGGTTTTCGTAAGCCGTTTCGATGATTTCCTGGGTTTCGGCAGCCTCCTCTGCTTTTTGCTGATGAATGTTTTTGTAGCGTTTTTTCAAAAATCCGATACCTGGTAAGGCAAACAGGATCAGAAAGTAGATGGTCATGACCAGGTTGTCGGCAGCCACACCGGCCGTAAGCAGGTCACTGGAGTGTAAATGCAACGCTTCGGAAGTAGCTACGTAGTTCATGGAACCGCCGATATACGTTGAACAAAAAATTCCGGCCAGTTTCCATCCTTCTTCTCCTAACGGAATGGTTTTAAAGGCAATAATGGTTCCGACAACAGTACCTACAGCACCAATGCCAAACGCAATCAGCGTAGGGCCGGCTTCTTTGATGATGCGCCGGATATTGGCTTTGAACAGCAAAAGCGGAACGGCAAGCGGAACCAGATAAGACCACACAATGTCGTAAGTGGATGATTGGGTCGGGATAATGGATAGGTTTGAAAGAGTAAAAGTGGCAAGAATAGAAATTACTACTGCAGAAAGTTTACTTCCCCATTTTGTGTTTTGTTCAGCCCATATACCAAAAGTAGCGGCAACAATTAAAACAGCCCAAAGCATCCAAGCCTGATCAGGGCCAATAAGTGCGTGTCCGGTCATAATTCATATTTTGGGGGCAAATGTAGAAGATTATTCCGAAGAAAGAAAACCTGTTTTTTTGTCCTGTTCCGGTTGAAAAAATGTCAGAAATCCGGCTAAAAATTATGGAACCGTTTGATGAACCAGTTTTTAACAATTTGTGTCAGCAGCGCATACGAAATGAGTATGGCAATAAGAAACGGAAAATAGATAAGCGGTAGCGGCGTTAGCCCAATGGCGGTTCCTACCGGAGTAAAAGGAATAATAATGCCAATAACCATGATTAAAGAGGTCAGAGCAACCACCGGTGCCGTAGCCCAACTTTGAATGAAAGGAATACGGCGGGTACGGATTAAATGAACGATTAATGTTTGAGACAATAAGCCTTCTACAAACCAGCCGGTTTGAAAAAGACTTTGATGTGCCGGTGTATTGGCTTTAAAATAAAAGAACATCAGGGCAAAAGTGATATAATCGAATATGGAACTGATGGGCCCGATGTAAAGGATGAATTTTTGCAGAAAAGAGGCGTCCCACTGTTGGGGTTTTACGATGTATTCTTTGTCCACACGATCCCACGGGATAGACGTTTGCGAAATATCGTAAAGCAGGTTTTGCAACAGCAGCTGAACCGGCAGCATGGGAAGGAAAGGAAGGAAAATACTGGCACCGAGCATGCTGAACATGTTGCCAAAATTGCTGCTGGTAGCCATTTTGATGTATTTCAGGATGTTGCCAAAGGTACGACGTCCGTAAATAATTCCTTTTCGCAAGACCGACAGATCGTTTTCCAGCAAAATAATATCGGCACTTTCTTTGGCAATATCAGTGGCTGTATCTACCGAAATGCCCACGTCGGCATCTTTTAGCGCCCCGGCGTCGTTAATGCCGTCTCCCAAAAAACCCACCGTGTAGCCTTTGGCCTGTAATGTTTTTACCACTCTGCTTTTTTGAAGCGGATTAAGTTTGGCAAAAATGCTGATCTGATCAATTTGTTGAGTCAGCTCTTCGTCCGAGATGTTCTCCATCTCATGTCCGAGCATGATGTGTTTTATGGGGATTCCCACATCTTTACAGATTTTCCGGGTAACGATTTCATTATCGCCGGTAAGTACTTTGATGCCTACCCCCAGTTTTTGCAGTTGCTGAATGGCTTCGTTAGCCGAAGGTTTTGCCGGGTCCAGAAATCCGATTAAACCGGCAATAACCAGATTGTTTTCGTCGGCAACGGAATAGTTGATTTCGCGCGGAGCAAATTCACGTACGGCGAGCAACAGCACACGCATTCCGTCTTCGTTCATTTTTTGTGTTTCCCGAAGGATGATGTTTTTCATCCTCTCGTCAAGCGGAACAATTTCATCGGAAAAAATTTGTAGTTGTTTGTCGTCACCCGGATCAAAAGCATGGGACGAAATTTGAAGAATCTCTTCCACGGCTCCTTTGCAAATCAAAAGATGATTCCCGTCTTTTTTTCTTAGAATCACTGACAGCCGCCTGCGTTGAAAATCAAAAGGAATTTCATCAATTTTCTCAAAATCGCGTTCCACTTTCAGCTCTTCATTCAGCTCGGCATGGGTAAGAATGGCTTTGTCCAGCAGACTTTTCATGCCGGTTTGGTGGTAGCTGTTCAGATAGGCCCAGCTCAATACTTCATCATCATCGTAGCCCAAAATATTTACGTGTTTTTCCAAAACGACTTTGTCCAGTGTCAAAGTACCTGTTTTATCGGTACACAAAATATTCATGGCGCCAATATTCTGGATGGCATTCAGCCGTTTCACGATTACTTTGAATTTGCTCATGTTTACGGCTCCTTTGGCCAGATTAGTGGTGACAATCATGGGAAGCATTTCGGGAGTCAGCCCCACAGCTACCGCAATGGCAAAAAGAAAAGCATCAAACCAGTTTCCTTTGGCGATACCGTTAATAAAAAAGATGAGCGGAACCATGACGAGCATAAAACGGATAAGCAGCCAGCTTACCCGGTTGATTCCTTTGTCGAAACTGGTTTCTACCCGTTTGTTGGTTATGGATTTGCTGATGGCGCCAAAATAGGTGTTTTCGCCGGTATTCACCGCCATGACCAGCGCAGTACCGCTTACAATGTTGGTTCCCATCAAACAGATATTGGTTAGTTCAAGCGGTGAAAGATTTTCGGCGTTGGTAACGGGATGGGCCAGTTTTTCAACCGGCATGGATTCGCCTGTCAGGATGGATTGATTGACAAACAAATCTTTGGACTGAATGACTCTGGAGTCAGCCGGAATCATGTCTCCGGCAGACAAATGGATAATATCGCCCGGAACAATTTCTTCAAAATTGATTTCCGAACTTCCTTTTTCTTTTCGGATAACAGTGGCGGTGGTAGTGACCAGATTTTTCAGCTTTTCAGCTGCAACATTACTCCGGAATTCCTGAACAAAACGGATTAAAACACTGATGAACACCATTGTCGAAACAACGATGAGCGTTTTGTAATCTTTTTGTCCCGGTGCAGCCAACCAGATGTCGACGACATAGGAAACGATGGCGATAAGAACCAGTATTCCGATAAACGGGTTCAGAAAAGCGGCTAACAGTTGCTTGTACCAGGCTGGGGTTTTTTCTCGTTGAATGCGGTTTGGGCCAAATTGCTTCAGCTTTTCTTCTACGCTTTCTTCATCCAGCCCGGAAAGAGAAGTCTGGTAGGCGTTTAAAATTTCTTTGATATCGGAGGCCGCGGCATGTTGCAGTTTTTTTACGGCTTCGGGAGATATTCCGTGTGTATTTTGAAATATCTTTTTTTTAACGGTTTCTTTTAATTTGGTTACCATTTGTTATCTCCCTTATTTTTTGTTCAATAAGAGACATAACAAACGGAGCCGGGATGCCTCTATTGAATGTTGGTTATCACTATCTTGCGCTTGGCAGGATAAGAATCATCTTCCATTTCTTATGGCTTTAAAGTTTTTGCAAAAGTATGGCTATTCTGTCAACCGGATGGCTTTTTTATGGCCTGAGCAGCAATTTTGTCTGGTTTTAAATTGGATAGGATTTTTGCTGTTGCGACAAAGATCGTTTTTAAACTTCTTAATTTAGAAGGTTAGAAAGTGTGATTTGAAATAATTTAACTTTTGTAGATTTACTTTATTCAAAGGTTTAAAAGATTGTGTGACGTACAAGCTGCGGGTAGGCTTGCCGAAACGGCGGGCAGGCGGAAGAGTGAATGCCGAAAAGCTTACAGCATTGTGCAAAAGTGCTTGCATTTCTCTTGCGATGAGCAAGAGACTCTTTTGCCGGAGATGTTGCTTTCCGGCAGAGCGGGAAGAAGCATTCGTTTCGGTCGTCTTCTTTGGTTCCTTTCTTGTCTCGTCAAGAAAGGAACAGAAAACGACTTAAAATTCTTTTTACTTCAAGTAAAAAAGCAATTTTACCTGGAATAATGAATGCCATTAAAAAGTAAAATGATTGCTGAGATATATCAATAAGCAAATAGCGTGCAGAATATCAGTAGATTCCGTTTTGTAATTTAGCGAAAGTTTTTATTTTTCACAGTTTATCAAAATTGTAAAAGTTAAGTAAAATGACAAAAACGGGCACATGGCCCGTTTTTGGTTTGATGTAAGCAATATCCGCGAAAGCGGAAAAAATTATTGTTGAATATAATTCAATGCATTCAATGCGGAGACCGTTCCATCGGCAACAGCCGTGGTAATTTGGCGGAAACGTTTAGCGCGGCAGTCGCCGGCTGCAAAAACCCCTTTGATATTGGTTTGCAGGTTTTCGTCCGTTTCAATTTCGTTCCACTGGTTGAGTTTTACCGGTGTATTTTCCAGCGCCTGGGTGTTGGCTTCGTAGCCTACGAAAATAAATACCCCGTCAATTTTTTTGGTGAAAATTTCACCGGTTTTCAGGTTTTTATATTTGATGCCCTCCAGGCTTTCTTTTCCAAAAAATTCCGTAATGTGGGCTCCCATGATATAATCAATCTTCGGATTGGCTTTGGCCTCTTCTACGGCATGTTCAAAAGCCTGAAAATGGTCAAACTCATGAAGAATGGTTACTTTCCGGGCGTACTTTGTCAAGGCTACCGCTTCTTCCAGTGCCGAATTTCCGCCACCCACGACAATAATTTCTTTATCCTGAAAAAAGTCACCATCGCAAGTGGCGCAATAAGAAATACCGCGTCCTTTAAAGGTGTCCTCTCCGGGAACATTCAGGGTGCGTGACCGTCCACCGGTAGAAAGGATGATGGCCGGTGCTGTAAAGACTTCTCCGTTTTCGAGCTCCACCTTTTTTTCGTCGCCTTCCAGTATCAGGTTTTTCAGCTTGATGTTTGATTTGATGACACAGCTGAAATTTTTGGCTTGTTTTTTCATGGCTGAAGCCAGCTGATAGCCACTGATACTTTCGATGCCCGGATAATTGGCTATCTCATAAGTCAGTACCATTTGTCCTCCGGGCATGCCGGTATCAATAATGACGGTTTTTGCTTTGGAGCGTCCCAAATAAATTCCGGCAGTAAGCCCTGCCGGGCCACCGCCTAAAACGATGACATCAAATTTGTTTTCCATAGTGTTTTTACTTTCTTCGCCAATAGGTCCGGTTTGTTTGCCGGAAGGAGATTATTTTTTGAACTCACGGTCCAAAATCTCGGTAATTTGTTCGCGGGTTTGAATGCTGCTGGTAGCTGCCACGACTTTTCCGTTTTTGTAATAAATAGTAAACGGAAGTCCCATAAAACCACGGCATTCGGGAAGTTCGCGAATTACCCGTGCTTCCGGATTGTCAAACAACATGTCGCGAAACTCAACATGCGGATATTCGTCCTGTAACTCTTCCATGATGTCGTAAACAGGAACACACATGGGGCCCATGCGGCCACAACATACCATTACATTTTCGTGATCTTTTAAAATCTGGTTCAGCTCTGCTTCGCTGACAACATGTTTTAAATTTGTGGGTAGTACCATTTTTCTGATTTTTTATGAATGAAAACTGCCGGACATGCAGCACAAATTATGCCAATCGATAGTGTTGTAAATTTCTTAACAGAGAAACGTTTTTACTTGAAATATATAATTTGTTTTTAATGTGTATTTATGACAGGTCAGGTGCGAAAACTGGCAGATTTACGTTTTGTTATGCCTCCAGTTCGCGGCGGACCGATTCAAGAAATTCGGGTAGTTTCTTTTTCCGGTATTGCATAACCCATCGTGGGTGGGGTAGTGGGATCACTTCACCAAAAAACCGGAATTCGTCATTGAGTTTTTTCAGGTAGGAAAAATTTTTTCCGTTGCCAAAACAATAACATTTGTCGGTATAAGTTCCCAGCGTAATTTGGTCCTTGATACTTTTTGTAATAAAAGGTTTTAGGCTGTTTTCCAGTGCTTTGTCATCGTAATAATTAAAGTTTTTTCCGTTTTTGATGAAGCCAAGCGGGCTGACCGCTCCGATGTAAAAACGTTTGTAGAAGGGAGTGGGGCCTCCCATATGCTGAATAAGCCGGTAAACAAATTGTGAAGAGAGTTCCGGTTTTTTATCGAATGGGTTGGTAATGCCACACGTCTGTTCCAGTTGAATGGGGTCTGTAAACGGAATGCCGGTTACTCCGGCACCAAATCGGCCGGGATTAATTCCCAGAATGAGGTGGCGGTTTTGATTGTCGTTGAAATATTGATGATAAAAGCGGTGGCAAACCTGAAGTGTTTCCGGATTCCGGTAAGGATTCATGACCTCAATTCCCAAAGGTAACGTTACGTTTAAGGAAAGGTGTTGGTAAAAAAAGAGTGTTTTTTCTGCAAAAGTCATTTTGATACGATTAAAGGACAAAGGTAAGGCGAAGTTGGAAAAATGTGGGAACGGACGGGAATTTTCTTCCAGAAATGGATTTTTTATGGCTAATTCCTATTTTATACTGGAAGCCTCTTCGTTTCCACTTAATCCATGCTATGTTAATACTTTGAAGGGGAAATAACAATGTCCAAAACAAGATGCTAATTGCGGGCGGTCTCCCGAAACGGGCGGGCCGGCGTAGGCGTGAATGCTGGAAATCTTACAGCACCGAGCAAAAGCGCTTGCATTTCGGTTGATAAACCGGTTCTTTTGCCGGTGATGTTGATTTTCAACAGAGCGGGCAGAAGCTTTCGTTTCGGACCGCCTTCTTTGGTTCATTTCTTGGCGGGACAAGAAATGAACAACAAAAAGAGAACAAAATGGATATGCCTGATTATAAGAACCCGAGAATGAATTTATCGATAAAAATTTTTGATTCAAATGATTGAACCCCTTCGGGGTTCTGCTTCCCGTTATTTTTATCCCACGAGTTTCACCCGTGGTTAATCCCATTCAATCCCTTCGGGATTTCCTTAAAACTATTTTTTAAAAAAGGAAAAACTACAATCATTCACACAGAACAGCCATCTTCTTATCAAAGTAGGATGGTATATATCAGAAGGGAATTAGCCTTCTTTACAGGAAAACAGGCCAGTTTTTCCGTGTTTTCCCCTGTGTACTAAGTAAATTCCGTAAAGCAGACTAATCATTTTACGGCTTTTGCTGTATTCGTTCATTCAGAAAGAATTGTTTTTCCTTGATGCTTTTGGATTGTTTTGATTTTCAGTATTTTGTGGTTTAAAGAATGGATGTTTGAAAAATTTGAAAAAATGGTTTATCTTTGAAGAAAATCCCGATTCTCTTTGGTTTAATCTCTAATTTTGCTCCGAATTTAAGGACCGGGAAACGGTTTTATAAAAATGATAATCAACATTTAAATCAAAGGCAATGAACCTTAACAATATCATGAACGACCTGGAAAAGAAACATCCGGGTGAAGTAGAATTTTTACAGGCAGTACGCGAAGTGCTGGAATCTATTGAAGAAGTGGTCAATGAAAACCCGCAATTCGATTCGGCCAAAGTGATTGAACGGCTGGTAGAACCTGACCGGGTTATTATGTTTAAAGTGCCGTGGATTGATGATAACGGTGATGTACAGGTAAATCTGGGATACCGGGTACAGTTTAATAACGCTTTAGGACCGTACAAAGGCGGTTTGCGGTTTCACCCGAGCGTAAACCTGAGTATTTTGAAATTCCTTGGTTTTGAACAGATCTTTAAAAATGCTTTGACTACACTTCCTATGGGAGGTGGTAAAGGCGGTTCTGATTTTAATCCAAAAGGAAAATCAGATAACGAGATCATGCGTTTTTGCCAGGCTTTTATGCTGGAACTTTGGAAAGTGATTGGACCGGAAACCGATGTTCCGGCTGGTGATGTAGGAGTAGGAGGCAAAGAAATTGGTTACCTGTACGGAATGTATAAAAAACTGGCCCGCGAAAATTCAGGCGTTCTGACCGGAAAAGGTTTGGGCTGGGGCGGAAGCCTGATTCGTCCGGAAGCTACCGGCTTTGGCGGTGTGTATTTCACCAAAGAAATGTTGGCTATGCAAAATGAAACTTTTGAAGGTAAAACCGTGGCTATTTCCGGATTTGGAAATGTGGCCTGGGGCGTGGCCTTGAAAGTGACTGAGCTGGGTGGAAAGATCATTACTATTTCTGGTCCTGACGGATATATTTATGATGAAGAAGGTATTGCCGGTGAAAAAATTGATTATTTGCTCGAACTGCGGGCTTCCAATCAGGATATTGTGGCTCCGTTTGCCGATGAATTTCCGTCTGCTAAATTTATTCCCGGAAAACGTCCGTGGGAAGTAAAATGTGATATTGCCATGCCTTGCGCTATTCAGAATGAACTGAACGGGGACGATGCCAAACTGCTGGTGGAAAATGGGGTTTTGGCTGTTGCTGAAGTTTCCAATATGGGTTGTACCCCCGAAGCCGTTACCCTTTTCCACGAAAAGAAAATTCCTTTTGGCCCCGGAAAAGCCGTGAATGCCGGCGGCGTTGCCGTATCTGGTTTGGAAATGACCCAGAATGCCATGAAACTGGCCTGGACCCGCGAAGAAGTAGATGCCAAGTTGCATCATATCATGTCTTCCATTCACACCGCTTGTATCACGCATGGTACCGAAGATGATGGCTATATTAATTATGTGAAAGGCGCGAATATTGCCGGATTCCTGAAAGTAGCCAATGCAATGATGGATCAGGGGGTGATCTAAAAAAGAATTTTTACAGCTTATCATTTAAATTCATACCTGCTACCGCTCTTGTTTGTTTAACGACGAGAGCGGTTTTTATTTCCTTTTCTCTTTTTCGGAGTAATTTATGGTAAACCATTCATTAGTATTGAGATACAAAACGATATTTTTCTGTGAAATTCTTCACAGAAAAATAGTTTTTCCGGTTTAAAACACGTTATTTTGCGTTATTAATTTATGTTTAACAAATGAGGTTATGGATTGGTTAACATTTTTACTGACAAAGGATTATTTTGTCTTGTTCCTGGTTATCGGACTGGGAATTATGGTGGGCAGGATCAATTTTAAAGGGGTGAAATTTGAGCTCTCAGCAGTGATTTTTGTCGCGCTCTTTTTTGGCTATTTTTATCACCACTATGGGATTGATTTTGAGATTCCGTCTGTTATTCAGGATGTGGGGTTGGTCTTGTTCATCTATACGATTGGTATGCAGGCCGGTCCTTCTTTTTTCAGCGCTTTTAAGGAACAGGGAGCAAAAATGCTGATCCTTGCAGCGATTATTGTTGTTTCGGGAGCGATGATTGCGGTGCTTATTGCTTTTGCTGCTGGAGTGGATATGCCGCTTATGACCGGGCTGTTTACCGGGGCTTTGACATCTACTCCGGGATTGGCTGCTGCCATTGAAGCCTCCGGCTCTCCGCTGGCTTCCATTGGATATGGTGTGGCTTATCCGTTTGGGGTGTTAGGGGTGATCCTTTTTATCAAGATCAGTCCGAAAATTTTCCGGGTTGATTTGAAGAAGGAAGAAGAGAAATTTAAAAAGTCGAGCCGTTTATCGGTGCCGGTGATCACGCATAAAACTTTTGTGGTAACCAATGAAAATATTCATGGAAAAAGTTTGGAGCAGTTGCATATTTATTCAATGACTTGTGCCAGTATTTCGCGTATTATGCGCGAGAATGGTGAGTTAATTGTACCGGCTCCGGATGTAGCCTTATATAAAGGGGATATGGTGAAAGCTGTAGGTACGGAAAAAGCACTTCGCTGTGTGGAAGTTTTAATAGGAAAACCAACCCCAAAAGTGATTCCGCAAAGTGGGAACCTGGAGATCAAATGGTTTGTGGTAAGCAACGAGCGGGTGGTGAATAAAAGTTTGGAAGAATTGAACCTGCTGGAAAATTATCATGCTACGGTTACGCGCATCCGGCGTTCGGGAATTGAACTGATGCCTTTGCCTTCGGTGCGGTTGCGTTACGGTGATAAAGTACTGGTGTCGGTACACAAAGGAAATGTACCTCAATTAACGGCTTTGCTGGGTGATAGTTTGAAACATATCTCAGAAACCAGTTTTTTGCCGGTAGCAGTGGGAATTGTGCTGGGAATAGTGGTAGGAACTCTTGAACTGCCTTTCGGTAATTTACATGTAAAACTGGGATTGACCGGCGGTGTTTTATTGACATCGTTGTTTTTCAGCTGGAAAGGAAAAACAGGGCCGTTGGTGTGGAATCTATCGGGACCGGCTAATCAATTATTACGACAAATGGGATTGTTATTGTTTCTGACGCCTGTGGGTATCCGGGCTGGTGAACATCTGACGGCAGCCTTATCCCAATACGGTTTTAACCTGTTTGGCTACGGTGTGCTGATCACGTTAATCCCCATGTTTATCGCCACTTTTGTAGGAAAAGTCGTTTTAAAAATCAATTTTTTATCCTTGATGGGGGCGCTTACTGGCGGCATGACTTCTACACCCGGTTTAAGTGCGGCAGAATCAATGACGGAAACGGAAGCGCCGCAGTTGGCTTATGCGGCTGTTTATCCGTTCTCGCTCGTTCTTGTTATTCTTGTTGCCGAACTGATGTCAGCACTGGCTTAATTGTTTGCAATACTGTAAAATACACCCCGGTTTTCCCGTACAGAAACAATTTTCTTTTCGTCTTCCAATACATCCAGATATTTGTTGATCTCGTTGATGTGTAATCCGAGAATCTGGTGCAAATCTTCCAGTGTACATGGACGTCGTTTGATGGTTTCCAAAATGGCTGATTCGGTGTCTGAACGGTAGGATACGATTTTTTTGCGGTCGGGTGCGGCTGCAATAATCTTAACCTGTGGAAGATTCCAGAAACGGACAATTTCCGCTAATTCCCGCCGGGTAGCGGCTCTGATTTTATCCACCGCACCCGGCCGGTCCAGGGTGTTCAGCTGAATTTCGTCGGGCTGTATGCGAAGAAAAGCTTCTTTTAGTGCTTCCAGGTTTTCCCGGTTATCATTTAATCCGGGAATAATGAGAACCTCCAGCCAAATTTTCCCGGAATATTCTTTTCTGAAATCGACCAGTCCCTGGATGTATTGGGGAATGTTCAGTGTACGCGGAGGCCGGTTAATTTTCTTGAATGCCACCGGTTCGGCAGCGTCTAACGAAGGGAGGACCACGTCGGCTTCCCTTAGCTCTTTCCGTACTTCCGGATCGTAAAACAGGGTGCCGTTAGTGAGTACAGCTACCGGAACCTCGGTGTGGGTTTTAATAAAATGCAGTACATCGCCTATTCGGTTATTCAACGTGGGCTCGCCGGAGCCGGAAAAGGTGAAAAAGTCGGGGGAAGGATTGTTTTTTAAATAATGTTTTATCTCTTCAGTTACTTTTTCGTAAGGAACATATTCTTCTCTTTCGGTGGTGAGTTTTGTCGTCCGGCCGCATTCGCAATAAACACAATTGAGCGAACAAATTTTATGCGGAATAAGGTCGACGCCCAGCGACATGCCTAAACGACGCGAAGGCACCGGACCAAACAGATATTGGTAAGTCATTTTATTTTTCGTTTTTAATTATAGGCCAGCCGGGTGTCTTCATCGGCGAGTGTGGGCTTTATCCATTCCTGCCATTCTTTGGATTCCCATGTTTTTAATGCCTTGTGCGTCTGATAATATTTTTCCGGAATAGGATGGGTACCTACCACGACTTTCATCCCGTATTTTTCTTCGATAAAACGTTTAAAATGATCGATGTAAGGGCAGGGAGGATAACCTACCACAAAGCCGGTGGCAAAATGAATCACGGTAACCCCGTTCTTTTTCATCTCTTCAGGAGCATATTCGATGTTTCCGCCCGGACAGCCACCACAGTTGGTGTAACCGGCCACTTCCACTTCTTCGTCTTCCGGATAAATACTAAAAGCACCTTCGCGGTTTTGTAAGGCACGGAAGCATTTTCCTCCGGCGCAATTGCGATAACGATCGCAAATAATAATGCCTATTTTGGTTTTTTCCTTCATGGTTTTATACGGATTGGTTGCTTACAAATTTATGGCTTTTAAAACAATATCCCCTTCCTGAACCCCAAGATGATGCGCAATGACCGGACATTTGGCTTTTAACAGGAAAAAGATAGACCGTTTTTCATCGGAAAGCCCTTCGTAATTTCCTTGTCCTTTGCTAATGACGATATCGGCCTTTTGATAAATTTCCAGGAACTGGGGCGTGGCATATCGCATGATGATCCCCGGAGCCGGACTGCCTGAATCAATAAGTGTAGCCACCTCGTCCAATCCGGATAACCGGGCTTCTTCCAGGGTGACATCATTGATGATGGGAGCCGTGCGTACTGCATAAACGACCGGTTTTTTCAGTTGTTGAATCAGCAGTTTGTCAAAAACCGATTCGCCGGCATTGTCTCCAAGGTAAAGAATGGTTTTTGCCCGGTCCAGTTGTTCTTTGAACACTTCGTAATCGAAAATGCCAAAATCACGGACCAGTATCTTTTTTACATCCTGAACGATATTAAACGTTTTATTGATTCCCAGATCGATGACATTTCCGGCAATAGCCAGACGGATAGCCGTAAGTAACGGGTCATCCGATTCCTCGATCATTTTTTCCAGTTCCGGATAAAGTGTCTGGGCTTCCCGGATATGCTGGCGTTTTATTTCCCGGTAAGGATCTGCTACGCCGGTAATCTCGCGGATTTTTCCGTACACCCGGATGCCGGATTCTGCCGGTGTATTTTCCATTGGGATTTCCCGGATCATGCAGCCGACTTCATCCAGTACCTGTTTTATTTTTGTTTTGTCGGAAGTAGCTATTCGCGATGCCCGTAAAGCCTGTTCTACAAAACAGGGAAGACATTCAAGGTATGTTTTCATGAAATCTTGTTTTTTAACTCAAACACATTGCCCGACCGGTCTTTAATAAAAAGCAAATCGCCGTTTTCCCGTTTTTTTCTCAAAACGGGATACCCACCGGACAAACATTTCCGGGCTGTTTCTTCCCGGTCGTCCACTTCAATACAAATGTGGCTGTAGCCGCATTGCAACGTTTCGTGGTGGACGAACAACTCCAGTTTCAACGTCTCGTTTTTCAGAACAACCACTTTTGTTTCCTGGTTTATGCCAAAAAACTGTTGCGAAATATCCGTGGGGAGAGCAAAATCCCACTCTGGTTTAAACGCCAGAATGTCCTTGTAGAATCCTTGAATATCAGATTCTTCAATGATATTTATTCCGATGTGATTCAGTCGCATACGTCAAAAAATTAAAAGCCGGTATTCCCGTAGAACACCGGCTCACAAAGGTAGTTATTCTTTTGGTCTCATTCCTTACCTGGAAATCAGGATTTTTTCAACAGCTCTTCACGAATCATGGTATGGCCGCAGTTGGGACATTTCACCGTGGTGCATTTTACGCCTTGCTGGTGCGGAATTTTTGTGCCGCATTTGGCACAAACACAGTACCCGCCAACACCAAAGCCACCACCATGATTTCTGCCATGTCCGCCTCCGTGTCCGAGACCTTTTCCTGGTGCATCATTATTTCCGAATATACTCATCGTTTTCCTTTTTTTTGTTTTCACAGGGCAAAAGTAATGAACATAAGTTCAAAAGTCAAGTCTTTTAACCAAAAATTTACAAAAAGTTAATGGAAAGTTTACAATAAACAGAATGTTAATGATGATCAAATTCTATCTTTGCGTTGTCAATGATAAAACCATTTAAATCAAGTTTACATGTTTTTTAATCGAAAAAACGGGTTGGCCGGATGGGTTTTGTATGTCCTTTTGTTTCCGGCTGTTTTGCATGCGCAGGATAGTTTATCCGGTTCGCAGCAGAACAGGCAGTATCTTCCCTCCAACGTCCGCATTAGTGGATTATTTTATCTTGCGGCGCAATACAAAACCAGTGAGAATACCCAAAGTTTTTCTTTTTTGGTCCGGAGAGCTTATATGACGGTGCAGGGGCAGTTAGCAAAAAACCTTTCGGCGCGTTATACGCAGGACATCACCATTGACGACGAAGGAGACGATGCCGGGAATATTGAGCTGCGCATTAAATATCTTTATCTGCAATATCAGATTCCAAATTTTTGGGTTTTCCGCAAAAGCCATTTTAAATTTGGTATTGTACAGCGTCCGTGGCTTGACTTTGAAGAGCATATCAATGCATACCGGGTACAGGGAACCATGTTTATGGAACGGAGTGGATTGTTTAACTCCGCCGGTTTTGGGATCTCATTTGAGAGCTTGCTCGGAGGCACACTACCCAAAAAATATCTTCAGACGGTGCACCCGCATTCTCCGGGCCGATATGGCAGTTTTGCCATTGGCTTGTATAACGGTGGCGGCTATCACCGTTTTGAACAAAATCTGGATAAAAATGTGGAAGTCCGTTTAACGTTACGCCCTTTTCCTGAAAGGATTACCGGTTTGCAATTTTCGTATCTTGGAATTTTTGGTACCGGAAATATTCCGGAAACCCCGGCTTTTTACCTCAATGCGGGTATTGTAACTTATGAGGGGAGATATGTAACCCTTACTGCCCAGTATGAAGCAGGAAAAGGAAATAGCTACGGAACTTTTATTGATAGCACTTTTCAGGCTTTGCCCCAAAAAGGATATTCGTTTTATGGCGAAGTGAAAATTCCAAAGACAGCCCTGGCCGTATATGCCCGTTACGATCATTTTTCGCTGGAAAAAGAGAACGACTGGCAAAAGACCACACGTTACATTTGCGGAGCAAGCTGGCGGTTTTATAAACGGAATAAGCTGGTTTTCAGTTATCAGCAGAGCCGGCTATTCGATATGCCCCGGATGGATATTTTTGATCTGGCACTGGATGTTGCTTTTTGATTAAGGCATTTGTTGATGGAATAATGGGATGCAAGTTAAGACTTTATTGTAGGTCAATATATTCCAGTTTTACCGCGTAACGTTCTGTGAAAAAAGCTGTAAAGAATCCCAATGCCCCATGATTGATATTCCCCGGGACATTGGCCGGCGGCCCGCTAAAAAGCGGATTTTTTTCATTGACTTCGTCCTGTAATCCTGTGATGTAATCATAATACTCTCCGGTTATGTTCGACACAAGCAGCGTGTAAAAGTCTCCCGGTTTGAGCATGTCCTGATTCAGTACCTGGATAACCGGACCACTTAAATATCTCCCGTCAAAAAAAACATCTTCTCGTACTACTTTTAATTGAATACTGTCTGTAACAATTTTTCCATTTACCTGGCTGTTAAAAAGATAGTAATCCTTACCGGGAAGATCCTGTCCGTAACACCGGATCATCCATTTGTCAAAATCGGTTGAATATTCGATGCTGAGCGAATCAAGATGAAGACGGGGAGCGGGAACAAAAGTCTGACTTTCGTAATCGGTATATCCGCCTACCGGTTCTTTTAACCGGATTTTAAGCTGAAACGTATCATTGGGAATGAGCCGAAAAGAAGAATCTCTTAAATAATAGGTTCCGGGATTGGTTTTGGATTCTTGCAACGACCACTGTTCGGTATTATGTTCCACTACAACAGATGCATCGGAAACGGACGGTGTGGGTTGATCGGAAAAATAACCCGCTGTTTTTGATAACCTGACCCAGGAAACAGAGTCTGTATCAAAAAGATAGCCCTCCACGACCAGCTTTTCATCGCCTGTTTTTAAAGGGATGTCAATACGCTCGGTACATGATATTAGAGCTAACGCCATGAACACCAATATTTTAAATTTCGTTATTTTCATCCTGCTCAAAATTTGAAGTTATAGGTAATGGTGGGGATAATACCGAACAAATAGGTCATTTCGGCATAAGTGGATTGCGGTACTTCCGGATCATTCTGAAAATTAATGACCCACGGATTTTTCCGGTTGTAAACATTATAGATGGAAAAATTAAGCTGACTGTGACATTTTTTTTCTTTCGATGGTTTTAAATTCCAGATCAACGCAAGATCCAGACGGTGATAGTCTGCCATGCGGTAACTGTTTCGTGCCGAGTAAACCGGAATAATGGTATTACTGTATTCATAACGGCTGACCGGAAAAGTAACCGGTTGTCCGGTAAGGTAAACCCAATTCATGCTTACGAGCCATTTTTTATTGATTCGGTAATTTAATGTGACCGAAACATCATTTGGCCGGTCGTAAGGAGATGGGTAAGTGTCTCCGTTGTTGATATCCGGAATAACCCGGAAACTTCGTGAATAGGTGTAACTTACCCATCCCGTAAGTTTTCCGGTTGTTTTTCTGAGCATAAACTCCAGTCCGTAACTGTAGCCCCGGCCGGTTCGGATCTCACCGTCGAGATATTTGTTCAATAATAAATCGGCATGATCTTTAAAATCAACGGCGTGATGAATCCATTTGTAATAAAGTTCTGTGGAAAGAAAAAAGGCCCCGTTTTTAAACTGATGGTAAAAACCGGTGGCTATTTCATCCGCCGACTGCGGTTTGATATTGGGATCCGCCGGAAACCAAATATCCATTGGATTTCCGGCAGTTGAATTTTGAGCTTGCTGTACATATTGATAGTTGCGAGAATAACTGGCTTTAAGGCTGCTTGAGTTGTTTAGCTGAAAGACAAGCCCCAGCCGGGGTTCAATGCCTGAATAAGTATTGTAGATCCGGCTGGAAGTGTAAACCGATGAGTCCGTTACAACATATTGTTCATTGTAATGATATACGGTTGCCGGTCCCAGATTGCTAAATAGCGAAAACCGGACTCCGTATTTCAGCGTAAATTTTCCGGCTTTTAGCTGATGACTGACGTACAAAGCATTTTCTAACGCGTAGTTGTCCGGTAACCGGTATTCATCAATGATGGCTTCTTTACCAATTCCTTCAATTCGTCCGGGATAAAAATCATGATAGATGATTGAAAACCCGAAACTCAGTTTGTTTTTGGGGTCGATAAACCAATCGAAGTGATCTTTAAAAGCAAAATCGGTGAGTGATGATTGCCACTCAAAAGCCCTGGGATTGTCTTCTGAAAGGCCTAAATTGTAATCAAACCGGCTGATAATAGCAGAAAAATTAGAGAAAAGCTTCTCGCCAAAAATATGATTCCACCGGAAAGTTCCGGTGGCATTTCCCCAGTCCATTTTCAAATAATCGTTTTTAAATACATCTTTGCCAAAATAACCGGAGAAAAAGAAATGGTTGTTATTGTTCAGTGAAAAATTGAGTTTGGTATTCAAATCATAAAAATAGAGCTGGTTATTGCGGAGATCGTCGTTTCTCGACAATTTAAGAAACAGGTCGGCATACGTGCGGCGGCCGCTGATCATAAAAGAAGCTTTGTTTTTCACAATGGGGCCTTCAAGCATCAGTCGGCTGGAAATGAGCCCTATACCGCCTTGCCCGTGAAACGTTTTGTTGTTCCCCTCTTTCATACGTACTTCGATGAGTGAAGACAGTCTCCCGCCATATTCAGCCGGGATGTCTCCTTTGTAGAGTTTTACGTTTTGCACGGCATCCGGATTAAAAACCGAAAAGAAACCCATCAGATGCCCGGCGTTGTATACCGTGGCTTCATCCAGTAAAATCAGGTTCTGGTCTGGACCGCCGCCGCGAACACTCATGCCGGAAGATCCTTCGGCTACAAATTTTACTCCGGGAAGCATTTGTAAGGCTTTTATCAAATCCACTTCTCCCAGCAGGGAAGGCATCACCGCAATATTTTTCATGCTCATTTTTGTGACAGACATTTGTGGCGCTGTAAGATGCTCTTGCCTGGCAGATGATTTTATTTCTACCTCTCGTAGTTGACCTGAACTACTGCTCAAATCAATGTTTATAAGGGTATCTTTTTGAAGATGAATAGTTTGTGTGCGGCTTTTGTATCCGATAAATGAAAATACAAGATGATAATTTCCTGCCGGCAGGGTAATGGAATAAAATCCGTAACTGTTAGAAACGGTTCCTGTTTTTAGTTCCAAAACCGAGATCGTCGTTCCCGGCAAAAATTCCCCGGTGTTTTTGTCGCGTATATGACCACTGATGGTATAACGTCCGGTTTTTTGTCCGTAAGCAGCACTTAGGATGAAAACAAAGAAAAATACCGGCAATACCGAATAAAAACGTTTTTGAAAAAAAGAAAAAATACTCATCTTTTGGTCTTTCGGCAGGTTCGTTGAATGCTGCATGGGCAAAGATAAATAAACCCTGTCACCGGAAGACCCGCTCATTGAAATATTTAGCTTTTACCGATGAACTGCCTTTTGTTTTCGTCCAACAAGGAAAACTTTAAGACAAAACCGGTGGGGTTATCCCATTTTTTGAATTTCATTTATCTTTTCGGTTTGCTCGTTATGAAACAGCCGGCGGTTCAATGCCTGCAGGGTTTTTTCTTTGTCGCCGGTATCCACCAGCAACGAAAAATTATACGGACTGGCGCCGTACGATATCATCCGGATGGGAATATCGTTTAAAGCCGCAAACAACTGGTTGGCATAACCGGGTTCGTGTGCATGGATAAGTCCCACCACCCCCACAATGGTTTTGTTTTTTTCCACATCCACCCGGCCATACGGTTTCAGTGCTTCCACAATTTCCGGCAAACGGCGGTCATCGTCAATGGTAATCGAAACTGCCACTTCCGAAGTGGTAACCATGTCGATGGGCGTTTCAAATGTTTCAAAAACTTCAAACACTTTTCGCATAAATCCGTAAGCCAGCAGCATCCGGCTCGACTTGATGCGGATGGCGGTAATGCCGTCGCGGGCGGCCACCGCTTTAAATCCTTTTCCGTCGTGTTGTGCGGTGATGGTTGTTCCCGGGTCTTCCGGATGCATCGTGTTTTTCAGTAAAACGGGGATGTCGGCCTTTTGTGCCGGCAAAATGGTCATGGGATGCAGAATTTTTGCCCCGAAATAAGCCAGCTCGGCAGCCTCGTCAAAACGCAGGTGCCGCACCGGACGGGTGTTTTCCACAACGCGCGGATCGTTATTTTGCACACCGTCAATATCAGTCCATATCTGAATTTCTTCTGCCCCTGCGGCAGCCCCGAAAAGCGATGCCGAATAGTCGCTGCCACCGCGACCGAGATTATCCGTCTCGCCCCGGTGGTTCCGGCAAATAAATCCCTGGGTTACAAAAACCTGCGTGTTGCGATGCTTTTGAAAAGTAATCCATAACCGTTTTTCAAGCTCATCCTGCCGGGGTTCGCCCTGCTCGTCCAGCCACATCAACTGTGTGGCATCCAGCCACACTGCCTCAATTCCGTTTTGTAACAACAACCGGTGAAACAAAAAAGTCGAAAGCTTTTCGCCGGCAGCCAGTACATCTTTTTCAGCAGCTTTCGTAAGGTTTTTCAACCGGTCCGATATCCCGTTAAAAACCGTTTCGATATAAAAAAAGGTCTCTTTACCGGCATCATCCGATATTTCGCGGGCCGTGGCAAAATAAAAATCTTTTAACGATTTCACCTCTTGCCCAACCGCTTCCATGTTACCGTTCTTAGCTGCTGCAATCATTCCGGTTAGTCTGTCGGTGGTGCCGCCCATGGCCGAGAGCACGACAAAAACAGGGGCTTCGCGTTGTATCAAAGGAACTATTTTTTTCATCTTTCCGGCCGATCCAACCGAAGTGCCGCCAAATTTTAAAACTTTCATCTTTTCCGTTTCATTTGTTATTAATCAAAAAAAAAACCCGGCCATTTTCATGACCGGGCTTGCCTTTTTATTACTGATATACCATCAAAACAACAATCGCCGGTCATGGTTTCCCATCCGTTTCAACTGTTTATTATGTTTGGTATATAACATGCTCAACATCTTTTCGCGACAAATGTAAAAATATTTTTGAATGCCAACTGCTTTATCCCGATTTTTTTGTTTTGGGCGGCCGGGCGCACTGTTCGCTATAGTCCCCGTGCCACAAGCCCTGTTTCGCCACGGCAGCACACGAGCTTCCGCTGGTCGCTGTCTGCTGCTACCCTGGCTGCGCAGCCAGTCAGGCGGGCCTGCCCGACTGTGCAGCCAGGCGGGCTCTACAACGGCTTCTGCCACGGGGCGCTGCCGCTTCCATTGCTGCCGCAGGGTAAACCAATTCAAAAAGAAATTCTACTTTTGCACCATGCGAATCGATATCATTACCATATTTCCCGAAATGTTCGAAGGCCCTTTCAGCCATTCCATTATCAAACGGGCACAGGAAAAAGGGCTGGCAGAAATCCATCTGCATCAGTTGCGTGATTTTACCAACGACAAGCACCGCAAAGTGGACGACTATGCTTTTTCAGGCGGTGCCGGCATGGTGATGATGATTGAACCCGTGGCCCGTGCCATCGAGCATCTGCAAGAACAACGCCACTACGACGAAGTAATTTACACCAGTCCCGACGGCGAACTGCTCGACCAGCCCATGGCCAATCGCTTGTCCACACTCGAAAACATCATCATTTTATGCGGCCATTACAAAGGTATCGACGAACGTATCCGCGAACATCTGATCACCCGCGAAATTTCCATTGGCAATTACGTATTGTCCGGTGGTGAGCTGGCGGCGGCTGTCATTACCGATGCTGTGGTGCGTCTTATTCCCGGCGTGCTCGGTAACGAAGTTTCCGCGCTGACCGATTCGTTTCAAAACAACCTGGTTTCGCCGCCGGTTTATACCCGCCCGCGTGACTTTCGTGGCTGGAAAGTCCCCGATATCCTGCTTTCGGGCAACGAAAAACGCATTGAAGAGTGGAAGTTCGAACAGTCGGTTGAACGAACAAAAAAACGTCGCCCCGGCTTGCTGAAAAACGAAGAGCAATAAATCAAGTACTCGTCCGCGTTTCCACAGAATAACGAAAGCATTAAAAATGCCTGCATAAATTCGTCCTCGTTACAAACAAGGACGATGCAGGAGATGTTTCGCTACGCTCAACATGACAAAATTATTCTTTGTTCTCTTTTAAAACTTCTGTCCTCCTGAACACCGTGAAGGAACTTAATATCCAGCTAAAATTTAAATACTCGTCCGTGTTTCCCAACGCGGACGTATTTCCACAGAATAACAAAAGCATTAAAAATGCTTGCATAAATCGTTCTCGTTACAAACAAGGACGATGCAGGAGATGTTTCGCTTTGCTCAACATGACAAAATTATTCTTTGTTCTCTTTTAAATCTCCTGTCCTCCTGAACACCGTGAAGGAACTCAATATCCAGACATAAAGATTTAAATACTCGTCCGTGTTTCCCAACGCGGACGCATTTCCACAGAATAACAAAAGCATTAAAAATGCCTGCATAAATCGTTCTCATTACAAACAAGGACGATGCAGGAGATGTTTCGCTTTGCTCAACATGACAAAATTATTCTTTGTTTTCTTTTAAATCTCCTGTCCTCCTGAACATCGTGAAGAACTCAATATCCAGACATAAAAATTTAAATACTCGTCCGTGTTTCCCAACGCGGACGCATTTCCACAGGATAACTTTTCAAGTCGAACCGGACTTGAAAAGTTGTGTAACAGGTTTTTACCGGCGAATTGCCACAAAAAAACCGGATAACAAGTACCCGGTTTTTTCAGCATAAAGTACGTTTCTATTTCGGCAGTCCGAATTTATCCACGACAAAATCGATGTCTTTGTCGCCGCGGCCACTCAGGTTGACCAAAATCGATTCCCGTTTGTGTTCTTTGGCCATTTTCAGTGCATAGGCTACAGCATGGGCACTTTCCAGTGCCGGAATAATGCCTTCCATCCGGCTTAGCTCATAAAAAGCATCAATGGCTTCCTGGTCCGAAATGGTAACATATTCCACTTTTTTCATGTCTTTCAGCATGCTGTGTTCCGGTCCTACGCCGGGATAATCCAGTCCGCTGGCTACGGAATACACCGGTGCCGGGTTTCCTTCATCATCCTGCAACACATAACATTTAAAACCATGAATCATTCCGGGTTTACCCAGTGTCATGGTAGCGGCATGTTCGCCCGGTTTAAACGATTTCCCGGAGGGTTCCACACCGTATAATTTACATTCTTCGTCTTCAATAAACCCTGAGAACAGTCCCATGGCATTGCTTCCGCCGCCAACACAGGCTACCACATTATCGGGCAGTTCACCGGTCATTTCCGCAAATTGTTCTCTGGCTTCGACGCCTACCACATGCTGAAAATCACGTACCATCATTGGGAATGGGTGAGGGCCGACTACCGAGCCGATGCAATAAAGCGAATTTTCACTGTCGTTCACATAGGCATCAAAAGCCGAGTCAACCGCTTCTTTCAGCGTTTTCAGTCCGTGGGTAACCGGAATTACTTTGGCGCCGAGAATTTCCATCCGCACCACATTCGGGTGTTCTTTGGCCATATCCACTTCACCCATATGAATTTCACATTCCAGTCCGAAATAAGCTGCCGCGGTGGCCAAGGCTACACCATGTTGTCCGGCACCTGTTTCGGCAATCAGTTTTTTCTTTCCCATATATTTGGCCAGCAACGCTTCACCCATACAGTGATTCAGCTTGTGGGCTCCCGAATGGTTCAAATCTTCTCTTTTCAAATAAATCCGGCCGCCATATTTTTCTGATAACCGGTTACAAAAATAAACCGGTGTAGGCCTTCCCTGGTAGTGTTTTCGAATGCTGCGCAATTCAGAAATAAAGCTGTGCGATTTGCTGATGGCATAGTAAGCATCCGTAATTCGTTTCATTTCCTGTTCAAGATGGGGCGGTAAAAATGCGCCACCATACGCTCCGAAATACCCTTCTTCGTTGGGGTACTTTTTCAAATAATTTTCCGACATAATTTTAACTGTATAAAGATGGCCGTAAAAGTAGAAAATTCCTGTAGAAAACAAAAAAAGCCCGAAACGGTTTCCGCCCGGGCTTTTTATGGTGTGGTAATAATTTATAAATGAATAACTTCGTCGTATGCCGCTGCAACCGCTTCCATAATGGCTTCTGACATGGTAGGATGCGGATGAACCGATTTGATGATCTCTTCACCGGTAGTTTCCAGCCTGCGGGCCACAACTACTTCGGCAATCATTTCGGTAACATTTTCGCCAATCATGTGACAACCCAGCCATTCGCCATATTTGGCATCAAAAATAACTTTGACAAAACCTTCTTTTTTCCCGGCAGCACTGGCTTTTCCGGATGCCGTAAACGGAAATTTCCCGACTTTGATGTCGTATCCGGCTTCACGGGCAGCCTTTTCAGTGAGTCCCACGCTGGCTACTTCAGGGCTGGTATAAGTACAGGCCGGAATATTTCCATAATCCACCGGCTGAACATCTTTCCCCGCAATTTTTTCCACACAGGTAATTCCTTCGTGCGACGCGGTATGGGCCAGTGCCGGACCATGTACGATATCGCCGATGGCGTAGTAACCCGGAACATTGGTACGGTAAAAATCGTCTACAACAACCTTCCCTTTTTCCGTTTTTATTCCGGTTTCTTCCAGCCCGATACCTTCGATGTTGGTGGTGATGCCTACCGCTGAAAGAACAATGTCCGCTTCGACTTCTACCATGCCCTTTTTGGTTTTAATACTTACTTTGCAGTTTTCTCCTGAAGTATCAACTTTTTCCACGGATGACTCCAGCATGACTTTCATTTTGGCTTTTTTAAAAGACCGGGCCAGTTGTTTGCTGACTTCTTCATCTTCAAGCGGAACCACATTGGGGAGAAACTCTACCAAAGTAACCTGAACACCCAAACTGTTAAAGAAAAAAGCAAATTCTGATCCGATGGCCCCGGAACCGACAACGACCATACTTTTCGGCAATTTTTCCAGTGTCATTGCCTGCCGGTATCCAATGATCTTTTTACCATCCTGCGGAAGATTGGGAAGCTCTTTAGAGCGAGCTCCGGTAGCAATAATAATATGCTCCCCTTCAATAATCTGCTTTTTGCCGTCAGCGGTTGAAACTTCGATCTTTTTCCCGGGTTTGACGACTCCAAAACCCGATATCAGATCAATTTTATTTTTCTTGAACAAATATTGTACGCCTTTGCTCATACCCTCAGCCACCTGACGACTGCGGGCTACGATAGCCGGTAAATCGGGCTCAATGTCACCTTTGATGGAAATGCCATAATCAGCCGCATGCCGGGCATATTGAAATACCTGAGCGCTTTTTAATAACGCTTTGGTAGGAATACAGCCCCAATTAAGGCATACTCCACCAATTTCGGCTTTTTCCACTACGCCTACCTTAAAACCCAGTTGGGCAGCACGGATGGCAGCCACATAACCGCCAGGGCCACTTCCTAAAATCAAAATATCGTATTTCATGGTTTGTGTGTTTTGTTGTATCTGCAAAAATACGATTTCAGTTTCTTTAAAAGGCCAATTGGGTGAAAATTATTTTGTTTTGTTCTAAATAGTTATTTCTAATCCGGATTTTTACCCGCAGGCAAAAAAATAAGGAAAAAAGAAAAAGATGTTGGATAAATAATAAATTTGCTGACAGAAAGTTTCTTTAGTATAGTCGGTATCCATGCAAAAAAATACCATTCCTTTTATTGTTTTGTTTTTTCTGCTGTTTTGGCTGAATTCGTCTGCTTTGTTTGCTCAAACCGCAGTATTGGAAGGTTTTGTGGTTCGTGAGAAAAATTTACCGGCAGATTTGGTCAATGTTCAGCTGGTAGGAACGTCGCAGGGCACAACGACGGACAGAAAAGGCTATTTTAAACTGGATGTGCCTGCAAACCGTCCCCTGCATGTGGTTATGAGTTATGTGGGATACCGGCGGGTGGATACTACTTTGCAGCTGAGACCGGGGGAGCGATTGACATTACATATCAAATTGAAACCGAGCAGTACCAATCTTCCCGGATTTGAAGTGAAAGATGAACAGTTGCGAACGGAAAATATTATCCGGTTAAATCCGCGAAATGCCTTAGTGTCTCCGGCTGTTGCCGGAGGAGTGGAAAGTTTGATTAAAACTTTGCCCGGTGTTTCTTCAAATAATGAGCTTAGTTCACAATATTCGGTACGTGGTGGAAACTACGATGAAAACCTGGTGTTTGTGAATGGAATGGAAATCTACCGCCCGTTCCTGGTAAACAGCGGACAGCAGGAAGGCCTGAGTTTTATCAATCCGGCATTGGTTTCCGGTATTTTGTTTTCAGCCGGAGGCTTTGGCGTGCAGTATGGCGATAAAATGTCGTCCGTTTTGGATATCCGTTACCGGCATCCCACACAGTTTGGGGCGGGTGTCTCTTTGAGTTTTCTGGGAGCTGATTTGTATGTGGAAGGACTGAGCCGGAATAAACGGTTTACCTATCTGATGGGAGCCCGTTATAAAACAAACCGTTATCTGTTGGGAAGTTTGGAAACAAACGGTGACTATCAGCCGAATTTTGCTGATTTTCAAGGCGTATTCACTTATCAGTTGAATGAAAAATGGGATGTTTCGTTATTGACTTATTTGTCGTTGAACCGGTATAAAGTGGTTCCTTCCGACCGAGAAACCGATTTTGGAACGGTGAATCAAACATTACGGTTTAATGTTTATTTTGACGGGCAGGAAGTGGATCAATACAATCTCGTTCAGTCCGGACTGACATTTCATTATCATCCCAATAAAAAAATGAATATGCAGTTTATTGCTTCTGCTTTTCAAACGGATGAATCGGAAACGTATGATGTACAGGGGCAATATTGGATCGGATTGGTGGAAGACCGTAATCAGGAAAAAGATCAGGGCGAAGCGATTCAGACTTTTGGTGTGGGGACGTATTTGCGCCATGCCCGGAATTATTTTACCGCACGGGTATTTTCATTGGCACACAAGGGAACGCTGCAAAAAAGCAATCATTTTTTACGGTGGGGCATAAAGTATCAGTTTCAGTACGTAGATGACGATCTTCATGAGTGGGAATTGAATGATTCGGCGGGTTATTCTTTGCCGAACCCGGTGGACCAACCCGGAAGTTTACAGCCGGAACGCAGCGATTTTAATTTGTATTACTATGCCCGGGCCAGCCATACGCTGGATATTCACCGGATTTCGGCGTATGGTTCCGATCGATGGACATTTCAGCTAAAAGATAAAAGCCTTTTGTTGTTTACGGCGGGCGTACGATTGTATTGGTGGAGTTATGCCCGGGAATTTCTGGTCAGTCCGCGGTTTAATCTGGCTTACAAACCGTCTGCACATCCCAATTGGGTGCTTCGGTTTGCTACCGGCGTTTATGATCAGCCGCCTTTTTACCGGGAAATGCGGAATATGGATGGTTCGCTGAATCCGGATATCCGTTCACAACAGGCTATTCATTTTATTCTCGGTGGTGATTATCGCTTTCAGATGTGGAACCGGCCGTTTATTTTTACTACGGAAGCGTATTATAAAAAGCTGAATCACCTGATTCCGTACGAGGTGGATAATTTACGTATCCGGTATTATGCCAATATGACGGCCAAAGGTTATGCGGCCGGAATTGATTTTAAACTGTATGGCGAATTTGTAAAAGGAATAGACAGTTGGATCACCCTTTCGGTGATGAAAACCGCACAGGACATCAACGGTGATTTTTACTATAATTATTACAATGCAGCCGGAGAAGAATTACCTCCTGATGAACATGCTGTTGCCGTAGACAGTGTAAAAGTGGAACCGGGTTACATTCCGCGTCCTACCGACCGGCGGTTTAATTTTACCATATTCTTTCAGGATTATATTCCGCAACACGAACAGTTTAAGGTGCATTTGCGCCTGTTGTACGGCAGCGGTTTGCCTTTTGGCCCGCCTCAGTCACAGCCTTATCAGCAAACATTACGAATGCCTGCATACCGGCGCGTGGATATCGGTTTTTCCTGGAATCCGCTGGACAAAAAAATAAAAAGTCTTTCGCACAGTACCGTGAAATCCATGTGGGTAAGTTTGGAGATTTTTAATCTTTTTCAAACGTATAATACGGTATCTTATACCTGGATAAAAGACATCTATAACCGGTCGTTTGCTGTTCCGAATTATCTAACAACAAGAAGGGTAAATCTGAAAGTGTCGTTAAAATTTTAGGAGAAAGAAAACCTTCGTCCGGTTTGCCTGTTTTGCAGGCTGACTTTGCAGATTGTTGTATCTTTGCTCTCTCAATTTGAAAAAAATATATGTTTGATTCCCACGAGATAGAGGCAGTAAAACAACTGTTGACCAATCCCCGAAAAGTCGTTTTGGCTTCCCATAAAAATCCGGATGGAGATACCATTGGTGCTGCATTGGCTATGATGCATTATTTGCGCCAGAAAGGTCATGAAGTTATTCCGTTGGTTCCCAATGATTATCCTGCTTATTACCGTTGGCTTCCGGGCGCAGAAGATTTTATTGTTTTCGACCGGGACGTGAAAAAATTAAGGGCTGCCCTTGCCGATGCAGAAGTGCTCTTTTGTCTTGATTTTAACAGCCTTGACCGTACAGGGAACATGGCGCCTGATTTAGAAAAATTTTCAGGAAAAAAAGTTGTTATCGACCACCATCTGGAACCTTCGGATGAGTTTGATCATTATTTCTCGGTGACGGATGTTTCTTCTGCCGGGGAATTGGTGTATGAATTTATTGTTGCTATGGATGATGCCGACCGGATAGATAAAAATATTGCGTTGGCTTTGTACACTTGTATCATGACCGATACCGGTTCGTTCAGTTATAACTGTAACCATCCGCGTACGTATCATATTGTGGCCGATTTGATTGAGCGTGGGGTAGATGCGGCTTTGGTCCATAAACTGGTTTATGATACTTTTACCGAAAACCGTTTGCGTTTGTTGGGATATGCATTGAGTAACCGTTTATTGGTTTGGAAAGATTTGCATACCGCAGTAATTTATCTTACCAAAGAAGATTTGAAAAGGTATGATTATCAGGTAGGAGATACCGAAGGGCTGGTCAATTACGGCCTTTCCATGCAGGATATTAATCTTGCGGTGTTATTGACCGAAAAGGATAATCAGATCCGGATGTCGTTTCGTTCAAAAGGTGATTTCTCGGTGAACCGGCTGGCACGTGATTTTTTTGCCGGTGGAGGACATAAAAATGCTTCCGGCGGAACTTCCCGCATCGGAATGCAAAATACGTTGGATAAGCTGAAAGAAGTTTTGCAGTATTTTAAAGATGAACTGGATTATACGCTGACGTTGTAAAATGAAAAATCGTTTCCCCATATTGATTTTGGCTTTGCTGTTGCTGGGATTGTCGGGTTGTATGAACGATGCGGGGCAACAAAATAAAAAACAACGTAAACCATTAACACAGAAAGAACTAATTGATTTAAACCGGCGGTTAATGCGGAATGAAAAAAAGCAGATCAATGCATTTATTCGTTCGCATCACTGGAAAATGAAAGAAACGGGTACCGGTTTGCGGTATGTTATTCTCCGGCACGGAAAAGGAGAAAAAGCCCGGACCGGGGAATGGGTTACTCTTCGGTATTCGGTGCAACTTTTTGATGGTGAAGAAGTTTATTCGGGTGTAAAAACATTTAAGATCGGATTTGGTAATGTGGAAAGTGGTCTGGAAGAAGGAATTCTTTTGTTAAAACAGGGAGATGTTGCCAGATTTATTTTACCTTCGCACCTTGCATATGGTTTGTCGGGTGATGGAAATAAAATTCCACCCCATGTGCCGATAATCTATCATGTTGAAGTATTGAAACTTAAATAAATAATGAAAATGAGAAAAATTTTTTTGCTGGCCTTTGCAGGCCTTATTGCCGGCTTTTTTATGACTTCCTGTAGTCCCTCAAAAGAGTCAAAACATCCGGGATTTCAAAAGACCAAAACCGGGTTGTATTATAAGTTTTACAAGAAAAGCAAAGATACCACACGACCGCATGTTGCTGAATATGCTGTTTTGGAAATGATTTACGGAAATCCGGATACAGTAATTTTCGACAGCCGGAATCTTCCGAAAGCTCAACGCCCAATGAAAATTCCGGTCATCCGGTCGATTTACAAAGGAGATATTTATGAAGGCATCAAAATGATGCATGTGGGCGACAGTGCTGTGTTCTGGTGTAATGCCGATTCGGTTTTCAAGAAATTGTTCCGGATGCCGAAGTTCCCCAAATTCATTGACTCTACCAAAGACATCTATTTTGCCATTAAACTGTTGGCAGTGAAAACACCACAGCAGTTGCAGGCAGAAGAGAGTGCCCGGATGATTAAAAAAGAAAATGAAGAAGCCAAAGCACGTGAAGAATATCTGAAAAAACACCACATTACGGTAAAACCTACGGCAGATGGCCTTTACTTTATTCCGGAAAAACCGGGAAAAGGTCCGCACCCGAAAGTCGGTGACCGTGTTTTCGTGCATTATACCGGATATTTGCTGAACGGACAAAAATTTGACAGCTCTTACGACCGGGGAAAACCGTTTGATTTTATTCTTGGCAAACGTCAGGTTATTCCCGGATGGGATGAAGGAATTGCTAAGTTGCGTAAAGGAGGATCTGCTAAACTGATTATTCCTTCGTCCTTGGCTTATGGTCCTGGCGGTAGAGGCCCTATTCCGCCTTTTGCCACATTGGTATTTGATGTGAAATTGGTGAATATTCAACCTGGACCAAAACCGAAGAAATAATTTCTGCTCTGTTTTGAGCTGAAAACTTTATCTATAAAAAAACGTCCTGAATTTTTCAGGACGTTTTTTTTATGTGTAGATCTTGGTTATTTATCCGGGAAATATTTTTTAATCACTTCAATAAGTTCCTGTGGCCGGTAAGGCTTTGTCAGATAGTCGTCCATGCCGGCAGCAAGACAGTTTTCTTTGTCATGCTCAAAAGCAAAAGCGGTAATTGCAATGATGGGAATCGGATGAGCTGTTTCCATCTGCTTTTCGTATTTGCGGATTTCCCGGGTAGCTTCCAACCCGTTCATTATCGGCATCTGAATATCCATCAGGATAAGGTCATAGTCGTTTTCCAGAAACTTTTCTACTCCTGCTTTCCCGTCGGTTACCCAGTCTAATTCATAATTTAATCTTTTTAAAATGGCCGATGCAAATTTGGCATTCAGGTCGTTGTCTTCAACAACCAGCACTTTTAACCGATCTTGAAAAGATTTAGACATTTTTTCTGGCTTTTTGAAAGAACGAAGATAGAAAAATTATGCAGATAACAAGCTGTTTATGACAGAAATTAAATCGTTTTTTCGAAAAGGCTTCTGCAGATATTCGGAAAAACCGGCTTGTAATGCTTTTTCACGGGATTGTTTATCCGTATCGGCCGAAAGGGCCAAAACCGGTATCTTTCCTAAAACAGCAAACTGTTTTTTCAGCTCTTGCCAAAATGCCGGCCCCTGGTTTTTTCCGGAGAAATCCATGTCAAGAATCAGCAAATCAATGGGTTCTTCCTGTTTTATAATTTGAGCAATCCATTCTTGTGGAGAATACATGTTATCATAAAGGGTAACGTTGGTTTCGGATAAGATCTTTTTAATGAGCATGCTTTCCAGCTTGTCTTCATCCATGATGAGAATATGTTTTCCTTTCGGAGAAAGTGAGGATGATGGGGCAGGAGAGTTGGGGCGAATTCTTTTTTTCTTTTCTGATTCTGCTTTCTGCGGGGTAAATTTTTTGAACGGGAAATAGACGGTGACAGTGGTTCCGACAGCCTTTTCCGATTCTATTTCGATACGCCCTCCCATAATCCGGAGCATATTTTTTACCAAAGGTAATCCCAACCCGGCTCCCTGAAATGTATTTTTACTGTACCCCAGGGTTTGTTGCCTGAACGGCTCAAAGATATCCGGAAGGAAAGCTTTGTCAATACCGATACCGGTATCTTTTACACGCCAAACAATTTCGTTGTTTTGAAAAGTATGCGAAATTTTAATAAATCCTTTTTCTGTGTAGCGTATGGCATTGTCGATCAGATTGGTCAGAATATGTTGTACGGCTTGATTATCTGCCGAAAAAACAGGCGTTTTCGCTTCCTGATAAACCAATTGGAGGCCTTTTATTTCAGCCATTGGTGTGAATTTATCAATCAGTTTCCTGGTGATTTCACCAATATCGCAGGCCGATTCATTAAGCTGGAAACTGTTTGATTCAATTTTGCTGATATCAATGATGTTGTTCAGCAAGTGGAGAAGAGCTTCCCCGCTTTTCTTGATATTTTCGTTGTATTCAAAAAGTTCGGTATCTTCTGACAGGGCAAATTCGTTTCCCATCAAGGTGGAAAATCCCAGAATATCATTCAGGTTGGTACGCAGTGTATTGCTGATACGGGTCATGAGCAAAGCATTTCGTTGGCCCGATAATTTTCCGGTTTCCAGGGTTTTCTCCATGGATTTCAGGTTCTCAATGAGTTGGTTTCGCTCGTTTTCCATTTCTGTGATACGCCGGCGGATGGTGTCGTCACGGTTTTGGGTCAGCAAAGTGAGTTTTTGCTTCAAAACAGTATAGTCATTCTGGTACTTTCGCTTTTCGTTTTCTGCTTTTTTCTGTTTTTGATGTAAATAGTAGGTGACGAAAAGCAGAATAATTACCAGAACCAGCGAAAAAAGAATCCAGAAACGATTGCTCCGGACAAAATTTTCTGTGTTTTCCGCAGCAAAAACGGGGAATCCCGTAAGCAGGAAAAGGACAAAAAATAATGTCAAAATCTTTTTCATAGACGATTCTTTCTGTCGGGTTTTTCACACAAATAAAGGATTTCTTCCGGATTGAGTGCAAACTTTTTAAGTTTATCGGCAGCACGGAAATCTTTTGTCCAATGGATCTGACGAACGTAAAAACCGGTTTCTTTCAGCCGTTCCGGATAGTCTTTTCCATAAAGCCGGACATGATCAAACTGGCCGTAGTATTTTTCGCGATCGGCTTTTGAAGTAATGTCCGGGTCTTCAAAAGTTTTTTCTAATACAGGAGAAATGGGAACTTGTAAAATGGCTTTCCCGCCGGGTTTTAAAACCCGGAATATTTCCTGCATAGCCCGGCGATCATCCGGAATATGTTCCAAAACATGATTGCAGATGACCCAGTCAAATAGGTCTGATTCAAAATAAAGGTCCAGCAGATCAGCGGTTCCCACTTTGGTGTCGTAATAAAAACCTTCGGCATATTTGGTTACCGGATGGTAGTTCAGCTTTTTGGTTTTACTGAAGATCTTGTACAAAGCCGGTTCCGGTGCAATATGCAGGACGGTATTGGGCCGGTGAAAGAAATCGCTTTCGTATTTTAAATAGCTGTATATCAGCCGGTCGCGGTCGGTGCTTTGGCAGCGGGGACAGATGTCGTTTTCCCGCCTTCCGGCTCCGATGATTTGTTTTTCTTTAATCACAGGTAAGTCAAAACCGCCGGGAAGCATTCGGCGGAAATGATGCCCGCAGATTGGACAAGTGTACCGGTTTCCACGATAATATAATCCACGCAACCACAAATAAATTTCTTTTGCAAAATGTCCCGCTGCAGGGGGTATGTGTTGTTTTACTGAAGTCATGAATTTATTTTTGAATGATGAATGGAAAACTGCTGATTCCTTTTTGACTGAACAAAACCAGTTGATACAGTCCGGACTTTAATTTTCGTACAGAAAGAGTGGTCATCGTGTTTTGCATCGAAGTGCATTTGATCATTTTCTGCATTACTTGTTTTCCTGACATGTCAAGAATGACCAGCTTTGCGGTTTGTGTAAACGGTGTGCGTATCCACACATGCAGTTTCGTTTTTGTGGGCACAGGATAGGCTTTGTATATTTCGATGTCCGGTGCCGTGGAAGAAGAAATTCCTAAGGACGGATCATGACATTCATACGCGCCGATGTCAAAACCCGAGCCAAAGGGTCTGGACCGGTTGAGAATATCAAAAGTAATTCCTTCTTCTGTCAGGTTGGTTCCGGTATTTACTGCCGGAGAAGTCGGCTGTAAGTCGTAATTTCCGGCATCGGCATCCAGGAAAAGGGCTGCATCAATGGTGCTGTTCAGATAATTGGTGGTGGAAGTTACTCTTGCCGGATCCATATTCCCGATGTGGATGAAAGCCGTGTTTCCATCGGTAGCATACCTTCCGGGCTGGACAATGATATTGTTTTCTACCAAAACCTTCTGTAACTGGTCGTTGGAGAGGTAAATTCCATAGCTTTTCGGACTGACAATGGTGTTGTTGTAAAGACCGATAACGGCATCCGGTAACGTGATGACTTTTCCCAGATAAATACCGTGTTTCATGGCATTGGGATCGTCGGGAAGATAATATTGGCCGGCATTGACAATCAGGTTGTTAAAAACGTCAAAGTTGCCTTGTCCAAAAATGTCAATACCGTCACCTTTTCCGTTGGTAATTTTGTTGTTGTACGTTTTACAGATGCTTCCCCCGCCGATAAGGATTCCGGACATTTGGCTGGAAACCCCGGCCTGGGAATCAAAATTGATTTGATTGTCGTGGATGAAACAGCCCGAATCAGCCGAACTGACCTGAATGCCATCCCATCCGGTATTTTCCACAATGTTGTTGTAAATAGCCACTCCTTTTAATACGTGCGGATAAACCGTTGTGTCACAGCTTTCTAAATAAAGACCGGCATAATGCGAATTGCCGATGTATAATCCTTCTTCAGCTACATCGTGTACCCAATTGTCGTGAAAGGAAAAATTCCGCATGACAAACTTATCGCGGGTAGCGCCAAAATTGTCGCAAGTTGGATCTGTTTTGGCATAAACACCGCCAAGATAAGTATGGGAAATCTCCACATGCTCTACTTCAATATCGGTACTGTAATCATCGATACCCATTCCGGCTCCTCCGGAAACTTTTTGGATGCTGAATCCATACTGTATTTTGGGATCACCGGTGCCGGTGAATATAATATGTGAACATCCACCGATTTTAATACCCACAAAATGGTCGGTGTTAATGATTACCGCGCCGCCATAATTGATAAATACGATAGGCTTGTCGGCGGTTCCATGAAAATCTTTTAGTTGAATATAGTCCCAGTTGCCAGCTTGCAGACAAACCGTATCTCCGGGGCCGATGTCGTGAAAAGCAGAATTGTTCCAGTCAATATAAGGGGAAGTGTTGTCAATGACTTTTGAGCAGGACTGTCCCTGTGCCGGAAAGGTGATTCCGGTAAAAACAAGAAGCAGAGCCCAATATAGCCATCTTTGTTTCATCGGTTTTCACCCTCTTTTTGCCCGTTCCCAGTTTACGGTTTGCTGTCCTTTGAAATACCGGACAATTCCTGCATACACGGCATAATTCATAATGAGAAAATAATAGGGAACGTATAAGATTTTTACTTTTATCTTTTTGTTTTCCAGGTACCATCCCAGTAGTGCCATAACGTAGAAGAGAACCTCGGCGTAGAACAACAGGGTGTACAGATTGCTGAAGTTATCCAATCCGGCTTGCCAGGCTAAAATAAAGTTCAGAATGAAAATCAGGGGCAGCGCCAGCGGAGCCAGTGTCCAGCGCAATACCCGGTGTGAGATGTATTGAAAGCTCAGTACGCCGTATTTGAAAATGTTGAGTAGCGGTTTTAACCGGATGATACTTTGAATGCCTCCGGCGGCAATGCGGATTTTTCTTTTTAGTTCTTCTTTTACACTGGCCGACGGGTTTTCGATGGCGTAGGCTTCCGGATCATATTGAATAGTATATCCGTGCATGGCTACCCGTAGCGAGATAATAAAATCGTCGAGCAGGGTGTCTTTTTCCACCGGCTCAAAAAGTTCGGTTCGGATGGCAAACAGTTCGCCGGCAGCTCCTACTACCGAATAAAGTTCGGCATCCCATTTTTTTAATTTCGATTCATATTTCCAGTAAATTCCTTCGGTGGCTGCGGCTCCGTCTTTATCAAAGATGCGTTTTTCTCCGGAAACGCAACCTACTTTGGGGTCAGCAAACAGATTCACGATGCGGCGGATCGATTCTTTCCCCAGCATGGTATTTCCGTCAGAGAAAATTACAATGGGCGTTTTAACAAATTGCATTCCCCGGTTCATGGCGCCGATTTTTCCTCCCCGTTTTGGTTCGTGATAAACTTCTACTCCCTGATCTTTGTATTTTTTCAACAGATCGGGTGTGCCGTCATCGGAACCGTCGGTAACCCATACCTGACGTACTTTCTCCTTAGGATATTCCAGAGAAAAAGAATTGGCTACTTTAGCATCCACATAATCTTTTTCGTTGTAAGCGGCTACAAAAAGGGTGACCTCCGGCTCGTAGTTTTTCGGTATGTCGGATTTTTTTCTGCCGAAAATCCGTTTTAATTTCACCAGAATGAAAAGCAAAATGCCATAACCGAGGTAAGCATAAAAAACAATGAAAAGAAGAGCCCAGAATAAAATTTTTAGTGTAGTCATTGCATTAATTTTTTGGAGAAATTTTACGGGCGCCCATGTTGAGATCATCCACTTCAAGGATTTCAAAATCAGCAATATCGTTTAAAACAGTAGCTAATTTTTCCCGCCCGCTGTGTTTTGATTCCATCACCATGATAATGTTAGGATAGGTTTGAAGAAATTTTTTGGCGCCCAGCAACACTTTTTCTTCCATTCCTTCCACATCAATTTTAATGAAGATGGTTTCTTCTTTGTCAAACTGAATTTGATCCATCAGGTTGTCGAGCGGAACAATTTCTGATGTGATTTCTTTTTCGCGTTCGAGTACGGCATCGTCCGGATGAATGGATGCCAAATGCGAAGCTCCGGTATTTACAAGGTCAAAAGCAAATTCAGCCGTTCCTTGGTGGTCGCCCAGTGCCACGGGAAAAGCCTTTACCTTGTCTTCTAGATTATTAAGTATCAAATTGATACGTAGTGCGTCATAATTGCTTTTGATGGGCTCGAATGCGTAGCCATGCAATCCTTTTTGTGCCAATAAAATAGCGTATGTGCCAATGTTGGAACCAATATCTAAAAATCCCTGACACTGGGGCAGGTGCTTATAAACAAATTGTTTTACCCCCCACTCGTAAGCGTAGTTTGCAAACTGAAAATCCAAGGTTCCTTTTCGGGAAAGAAACATTCCCAGGCTACTGCGATAAATTTCTGTTCGTGAGGTGGTTTTATGAAAAAGAATATACTTAATGGAGGTGAAAATATAGTGGTATTCTCCCCATTTAATAAAGTCTTTAAAATAACTTAAAAATGTTTTTATCTTGTGCATCATTTCCTGCATTCACTTGGTAAAGTCGCCTACTTTGCCTGTTTAACAGGCTAAATTAAAAAAAACAGGAAACCATCTTTTAGTCTGGGCTTTATTTTTTTACCCGTTCCCAGGTTTTTGTCTCGTGATTATATTGTTTGAGCAGGCGTCCCGGATTACCTCCTACAATGCTGTATGGAGGAACATCTTTTACTACCACGCATCCGGCAGCTACAATAGAATGTTTTCCGATGGTGACGCCGGCAGTAACCACGGCATTGGCCCCAATCCATACTTCATCCTCCACAATAATGGGTTTGGTTTCCACTTTTTGCAGGCTGGGAGGTACATTTACATCTTCATACCCATGATTTAAACCGGACAAAACCACATTTTGGGCAAACATCACGTCATCGCCAATGGTTACCGGTCCGATCAATACATTGCCAATGCCGATCCGGGTACGTTCACCAATGATTACATCACCTACGCCGTTATTCACTGTGGCGAAGTCTTCAATGGTAGAATCTTTGCCGAGTACAAACTGATTAAAGGGCATGACATCCATGCGTGTACGTCGTCTGACCAATGATCCTCTTCCTTTTTTGTGTTTTAACGGATTGACAAACCATTTGACCCAAAGACGCGGGCGCGCCTGGTTTTTAGGCATCAGCATCCATAAGACCAGCTTTTTCAGCTTTTCATTGGATTTTATTTTTTCTTTGAGTCCCATTTTATTCCTGTTTTTTCAGATTTTCGATCATTTCAATTTTTTCATAAATGGCTTCTGCATTGGCATCCCAGGTGTGACTCCGGGCTACCTTTTCACGTTCAGCTTCTTTTTCAGGTGTATTTTCTTTTAACGCTTTTTCAATAAGCTCTACGTATTCTTCCTTGTTGTTAGCCAGATATACCCATTTTTCAAAAACCTCCATGGCTTTGGTACGGGTGGCAACCGTGGGTTTACCCATGGCCAGATATTCGTCGATTTTTCGCGGATAGTTGCCGATGGTTACTTCGTTGAGCTTTTGTGGGTTGAGCGCTACGTCAAATCCATACAGATAAGCCGGCAGTTCTTCCATTTTTTTACTGCCGAGAAAATGGACATTTTCAATTTGGTGTAATTCGCTGGCTTTGAAAGCGTCGTCTTCCGGACCAACCAGTACCAGCGACCAATCCGGGCGGCTTCGGGCGATGTGTACCAAAACGTCAATGTCCAGCCGCAGGGTGTAAAGTACGCCAATATATCCGATGATTGGCTTTTTGATGGGTTTCATATCCTCAGGAAGATCCTTAATCAGTTTATTGTCAAAAAGCGTAACATCGCAGCCTTGTCCTACATAATAAGAATGCGGATTGTATTGTCGTGCAATTTCGGCAAGGTAAGTGGAATTGGCTACCACCAGATCGGCTTTTTTCATCAGCGCCGGTTCAATGCGGGTTCCCTGGCGTTTCCAGTAATCAACGGCCAGCATATTGTCGCGTGTATAGTAAACGTATGTTTTGGCTCCAATGAGTTCTTTCAGGTAAAAACTACGGAACATGTCCGTATCATTGAAAACGATGATGTCTTTAAAGTTCAGCTTTTTGATCACCCGGTTCACTTCGTTGGCAAAACGTTTGTTGTTGATGCGGTTCAGTATATCAAATAACCAGTTTATAGGCAGCTGATTGATTGATTCCAGAATACAGCGCGGGTAAAAACTCCACATGTTGTCGTTTACCTGTTCAAAATCAGGAAGTTCCCCTTTGATGATCTTTTTGCGTTTTTGGATGATCGGGTCGTGCCGCTCACGCCAGAGCGTCAGGCGGTCCATGGGGTAATTGACATAAAGTACCCGGTTGTGCTTTGAAAAGACTTGTGCCAGATTGATGGCATTGCTTCCGATGCGGCTGTCGAGTGCCGCCAGTCCGACCATGACAATGTCTCTGTTTTTAATCATAAAGCAGGCGTTTAATGATGATTATTGTAAACGGTTTTGTACAGTTCCAGTACTTTTTGGGCCATGTTTTTCCATGAAAATTTGGCCGATTGCCGGAAACCTTTTTCAATGAGAGTATTCCGGTAATTTTCATCCTGTAATATTTTTTCGATACCGGCTGTGATTTCTTCGGGTTTAAACGGATCGATGATATGGGCAGCACCTCCGGAAACTTCCGGCATGGATGATGTATTGGAAGTGATGACAGGAGCTCCGCACCGCATGGCTTCAAGCATAGGAATTCCAAAGCTTTCGCGCAGCGAGGGATAGAGAAATATCTGACACAGATTGTAAATGGCCGGCAGGTCGGTATTTACCACATAACCTGTCAGGATGATTCTGTTTATCAGGTCTTTATCTCCGATTTCGGTAAGCAGCTTGTCCAATTCTGTTTTTTCGTAATCCAGCATGACGAGATACATATCATCGCCGGTTTTTTTCAGATAATCAGAGAAAGCTTTCAGTGTTCCTTTGGTGTTCTTTTTAGGATCGGTGTTTCCAAGAAAGAAGAGAAAGCGGTCGGGGAGGTGATAGCGTTCTTTTACCCGTTGTAGCTCTTTTTCATCGTCAATTTTTCTGAAATGTTCGCTCACCCCGTTATAAATGGCTACCAGCCGGTCATCATTTTCCGGAAATCCGAAAAACTCGCGGATACGGTTTTTTTCGAATTCGGAAACGGTGATGATCTTGTCACTTTTTTTCATAACCCGGGGCACCACAAACCGGCGGTACATATTTCCGAATTTTTGATAAGCGGTTCCCCCTTTTTTGAAAAGGCTGATGCTTTCCATGTAAATGATGTCGTGCAGGGTGATAATCAGCGGCATACCAGGATTAATCGGAGCGGTGTTGCTGGTGCAATGCAGCAGGTCACAGCCTTCGGCTTTGGCGGCTTTCGGGAGGGCAAACTGTTCCCATGTAGGGTAAGGACCTCCATTGAGTTCTACGAACTTGAAGTTTTTGGTTGGTTCAAAGATTTGGTTGTCTTCATCCGGTTTGATGAAGATGACATATTCATTTTCGTGGTCCAGTTTCTGTAATTCTTTGATCAGTTCCAGGGCCACCATGTCCATTCCGTGTTTTCGTTTCCGGTAAAGCCGTTGTCCTTCGATGCCTATTTTCATTTTTTCTTGTTTTTAGGGTAAAAATACGGATGTTTTATCTGAAAAGCATTGTATGTATGTTTGGTATGTAAAAATTCCTTGTTACTTCCTCTCAGGTGTAAGAACGAGAAAAACATTAACGCAATACCTGCCGGTAAACGCGTCAGTGCCCACAAGGTACGAAAATTATAAAAATAAGGCGGAATGGAAAGAAGAAAAACCAAAACGGCAGTGATGAACAAACCGAATACCGGATAAAAGGTAGCTGCCGGTGCAGCAAAGAAGTAGATTACGGTAAGAACAAAAAGTAAACTGATGAGCATAATCCGGGGTAAAAGGATGAACTGCAGGGCTTTGTTGAAAAAATCAATATTTCCGTGGAGAAAAAGATCGCGCAGAGCCGGTAAAAAACTTTTCCCAAAATAGTGGACCTGTGCCGAGAGCCATCGCCGCCGTTGCTTGGTAAATACCTTGGCATTGGGAACTTTTTCATCGTACACATAGGCATCGGGGAGATATTCAATTTTGTGTCGCTTTTGTAATAATCGTACTTCCAGCTCTTTATCAAATCCGCCAACCACTTCTACCTTTTTCATCATCTTTTTAAAATAAAGATAATCAAAAGCCATTGCTGATCCAATCAGGGCTGAAGAGAGCCGTAAAACCCGGTGCCCTTTTCTGAAAATATGGTTGTTCATCTCTTCGCTGACGGCATCAAGAATAGCAAACGGGGTGTCCAGATTTTTGGCTACCCGGTGTCCCTGAACTGCGAGATATCCATCACAAAAAGCAGCGTTGATACGGGTCAAAAAATCTTTGGCCATGATGTTGTCGGCATCTAACACCACGGCAATGTCATAGTCATCAGAAGTTTGTGCCAGAGCGGCATTCAATGCCCGCGATTTGGTACTGCATTCCAGTTTGACTTCTACCACCTGTACGTCGATGGCTTTTAGCTTTTGGATGGTTTCCGGTAAAAATCCGTCGGCAATAATGACAACATCATAATTCTCAGTGCCATAGTCTTGCCGGAGAGCCTCTTTGGCCACATCCAAAATGACGGCATCTTCGCGATATCCCGGAATGAGTACCTGGATTTTTCGTTTTTTACGGACTGCTTTCTGATCCCGTTTTAACGGGAATAGCCCGGAAACGGCAAAAATAAAAAGGTAGATATCTGTAAATGCCAGATATACAAAGAAAAACATTTCGGTAATATGCCATATTTTGAGCATCATAGCATGGGATTTTCGTGGATCTCTTTGGAAAATAAATGGGTAATATGCCAGCCAATGGCGCGGTAATAAGCTAAAAATAACCGGATTTTTCCTTTGACCAGATAACTGAAAGCATTTTTGGGAATTGCCACAAAGAGTTGATAAAGCAGCGCTTTAAAATAGGTTTTTCCCTGCAGGTTTCGCCGCATAAAAACAATACGGTTGCGGTTCAGGTAATAAATTTTCAGTGCACTCAGCCGCCCTGTCGAAACCGACTCTTTATGCAGTACATAAGTACTTCCCACATAGTAAATTTTATAACCGGCCCGCAAAATTCTTTCACACCAGTCGGCTTCTTCGTAATACAAAAAGAAAATATAAGACATCAGCCCGATTTCTTTTACCACACGCATGGGAACCATCATGGCGGCACCGTGGGCGTAAGCGGTTTCGCGGTCTTCGTTGTATTGGCCGCGGTCTTTTTCGCGATATCCAATGGCTGTATTACGCATGGTGATCCGGTCGATGGGTGTATAGCCGGCATACTGAATGGTATCGGGCTGGTAGTAAAATTTGATCCGTGGACTCACTGCTCCGATTTCCGGATGATTTTCCAATTTGGCTACCAAAGGTTCCAGAAAACCGGGCGGAACTTCAATGTCGTTATTCAGCAACATGATGTATTCGCCGCGGGCCCGCATTAAGCCGTAATTATTGCCGGCCGCAAAACCGTAGTTAATAGGGTTTTGGATAAATACAATGTTAGGGAAACGTTGTTTGATTATGGCCGGATCATCTTCGGTGGAATGATTATCCACAACAATGACTTCCAGATTCGGGTAAGTGGTTTTGTTGAGGGATTCGAGCAGGGCACAGGTTACCTCGGCCTGATTGTAATTGACCGTAATGATGGAAACAAGCGGATATCGTCTCAACTTTTCCACCATAAAATTAATTGTGTTTTATTTCGCCCGGATGGGAATGTTCAGTGTGCAGGAATTTTTCGGTTGCTCCTTTTACTTTAAGCAAACTGATAAACATCAGCACAAATCCTTTGGGTAGCGAAAGCAGGGCTGTGAGGGTTCGTTTGTTATAAAACTTACGTGGAATGGCAAACAGTAAAGCCAATGCGGTAGCCACAAACAACCCCAGCCACCAGTAAAATCCCGGAACAAAAAATTCATGAACCGAAATCGGTGTGAAAAAATAAATAATCCCATAAAAGGCACTGAGTAAAAATAAGATACCGCTTAAAAGAATACGCGGGGGCTGAACCATCTGCAATACTTTGTCGAAATAATCGAAATTGCCTTTGGTGATCAGAGCAATAAAACCATCCAGAAAATGGCTCCGGAAATAATCAAGCTGAGCCGCTATCCAGCGACGGCGTTGATTGACAAAGTTATTGGATTCCTGTGTTTTTTCGTCATAAATAATAGCGTCGTGGACGTATTCGATGGTGTGGTTGTTTTTAATGATCTTCAATTCCACTTCTTTGTCTTCACCCACCGAATCCACGGTGGCCATGGTACTTTTAAAAAGGGCATAATCCAATCCCATGCCCGATCCGATAAGGGCAGAAGAGATTCCCAAAACCCGGTGTCCTTTTCTGAAAATATGGTTGTTGATTTCCTCGCTCAGGGCATCGAGTATGGCAAAGTCTGCATTTAGATTTTTGGCTGTGCGGTGCCCCTGAACTGCATCAAAACCGCGGTCAAAAGCTGCATTGATTTTTTTCAACACATCTTTTTCCATAATGTTATCGGCATCCAGCACAAAAGCAATGTCATAATCATCACCGATAATTTCCATGCATTTGTTCAATGCTTTCGATTTTTTACTCACTTCAAAAACGACTTCTACCACACGAATAGGTAGCTGGCGCAAAGCATCAAGCGTTTCTTTTTTAAAAGTATCTGCAATGACAATGACCTCAAATTTATCTTTTGGATAATCCTGTAAAGTGGCTTGTCGGGCTACATCCACAATAACCGCATCTTCTTTGTATCCCGGAATTAAAACGGCAAATTTTCTGATTCGGGAAACTTTTTCTTTTTGTTTTTGCCGGTAAAATAATCCGGCAACCGAATAGACAAAAATGTATAACGTAGCGAAAAAAAGATAGGCGAACAGGATGTATTCTAGAATTGTGAGAATGGTCTTCAATGTATTCATAAGCTAAGTGTCATTTTTTATTTCTTTTAAAACGGGCAATCCGTAAATGTTTCTGTAGTGAGTCATATGCCACCACATGGCTTTAAAACTGGCCCGGGCCAAATCGGCTCTTTTTTGTACGATATAATGCAGGATTTGTTTCGGTACGGCCACAAGGTTCAGGTAGAGCATGCTGAGTAATTTTGTGAAACCGCGATTGTTGCGCCGGGCATACAGGAGCCTTCCCCGTGTCAGGTAGAAAATCTGAAAAGGACTTTCCTTAACGGTAGAGATGGATTCTTTATGTAAAACAAGGGATTTTCCCTGATAATAAATTTTGTATCCGGCTTTTTTCATGTGCTCGGCCCAGTCGTGTTCTTCATAATAAAGGAAGAAAACTTCTGTCATCATGCCCACTTTTCGGATGGCATCCATGGAAACCAGCATCGCTGCTCCGAAAATAGAACCGGTTTCACAGGTGATATCGTATTGTCCGTGGTCTTTTTCTCCAAATCCAATGGCAAAATTACGGATGGTAATGGGATGAATGGGAGTGAATCCGGCAAACTGAAATGTGTTGGGGGTATGGAAATAATGAATTTTAGGGCTGACCATGGCCACTTCCGGATTTTGTTCCAAAACGTCTACCAACGGTTCTAAAAATCCGGGCGGGACTTCCGTGTCGTTATTGATGAATAATACATATTTTCCCTTACAATAGGGGAGAGCTGCATTGTTTCCACCAGCAAATCCCAGATTTTTTTCCGTTTGTATAAAATGAATCTCCGGAAATTTTTCTTTGATGATTTCAGGATGATCGTTGGGTGAGGCATTATCGACTACAAAGACTTCGGTAGCCGGATAGGTAATTTTCCGGAAAGAATCCAGAAATTCACAAGTAACTGCGGACTGATTATAGTTTACAGTTACCACAGAAACCAGTGGCCGGATATTTTTTGTTTGTATCATGTTTTAATCTCTTGGTTCGAAAGACCAGGGAGAGATGCCTTGTCTTAGTCGTGCATTATATTCTCTTTCAAGCTGTTGTGCGGAGAATAAGAAGACCCAGCTCAGGTATAATAACACACCGGTAGGCATCTGTCCGAGCACACCATTCCCATAGGCTGCCCCGATGATGCCGAGGTAGCCTCCAAGCAACGCCCCCAGAACATTTCCCAACTCCTTATTTTTCACCCTCGCCATGATCAGGTAGAAACTCTTGAAAACAATGTACATCAGAATAAACAGGTGAAGAATCAGACCAACTCGTCCCTGTTCAGCCCAGATTTGTACGTACCAACTATCGGTAGCCACATTGGCCAGAAAACCCTGGGGCGAGAAACGTTGTCCCCAGTTACCGGCTGATCCGATACCACCACCGAAAGGTTTGTCGGCAAGATAGGCTTTTAAGATTTGCCGGTTTTTTAACCGTACCTGGTACGAAGCATCCTTTTCGGGGTGAAAAGCCGTACGCATTCGGGCAATGGTATAGTTACTGTCTCCGATGTAGGTGTAGGCAAAAAAGACATAAATCAATGCCAGCAGTACGCCACCGGTGATGATCACTTTTATTCTTTTTGAAAGGATGACAAAAGTAATTCCACCCAGGGCAGGGACAATCATGGCGCCCCGTGTTCCGGAAATCATCATGCCCCAGAACGACATGATAGAGACGAACCAGAAAAAGAATTTGTTTTTCCAGCCTTTCAGGGCAGCGGCAATACCGGCAAAAACAATTCCGGCGGCTCCCTGTGCGGCTCCAAACTGACCGGCATCACTAAAAAACGAAAAAATACGCAGTTTTCCGTTAATGATGTGGGTAATGGCTCCTACGGTATCCAGCCAATATTGTTCGGCATAGTCCAGTCCGATATATTTTTGTTGTAATCCTTTTAGTGTAGCCAGTAATGAAAAAACAGCCCAGAAAATCAGAAATCCGTACAGGTGTCGCAACCGGTTGAAAATAAGCAGCCCGAGAGGGACAAGTAACAACGGATAAAGCGAAACCCCCCGCATGGCATAGAACCAGGCTGTACGGCTAAGTGCTTGCGGGTTAAAGAACTCCAAGACGGAATACGCAAACCAGATCAATAAAAGGTAAACAATATCGCGATTCAGCAGGCTGAAATCAATTTTATCAAAGAAGTTCCGGAAAAAAACGGCAATAATGGTCAATACCATCAGGGCATCAATACTCAGTCCCAGCGGGACACCCCGGATATAACGCGTTAAGCCGATGGCCACAAAGGCCATGAAAATAATGGAATAAATACCCAATATGGGATGAACAAAAAGCCGGTTCAGATAAACGATCATGGGAACGAGAATAATGAACGCAATGGCCACTTTCATCCCGCCTTTGCCAATGATAAATCCCAGTATGATAGTGGCAATAAAAATGCTTGCCAACACCAACGGATGTTGTAATTTGGCTGCTCCCGTTTTATCTCTTAGCGATTCCAGCATATCGAAAATGAAAAGTTAAAAGTATAAAATTTTGCCTAACAATTTATCTCCTTTTCCTAAAGATACTTTCGCTAAAAAATAAAATTCCTCCCTGCAATACTTTTCTTAGGTGAATATCAAAACTTTTGTTCAAATAGTGGTATCCCACAAAAATGCCAATCAGTGTAAAAGAGATGGTTACAAAGGCAACGCCTTCAAGTGTGGTAATCATGGTGAAATGACGGGTGACCGAAACAATCTGGTGCAGACTCTGTACCGGAAGAGCAAAAAGTGTGATCAAACTGGTGGCCATAACAACGTAATAAAAGGCAAAAACTACCAACGTGTCGCCGATAATATTGGCCACGGCCATATAAACGACTTTTAAAAAGTTGTAACGGGGCATATTTACACTGTCAAGGGCTACTCCGATAAAACGGTCAAGAGGCAATAAAAGTCCGTAAATAGTAAAAATGCGGAAAACGCCGGTGGTTGATTCGTAACCCGGTCCTCCTAAAATATATACGAAGTCTTTGGCAAAAATGAATGAGATGAGCATGACCGGAACCATTAACAGGGTCATGCCTCCCGCATTGGTGTAAAAAATATGTTTAACCAGGTCTTTGTTTCCTTCGATACTGGCTTTTGACATGCCCGGAAAAGCGGTCATGGCAAAGCTGCGTAACGGAATTTCAATGATCTCGGTTAGCTTTAACGGAATGCTGTAAAGGGCTACTCCGGCTGTTCCTAAAAAGGGACTGAGACCAATAATAAAGGTATCGGCACTTTTCAACAAATTACTTCCAATGAGTGTTCCCGTGGAATATTTACCAAAATTCAGGATTTTTTTGTTGGTTTCCCGGGTGGCCTGCATAATAAACCGGAAACCATCCCAGTTGGGGATGATGGCTACCAGTGAAGTGAGCACATTGATGATCAGGTAAGCGTAAACAATGGTAGTTAAACTAACGTGCAAAAAGAAATAATTGACCAGCAAAAAGAACATAAACAATCCCACATTGATAATGCGCAATATCAGCATATAATCAAAACGCATTTTGGCTTGCAAAACCGACTGGGCATTGTTAAAAGGCAGGTTGATAAAGGCAAGGATGGGAAACCATTTAAAGAACAGGGCAAATCCTGACTGGGTAACGGCATCATAAAAATAGTAACGTACGCCTAAAACGATCAGAACAATAATAAAGGTAGAGAAGAAATTGATCACCCAGTTTGAACCGATCAGCTGGCGGGCTTCTTTTTCTTCGGCTCCCGCTAAAAACCGGACGATAGCTGTTCGGGTAATCCCGAAACGTAACATATCCAAAAAGTTAGCGGTGGTAATCAGCAGTACCCATTCCCCAAATTCGTTGGTCGAAAGACTTCGTACCAGCAGTAAAAAACCGAAAAAGCCAAAAACGGCTACCAGCCCGTTGTTTGCGAGCGACAGGAAATTTTTATTCTTGAGTATTTTGGCCAGAGCATTACTCACCTTTTAAGCTTCTTTCTTAAATACGATTTTATATTTGGTAGGATACTTTAAAAGATTTTTCAATTTGTCCAGATTGTTTTTTCTTGTTTTAGGCAGATCAGACATCAGATCATCCAGGTTGTACAGTTCCACTTCGTTGAGTACCACAATGGGTTTGCCTTTATAAGCTTCCTTGAAAATATCCATCGCTGTTTTGTCCGCTTTGGCAAAACGGTTACTGCTTTTAATGATATAAATGGCCAGATCAATTTCTGACAGCAGTTTAATGGGATAAGTGTGGTAAATAATGGATGGTAGTTCAATAAAGATATAATCGTAAGGAGTATTGTTTTTTCGCAAATACCGGCTTCCCATGAGTTCCTGCAGGTTAGCCACGTCAATGAAGTTGTTCTTGATTTCATACCGGTATGTGTAGTTATAATCTTCATCGTCTGTAGCTTCTCCCTCTTTGTAATTCAGGAATAAAATCCGGTCACCCATCGAACGCATCCGGTTAACGATCTTTTGGGCAATGAGCGTTTTCCCGGTTTCATTTTGTGTACTGAAAATCAGAACCACAAAGGGTTTCTCCGGTTTAAATTCCGATTTCTCCAGGTTGAGCTTGATGTTTTGAATCATCATATCAACCAAACGGGTGGTAATTTGAGACAGTTCGTTGGCCTGGTGTCGTGATGACAACAACGGATAAGCGCCGGCTAATTGCATTTCGGTTTGTTCCACCACGCGGCTGGGACTCTTTACAGAAGTATCGAAGTATTCAAGCAAAACAATGAGTAAAGCGACTACGAGGAAACCAAAAACGCCTGCGGCCAGAACAATATATTTGGTTTTGGACGGATTGGGCTGAATGGGGAAGAACGGCGGGTCCACGACTTTAATGTTGGTGGACATTTCCATGTTTTGCTGTTTCATTTTAGCCAGGTTCAGGCTATGGAGCAATTCAAGATAGGTTTGTTCAGCCACCTTTATTTCTCTTTGAATCCGCGTAAGCATAGCCCCCAACGGCGCCATCTTTTGATAGGTCTTGATGAAATCCAACTTTCGTTGAGCTAAAACGACCAATGCGGCGCGGGCTTCTACATAGGTGATTTTGTTTTGTAGCCAGCTGTCAAGTAGTCGTTGTATAGGAACTCCCTGTGTGGAGTGTCCATAGAGATACAGTTGATCAACATAAAGTTTGATTTCATTTCTCAACTGTTGTTGTTTCTGCTCAAGCAGGGTGAGCTTGTGTTTTACCGTTGAGCTGTATCCTTCGGCCAGCCGGTTTACCAGAATATCCTGGGTTACTTCAGCCAGTTCCTTCTCTTTTTGCCGGATGGCATCACTCTTCAGATAAATAGAGTCGCGGGCGGTCATTTTGGTTTCCAGTGCACGTAATGAGGCCATGGCACCAAACAGCCGTACCTGCTGGTCTTGATAATATTTATCCAACGCTTCTTTTTGTCCGGCGATGGCTTTACTTTGCTCGTAGTAGTTGATGATGTTATTGGTTTTATTAAAACGCAACAACCGGTCTTCAGCCTGCTGCAGCTTTTTGTCAGCCGAATCCACTTCGCGGGCAAAATATTTCACCACGCGATCGGTTTCATTTACCCGCAGCGATTTATAATCATCCATAAAGACCTGAGAGATAATTTTCAGTGTTTGCTCACAGATTCCCGGGTCGTCGCTGGTATAAGTCAGTTTTACCAGGTCACTATTGTTGATCCGGTAAATTTGTATCCGGCTGATGGAGTTGATACTGTAATGTTTGTTGGAGCCATAATGCAGCAATCCATAAATAAAGTTGGTATCGTTGGCAGCATAGTAGTTTCTTAGGTTAGCCACCGTTTTCTCATAATCAGACTTTTTAACTCCGGGCGGAATGATCGGGTCTTTAACAAAAACGCCGGCCGGATTGTTATAACTTTCTGCTGCACTTTTCGTGCTTGGTGTAGCCGATGTTGTTGTTTGTGCTGTTGTTGCCGGAGTGGTCTGCTCGTCTGTATAATCCGGCGAGACCTGTTTTACTGCCACATCGTATCCCGATCCGGTTGTTCTTCCACCGCTGATCAATAATTTTTGTCCTACTGTCAACGGACGGTTTCCCAGATGGTTCAACTCACGGAGCTTGCTGATATTGATTCCGTATTTTTTGGCAATAATATAAAGGTTTTCGCCCGGTTTAACAATGTGATATTGTGGTGTTCCGGAAGCCGGAAGCTTTTTAATGATCAGCGTTTGTCCGGCACTGATATTGTTATCGGTAAGTCCGTTCAGCTGCATTAGTTCACCCACAGAAACACCGTAACGGCTGGCAATGGAAGCCAGACTTTCTCCGGGAAGTACGGTGTGGGTAATGAAATTACTGTAGTCGGTATCTGCCGTACTGTTTTTCTCTACACCTAAGTCAGATGAAGCATGTTGCACGGTATTTACCTGTTTTGCCGGGGTCAGTTTGGAAAGTTCACGGATTGCCTGATTTCTTTTTTTCCTGATCTTCTTTTCCAGCGATTGAATTTCTTTTTCCAAAGCGTGGATCTGGGCTTCTTTTTTACGTTGAACGCCGTTTTTGCCGTTTTTCACCACCAGGTCTTTGATCCGCTGGGGGACCATTTGTTGTAGTTTCTCGAAATTATCTTTGGAAATATATTGCGGGTTGTAGTGGTCCAGCGAAAGATCCTGGGCGAGAAGCCGGATGGAAGTTTCCACCACGGTCTGCCGCGATTTCAGCAGGTTGATCATGTTATCAAATTGGGCGCTGGTACTGAAAAAATCGGTAGAACGTTGAACGGTTGACTCAATAGAGTATCCGGTGGTAATTCCGGTATAGATAATGGCTTCGGATTGATAAACTTTTTCCTGATTTCGCGCAAAATAATACACCACAATCGACAGGAGCAGAGGAACTCCTATCAACAGTACAATGTTTCTTTTAAAAAGTCGTATAAAGTATAATAAATCCATTAATTTTCAAGTTATTATCGCAATATATTTATCAGGTTGAACTTCATCCCCGTGGTTACTTCCAGCAACTGGTATTCCTTATTAAATTCGGCAATGGCCTGTTGGTAATTGATAGCGCCCCGCGTTTGAATTTCTTTCAGCCGGGTATATTCGGCCGTGGAAATCTCACCATTCATAAATTCATTTTGGGCCATACGCATCTGCATCATGGTGAAGTTCTGATATTCATTATATATTCTGATATAATTTTGATATTGTACCAAGTTGTTATAATGGTCGATCACTTCTTTTGCCAGAAAACGCCGGTTAATTTCTCGCTGTGTCAGCGCAATTTCGATCCATTTTTTCTGTTTGTTGATACGGTTTCGCCGGTCAAAAATAGAAGCCAGCGGGAACCGGATATAAAAACCTACTGCATAATTGTCACGGATAGACTCCGAGCGATAATAACGGTCGCGTTTTGTAATCTCGTCACGATCCCAGAAATTCCATTTTCCCAAATTCAAGTCAAGATTTAAGCTGAGATGCTCAAGCCAGGCTCTTTGCGCAGACAGTTGTTCGTAGTAGTAATACTGGGCCTTTAATTCCTGGTAATGCATGTCCGGAGAGTTGTAAGCTGCAGAGTCGATTAATACGCTCAACGGAGGAAGCCGTTTTACGATATTGTCGGTAAGCGGATTGAAATAACGCGAACTATCCACTTTTTGTTGTTGTCCGAATGCCGGAACAGTGAGCAGGAAAAATAAAACAAGACAACCCGTTATTCGGGTTGCGTCAATCCATTTGTTCTGTTTTTTTATTTCCTTTTTCACGGTCTTTACGGTTTAATTGGTGAAAAATACATTTTTACCTGTTTTCTTTCGATTTTCCGGTTCATGAGTTATTAAAAAAGTTTTGAACAGTTATTTACACGGTTTCTTTTTGAAATAAAGCTGGTATTGTTCTTAAAATCAATTTGATATCTCCCCAGAACGAATAATTGTAGGCGTATTGGTTGTCCAAAGCCTTTCGTTCTTCCTCTGACATCACGCCTCCTTTTCCTCTCAATTCTACCTGCCACAGCCCGGTAATTCCTGCCGGAGCAAGAAAACGGGCACTCCAGTCATCCGAAGTTAATTGCTCTGCTTCGTAAAGGGGTAGGGGGCGATTTCCTACAATTGACATGTCGCCTTTCAGCACATTAATGAGCTGGGGCAGTTCGTCAATGCTGGTGTTACGTATAATTTTTCCCACTTTGGTAATCCGCGGGTCATTTTCAATTTTAACGAAAGTAGCTCCTTTTTCTTTTTTCTTGAGTTCACGGTACCAGTATTCGCAAATCTTTTTTCCTTCGATATACAATACCGGAGAGCAATATTCCCCTTCTGGCAGTTTGGCACAGCGCGGGCAAGGCGGAAAATCCTGACTTTCTTCATCGTTTCCTTTTTCTTTGGCATACTGGTTCAGATGTTCCAGCTCTTTTAGCTTGGCATCGGCTCCGGTGTACATGGAACGGAATTTTAAAAAGTCAAAAATCCGATAGCCGGTACCTACCCGTTTCGATTTATAAATTACCGGACCTTTCGATTCCAGTTTGATGGCAATAGCCACCAGGATCATCAGCGGAGAAAGAATAAGCAGGGCGGTGGCTGAAACGATAATGTCGAAAAGCCGTTTGACAAAAGGAATCTTATATTCTTTTCGCACATCGAGTTCGGCGGGAGCGGTTTCGCGAAGTTCGCTTAGATAATATTGCAAAAAACGAATGCGTGTGAAAAGTTGTTCTGCCGGGGGCATGGAGAGATACAGATCGTCAATTACAGCTTTTTCTTTGAGCATTTTTTGACGGTAATTGGCATCTTCGCCAAAAGCAAACAGGATGAAAGGGGTTTTGGATAGTCCTAATTCGGCTTTGATGTGTTTAGCCAGTTCGCTTCCTTCAATGCCGGGAAGTTTATGATCGGACAGAATGGCATCGATGTCTTTGTTTTTCCGCAGGTAATCAATTCCCCGAAGGCCGTTTTCCATCACAACGAGCTCTGCTTCGGCGCTTTGTTTTTTCAAAGCGTCAATCACTTCCGCCCGGTTACCCATGTAGAGCAGTTTCAGTTTTTTCTTCGTCTCTGCACCCATGAAACTATTTGCTTATTCTGTTGAGAATATTCTCAATACGAATGGAAAGTTCTTCCGGATTAAATGGTTTGACAATAAAATCATCGGCTCCCATTTTAAGCAGTTTAATTCTTTCCTGGCTGCTTTCGATACCGGAAAGTACGATAATGGGAATATGCTTGAAAAAACCGCTGGCTCTGATTTGTTTCAGAAATTCCTGTCCGTCGAGATTGGGCATTTGTATGTCGGCAACAATTAAATCAGGAATATTTCCTTCCTCAAGATATTTTATTCCCTCCTGTCCGTCGATTTTAGTAACCACATCGTATTTTTTGCTTAGAAAGTTTTCGAGCAGCATACGAATAGACAGTTCATCATCGATGATTAATATTTTTTTCTTCATAACGAATACGGTGTTAATTTGACTGACAAATTGATACCCATTTTAAAGCAAATGTAAAGAAAATCTCTATATAACAAGCGTTTCATGCCAAACTTATTTACATTAAAAAGTTAATAACCTGTGTCGGGGGGCGGGGGTGTTCCCGAGCGACTTTTTTTCTTCAGGAAAAAGACGGCCGGAATGGCTGCAATAGCCAGAAAACCAGAGAGTAAAAAGGTTTCTTTTAAGCCGGCAGCATCGCCAATATACCCCACAGCCAATACGGAAACAGCACTGCTGATGAAATTAATGGTAGTGAAACTTCCGTTCATGAATGCCGGTTGGTTCGATCCCTGTTCCTGCACAAGAGCCAGCAAAACCGGTGTGGATGCTGCCAGAACGAAACCGAGAAACAACAGCGAGACCATTTGAAGGGCAGGACCTGACCATAAAAAAGTGAACATGAATATCGGCGATAAAATGGCAAGGATAAGCAGCATGGTAAACCGGCCAATGATGTCGGAAAGTCTTCCTGACAGGAAAGTGCCGGCCACCGCTGTAGCTTGCATTACCGAAAGCGAGAAAGCGCTAAAAAGCAGACTGTTTCCTTGTGTTCCTACCATGTAAGTCGGCAAAAACACAGACAGTCCTGCGCGCATCACCGAACGGAAAAGCATGTAAATGGTTAAAGCCACAAAAAAGCCGGAATACTGCTTTAAAGTTTTTTTCCATTGTAGCGATGAAGTCTGGTTGGTTTTGTCCACCGATTCATACGGAATTTTTTCGAGCAAAAAAGAGAGAATAACGGAGGCCACAACTGCCGGAATGGCCAGTCGCCAGGTTCCTTCGAGTCCCCACCACGAAACGGCACTTACCACGAGTAGGGGGCCCAGCATCCGGGCACTTTCGCCGCCAAGCATGTAATAGCTCATGCCTTTGCCGGTTCGTTTTCCTGAGAAATCTTTAATAATCACCGGAGCCGGAACATGAAAAATGGCCGAACTAACCCCGATGGTAAACAATAGAATGGCTAAAACGAACAAGTTGGGGGCTGTTCCCAGTAAGCTTCCGCTGATGGCGGTAACAAGCGGCGCCAGAATGATGATCGGCCGCCACGGAATTTTGTGGGCAAAAGTTCCCAGTACGGCACTAAAAAGGGATGGAATTCTTTGTAACAGACTCAGCCAGCTGGCATCAGACAAGTCGATTCCGTATTTTTTGATGAGCAGGGGCAGGAGTGGCGATAAAAAAGAAGAATAAACATCGTGCAGGAAGTGTGCCGATGAAACGGTAAATACTTTTTTCCGGTTGAAATTTTCGTTTTTCAAGGGGGCAAATTTAGTGGTTTTTCCGGAAAAAGTTTTCCTTTTTGTTTTTGCCGTATTTTGTTTATTCCGAATAACGCGGGTTAATGAAAATCGGTTGGGATGAGCGGGAATTTGCTGAGATCGAAAGGTTTGCTTAGATAATCGTCCATTCCTGCTGCCAGACAGTTTTCCTTGTCTTCCTTTTGTGAGTTGGCCGTTAAGGCGATGATTTTTACCCGTTTACGCCGGTTTTCTTTAGCTTCGACACGCCTGATTTGCCGGGTGGCTTCCAGTCCGTCCATTACCGGCATCTGAATATCCATAAAGATCAGATCGTAGTGCGATTGCCGGAATTTTTCAACGGCAATTTGTCCATTGTCGGCGACGTCAACCCGGAATCCTTGTCGGGAAAGAATTTTTTGGGTGAGTTTTTGGTTGATGGGATTATCTTCTACCAACAAAATATTGGGCGTGTCGGATGGCGTGAATGATTTGGGCATTACCGGGTGCCCGGGAGCCATTTTTATGGTGAAAGAGAAAGTACTTCCTTTTCCCGGCTGACTTTCAAGAAACATTTTGCCGCCGAGCAGATGACAAAGCCGCCGGGCAAGCGCCAATCCAAGTCCGGTACCCGGATTTTCGCGGGTCAGAGACATATCGCCCATGTTAAATTTTTCCCATATTTTGGATTGATCTTCTGTTTTGATGCCGATTCCTGTGTCCTGAATGGAAAACAGGATTTCGTGTTTCCCATCGGAAAAAGCCTGCGGGGTTACGGTCAGCGTAATTTTTCCGCCGGCAGGTGTGAATTTAAAGGCATTATCAAGCAGTTGGGTCAGGATTTGTTTCATGCGGTTGGCATCGCCTTGTAAAAATTGAGGTAACCGGTTGCTCAGTGAAGATTGAAAGTGAATTTGTTGTTTGACTGCTTTTTTCTTATAAAAGGTAATGACTTCCTGAAGTACATCAATCAGGTGAAAATGGATTTGATCTAATGTCAGCTGACGAGCTGCCAGTTTGTAATAATCCAGTACGTCATTCAGCATCGAGAAAAGGTGTTGTCCTGAGTGATGGATGGTATCGACCAGTTCGCGGCTTTCCGCGTCAAGTGCTTTCTGTTGCAAAAGGTTGGTGGCCGAAAGAATGCTGTTGAGCGGAGTTTTGATCTCGTGACTGACATTGGATAGAAAACTGGCACGGAGTTGTTCGGTTTTCCGGATTTCTTCGTCAAGTGTTTTCATGTTGTTCTTGAGTTGTTTAAGGGTTTTTCTGCGTTGTTCAATAAGCTGTTCTTCATTGGGTAAATTTTCTTTAGCAGTATCTTTGTTTAGTACCTGTTCTTTCCCGTGTTCTGATTTTAAAACCATATGAAAATGATTTGCTGTTCGCTTAATGAGTTTGAATTTAACAATTTTCAGGCCGTTGTTTGTAATTTTTTGTAAAACAGATTGTTGTTGTGGTACGGGATGTTAAAGATTTCCCTTTTTGGGACAACCGATTCTTTGGCGGGAAAACGGGATGCAGGTATTAATTATATTTTCCGGAGTCGGCTTTAAAAATTCCCCAACGGGGATGGTAGGCCAGCAAACGGGTTTTGTATTTTTTGCCTTCGGAGGTGACGGCGACCAGCCGGAAATTTTCAAAAGTGAAGTTGGCGTGTTCCAACAAATCAATGAAAATAGAAAAAGGAAGAGAAAATTCTGTTTTTTCTCCGGTTTTAACCGGTTGATTTTCCGGTAAAGAAAGTACGGTTTTCAGATTGATGGATTTTTTGTTGTGAAGGGCATCGGATAGCTCCAACTGGATGGTTTCTAATTGGATAGCTTTCGTGGGTAACAGCTCTATGATCAGGGTGGTTATTTTTCTTTTTTCTTTTTGAATGTAAACAGCAATACGAAAATCCGGATAGCTTTGCCGGTCGAGCGGCAGATATCGTTGCTTGCCGCGTTTGGGAATAGAAAACAGGGCAAATGCCAGCACCAGTCCGAAGATGACAAAATATCCGATGGTTGTTTCCGTCATGCGGGCAAAAGTAGGAAAAGTTCTGTTTATTTATTTGATGATCCGGTCTTGTTTTGAGAAGCTGGTTTTTCGCTGATTTCCATGCTGATGGGAAAGTGGTCGGACAGCCGGACCGGATATTTTTTAAAGGAAAGAATATCCAGTTTTTTATCGGCAAAAAGATAATCGATGCGCAGCAGCGGCAAAGGGCCGGCGTAGGTTACACCGGTTCCCCATCCTTTTTTTACAAAAGCATCCTGCAAAAGGGAAGCAATCCGGAAATAAGCCCGTGAAGAAGGGGTATCATTAAAATCACCACAAACGATGACCGGATAAGGAGAAGATTGGATCGTCTGAACCAGTAATCCGGTTTGTCGTTCCCGTAAACGAAAAGCTTTTTGAATTTTGTGGTAAATATCGGCAAAATGATGCTTGACATCTTGTTTTTTCCAGGCGGCAGAAGGTGGTCCGGATAACAAATCCAGGTCGTTCTGTTTCAGGCTGATGCTGGCAAGGTGTACGTTAATAACCCGGAGCGTGTCTTTTCCGGCTACCATATCGGCATAAATGCCAAAAGTCCGGTATCCTTTGAATTTCAGTTTGTGGTGACAAAAAATTGGAAACGGGGTTACAATAACCAGTCCGGTATTTTTGCTTCCTTTCCGGGTGTAGTAACTGTAAAAAACAGCATGTTCACTGCTGTTTTTCTGAAACAGATCGGTTTTCTTTCCGCTATATTCCTGTAAACAAAGAATATCGGGATGCTGCCGGAGCAAAAAAGTGAGAATTTTAGCTTTGATTTCTGGACGGTAAGGGGCCTCGTTTCTCCCGGCAAATCCCTGAACATTGTAGCTCAGGATTTTGTATGCTTTTTCTTTTTTCTGACCGGATGATAAATGCAGGGCAAAATTTGTTTTTAAATGCTCGTATCCTAAAAGAAGGATAACCAGGGATAATACCCACAAAAAGTTGCGGCGCAACAGCCATAAAACAACAAAAAGCAAATTGGCGATGACCAGAACCGGATAAATAAGTCCCAGCGCAGCCACGAAAGCATGCTGCGACGGAGATTCTTTTTGTGCCCAGTAGCTTAAAAGTAACATGCCGGCTGCTACCACATTCAGAATCAGAAGTGGCTCATGCAGGATGGAATGTTTTTGTGATTGGCTCAATGATTCTTTTTGCTTGATTTGAACAGTAATTCTTTTTCGGCTTTGGTGAGACTGGCGTATCCCGAGTGGGATATTTTATCCAGAATCCGGTCGATTTCGGCCTGGGTAGCTGCTTTTTTCCGGTTGTACTCTTCGTCGGTCATCGGACGTCCCGAAGCGGGTCTTGACGTGTCAAACCGTTTATATTTTCTTTTTTGCAAGTTGATATCCGGAAAATTCAATCTGTCGAACAGGCTGAAAAGGTCTTTTCCGTTACGTAATGACAGTGCCCACAAAAAGCCGTACAAAGCACCGCCAAGGTGGGCAATGTGTCCGCCCGGATTATCTGATGGAATGCTTAAGATATCCAGTAAGACAAAAGCAATGGCCAGCCATTTCAGTTTAACCCTTCCCAGCAGAAATAATTGCACGGTGTAGTTGGGAACATAAGTGGAAATGGCCACGATGATGGCCAGAATGGATGCCGATGCTCCTAATGCTACTGCATTTTGACGTATTGAAGTGAAAACCGGAAAAATATTAAAGGCAGCGACAAAGAAAAACGCTCCGGCCAGTCCGCCAAGAATGTAAGTCTTTAGCAGCTTGCGCTGGCTCAGGTATTCGGTGAATAAAATGCCGCCGAAGTAAAGCATGATCATGTTAAAAAGCCAGTGGAACAGTCCTTCGTGCAGGAACATGTAAGTAAAGACAGTCCAGGGCATAAGGGCCAGTTTGTGCAAATCGGACGGCAGGGCCAGAAAACTACCGAGAACCGTTAGCCCGTAAGGCCCGTGTATGCCAAAAAGCCAGGTGAAAAGATGAACGACTGCCGTCAGTAAAAAAATGGCCGTATTGATCAGTATCAGTCGCGACAGTACATTCCTGCCGAAAAAAATACTTTTAATCCATTCATTCCGTCTGCCGGGTTGTTGATAATATCCGTACATCTCCTTTTGTTTTTGTTACATATTCGGACCAAAAAGATGTCCTTTCTTTTTCCAGTACAAGATAATCAATAATCCTACCAGCATGCCGCCCACATGGGCAAAATGTGCCACATTGTCGCCCGGCCGGTTGCTGATGCCGGAAAAAAGTTCCAAAAGGCCATAGCCAATAACAAACCATTTGGCTTTGATAGGGATGGCAAAATAGAGATAAATGAGCGTGTTGGGGAACATCATTCCAAAAGCAAGCAGTAAACCGAAAATAGCTCCTGAAGCACCGATGACGACCATTTGGTTCAGCATTTCTTCTTTGTAAGTCGATAAAAAGCTGATGATTTGCTGAATGTTAGCAGGGCCTGCAGAACCGGCAGCCAATAAATCCACATTATGATTGAAAAGGTTGATGTCGCTTTGTGATAAGGTGGTGGTGAGTGCATTCAGATGGAAACTGTAATGCTGGAAATAAGCTTCAATTCCCTGTACCGTAGGATGGGCAATGATGGCATTCAGCATGTCCAGATTACCGCGAAGTTCAAAATGGATCCAAAAGATGTAAACCACTGCCGAACCTAATCCGGTCAGGAGATAAAACACCAGGAATTTTTTTCCGCCCCAGACATTTTCAATGACGTTACCAAACATCCACAAGGCAAACATGTTAAAGAAAATGTGAGCCCATCCGCCATGCATGAACATGTAGGTGACGAACTGGTAAATTCTAAATCCGGGAGCCCCCGGATAATGTAAACCGAGGATACTGATAAGATCAATTCCGTATTTGGCCAAAGCCAGTGTGGCCAGAAAAAACAATCCGTTAATGATCAGCAGGTTTTTGACCACGGGGGGCAAAATCCTGAAACCTGTCGGGCTGTATTGTTGCATCGTTTTCTTGTTTTTAAATTAAAAAATTACCCTTTCAAAAACTGTTCCAGCTTTTCCATCGGAATAATGGAAAGGGTTTTGCTTCCGTCCGGAGCCTGTTCAGGCAGCTGACAAAGGAAAAGTTTATTGAATAAATCGGCCATTTGCTCATTGTTAAGAATGGTGCCGTATCGTATAGCCAGTTGTGTGGCCATGGTACGTGCCATCCGGATGTGGATGTCTCTGCCCGGTTTTCCGCTTTCTTTTTTAAAATCTTCGATGATTCTTTCCAGTGTTTCTCCGGTTTTGCTGCTGTCGAAGTTTTCCGGAATTCCTTTAACCACAATCCGGTTGGTGCCGAAACTTTCCCACATGAATCCCAGCTGTTCCAGTTCGGTTCTGAGTTCTTTCAGGATAGAGATGTCACCGGCAGAAAAGTGAAAATCCTGGGGAAAGAGTTGTTGCTGTGATGCCGGTTTTTGTCCTTGCAGCTGTTCCAGAAAAAATTCATACAAAATACGTTGATGGGCCCGGTTCTGGTCGATGAGCATCAGCCCGGATTTTACATTGCAGACAATGAATTTTTTATGAACCTGAAAGAAGGTTTCAGCCTGTGGGCCAGCCATTCCCGGTAATTCTGTCTGGGTTTCTTCCGGGTTTTCTGCCGGGATATCCGGCTGAAAAATTTGTTCCCATTGCTGGTGCTCTTTTTTAAAAGCATGGGGTGTTGCCGGTTGGCCGGAAGATTTTTGCTCGAATGGATTATAATCCGGGTTGTAATGTACAGAAGGAGGCGTAACCTTTTCACCTGCGGGCATGCCCAAGGCGGTATTGATTTCGGGGTCCATGTCAAAATCAATGGTGGGCGTCAGGTTGTGCATGCCGATAGATTTTTTTACTGCTGCATGCAAAACGGCATAAACATAGCGTGCATCCTTGAAATTAACTTCGGTTTTGGTGGGATGAATGTTGACATCAATATCAGCGGGATCCACTTCAAGGTGGATAAAATACGACGGGAACGTATCGGCCGGCAACAGTTCGCTGAAAGCATTGGTTACCGCGTGATTCAGATACGAGTGCTTAATAAACCGGTGATTGACAAAAAAATATTGTTCACCCCGGGTTCTTTTGGCAAACTGGGGTTTTACAATAAAACCTTTGATGGAAAGCAAATCTGTTTTTTGTTCTACCGGCAGCAGGCGCTGGTCGTAAGCTTTGCCAAAAATGCCCACAATCCTTGATTTTTCAGAAGAACGGGGAAGCTTGTATATTAGTTTGTTGTTGTGTGTCAATGAAAAAGCAATATCGGGCCGGATTAAAGCCACACGGTGAAACTCTTCCATGATGTGCCGTGTTTCAGCCTGATCGGATTTTAAAAAATTGCGTCGGGCCGGGACATTAAAAAAGAGATTTTTTACGGCAATGGTTGTTCCGGCTTTACAGGGACAGGGTTCCTGACTGATGACTTTAGAGCCTTCGATACGAAGACAAGTTCCCAGTTCGGCATCATGAGGCCGGCTTTTGGCTTCGACATGGGCCACGGCGGCAATGGAGGCCATGGCTTCGCCACGGAAACCCAGGGTGTGAATAGCGAAGAGATCTTCTGCTTTTTGTATCTTGGAAGTGGCGTGTCGTTCAAAACACATGCGGATATCCACTGCCGACATGCCACAGCCGTTGTCGGTTACCTGGATCAGTGTTTTTCCGGCATCTTTTATGAGTACATCGATTTCGGTAGCGCCGGCATCCACTGCATTTTCCAACAGCTCTTTTAAAGCCGATGCCGGACGTTGAATGACTTCGCCTGCTGCAATTTGGTTGGCTACCGCATCGGGAAGAAGTTTGATAATATTCGACATAGGGGATGAGCTTATTTGGAAACCACGCCAAACAGTGCCAGGAAATTTTCGATCAGATGGGTAAAAAGGATGACATAAATGCTACCAAAAATGAATACGGCATATACAAAATAGGTAATTAGCCGGGTGGCCCGGGCATTGGACGGATCGGTAGGATGCACCCATCGGTGCGACATCTTCAGGCGCAATTGCTCTTCTTTGCTCAGGTTAGAATCGTAACCCAGTTCGGCTTTGCGGCGTTCCCATTCTTCTTTTTTGGGATCGAAATGGCGTGGTTGATAGCTAAACCGTTTGGGTTTTGGGGTTTTGAAAAAAACTATACGCATGTTGATATCCTTTTGGGGGCAAAGATACGGAATTTTAAAGGGGATGGCAATTTTTTGCTTTTTGGCTGTCAGCGTGAGGGGGTGCAGCGGCAGCCCGGCGCCGGGCACGCCGAATGGAAACCGGCGGAAACGGGGCGACCGAAGGAAGCCCCCGGAGACGCCCGGATTGACACGGTGTGCCCTGTGCCGGCTATAGCGGAACACCCGGCCCCGCCCGGCGGGGACACGCCCGCTTTTTTGTGAATATTATTTTAAATGCGTCTTTCGTCGGGATGTGTTAAAATCGGGAAAAAACCTTAATTTTGTTGTCTAAACCCAAAAGCACATCTTTATGTTTTCTGAAAAAGATCTTCAGCAAATGCAGGCGAAAGGGATTTCTCCTGAAACGGTTGAACAGCAAATCGAACGTTTTAAAACCGGCTTTCCGTTTATTCGCCTTGACGGTCCGGCTACCGCCGGAAACGGGATTTCGGTTTTCGACGAAAAACAGGTAAAAGCACTGGAAGAAAATTTTGACCGCGATAAAGACGATTATGAAATATTGAAATTTGTTCCGGCGTCGGGGGCTGCCAGCCGGATGTTTAAAAAACTGTTTGCTTTCAGGCAGTCGTTTACCGGCAGCGAAGAACAAATAAAAGCGCTGGAACAGGAAGATGATTTGCAGAGTGTCGGTTATTTCTTTAAAAATCTTGAAAAATTTGCGTTTTACGAGCTGCTTTGCGAAGCGTTGAAAAAAGATGGGCTGGACATGGAAATGCTCCGGAAGCAGAAAGATTACAACACGATTTTGGATTATCTGCTGACGGATAAAGGGCTGGGCTACGGACGGTTGCCCAAGGCGCTGCTGCATTTTCATCTTTATCCCGACGGGCCGCGCCGGGCTTTTGAAGAGCATTTGGTGGAAGCCGCGCATTATGCCGCCGATAAAAACGGCGTGGCGCGGGTGCATTTTACTGTTTCGCCCGAACATCAGCAGGAATTTGAAGAAGCCATTGAAGCGGTACGGGAAAAATATGAAAAGCGATATGATGTGCGTTTTGACGTTACTTTTTCGCAACAAAAACCCTCAACGGATACGATAGCGGTGGACATGGACAACCGGCCGTTCAGGAACGAAGACGGCAGCCTGTTGTTCCGGCCGGGCGGACACGGTGCTTTGATTGAAAACCTGAACGACCTGAAGGGAGAAATTATTTTTATAAAAAATATTGACAATATCGTTCCCGACCGGCTTCGCGATACCACTTATCTGTACAAAAAAGTTATCGGGGGACTGCTTTTCCGGTTGCAGGAAAAAACCTTTGAATATCTTGACATGCTGGAAGACGGAAATCTTACCGGTGACGAAGTGGAAGCGATAAAAACGTTTGCCCGCGATGAGCTGAACATTTTTATTCCGCCGGCTTATGAAGGATATGATAAAATGGAAAAAATTGATTTTCTTTTCGGGAAACTCAATCGTCCGATGCGGGTGGCCGGCATGGTGAAAAACGAAGGCGAACCCGGCGGCGGTCCTTTTTGGGTGCTTAACGACAATGATGAGCGTTCGTTGCAGATTGTTGAATCGTCGCAAATTAATTTTGATGACCCTGAACAAAAAGCCATGGTGTCGCAGGCTACCCATTTTAATCCGGTGGATTTGGTGTGCGGTGTACGGAATTTCAAAGGCGAACCTTTCGATTTGCGGGATTTTGTAGATCCGCAAACCGGATTTATTTCCATTAAATCAAAAGACGGTCGCGACCTGAAAGCCCAGGAACTGCCCGGATTGTGGAATGGTGCCATGGCCGACTGGATTACCCTTTTTGTGGAGGTTCCTTTGATTACTTTTAACCCTGTGAAAACCATTAACGATTTGTTGCGTCCGCAACATCAACCCCATTAATTATGATTAAACAATTTATTTATCTGCAAATCCGGCGGGTAACCCGCTCGTCGTTTTGGCAGAAAAACCTGGCGCTCGGTATTATTACGGGGATTTTTGTGGCCATTATTTTGCTTGAATTATTGGCAGTGGGAATTTTTCTCGGCGATATCCTGAGCAAAGCTTCCAAAGGAACGCCGCCGGTGCAAATGCTGGACAAAGTGTTGATTTATTATTTTATGGTGGTTTTTGCCATCCGGTTTTTTATTCAGGATTTGCCCACCATGGAAATTACACCTTTGCTGACTTTGCCGGTAAAGCGAAGACAGATTAGTTTGTTTTTGAATTACCGTTCGCTGCTTTCGTTTTTTAACTTTTTGCCGTTTTTTCTTTTTCTGCCGTTTACGTTAAATTACTTATCTGCTCATTATCCGTTGTCTGCCGCTTTTTTCTGGTTTGCCGCTATCTTTTTGTTTGAGTTGGGCTCTAATTTTTTGGTCATTCGCATCAAACGGCAAACGACGGTAAAGCCGGCGGCTGTTTTGGCGGTTTTTGGCGCAGCACTTGTCATTGTATTGCTGGAGAAATTTCATATTTTTTCATTTTCGGTACTCTCTTCGTGGTATTTTGATCATCTCTTGCATCAGCCGTTTTGGATTTTGTTACCGGCGGCGTTGCTGTTGCTGTTTTTTGCTGAAAGCTATCGGTATATTAAACGGAACAGCTATTTGGAAGATTTCAGCCGGAAGAAAAGACATACTGACCGGGTGAGCAGCCGTTTGGAAGGATTGGAAAAACATGGTAAAATCGGGGCGATGATTTTGAAAGAAGTCCGGTTGCTATTGCGCAATAAACGGTCGAAACAGATGATTTTCTATGCGTTGCCACTGGGACTGTTATACGGATTGATTTTCTATCCCAATAAGCAAAACCAAAGTCAGGATATGGTGCTGGCTTTTGTGGGGATTTTTGTTACCGGCATCTTTTTAATTACGTACGGACAGTATATTTTGGCCTGGGAAAGCCGCCATTTCGACTTTATTCTTACTTCTAACGTGTCTTGGGAAGAATTTTTCAGGGCAAAGTATTATTTGATGGTCATCCCGACGATTGTGACTTATGTGCTGAGTATTCCGTATGTTTATTTTGGCGTGAATATTTTGGCTATCAATACGGCCATGTTTCTTTACAACGTGGGGGTAAATGGCCCGCTGCTCTTGTTTATGGCGTCTTTTAACCGCAAGCGGATGGAGCTCGACCGGGGACAAATGATGAATTATCAGGGCGTAGGTCTTAATAACTTTCTGAATATCATTCCGTTGATTTTGGTTCCTTCGTTGTTGTTTTTGCTGCTTTCTTCTTTCTGGGGACATACAGTAGCTTTGTTGCTGATTGCGTTGATGGGGATTTCCGGCGTGTTGTTTCATGGCGTACTGATTCGTCGGGCTGCCCGCTTTTTTATGAAAAACCGGTACAAGATTGCCGAAGGATACCGGAGCAGTTAGGATGTGAGGATGTTTGGATGTGAGATGTAAGATGTTTGATGATGATGTTTGGATGTGGGATGTTGAGTGTAGAATGATGAACGATAAATGTAGAATGATGAACCGGTGAATAGGAAAAAGTCCATTAGTCATTGGTTGATTTTAAGTAGTTTAGCGTTTGACGTTTAATGCTTGATATTTTTTGTGATTTGATTTTTTGGGGGTTCGTTTGCGATTTGTTTTTTGGGAATTTGGGATTTCCCATTTTAGGCACTTTAAACTTTAGGCACTTGAAGTACTGGAAATGTTTGTTTTTAGGTTAGAAAATGAATTTTGTTGATTATGATACAAGTAGAAAATTTAAAAAAGAATTACGGCGGCCGCACGGTGTTGCAGGTACCCGAATTAACCATTGAAAAAGGCGAACGTTTTGGTCTGGTGGGGAATAACGGAGCTGGCAAAACGACTTTTTTCCGGCTGATTTTGGATTTGATTCGTGCCGATGACGGCCGGGTGCTTTCGTATGGAAAGGACGTTTCAAAAACCGAAAGCTGGAAAAGCTATACCGCTGCCTATCTCGATGAAGGCTTTCTGATCGATTACCTGACACCGGCAGAGTATTTTTTGTTTGTGGCCCAGCTGAATGGATTGAGCCGGGGCGATGTGGAGCAGTTTATAGGAAATGAACTGCATGCTTTTTTCGGTACGGATATCCTGCAGGAGAAAAGTTATTTGCGTGAGCTCTCTAAAGGGAATCAGAAAAAAGTGGGGATTGCTGCGGCTTTGATGGTTGACCCGGAAGTGTTATTGCTGGATGAACCCTTTTCTAACCTGGACCCGACATCCCAGTTTCAGCTGAAAGAAATCCTGAAAAAATTTCAGGAAACAAAAAAGCGGTGTGTACTTATCTCGTCCCATGATCTGAATCATGTTACCGAAGTATGTGAACGCATTGTGGTGCTCCATGAGGGTGAGATCGTTCATGATTTGGAAACCAATGAAAATACCCTGAAAGAGCTGGAAGCCTTTTTTGCCGTGAAAGGTGATTAACGTTTTGGATGTTTGGATGGAGGATGTTGGATGTGATGATGTTGGATGGGAGGATGTTTGGATGGGAGATGTGGGGATGGAAGGATGAAGATTTTGATGAGCAATGTGAAGATGTGGGATGTTCATGAGAATGTAGAATGATGAACCGATGAATGGGAAAAGTCATTGGTTATTAGTGATTGGTTTATTTTCAGTGTTTTAGTTGTGTTTTTGCTGCCATCCTGAACGAAGTGAAGGATCTCAAAAAATAATCACAGTAATTAAAATAGATTCTTCGCTACGCTCAGAAAGACAAAACAATTGTTGGTTAGAGTTTAGAATTTCGTTTGTGATTTGCTTTTTGGGGAATTTGGGATTTCCCATTTTAGGCACTTTAAACTTTAGGCACTTGAAGTACTTAAAATTTGAAGTACTTAAAATGTGAAGTGTGAAGTACTTGAAGTAAGAAAGATACATATCTCGTTTATAACTAATCCCGAAGGGATTAAACATCAATAACCCTGTACGAAGTGCAGGGAAATAAACCCATCAAAAAAGCATAACCCCAAAGGGGTTGAATACCATCCTCTGAATAAATTCAGCGTCAATGGTAATAAGTCGTCCCTCCGGGACTCCAAGTATCGCATCTTCTGTGTTTTACACAAACGAAAGCAGGAAATTCATCGCCCGAGCAGACGTGCAAACGATGAAAGAGTTTAGCATTTGGTGTTTTTTTGTGATTTGCTTTTTTGTCTTTTGTGATTTCCCACTTTAAACTTTTGGAACTTGCGTTTTGGGGGATGTTTCCCCGCAATCGTGTCGTTTACTTTTTACTACTTTTGCAACGGCATGGACGATTTTAAGAAATATATCGAAAAAGAGCCTTTTGTTTCGGTGGCTGCGGTGGCACAAAAGCGGGATATTCCGGTTTATGTCATTGGCGGATATGTGCGCGATTTGTTGCTGGGGCGCCCATCGAAAGATGTGGATTTTGTAGTGGTGGGCAGCGGCGTTGATTTTGCCCGTGAACTGGCAGCATCGCTTGGGGGTAAAACGGAAGCCCGTTATTTTAAGAATTTTGGCACGGCGATGCTCCGCTATAAAGGATGGGAACTGGAATTTGTGGGAGCCCGGAAAGAGTCGTACCGCCGGAGTTCGCGAAAGCCGATTGTGGAAAACGGCACGCTGGAGGATGATCGCCGCCGTCGTGATTTTACCATCAATGCGCTTTCTATCAGCCTGAATAAAAATGATTTCGGGAAACTTTATGACCCGTTTAACGGATTGGATGATCTTGAAAAGAAAATTATCCGGACTCCGTTAGATCCGGATATCACCTTTTCGGATGATCCGTTACGGATGATGCGGGCTGTCCGGTTTGCTACCCAGCTTGGCTTTTCTATTGAAGAAAATACATTTGCAGCGATCAAACGCAACCGGAACCGGATATCCATTGTCTCCACTGAGCGGATCACCGATGAACTGAATAAGATCATTTTGGCCGAGAACCCGAGCCGGGGCTTTTTGCTTTTGGATGAATCGGGGCTTCTGGAAAAGATATTTCCTGAATTTGTCCGGCTGAAAGGGGTGGAAGTCATCAACGGAAAAGGCCACAAAGATAATTTTTATCATACGCTTGAAGTTTTGGATAACGTTGCCAAAGTTTCGGATAATCTCTGGTTACGTTGGGCAGCATTGCTGCACGATATTGCCAAGCCGATGACCAAACGGTTTGACCTTAAAACAGGCTGGACTTTTCACGGCCATGAATTTGTCGGAGCCAAAATGGTGCCCCGCATTTTCCGGAAACTGAAACTGCCGGCCAACGAAAAAATGCGTTATGTACAAAAATTGGTACAACTGCATTTACGGCCCATTGTGCTGGCTGAAGAAATTGTTACGGATTCCGCTGTCCGGCGTCTGCTTTTTGATGCCGGCGATGATATTGACGATCTGATGATCCTTTGTACGGCTGATATTACTTCAAAAAATGAAGCCAAAGTACGGCGTTACCTTAAGAATTTTGAACTGGTGCGCCGTAAACTGAAAGAAGTGGAAGAAAAAGACCGTATCCGTAACTGGCAACCGCCGGTAACCGGGGAGATCATCATGGAGACTTTTGGGCTGAAACCTTCCAAAACGGTGGGCGACATCAAAACAGCTATTCGCGAAGCCATTCTCGACGGAAAAATTCACAACTCTTATGACGAAGCGTTCCGTTTTATGCTGGAAACCGGAGAATCCATGGGACTTAAAGTGGTAAACCGGAAGCATTTCCCCAAAAAATAGTTTTTTACATGGCCGGAAAGAAAACATTATTGGTGATTTTAGGACCGACGGCTTCCGGTAAAACCGGTGTGGCCATTCGTTTGGCTAAATATCTCAAAACGGAAATCATTTCGGCCGATTCGCGGCAGTTTTATCGCGAGATTCCTATTGGCACGGCCGCGCCCACAGAAGAACAATTACGAGAAGTTCCCCATCATTTTGTCGGAAATCTTTCTTTACAGGACGATTATAATGTTTCGCGGTTTGAACGGGATGTACTGAAACTGCTGGAGCAGAAATTTCGTCAGCATGAGGTGATAATTATGGCCGGCGGCTCCGGTTTGTATATCGATGCCGTTTGCAAAGGGATAGATGCTTTGCCTGATCCTGATCCGCAACTCCGCCAAACGCTTGAAAAACAATGGAAGCAACAGGGAATTGCCATGTTGCAGCAGCAGTTGGAAGAGCTGGATCCGGATTACTATGCGGTGGTGGATCGTCAAAATCCCAAGCGGCTTATGCGGGCTATTGAAGTCTGTTTGCAGACCGGAAAAAAATATTCTGAGTTGCGGTTAAACCGGCCGGCAGAAAGGGATTTTCGTATCCTGAAAATCGGGCTGAACCTGCCCCGTCAGGAACTTTTTGAACGGATACACCAGCGTACGGACCAAATGCTGGAAAACGGCTGGTTGGAAGAAGCCCGCCGGGTGTTGCCTTTTCGTGAAAAGAATGCCTTGAACACGGTGGGGTACAAAGAGCTTTTTGCCTTTTTCGACGGAAAAATGACGTTGGAGGAAGCGGTTGAAAAAATAAAAACCAATACCCGCCGCTATGCCAAGCGACAGCTTACCTGGTTTAAACGTGATACGGATATTCACTGGTTTTCGCCGGAAGAAACCGATTCCATTCTTGCGTTTGTTCGGGAAAGGATTAATGAAGAATAATCCCGATTACAGATCAAGATACCTTTGGGTTTGTTTCAATTGAGTGTCGGTATTTACCATTTTGAATCCCATTGGAATAAAGACTTTATTCACTTTCAAAAACTTCTATAAATGATTTTGTAAATTTATTTTTACAAAAAAGTATTGATTTTGTAATATTAGATTAACAAAATGGTACCGCATTAGATTATATGGGGGTATGAAATAGTAGTTGAAAAGAACGTTTTGTTTTTGTTATGCTTTGTTGTGATAATATTGAATCTTTTCGGGATTCTGCTTCTCGTTTCTTTTGTTTTTTTGTCGGAAAGGCTCTACTGATGACATCTCTTTTGTGGCTACAGAGAACGTATTGTAAAATCTTTAACCCAACTTTCGAAGATTAATAATATGTTAAAAATAAAAGTATCGCTGTCTAATATGTAATTGATGTTGTGTGTCTTATTAGTAATTTGAATTGAAAAGGAATTTTCAAAGCGTTTTCTGTTCCTTTCTTGTCTTGTCAAGAAAGGAACTAAAGAAGACGCACCGAAACGAATGCTTCTTCCCGCTCTACCGAAAAGCAACATCTCCGGCAAAAGAGTTTCTTGCTCATCGCAAGAGAAATGCAAGCACTTTTGCACGATGCTGTAAGCTTTTCGGTATTCACCCCATCGCTGGCTCGCCGTTTCGGCTGGCCTGCTCACAGCTTGTGTGTCACCGTCTTTTGTCTTTTGAGAAAAATAAATCTGCAAGTGTTAAATTTTTAAATGTTTCTTCCTTTTTCGATTACTAAGCGTGTTTGAATTTCAGTTTCAAATCTATTTAAATGTTTTATCCTGAAGTGGTTAAATAAAACAGGAGATAAATACTTACGCGCAAATTTTTTTCCAAGTAGTTGTTTTCGCGTGTTTATCTGCGGCAGGGGCGGAAGCGGATAGCCCGCAGCCTGTAACGGCTGTGAAGCCTGCCGGGGGCAGAGCGACAGGGAAGCTACTGCCGCCGGCTTGGCTGAACGGCGTAAATAGGCGAGGACTATGAGCGGACGACCCGTGCAGGTTTGTGGGGGAAGCCCGCCCAAAAATATATTTATGGTTTTACCCCGAACGGAATCCGGATGTTCAGCGAGATGTTCCGGCCCATGTTGTAAATGCCCACATCTTTCAGCGTGGAAAGATGGTCGAAATAGCGGGTGTTCAGCAGATTCGACGCTGTGAGGCTGAAGCTGACAATCTGGTTTTTTACCTTCAGGTCGGTGCCGATGGCGGCATTCAGCAAAAAATATCCCGGGGTAGCCGTTTCAAATTCCGACGGATGGTTTTGTTTGAATACATAATTGCACGAAATTTTAAAAAACGAAGTGCGCCAGTTTTTCCACTGGTTTTTTCTGACCATGGCTTCAAAGTGCAGTTTGTTGGCCGGAATGAGCGGCAGATAACCGCCTGTATTTTTCCGGGCATACAGGTAGGTGTAATTCAGCTTTAAGTGAAGCCAGTCGGCACTTTGCGGATGAAAATGAATGCCGGCTTCGCCACCGGTCAGGTACGACGGCGTTTGTTCGTACCGGTAAATTTTGGTGCCGTCGGTCAGCGTGTCGGCAGTGGGCGAGAGGTAAATGTAGTTGTTGATGTAATTGTAAAAAAGGGCAATGTCGAAAGTGGTAAAAAGGGTGTGAAGATGCAGCCCGAGATCGGCTTCGAGGTTTTGTTGGTTTTTTAAATCGGGATCGCCAATTTCATAGCGGTCGCCGTGCATGCCGTTTTGGGTGAGTTCGGCAATGTTCGGGCTGCGAAAAGCCGATGCCAGATTAAACCGCAACAGCAGTTGTTTGTTCAGATGAATGGTGGTTCCGGCTGAAGCACTCACATTGTTAAAATTTCTGTCGAGTCGCGGCATGGTGGTGCTGTTGTCTATTCCGGCTTTATGTTCAGGAACGGTAACATGCCGGTGGTCGAAACGCAAGCCGGCTTCCAGAATAACGGCCTGTCCGAAAGTATGACGGGCCATACTGAAGACCGAAAAGTCATTTAAATCGGCATCCGGGATCACGTGCTGCGGGGCGTCGCCGTTGCGGTTGGTCTGACTCATGCCCTGAAAGCCTAAAAAGGCTTTGGTGCTGGTGGTAAACTGATAAATGCCTTTGATGCGGTAATTAAAGGTTTTTAAAGTCATGTTTACCAGTTCTTTCACCGGTGTCAGATCGGAACCCTGAAGCTTCCGGTTGTTGTTTTGAAAAGCGAAATCGGCGTTGATTTTCAGGTTGCCAAGAAAAATTTTGTTTTTTGAAATGATCAGATGGTCGGTCAAATCCTGATACCAGACATCGTTTTTTCGTCCTCTTTTGGTGACCAGTTCCAGGGCTGGCGGCACCGCCATGCCAAGTTTTGAGCGGTTGTAGTTGTAAAAAATGCGGAAGCTGCCGATGTTTTTAATGTATCCGGCATTCAGTTCGGCACTGTGGGTGTTAAAACGTGTGTTGTAAGCTGTTCCGGCTTTTCCGCCCTGTTCAAAGTCGGCATTGCTGTTGATTTGTGCCCCGGCACCCCACACAAAACCGTTTTGGTTGCCTTTCAGTTCAAGACTGGACAGTGTTCCGAGTGTGTTGCTGAAAAATTTCATGTTGGCGGTGCCTTCGATACTTCCTTCTTTGGCGGCGGGTTCTTCCACCAGATTTATCACGCCGCCCACAGCACCCGAGCCGTACATGAGTGATGCCGGGCCTTTGATGATTTCCACCCGGCCGATGCCCAATCCCTGCGTGAGGTACGGATGGTCTTCCGAAAACTGAAAATTGGCCATGGGAATGCCTTTGTTGAGTACCAAAACATTGCTTAGCGAGAGTCCGCGGATGACCGGCGTTCCCACACCGGGACCTTTGGAAATCATGCTAACCCCCGGAACACTTTTTAACGTAGCCATAAAACTGGGTTGTGCTACCTGAGTAATGTCTTTGGTTTCCAGTGTGTTGATGGCGATGGTGTTTTCGTGTTGTGTGCCGGTAAAACTGCCGGTAACCACCACTTCCTGCCCCTGAATGACCATGGGTTTCATTTTGATATTCAGGTTGATAACCTGGCTCTTGTTTTGAATTTCCACTTTCCGGGTAACCGTTTCATATCCGACAAAGGAATAGGTAACAAAGAAAGTTCCTTTGGGCAGGTGGTTTAAAACATATTTTCCGTCGGCATTGCTAACGGTTCCCTGTGATAATTCGTTGACGTACACATTAACGCCGGGCAGCGGTTCGTTGTTTTGTGCATCGGTAATACGTCCGCTGATGCTTTGCGCATTTACTTTTAAAAAAAGAAATGCGAAAAAGAAAATGAGAAGTTTTGTTTTCATTTCAAAAATTACGCTGAATCAGACAATCTTTTGTTTCTTCATGAGATTTATACCGGTTTGAAATCAAAACACATTTTGATTTCACCGGCGTTTACCATTGTAAATTTTAAGATACTGCCCAAAACAGTCGTCGTTCCGGTAATCGGCCGGCGGTTCGTAAAAATGAGGTAAGGCTGTGTCTTAAAAAACAACGGAAATAAGTTGTTTTGTCTGAAATGGCGGTGCCCGCAACAGGGTGGAATAGTTGAGCCCGGATGAGAAAAACGACGAAATGAAATGCAGATAAAATCGTTTGCAGTAGCTGCGTTTTTCCTTTTGCCGGAATTGTTTTTGAACGGTATAAAACGAAAGCGTAAATCCCGGAATCGGGCAGGTGTGGTGATAGGTGTGAAATACGCTGTCGGTTTTTACCTTGGTGTGGAAGGAAAAATGATGATGAAAAGCTTCGTCCAAAAGTTTCACTGTTGTCGGCGTAAGAAACACCAGCAACAGTGAAACAGCAACAATATGCCTGATCTTTTTGGACATGTGCTTTTGCCGGAAAAAGCGGCTTATTGGTCTTTTTCAGGAATGTTTTTCAATACTTCCAAAATCAGCTTCCAGAATTTTTCCACGGAAGCGATTTCCAGCTTTTCGTCGGGTGAATGAACCCCGCGCAGGGTCGGACCGAAAGAAATCATGTCCATGCCCGGATATTTGGCGCCGATGAGTCCGCATTCCAGTCCGGCATGGATGGCCAGCACTTTGGGCTCAACATGAAACAGCTTTTTGTAAGTGTCGCGGGTGAGTTCCATGATTTTCGAATCGGGATTGGGGGTCCATCCCGGATAGCCGTCGGATGTTTCGGAACGGGCACCTGCCAGGTTGAAAACACTCACCACTTTGTTGGTAACGTCCTGTTTTTCCGATTCTACCGAACTGCGCTGGCTGGTGGTAATCACAATTTCTTTTTCTTCGAATTTTACCGATGCCAGGTTGGTGGATGTTTCTACAAAGTTCGGGATGTCCTGCGACATGGCGATCACACCGTGCGGACAGGCATACAGGGCATTGACCAGGGTGGTGAAGTTGTCATCGCCGATAACGTTTTCCGGCATCTCAGCTGCTGAAGTCTGAAAACGCAGGTTGGGTTCGGTGGCGTGGTATTCGTTCCGGTAAACGGCTTCCTGTTTTTTTACTTCTTCCGTTATTTTGGCCGCATTGCCTTTCGGAACTGTAACTACGGCATAAGCTTCGCGGGCAATGGCATTGCGCAGGTTGCCCCCGTCGAAAACCGAAAGCTTCATGTCGAATTGGTCTTTGAATGTCCACAAAAACCGGTTGAGCAGTTGGTTAGCGTTGGCGCGGCCTTTGTTGATGTCGTCGCCCGAATGACCGCCTTTCAGTCCGGAAACCATGATTTTCAGGGCTTCATGACCCGCCGGCACGGTTTCTTTCTGATAAGGCAGCCAGGCCAGTGTATCCTGTCCGCCGGCACAACCGATGAAAAGCTGTCCTTCGTCTTCCGAGTCGAGGTTCAACAGGATTTCGCCTTTTAAAAATCCGGGTTTCAGTCCGAAAGCACCGGTGAGTCCGGTTTCTTCGTCCACGGTAAACAGGCATTCCAGCGGGCCGTGTTGAATATCGTCTGAAGCAAGGATAGCCAGCTCGGCTGCTACCCCAATACCGTCGTCGCCGCCTAAGGTTGTGCCTTTGGCTTTCACCCATCCGTCTTCGATGTAGGCTTCGATGGGGTCGTTTTCAAAATCGTGGTCCACGTCGCTGTTTTTTTCACAAACCATGTCAATGTGGCTTTGCAGTACCACGGTTTTCCGGTTTTCCATGCCGGGTGTGGCCGGTTTGCGAATGAGTACGTTGCCCACTTCATCTTTCAGGGTTTCCAGTCCGTGTTCTTTTCCGAACTGTACCAGATAATCAATGATTTTTCCTTCCTTTTTTGAAGGGCGGGGGATATTCAGAATTTCTTTGAAATAGAACCATATCTTTTTGGGTTCCAGGTTTAATAATGCTTCGTTCATGACTTTAATTTTTTAGATTACAAAGGTAGGAACTTAAATCGAACAGGGGGTTAAATAGTGTTAAGAAAAAAGGAATAATGGTGCTGTTTTTCTTTTTTATAAGTTGTGTATCCTGATAATTCTCATGGCTTCTTTACTGTGTTCAACATATCAAGGTGAAGGTTTACGGGGAACTTGAAATAAATGAAATCCCGAAAGAATTTAATTTATTGTTTTTACGGTTCTATGTTGGAAGCTGTTTGACGAATAATTTGTGCCTCACTCTGCCATTTGATTATTTTTTTTTATTTAACCCCTGCAGGGTTAAGCTTATTTGTTTTGTATGTTTCCCTGTCTTTCGGACAGGGTTATTTCTGTTATATCCCTTCGGGATATGCTTTTTCTCAAATACTCTTAGCAATCAAAATAGGAATTTGTTATTTACAGATTCTTCACTGTATTCAAAACAACAAGGTGAAGGTTTACGGGGAACTTGAAATAAATGAAATCCCGAAGGGATTGAATAAAAATAGCCACTGGTTTTTACCAGTGGAATAGGTATAAAGAAACGAAAGAATCCTGAAGGGATTCAATAGACAAGTCTAATTACAGCAAATATTTTTCATCGAATTCAATTTGGTGTTCTTTTAATAAACGGACGTATTCCTCTTTAAAAGTCGCCTTATGATGATGCTCTTTTTGATTTTTTACATAATTAATCAGGTTGTCTTTTGCTGTGATTGCGTATGTAAAAGCACCATATCCATTTTGCCATCCGTTGAATTTTGGGAAAAGATGTTCTGTTTTAATGTAATCAGATGTAGCCAGCTTAATATCTTTTACCAAATCGGCAACGGCAGTCGTTGGATGTATATGTGTAATAATATGGATGTGGTCTTCTGTTCCGCCCATTTGATACAAATGACAATTTTTCTTTTTTAAGATTCCCCGGATATATCGGTACAGCTTTTCCCGGCCGGATTCGGCCAAAGTTTTTTCGCGGTTTTTTGTAGAAAAAACAATTTGATAAAGAATTTGGGTGTAGGTACTCATGGATTATTTTTTATTTAACCCCTGCGGGGTTAAGCTCATTTATTTTTTCTGTTTCCCTGCCCTTCGGACAGGGTTATTTCTGTTATATCCCTTCGGGATATTTGTTTACAAAAGAATAAAGTGGTAAAAAATCCTATACCTTGTACAAAAATAGTTGAATTTAAGATGTTTAAAACCTAGATAGTTTTCTGTTTCTTTGTGGTTGAAAACCACAAAGAAACAGAAAAAATAATTTTATTCGCCGATGATTTTTACCAGGACCCTTTTCCGGCGTTTCCCGTCAAATTCACCGTAGAAAATTTGTTCCCACGGACCGAAATCCAGTTGCCCGTCGGTAACGGCTACCACCACCTCGCGTCCCATCACCTGCCGTTTCATGTGGGCGTCGGCATTGTCTTCAAAAGTGTTGTGGTGATATTGCGAATGGGGTTTTTCCGGTGCCAGCTTTTCGAGCCAGGTTTCAAAATCGCGGTGCAGACCGGCTTCATCATCATTGATAAAAACGCTGGCCGTAATGTGCATGGCATTCACTAAAACCAGTCCTTCCCGGATGCCGCTTTCTGCCAGACATTGGTTGACCTGCGGCGTAATATTGATAAAATCGCGACGGTGCGGTGTGTTAAACCACAATTCTTTTCGGTATGATTTCATGATCTTTTTGTGTTTGGTTTTTGCAAAGGTAATTGTTCTTTCTTAAAATCATTCCTGTTGAAAAAAGGATTCGTTAATTGTAAAACAAAAAAGAATTTCTTGTTTATGTTTTATAATGATGATGTTGTTTTTGCAGAACAATTATTATGTTAAAATCCGATTTTTTTCTGTGAATCAGTCTGTTATTGGGATATGGCGAAGCAGGAAATCGATTGTTTTCAGGATAAAAAGAAAAAGATTTGTGTATTTCAAAAAAAAACCTTACAGTAGGTAGTGATAATGATTTTTTAATAAAAAAAGGACTGAAGAATGATTAAAACAAAAATTTTTAATGCGGTAAACAAACCCGACTCAGGAGAAAAGAAAGCTTTGACTGATTTTTTATTTACTCATTTGCAAGAGTATGGCGATCCCCGTTCTGAGATAGAAAAGGCCATTGACTATGCTATGAAAGAAGTGCCTTCTTTCGGCGGTTTTATTTTGGCTGCTTATTTAGATGATGAGCTGTCTGGAGTGGTTGTAGTGAATGAAACGGGGATGAAAGATTATATTCCTGAAAATATTCTGGTTTATATCGCAACGCACAAAAAACACCGGGGCAAAGGCATTGGTAAATTGTTAATGAAAGAAACCATTGATTTGGCAAAAGGCAGTATTGCATTGCACGTAGAACCTGAAAATCCGGCAAGGCATTTATATGAGAAATTTGGATTTACCAGTAAATATATAGAAATGCGATATAAAAAGGAGAAATAATGGCTTTTATAACATTAGATGTAAAAAAACTGAAATCAAATTTTGATTATCTCAATACACTTTTTAAAAAGAATGGCATACAATGGTCGGTAGTGTCGAAAGTTTTGTGTGGAAACAAGACGTATCTTGATGAATTACTGAAGTTTGACATGGGGCAAATCTGCGATTCCCGGGTTTCCAATTTGCGGGTCGTTAAATCCATTCGTCCTGAAATTGAAACCATTTACATAAAACCTCCGGCAAAACGTTCCATTCCGGGAATTGTCCGGTTTGCCGATGTAAGTATGAATACAGAGATCGAGACCATCAAACTGTTATCAAAAGAAGCCAAAAAGCAAAACAAAGTGCATAAGATCATTATCATGATCGAACTGGGCGAGTTGAGAGAAGGCGTTTTGGGAGAAGATATCATTGATTTTTACAAAAATGTTTTTGAGCTGGAAAATATTGATGTGATTGGGATTGGCGCTAATTTATCCTGTTTGTACGGTGTTCTGCCCAATCATGACAAATTGATTCAGTTAAGCCTGTATAAGCAATTAATCGAAGCAAAGTTTAATAAAAAGATTCCTTATGTTTCCGGCGGTTCTTCGGTGACAATACCTTTGATTTTTCAAAATCTTCTGCCCAGAGGGATTAATCATTTTAGAGTAGGCGAAACGTTATTTCTGGGTACGGATGTGTATAATAACCGGAAGTTTAAAAAGATGTATTCTGATGTTTTTAAACTGCATTCTGAGATTATTGAGTTGATTGAAAAACCGGTTGTGCCAATGGGTGAAATGGGGACAAATGTTGAAGGTGAGAGCTTTGAGTTTGACCAGAAAAATATCGGAGAAACGTCTTATCGGGCAATTATCGATTTGGGGCTCCTTGATACGGAAACCGATCACCTTGAACTGACGGATAAAAGTTTAAAATTGGCGGGAGCAAGTTCGGATATGATCGTTATCGATCTTGGTGACAATAAGAAAAACTATAAAGTTGGCGATCTGGTAGAGTTTAAACTGGACTATATGGGATTGCTCCGGATCATGAATTCGAAATATATTGAAAAAAGGATAAAACAGTAAACAACACGATACGTAAATTGTTTCCGTAGAACCGTTTTACGGAGTACATTTTTTATTCTTTTTGCAGAGAGAAAGTGAAAGACAAAATTTGATAAACTCATGAAAAAATTTTTAGAATATCACCTGGTTGAGTTCTCCAATTTTACATTGACGCCTTACAGTATTCTTATGGCGTTGATCATTGTTGTGGCTACCTGGCTGTTTTTACGTTTTGTTAAAAAGATATTTTTTGCCCGTATGGTAAAACGGGTAGAGCAGGGGACAGTAGCGTCTATTTATCAGATCATAAAATATGTTGTATGGGTGCTTTCCATTATCATCATTTTGCAAACCATAGGTTTCAATATTAATTATTTGATCGCCAGTTCGGCTGCTCTGCTTGTCGGATTGGGCCTTGGTGTTCAGCAAATATTCAATGATGTGGTTTCCGGTCTTTTTTTGTTGTTTGAGGGAAATGTAAAAGTGGGTGATGTGGTCCAGTTGGAAGATGATATTATTGCCACAGTAAAAGAAATAAACCTGCGAATTTCAAAAGTGGAAACCCGGGATAATGTGATTGTGATCGTTCCCAACTCAAAACTGATCAGCGAAAACGTAATCAACTGGAGTACAATTGATAAAAAGACGCGGTTTAAGCTGGAAGTAGGCGTTGCCTATGGCTCTGATGTTAAAAAAGTGCGGGAAATACTATTGAAGGTAGCCGATGCGCATCCGGCAATCAGCAAATCGCCTAAACCGTTTGTCCGGTTTGAAGACTTTGGAGATTCTGCCTTGATATTTCATCTTTTTTTCTGGACAACCCGGTCTTTTCGTGTAAAAAATATAAACAGTGATTTGCGTTTTGCCATTAACGATGAATTTGAACAAAACAAAATTGTTATTCCTTTTCCCCAGCAGGATATTTATGTGAAAGAATTGCCAAAAACTACAACCCCGGAGAAGTAGATCTTTATGCCGGAATATTTTTGTTGTTAAAATATGAAATTGTAAAGCCTTTTTACAAATCAGGATATTTCAACGGGGGCTTTTACAGCCGTCAGTTTCTTTTTCATCACGGCCATTCGCCAGTAAAACAAAAGGGTAGAAACGAGCAGCATCACCAGCAACTGCAAGATGTCGTTGAGTATGGGGCCCCAGCCGGTACCTTCGGCACAAAGCTTGGTTACGGCGTCCATCATGGGCGTGGTGGGGATGATCCGGGCCAGCCATTGTAAAGGTGCCGGCATGGCATCCACCGGCCACGAATATCCCGACAGCAGAAACAACGGATAACTTGTAAAAGCCAGCGCTTCCATAATCCGGATTTGCTTTTTGCTGAACGAAGCCACCAGCATGGTATAGATCATGACCACCAGCAAAAACAACAAACTGATTACAAACAGCGCTGTTTTGCTTCCCCGTAAGGGAATATCCAAAAAGTGAAATGCGTAGCCGAAATAGAATAAAATGTAAGAAGCATACAAAAAGAGATAATAGCTTACCCGGCCGCCAAACCAGCCGAAAATGTCTGTCGCATTTCCTCGCAGGGCTTCCTGCAGGTTTCCTTTTTCGCGGCTGCGTACAAAGCTTTCGCCCAGCCCGATAAGCAGTGTTTGCTGAAGAATCAGAAACAAAAGTCCGGGTAAAAGATAATCGCCATAATTGTTGGTGGCATTATACACCGGATGCACATCGGCCAACACCGGATTGATGAGTTCCATGGCGTATTTTGGATTCATCCCTTTGGCTTCGTAAGCATGCAGCCTGATTCCGGCTCCGACCGTCATAAATACTGTGTTTACCGCCCTGTTCAGGTCGTTGGATGGTAAAAACCGGGTGGTGTTCAGATATAGATTTACATCGCTGCCTTCGCCTTTGAGCAGCTTTTTCTCAAAACCTTTCGGAAACACCAGAAAACCCTGTACTTTCATGGAATACAAGGCGGCTTTGCCTTTTTCGTAGGTAGCTGGCTGGCTGACTAACCGGATGGCCGGACTGGCCGAGAGCAGCCGGGTAAAATTCCGTGTCGTCGGGGTTTTGTCGTAATCTACCACGGCAAAAGGAATCTTTTTTACTTCTTTTTTCTGATAAATCGATCCCATCAAAAAAACATAAACCAATGGTGCCAGCAAAACCGTCAGCAGCACACTGTGGTCGTTGATGACATTGTGCATTTCGTGCAAAAGTCCTTGTATGAAGCTGTTTCTTTTAACCATGTTGCAACGAAGTTTTTGGGTTGAAAGACTTTTGTTTTAGCTTGATATGCAGGGCAATGTAGCTGGTGACAAATCCGACGGCAAGGAACAGGGTAAGCCGGTAAAAATCGGGTGCGGCAAACGACAGCGGGGCCCCGAACTGATACAGTTTAAAAAATGCGTGCAGAAAATGGGTATATGGGATAAACTGTGCAATGGAACTGCTGATAAACGGCATGGCAAATATGGGGAACGTAAAACCGCTGAAGACAAAAGCCGGCGAGTTATACAAAAACGCCACATCCAGCGAGAGAATCTCATCGCGGATGGTGGTCGAAAGCATGAACCCGAGGAAAACATTTACCAGTGTAAAGTAACCAAATAGCAACAACAGTTCTCCTTCTTTTTGCTGGAAAGGGATGCCAAAAATCATAAAAATCAGGGCAATAAGTCCGGTAACATAAAGTCCGGTCAGCAGATAAGCCAGAGCTTTTCCGGTAAGCATGTTCAGTGGTTTTCCGTTCGCAGCGGCTACCAGCTCGTCGAAAGTGCCGTTGTTGACTTCCGAATTAAAAGCCCGCGTTGAAATAAAAAAGACTACCATTTGCAGTAAAACGGTAAGCAGTCCCGGAACCAGGTAATACAGGTAGTTGTAATAAGGATTAAAAAGCGAATGGGTATGTACTTTGATGGGCTGCACCATGATCATGGCCTGCCGGTTGGTCAATCCGGATGCTTTGTATTTTTTTAGCAAAATACCGCCGTTGACGGTTCCTGCAATGGTGTATGCTTCACGCAAAAGAATATTCCCGAAAACAATGTTTGAGCTGTTGGTAAATACCTGAATGCGTGTACTTTTCCCTTTCATGATGTCGTGTTTGAAGCCTTTCGGAATATGAAAGACCGCTTTTTCGCGATGGGTGGGAAAAAAGGTTTCGGGATTGTCGGATGCCGAAAGGTAATCGGTTACTTTCAGGGTATGCGAAGCGTCGATAAAGCGGGTGACCATGCGCGACAAATCGCTGTGATCCTGGTCCCAAACGGCTACCGGAATATCCCGCAAAGCCCCTTTCTGATAAATCAGCGCCAGCAACGGAAAGACAATCAGCGGAATGTAAAACAGAATCAACCGGGTGGAATGACCGGTAACGATCCGTTTCATTTCTCTCAAAAAAACCTTTATGAAAGCAGGCATGTTCATCTGTTTAAAATCATGGTAATGTCGATTAAAAAATTTCCGGTTCAGGTTAAAAAAGAAACGGTATTTATAAACGGATTTCGATACTCATGCCGGGACGCAGCCCTTTAATCGGGTGTACCGGTTTCAGATGAATTTCAAAAGTTTTCATGTCGAATTCGCCTTTTGACTTGGTGGGAACCCAAGTGGCAAAGTCGGCCATAGGAGCGATGTAGCTAACTTTAAAATCGAAGCTTTTTCCGCCGAGTCCGGGAATTTTACCTTTTACAATGCTGCCTTTTTTGAACAGGGGAAGCCGGTCTTCGCGGACATTCAGAACAGCATAGATATCTTTGGGAATCATGATGGTCAGGATAGGATAACCCTGGGGTACCACTTCGCCGGGTTCGGCAATTTTATCACTGATTTCGCCCGATGCGGGGGCATAAACATTGAGCTGGTGATAAAATTCCATGGCTTCGTTGTATTTGTTTCTGGCCATTTCATATTGTCCTTCGGCAGCCGTGATGTCTTCTTTTCGTGCTCCTTTTAAAGCCATGTCGTACAGGGCTTTAGCTGCTTTCATCTGGTCTTTGGCTGCGTTGTATTTAAATTTCATTTCATCCATTTCCTGCTGTGAGATGATGGAATCGGCATACAGTACCTGAAAACGACGATAGGTTTTTTGGGCAAATTCAAACTGACTTTGTGCCATGCCGTATTTGTTTTCGGCTGCTTTTATCTGCTCTTTGCGGGCTCCGGCTTTGGCTTTCTCAACCATTGCACCGGCAGCTACAACAGCGCCTTTGGCCTGTCCGACTTTGGTTTCCAGAATATTGGTTTCGAGGCGGGCCAGCAACTCGCCTTTTTTTACCTGATCGCCAAGGTCCACAAAAATGGTGTCGATCCGGCCGGGGTCCAGTGAAGCCACATTCACGGTCGTGGTTTCGAACATGCCGGTAAAAACTTTGCTCTGCGGTGCATTATGATGAACAGTAAGAAAAATAACAGCGGCAATAATGATGATGACGGGAACACTTAATGCCAGAAAACTTTTGTCCTTTTTCATTTTTGTAAGTTCTTTTTTAAATTATTGATGAATTAAAATATCGGTCAGTTTTTGCGGATTACCCGTGGCCAGGTACAGATTGCTCAGGGCCACATAGTATTCATAAAGCGTATGATAGGCTTCTATTTGAGCTTTTTCGTACAGCAGGCGCGCATCAATTACGTCGATGGATTTGGCCATGCCTTCGCGAAAACGCTTTTCGGTAATGACGTAGTTTCTTTTGGCCATGGCAATAGTGGGCTGCAGCTTATGATAACGGTCCTGCGTATTCAGTACCTGGCGGTACGATTTGTCCACCCACAGATTGATTTGTTGCCGGGTATATTCTTCAGCAGCTTCCACTTCTTTGGCCAGATGCCGGGTAGCTTTCAGATCGTTGAATTTTTTGCCGCCGTGGAAAAGATTGATTTTAGCTTGTACACCCAGGATAAAAGGCGGCTGGATAACCGGATACTTATCACGGAAAAGGCTGTAAGTACCCCATGCCCCGATTTGAGGCATGAATTCGGCCATTTCCAGGTTGTGTTTCTGTTTTACCATGTTTTTCTTTTCCTCAATCATTTGAAACACCGGCTGGGATGTTTTGGCTTCCGCCTGTAACTGACTCAGATTAAGCGGGCATACCTGAAAATGTAAAGTGTCGGTGACTTCAATATTGACATCCGGACGGAGGCCCATGCTGTTTTTCAATGCCATTTTGGCCAGTTCCAGCTTGTTTTCGTCGTCGGTTAAATCGCGTTGGGCGTTGGCTACCGCCACCTGTGCCCGCAGCCGGGTATAGGGCGGAATCAGACCGGCCTTGATGGCTTTTTCCGCATCGCGTTCGTGCCTTTTCATGCCGGCCACCACCTGTTTGCGTACATTGACCACCGCTTTTAACAGCACGATGGCATAATACCGGTCGATGGTTTCTTTAATGATCTCGTTTTCGGTTTTACGTAAATCTTCGTTGGAATAAGATAAATCGGCTTCGGCAAATTTTTTCCCGGCAATGATTTTTCCACCCGTAAAAATTGGCTGAAACAGGGTGAAGTTCAGGTTGGGAAAATTTTGAGCGTCCATTTCCAGATTTACCGCCGGCAGTTTTTTTACGTTCGAAACCGTTTGTACCAGTATTTGCTGGGCAGTTGGCGAAAGCTGTAATCCTTTACCAATCATGTCGGCATAACCGATCATCATGTTGTCAACCGATGCCTTGAACATGTCCATGTTGATCTCAGCATTCTGACTCAGCCAGGTAAATCCGCCGTTGACGTTTATCGTCGGGAAAAAATTGCCCATGGCTGATTTTTTCATGTATTTTTTCTGTTCCACCTTCTCGCGATACTGGCGGATGCGGGCGTTGTTTTGCAGGGCACTGTCGAGGGCTGCTGACAGGTTCAGCCTGACTGCCTGCTGCTGTGCCTTTGCTCCCGACGGCAACAAAAGTACCGTTGCGGTTGCCAACAGAAAAACAATCCGGCCTTTCTTAAGACCGCGGACGGCTTGTAATACGATTGCTTTTTTGTTACTCATGTTTTGTTTTTTTTATATCCGATTTCTGTTTTGTGCCTATCTTCGTTTTGCAGCGGCAAAAATAATACTTTTATAGTAAAATCTGACCAAAAACGTTTAAAAGTTTAAAAATATAAATCCTGTTCTTTTTTGATGCTGTAAACAGTTATTAAGTACTCATTTATGAATTTGATATCCGACTTTGCTTCTGGTAAAATTTTTTCATGGTTTTCATCGGCGGTAAAAATAACAAAAAAATGACAGGTATGACATGCTGTTATTTTGGCTTTTGGCGATTTGTTTTTACTTAAAGATTTGTTTGTTCTAAATTTTAATGAAATAATCCGCAGAATTTGGTTTTGATTTTTATTTTGAAAGCGCATTCCTGTTTTGATACGATACCATCAGGGTTTTGATGAAGGAAAAGGCTTTTGCCATATATTCATTATGATTTTTCCCTCCTCCAGAATGGTTTTACGGAATCCCAAAGGGATTCTATGTGATTAACCACGGGTTTCACCCGTGGGATGAAAATAACGGGAAGCCGAACCCCAAAGGGGGGCAATGATTTAAACCGGAAAAATTTCTATTCGACAAATATATTTTCAGGTTCTTTATTGTCAGGTATATACCATTTTGTTCTTCATTTTCTTGTTCCTTTATTGTCTCGCCAGGAAACCCCGCCTGAATGACGCAGCCGGGCAGGCCGGCCCGTTTCGGGAGGCCCCCACAATGGGTATCTTTTTTCGAACATTATCTTTTAGTAATTGCACATCATGAATGCAGCGGAAATGGGCAATAAAACAAAGATATTTTCAGTACATTTAAAATAGGAATTAGCCATTTTGAATAGTTGTTTTTATCTGTCGATAAAACAGTTCGTTAAGCATTTCAATTTTTTTCTATATTTAAACCCAAAATTTTCCCTGATTAAAACATTGTATATGAAATTGAGTTTAAGTGGGTTGCGGATTTTTCTTGTTTCCGCAATGGGGTTGTTGTTATCTTCAGCTTACGGACAAATCGGACTTTTTATGCGGTCGGATTATGATTTAAAAGGTCCGGTAAGGCTTTATAAACAAGTAGAATATAAGGATTTTCAGCCTAAATTTGAACATTATGAGCCGAAAAGTGTAAAAATTTTGAACTGGTATTTGTGTGACAAGGAAGGCCGGGTTCTTTTTGAACAGGCTCCGGAAAACGATACCAGCAAATTTTATGATAGGTATTTGCATCATTACAAAAATAACCGGGTGGATATCGGACTTAATATGCCTATTGACTCGGACGGTGTCAGCCGTTTGCATAAGAAGCTTTCGCCTGCAATGTGGTTATACAAGTATCCGGACAATTATACCCTTAAGCGGTACGATTATGATGACAATGAATTGATGGAAATTGAAAAATACAATCATCAGAACCTGGTAGTGGAAGATTTTTTCCGGCCCAATAATGAGAAACGCGGCTACCGTTATACATGGAAATATGATGACAACGGAAATCTTATAGAAAAAGATCACTACAATGCTACAGGAAAACATTTAAGCCGAGAAATATGGAAAAGAGATGCCGCCGGTCACACACTGCAGTATCTCCAATACGATTCTACCGGGCGGTTGACTAAAAAATCGGTGCATGCATACAACCGTGCCGCTCGCGAAGTGCAGGAAGTGGTTTATCGTGGTGACGGTTCGGTTATCTGGGGCGATACCTCTATTTACCTGCACGACACCCTGCTTACGGCTTACATTCAGTATGGAGCCGACAAAAATATTGTAGATTCTTATCTAAAACTGAAGTATGATGATCAAAACCGATTGATACGCAAAGATTATGTCGTGTTAGGCGGGAAACCGCAGAACGGAAATTACACGCTTTTAATGTATGATAAAAACGGAAACCTTACCGTTCGGTTGTATTACGACAGTAGCCGGCTGATAGAAAAATCGGTACGGTCAGACTTTGTGGGGACAGTTTACCAAAAGTCTGTACGTGAAAGTTATGATGAAAATGGCGGGGTAAAAGCCATCAAAATCTGGAAAATGGATCAATACGGAAATGAACGCTCTTTTGAACATTACCAATATGAAACAAAATTTGGCGAAAGGGTTAAAATTCCGGTGGAAAAGCGTACAGCTCAAATTACATATTATGATAAAGATACCCCGGAGGTTGGGGTAAAACTGTTGATGGAGCGGAAAAAGAAAAAGGATATACTGAATATTGATTTGCTGCATACGGAAGGACACATCATTTTTTATTCAAAGGAGTATGGTGGAAAGCCTTTTGTTACCTCAAACCGGGTGGTAGGACTTTCTGTTCCTTATTCCTTTCTGTCGGATTATTATCCCTATTTTATAGTGCAAAACAGGCAGGATAATGAATATTACCTGTTTCCGTTGCCTCCAAAAAGTGCAATAGAAAAAAAGACGGCAAAAATCGGTGTGAAAAATTTAAAGAAAGTGCTTCACAAAAAGTAATCCGTCTGGCTATTTATATTTTCACCACAACGATAGTCAGGTCGTCGCTTTGTTCCTGTCCGTCAACAAAAGCCCGGATGTCTTTTATCAGTTTGTCTTTAATGGCAGTGGCATTCAATGTTTGAATATTTTGTAATGAGCGGGCAATTCGTTCGGTTCCGAATAATTCCTTCCGGGCATTTTCGGCTTCACTAACTCCGTCGCTAAAAGCTACGATGGTTGTATTTTCCCCTAGTGTAATCTGGCTGTTTTGGTACGTTTGTTCTTTAAAAACCGCTATGGGCGGGGCAAAAACTGTTACCGGTGAAAATACGGCTCCGTTTGTGTTGATGATAAATGGCGGGTGCCCGGCCACAGAAAATGTCAGTTCTCTGGTTTTCAGGTCGATCATGCCGACAATCATAGTGGCAAACATACCGGTAGTAATAATTTCCGATAGTTTCCGGTTCACTTTGTCGAGTACAAATGCCGGGTTGCATTTTTCGTCAATGGCATCTTCAATAAGCATTTGCGATGCCATCATGAACAGCGAAGCCGGAACGCCTTTTCCGGAAACATCGCCGACATAAAAAATAATTTTTTCTCCTATCGTTTTATAACCGTAAAAGTCGCCGCCCACTTCCCGGGCCGGAATCATTACGCCACTGAGTTCAAATTTTTGTCCTTCCACCTCTCTTTTTTTCGGAAGAAACTGTTGCTGAATCCGGCTGGCCAGCATAAATTCGTTTTTGATGCGTTCTTCGCGGGCCACGTTTTTTTTCAACTGGTTTGATACAATGGTAACCATGATTAAAATCAGTAAGATACCGGCAGCTGTGATAAACAACAGGTTGGTTTTTAGCTGTTTTAATGGTTTGAATAAGGTGCTGTTTTTCAGAATGATACCGATAGACCAATCGGTTTGTTTTATGTACATGGTGTACAGGGTGTATTTTCCGTCGGGCAGGTAAATGCTGTACACTCCCGATTTGCCGTTGACCATGTCGTGGGCCGCTTTTTTCAGCTCTTTCGAACCGATGTAATTGGCATATTTAAAAATGGTTTGTTTCAGGTTAAAACGCTGGTTAGGATGCGAAAGCAGAAAGCCTGTTTTGGAAACCAGAAAAATATGTCCCGATTTGTTTTTGGCCAGTTGCTGTATTTCGCGCGACAGGGTGTTCAGTTCCACATCGGCGGTTACCACGCCCAGGAAGTGTTTTTTCAGGTCGAAGACAGGATATGAGTAGGTACTCATATATACTTCGCCGCCGCCTTTGTCAAAATAAGGCTCGCTCCACGAGGGTTTTAATGTTTGTTTTACTTTGTAGTACCAGGCATAATGCAGATAGTCATATTCCGGGAGCATCAGCCATTTTTCGCGGATAGAATCGTGGTTGCGGTAAAAATATTTGCAATAGCGTTTTTTTAGCGGACCGGTGGGTTCCAAAGCAAGGGCCGAACCGAATACCTGCGGATTTTTTCGTACGTTTTCTTTTAAAAAAGGGAGTACTTTCCGGTAATTTTCCGGATCGGAAGTAATCATGTAAGCCGCTTTTATGGTAAAAGCACTGGTGCTGTCCAAAAAACTTTCTATTTTGTTTAATGTACTGATGTTAATGAGTTTAGCCTGCCTGAACTCAGACCGGGTAAGTTCGTTGGTAACAAAATCCTGTACAAGATACAACGAGCCCAGAAACATCGGAATGGTGATCACCACGATGTAAAAAACAATTTTCCGCTGGATGTTTTTGATTTTAAAGGGTGATTTGGATAACATTGAGCGATTGTTTTGGATCGTAATGATAATGTATTTTTTTTGCCAGCGAATTGACCAGCAGCAATCCCAGACCCCCGTATTCCATTTCTTCCACCGGCTTGTTTTTCTTTTCCGGAACGACGGACGGATTAAATTCGTCTGCCTGATAGCCGATACGGATGAGTGTAAGACCGTTTTCCTGCGAAAGATTTAAATGATAGCTGGTGGCAGTGGTGTGTTTGAGCAGGTTTATAATCAGCTCCTCACACACCAGCCGGATGTTGTAACACACCGTTTCGGGCAGGTGGTGCTTTTGGCAATGTTTGTCGATTTCGGCAAAAGCATCGTCGAGCGTATGCAGGTTAAAGTCCATCACGTGAGTTATTCCGCTTTCAAAAAAGTTAAAAAGCCGGAAAGTCTGAAAATTTCCAGCACGTTGCCTTTGGCCCCGTGAAGATATGTTTCTTTTCCGGCGGCTTTGGCAGCCTTGGCACATTTTAAAACCACCTGCAATCCGGCACTGCTGATGTATTCCATCCGGCTGACATCCAGCATGATATCTTTGTCTAAGTTTTCCAGCTCTTTACCTATTTTCTCAGCGGTTTGTTCTGCATTGGTGGCATCTAAACGCTTGCCGAACTTAATGACCAGTTGTTCGTTTTTTTCAATTTCTACCATCACGCAAGTTTTCTTTCGTCTTTTATCAAAACTATTTTTCCTGTTTTCGGATTTCTCGGCAGTGTATTGGGTTTAACAATATGTACCGTTACATCGTGTATCAGTTTATTGTTGACCATTACGAGTAATTCCTTTGAAAGTTTCAAAATGGCGTCTCTTACCTCTTTCGCAATGTCTTCAAAGGTATCTTGTTTGGCTTCGATAATCACGTCCAAGGCGTCTTTTCCTTTTTCGAGTTTTACAACCATCTGGAAATGAGAGCTAAGTGAATCGAACGGATAAATGGCCTTGGCAATGACATCGGGGGTGATGTTTCCGCCGCCGATGATGACAATGTCGTCGCTGCGGCCAAGCAGTTCCAATACCCGTGTTTTACGACCACATTTGCAATCCATTTCCACCCAGCGACACAGGTCGCCCACTTCGTAGCGGATGGTCGGCAAAAGGGTGCGTTGCAGGTTGGTAACCACAATTTTCCCCACTTCGCCCGGTTTTACGGGTTCGTTGGTTTCGGGGTCGAGTATTTCCACATAGTGGAGATCTTCGTGTACATGATGCAGCGACGTACCCACAAGATGTTCGCACTGGTAGCCAATAGCGCCGGTATCGTTGGTGGTGTATCCGGTGGACGCAATGATTTTTACCCCGAGAATTTTTTTCAGATATTCGCGTGACTCTTTAAAAAGATGCTCGCCACCCACCGAAACTTTTTCGATTTTCAGGTCGATGTGATGGGTTTGCACGTATTCGGCCAGCGATAACAGTACCGACGGAATGGTAATGATGGCATTGGCTTTAAAATTGATCAGATTCTGCACGATGGTTTCCATGGGATGGTTTCCGCCAATGGGCAAAATGGTGCAGCCGGTGTGTTCCAGCGCCTGATTGAAAGATACAAACGAAGCCCACATGTTGCCGGCAAACAACAGGTTGGCCACCCGGTCGTTTTTGTTGAAAACTGATAATAACAGCCCTTTGCCAAGCCGTACGGTGTTAAAGTGCTGTTCTTCGGCGGTACGATACACACTTTTGGGTTTGCCGGTGGTGCCTCCGCTTGAGAAAATGTAACCTCCTTTTATTTCATCGGTTAGCAAGCCTTCGCCGGCCGGCGGCAGGTAGGTTTTGTAATCTTCGCCGGTTAAAAGCGGCAGTTTTCTGAAACTTTCAAAACTGTCGAAGGTGATGCCTTTGTATCGTTTGGAAAGCAGTGGCGATTTGTCGCGGACAATGTCCACCACTCGTTTCAGCCGTTGCAGGGTCAGGGCATCTCTTTCTTCGTCGGGAAGAAAATCGAAACCGTCGTTGGTGGGGTCGTACTTTTTCCATAAACCTTCGATTGACCAGCCGCCTTCGAGATGGTTGCGACCCAGCGATACCCAGCGAACCAGTTCGGCAATCCCTTTGGAACCATCGTGGGGAGTGCCGTGTTTCCGTACGGCCATGCGCCCGATTTCCACAAAACGGTCGGCACCGGCAAGAGCCAGTTGACGGGCCAGCTCTTTGGCTCTTTCGTCGTCGGCCAAAATAGAAACTGTTTGGATATACTGGCCCATGGGTTCCACAATCTGAATCACTTCGTCGAGTGTATCGACGGGTTTGACAAAAATAGTCCGGTTGTGACACGAAATCTGGAACTCTTTGGAAGTTTGATAAACCACAGTGGCAAGGCCGTTTTTACAGAAATAATAATCGTCTTCACCAAACGCTTTGTTTACTTTGGCCAGCTCGCGCACTTTGGTAATTTCCACGGCTTCGTCTTCATACACTACACCTTGTGGGATTTTTTCGGCCCATTTGTCCATGGCTTTTCCAATGGCTGTCATCATGGCGTGCGCTTCTTCTTTGCCTTCCACATAAACGGTGTGCGGTGACGAGCAGGCCGACTGTTCCCACATGATGGCATCGCGGGCAATCAGGCGGGCAGCTTCGTCCATGCCTTTTTTCATCAGCTCGTTTTTGTCCACCATTACAAAACTGTATTTGGGGCCGTATTCGATAAGTTTGCAGTGCAGTCCCAGGTTTTTTCGGTACGACCGGATGGTGTCGGCGCCGCCGTATGCAACAATGGCATCACACTGTTGTTTCAGGATGTTTTCAATACTTTCGGTGCCGCCTTTCCAGTTGATAAGTGCCATGGCTTTGTGTAACAGTCCGGTGTGGTCGAAATCGCGCAGGCTTTTAGCGAAAAGTACCGGGAAAACGGGGTCAACAGTGGACATTTTCATGATGTTGACGTTTTTGCTGACAAGCCCCTGAATCAGGCTGTCCACGCCGCCGACAAACACATTGCCGGCCGAAACATGGGTAATTACGCCGAGTGGTTCGGTTTTGATGTATCCTTTAAAATAGGGATTGTAAGTCCACTGGTTCAGATAATCTTTGTCGCCCAAATCTGCATTCAGGCGTGTCAGCATGCCGTCGCGACTTAAAAGCGAGCACATGGTTTTGATGCCTTCGGCAATCATCTCTTTACTGAAGCCGATGCGCGGGGGCAAAAATTCAAGGGCGGTTTTCCGGTAAGGATAATCTTCGTTTCGCCAGGCGTCGGCTACTTTGTCAAAGATTTCGATAATGGTGTCCACCTTTAGCTGAGCCACTTCTTTTTTCATTTTTTTGGCCCGGCTGACAATGTCGTGTACCTCTTGTTCGGTAACCTGGTCGGTTTTTACTATTTCACCGAAAATATAAAATTCCATGCTCATTTTTCTGCCTCCTTAATGTTTTTGTTGTTCGTGGGTTGCTTTTAAGAGTTCGGTGGCCGTAATGGCGCAGCCTTCATGTTTTTTCAGTCCGGCTCTGCCTTTCAGCTCAATATATTTTCCGGTTCGTCCGCAAGGGCACTGTGACCGGATGATGGCATAATCGGTAGAAAGGATGGACAGGGCCGGCTGGGCCAGGTTGTAAGGCGAAATAACATGCAACAGCCCTTTTTCGCCTTCGGGCAGCACTTCGAGAGTGCCGGGTTTTCTGGCAAAAGCCTGCGAATAAATGGGTACATGAAAATGGTGATGTTCGCAGGTAATGTACGGAACGCCGTGTTCCACAAATCCGTACACATCGCGGATGCGGCTTTCGCCGATGCCGAGATATTTTTCGGTAAGCATTGCAAACTCATCGAAAGGAATGGATTTTTTTTCGGCGGTTTTCCATCCTCCGGCAATAATCATCAGGCTGTCTTCGGGAAACTGAAACCGGATGTTTTCGGCCTGCATGTACAAAAGCGTATCGTAAATAAAAGCCGGAAAGCCGATGACCCGCAACGGAATACCGTCTTTTTGGAAATCGGAAAAGGCTTCCACACAACGTTTCTCGCTGAAAAAAGCTTTGCCCTGCTCGTCGGCATCAATGGCAAAAACTTTTTTGTGGGTGGGGGCAAAAGTCGAATACATCTGATGGGCATAAGCGGCTCCCTTGCCTTCGGATACCGCCGGCGAATAGGCAAAAATCAGATAATTGACTTCTTTGTCGCTTTTCAGTCCGTAACTCTCGATGATGCGTTCGCGCATGAGTGTCTGGCGCTGGTGCGAAGCTTTGTCCCACGAGATATGACTCTTTTGTCCGCTGGTGCCGCTGGACGTAAACGTGGCTTCCACTTCCGATTTGTCGATGGAAAGCAAATCGTACCATTTAAATGCTTCCACCAGCAGATGCGGAATGCGGGCAAGGTCGTCGGTGGTTTTTACCGTGTTGATGTCGAAATGCTCGGCGTCGCACAGGTTTTTATACATTTGATTGTGGGTGTAATGAAACATAAAAGCTTCTTTTACCGCTTCGAGAAAGATGCGGTCGGTCTCTTCGGTGTGATTCAGCGCATCTTTTATTTCGAATAATTGATCCAGATATTTCATGGGTTTATATTTTGTTTCCTTGTTTTTACAGACGTTATATAAAACTTTTTTTGTTGTTGACTATGATATCCTTTTCCATAAACTGATTTATTTTACTCTTTTGTCATTTAATCGTTTTACTTTGCCGGTGATGGGGCTTCGCGGTAATGTTCCCAGTTTTAGAAATTGAATGTTCAGCGAAACAAGCCCCATTTTTTCCCCTTCTTCAATATCGGAAATATTGGCTTCAATATTTTCTTTGATTTTTTCAGCCATTTTAGCTGATGTTTCCGGGTCAGACGACTCAATGAGCAAATCAATTTTCAGATTTCCGTTGGCGATGTCTTCCAAAACAAACTGGTAATTGGCGCTGATACCGTGGGTGGAAACATAATCGGAAAAGGATTTTTCCACTACGTCCATGGAGATATAGGCTCCCCCAATTTTAAAATCATCGCCCACTCTTCCTCCAATGCGGAAAGTAGGATTTTTATCACCACAGGTACACGGTTTTCCGGTCCATTCTGCCACATCGCCCAAACGATAGCGAATGATAGGCTGCGACAGGCGTTCAAGATTGGTAACCAGTACTTCGCCCGTTTCCCCCGGTTTACATACCCGGTTTTCATCAAAATTAAAAAGTTCTACAAACTGAAGATCTGAAGCCAGGTGATACTCATTGGAATCGCAATGGTCACATTGGTAACCAATGAGCCCGCAGTCGGCACTGGTATAGGCCAGCGATTCTATTTTAACCTGATTCCCAAAGGCTTTATGTACGTGATTACGGATCATATCACTCATGTGTTCACCAGCATAGCCGATAATTTTTACAAAATCAAGATTCAGGTTTTGCTGTAATATTTTGTCAGCGAGAATCACAAAAACGGTAGGCAGGCTCAGTAATACCGTTGGTTTAAATTCCATAATGTAAAACAGCATTTTGTCGAAATCGATGTTGGCAGAAATGGGTAGATGGTTGGCGCCAATCAGCCGGATATTGTCGTGCAGGGCAATGAATGACGGCCACAGGCTGCCGGCTACAAACAGATTGGCTACCACATCTTTTTCGGATATCCCCATTAGCCGCAAGGCTTCAGCCTGACGCTCCAAAAACCGGTTCCATTCGTCATAGGTCAGCATGGTATAGCGGGCCAACCCGGTAGAACCGCCGGTGGAAGTCATAATAGTACCTTCCAGTGGTAGTTTCAGGGTGAGCATACGGGTTGATTTAGGATAACTGTTGTTATACAACTCGTCTTTGGTCAGGATAGGAATTTTCTGCCAGCTGTCATAAGTTGAAGCCTCTGGGATTGCCTGAAATTTGTCATGGTAAAAAGCGGAGTGCTCTTTGGCATACCGAAAAACCGAAGTGGCTTTTTCCAGGGCTTCTTTATTTGATAAATGTTGAAACATGTTAGTTTTTTATGGTGTGGTGTTTTTGTGCCAGGTTTTTGTCGGTTACAGGTAAAATCTTTACCCGAATAAGGTCTTGACCAGCGGCCGCTTTCAGCCTGTCATATTTGGCATTAAATTCATTGGAAGAGCTTTTCAGAAACCGGATAAGCGCTTGACGGTATTTTTCAGACAGCTCTTTGCGGGGGGCGAGTACATAAATGGTAAATTCCACAAACTGTATGTCGTTTTCTTCTGTTACTTTTACTTCATAAAGTCCGCCATAGGAGAAGCTGGTATCCAACATGTTAAGGTAATCGCCGCTGGCATAAATATTCAGGTTGGTTCCGTAAAAAATTACGGAATCGGACGTCCGTCCAAAAACATACAGTATTTCGTCAGGAAGCGCATTGTAAAGTGCCGGATCAATTCCGGTATCCCGGAAGGTTTCTTTTTTAATCAGCCCGCCTGTATCGTGGGTATTGTATCGGACAAGCGGAATAAACTGGTCTTTTGTAACCACTAAATTTCCATTGATGGTTTCGATGTAAGCTTGATGGCTTTTTTCGAAAAACATGGGCGGATTTTTGTCGCCCATCAGTTTTTCGGACAGTTCCGGATGGCGATTGAGAAATTTTCGCAAGCGAATGGTCGATTCTCTTTCAATGCCGAGGTCGCCCGTATCGGCTGAACCGTAGCCTGTTTTTACCACATAGACATTGTCGGTACTGTGGCCAAAATTTTCCGCAATTTTTTCTCTGAAGTTTTCTGTAAAATATTCGCCTACCACAGGAAAAAAGATTTTTCCGTTTAGCAGTTCCTTATCTTCTTTTTTTAGCCGGGCATAAATAATGTTGATACTGGACGGGTTGGTAATCCAGATAATTTGGTCAAACATTTTACCGAAAGTTTTGGCAAGCCGGATGGATTCGTTCAGGTCGATACCGGGAGTGGCAGTAACGATGCCCTCCATTTTGCCGGCAAGGCTTCTCAGCGTACAGGCCAGTTGCATGCCGCCAATCCAGGTTCCTAGTGCCAACGAAACAAGGACCAAAGTAGATTTTTTGTCCACCCGGTAATCCCGGATAAAGAGTTCTTTTACTTTTTCAATATAAGCTCCTTCGTCTTCCGACTGTTTGAGCCACCATACGGTTCCGCTTTTGGAAAAACCGCTGGAAGCACCGATTAAAAAACATTTTTTAAAGCTTCCTTCCCGGATGAGTTTGTTGACAGGATAGTGCAATAAATAATTTTGCTTGTTGGTTAGCGGTATTCGGTTCCAATCGGCTTCTGAGTGGATGGGATGACCGGAAATAAAGTCTTTATATCCAGGCACGGTTTCTCGAACATTATTAAAAAATTCAAATTTGTCCATGTTATTGAATTTTAATCGTTTCTTTTTCGTTTAGTTCTTTAAGACGGTAAACACCAATGGCGCTTAACAAAATGATGGCTCCGCTGATAAAAAATGTCCAAAAAGTGCCGATATATCCTAAAACAACTCCCATAACACCGTAACTGATAGGTTGTAGCGAAAGAGAAACCGCAATAATTAACGACATGATTTTTCCAAGCGACTCGCTCGGAAGCCGCATTTGATACAAAGAGATCAGTGTAATATTAAAGACATTCAGGAAAAAGCCGATGGTGAATATTTCAAAAAGCATGGGGATGAGATGCGGTGTAAAACCGGCGGCAATAAATGAGGCGCCCATCATAACAAATGAAACCGAAAGAAGTGTTTTGGGCTTAAAAGAGAAATTTTTCCCCGAAAGGACCAGCGAGCAGACCAGCATACCGGCACCCAAAGCGCTCATCAGATAAGCAATAATTTTAACATCGGCTTTGGCAACAATGGGAATGATAATGGTCAGCGAGGAAAAGAAAAAATTAACCACAGCCATTTTAAAAATCATTTTATGAACAATGGCATGCTGTTTTACCAGCCGGATACCCGTTTTGATGTCTTCGAGCATACCGGTGGCGATTTTTTTTGTGGATTGTTGTAGGTCTTTGATGTTCAATAAAAAGAGTACGGAGATAAGGAACATGACGCCGGCTCCGATAAAAGCGTTGGTAACCCCGAGAGTGGCAATGATGGCCGAGCCGAACAACGGGCCGATAATGGCACTGGCACTGCCGCTGATTTGCTCAATGGCGTTGGCTTGTGTAATTTGGTTTTCTTTTACCAGCGATGGAATTACGGCCAGCGAAGCCGGGTTGAAAAATGCTGAAGCCAACGAAATGCCAATGGTGCCTATAACCAACCACTGGGTGTTTAATACCTGAATATGATAAAGAAAAGCAAAAATCAGTACAATGATTAATCGCGAAAAATCGGCGATCATCATCACGGCCACTTTGTTGTGACGATCCACCAGGCTGCCTGCAAAAGGCGAGATAAGAACCGCCGGCAGCGAAGCGGCTACCATGGCAATTCCCACAATAAAGGCCGAGTGAGTCCACTTGAAAACAATCCAGATGAGTATCAGCGAATGCATGCGCGAGGCAAGCTGCGATGCTACTGTAGCTATCCAGAACCGTAAAAAAACAGTGTTATGTCTAAAAAGCTCTATCATTGCAACGTTTTTTCTTTTTGTTGCAAAATGTATTGAAAGATTTCGTTGGCCTGCTGGCTGTAAATTTTAATTTTCGATGAATCGATAAATCCGTTCAGGTACTCAAATCGGATCACGTCGCGTCCGTCTAAAAAAGATGGCGTGATACCGGCAAAAAAGAATCGCTCTTTTTCAATGGCTTTGACAAGATGGGTAATGTCCGCATCTTCCAACGGAATGTACAAGAAGATGACATCCGCTTTTAGCGTAAACAACAGGTTAAATAAAGCCTGTTTGATTTCGTAAAGATTGTTTTCGCCAATTTCGTCCACGGCAATTACTCCAAAACCCCAATCGGCGTGATAGTTGTAATGTACACGTCCGTTTTTCCCGGATGGTACAGCCATTTTCCCCTGGCGAAAAGGTAAATTAAAGTGATGATAGATTTTTTCGATGATCGTGCGGTGTTTTTCAGGAATAAAAAGTATCCTTTCTCTTTTTCGCAAGGGCTGGAAATAGAGCATGCAACTTTCGCGTTGTGATAACGAATCGCTAATTTTCCGGAAGCTTAGCTTTTGGGGGACCAGTCCGAAAGAAAACCCGCAGGGTTTGGAACCAAAGCCTTCGTTTACTTTCTGGCTAAAGACATGGGTGGTTACCGGTTGCGACATGATGCCTTCGAGCTGGAGTTCGCGTGCTTTTTTTTCGAGCAGCGTTCGCATTTTTGCCATGAGATGAAATCCGCGATATGCCGGTGAAACCACCGCTTGTCCGCTTTCGGCCACCGGCCCCAGCGAAGGACGCTCCAGCGCATAATGGCCGGCTACTTCCTGTCGCTTTTTGTCGTAACAAACTACCGAAATCAGGGTGCCGTTTTTATTTTGTGCTGCAATTTTTTCGGGATAGTACATGTCTTCGTTGGGATAGGTGTAGCCGTATGCCCGGTAAATGGCTCTCGAAATCTTAATGGCATCGCCATCTTGAAAAGTTCGTATTTCGATATCTTTGAGTGATGCTACCGGTTCTTCCTTTTTTTCTTTTTTCCCTTCGAGAAGCGTGATGATGTCTTTTTGTGGCAGTTCAAACGATAACCTGAATTCTTTTCCCTCGGCGCCGTGGTTAATCCATTCTACCCGGTCGGCAAACTGCTTGATAAGAAACAGTTCCATTCCTTCGGTGTCTAAGGTGCTGATGTCGTTTCCCGGATGGTATTCTTTTATCAGCGAGCTGTCGAAAGGAAGCCCTTTGTCGAAAAAAGAAAGCCTGAAGTGAAGGTGGTCAACTTCAACGGAAATTTTGATGTCGGAAATGTCGTCAGGCTGGAAAGAATTTTTTAGAACATGTAAAAAAGCTTCTTCGGAAACCAGTTTCAGATGCTCCAAAAGTGATTTGGGCAGCCGGTAAATTTTTGCATTCTCCACTACGAAGGCCTGAAGAACCCTGAGCATTTCTACACGTCCCGGAATTTGTAATTGCGTCATGGCCGAACGGATTAACCAGCAATGGCTTTGTTTCTTTTTTTGCCGCTTTTTTAGTAACCCAACAAATATATGAAATTCAACAGGTTTTTGATGGGGGAGCGATGGATTTTAATATTATAGAATAGTTTTAAATAATTAATTGGATTGTAGAAAATTCCGGACTTTTGGGATGAAAAACAGAGAAGTAAAATTTGTCACCGGAAGATGTTTGGTTAATTGGGGTTTGAAAAGAAATTTTATCCGTTCTGTGTAAGAACTTCATATTTCCGTTAAGTTTGCCAAAGACCAACGGATTATCTGCAAGAATGTTAAATCAAGAAATTCATCCGGTACGCATTAAACTGATTGGAACCGGTTGCCGGATATGGGCCGGGAAGTTTGATGAAGCCGGATGGAATGATTTGCATATTGCTGCTGAAAAAATAAAAATGCCTCTTACATCGGCAGTGTTTTTTCCGGCTTTTTATTCCCGGTTAGAAAATCCCGCTTTGAATTCCTTGGCTGATTTGGGAAATTATTTTAAAACAGCCGGGTTGCTTTTAACGAACCATAGTATTATTGAAATTCAGGTTTACAGGAAACGGCGAAGAACCATTTTTTTGAGCGAAATAGTAAAGCCGGTTACGCTTTTCCCGGTTTACAATACCGTGTGGCGTACAGTTTCCCTTGAACCGGACCGCCGGATGCTTTTTGTGGTTGAAAAGGAAACGGGTATCTTTTTAAAATACCGGGTATTTTCTCCCACTTTTGTTTTGGATAACCTGTTTTTTGAACTGACAGATGTGAAAACAAAATTCGGCGAAAACTTTTTTATGCTGAATAATTTGTATTATGCAAATCAACCGTTAATTCCATTAAGCGGAAACGGGCTGGTTTGCGGACAGTATGCTCTGACGGTACCGTAGAAAAATCAGACCACTTCCGGGTTTGTATTTGAAATGCAGAGGTTGAAATCTTTGGATTGTTTTTGGCTGTAATACCGATTGGATTTTAAAATGTTAAGTATCAGGATTTAATTATTGTTTCTATTTGTTATTTTCTGTGCCTGGAAAATATTTTTTGTTAGGTGTTGTATATGATAAAAATGGTATTCTTATCAAGCATGTATGGTAAAACGCAAATATTTATAATTTTAAAAACCACAAGCAAGTGTTGTTTTTGTCCAATGAGACGATTTTATAAGAATATCCAGAATATTTTTCTGAAAATTTAGCCGGAGCGGAAATGGTTTTTGCAGGACACTTTGTTTTAACTTCATAAGCTTTTCCTTTTAAAAACGATTCAGTTACCACAAAATCGATTTCTTTTTTGTCGGTAGTACGCCAATATCTTATCTGTTCTTTATCGTATAACTCACACAAACGTTTAAATATGTAATTTTCAAATAATGCGCCTTTGTCATCACGATTGTCAAAGTTGTAAAATCTGTTTAATAAAACATTTCTCATTCCCGAGTCGTTAAAAAATATTTTTGGCATTTTGGTAAACTCTTTTCTGATATTGGAGAAAAATGGTTTTACCAATGAGATATGAAAACTGTTTTGTAGTACATACAAATATTTGTCAACTGTTTTGTGATCTATTCCTATGGTAGTGGACAGTTCGTTTTTGTTTACCAAGTTACCTGTTTGTCCAGCAAGTATGGTAAGTAGCATATAAAACTTTTCGTAATGCTGTATCCCGGATTCGTCAATGTCTCTACGCAAAAATGCATTTTTCAATTCTTTTAATAAAAAAATTTTTTCTTCCGGTTCTTTTTCCAAAGCAACACGCGGATAACCACCATAAACTATAAATGTTTGAAAAAGTTCCATCAATTCTCTTTTTCGTGTAGATACATAATCTTTTTGTTTCTGTATCATTCGGAGCTCTTCTTTCAGGTCATCTTCATTGTTAAACAAAAGCCATTCGGAAAAATTTAAGGTTTGTAATTCAAAAATTCTTTTTCTTCCTGCGAGTGAATCTTTAAATTTTTCATCCATATAAAAAGCGCTGCTGCCGGTAGCAATTATTTTCAAGCTGCTACCATAAGTGTCAAATAGATACTTTAAAAAGTTCGTGGGATTATTAGCGTATTGTATTTCATCAATAAATAAATAATAAGGTTGTAACCTGTTGTTATCCGTTTCTTTCCGTTGTGGGCGGGCAGTTACTGAAAATATCTCTTCAGGATGTTTGTTGATACTACTCAAAATATCTACATCTTCAAAACTGACAAAAAAGGTTTTTTTCCCTTCCTTTTTCAGTTTTGCATAGAGATGTTTCAATAAAGTTGTTTTGCCGGTTTGTCTGGCTCCCGTGATAATTGTATATTCTTTTTTGTCAAGGTGTTTTATCAGTTCAGGTTCTATATCTCTTTTAAAATACATGGTTTAAATGTTTGATATTGCACCCAAAAATACGAAAAAATTGGATAAAATGAGAATAGTATTCCCAAAATATCGGATAATTTGGGAATTGTATTCCGAAAAAATCCATTTTTTCGCTATTATCCCTTACCATATCTTTTTGCATCTTTGCCGAAAATTTTACTTCATGTATTCGTACGATTATCTTTTTGCTTTTACCCAATCGGTGTTTGAAAAAATGGGATTGCCGGCGGATGAGGCCCGTCAGGCGGCCGATATTTTGATGCGGGCCGAGTTACGGAATATTTCCACGCACGGACTGGTGCGGTTGCCCGAATATGTCCGTTTGTGGCAAAATAAACGGATTACCGTTACCCCGAAATTTACTGTGGTTCACGAAACGCCTTCCACAGCCCTGGTGGACGGCGGAAAAGGATTGGGGCTGGTTACGGCGCCCAAAGCCATGAAACTGGCCATTGAAAAGGCCAAAACAGCCGGTACGGGCTGGGTGGCGGTGCGCAATTCGTATCATTTCGGAATTGCCGGTTACTATGCCATGAAAGCGCTGGAACAGGATATGATCGGCATTGCCATGACCAATGCCAATCCGCTGGTGGCGCCTACTTTTGCGAAAAACGGCATGTTGGGGACCAATCCCATTGCCGTGGCTGTTCCGGCAGGCGATGAGCCGCCTTTTGTGGCCGATTTTGCCACTTCGCCTGTCTCGCGCGGAAAAGTGGACATATATGAAAGTGAAGGAAAAACCGTTCCGGAAGGCCTGCTACAGGATGCCGGCGGAAGTCCGACTGTCGATCCTTCGGCTTTGCGTAATGGCGGGGCTTTGCGTACGCTGGGTGGCGACACCGATCATGGCGGGCACAAAGGTTTTTGCCTGACATCTATTGTAGATATTTTTTCGGCTGTGTTTTCCGGTGCCAATTTCGGGCCGACGGTAGTGCCTACCTTGGGTTATGTGAAAGATAAAGCCGGTGCGGAAGATCGCGGTATCGGTCATTTTTTCGGCGCCATGCGTATTGATGCCTTTCAGCCGGCAGCCGATTTTAAAGCCGGTATGGATGAATGGATACGGGCTTTCCGAAAAGCCGAACCGGTGCCGGGTCGCGAACGGGTAATTATTCCCGGTGATCCGGAACGGGAATCGGAAAAGCGAAAAATGACCGAAGGAATTGCTCTCGGTAGTAAAACCGTCAGCGGACTGAAAACGCTGGCCGAAATGTTTGACTTGCCTTTCGAAGAATAATTGCGGTTTACGGGTTGGCTTTTTCTGCCAGTTCCATCCAGCGCAGGGTTTTTTCGTCCAGTGTTTCCATGAGCCGGGCAATCTGCCGGCCGGTTTCTTCCAGCTCCTGATAAGAAAGGTTTCCGGTATTCATGGTGCTTTCCAGTGCTGCTTTTTCTTTTTCGAGTTGTTCGATTTCGGTTTCTAATTGTTCAAATTCGCGTTTTTCCTTATAACTGAGTTTCCGGTTGTTTTGTTTTACTTTTGGTTGTGCCGGCTTTTTTTCGGCCGGTTTGTTTTTTTTCTCTTCATTCAGTTTGCTGAACCGGTATGACGTGTAGTTGCCGTAAAAATCTTTTATTTTTCCGTTGCCTTCGAAAATAAACAAGTGGTCGGTCAGCCGGTCCAGAAAATACCGGTCGTGCGAAACCAGTATCAAACAGCCCTGGAAATCGGAAAGGAAAGCCTCTAACTTGTTTAGGGTAACGATATCCAAATCGTTGGTGGGCTCATCAAGGATGAGAAAGTTGGGGTTGGTAATCAATACGGTAAGCAGGTACAACCTTCGCCGTTCGCCGCCGCTGAGTTTGGAAACCGGTGTTTGCTGCACTTTAGGCGGAAACAGAAAGTAATTCAGAAACTGTGAAGCCGTCAGGGTTTTGTTTTTCCCGGTTTGAATAACTTCGGCAATGTCTTTTACCACTTCGAGTACGGTTTTGTCCGGTGATGCTTTCAGCCCTTCCTGTGTGTAATAACCGATGGAAACGGTATCGCCCCGGATGATTTCGCCTTTGTCGGGTGGGGTTTTCCCTGTCAGCAGATTTAAAAAAGTGGATTTTCCCACCCCGTTTTTGCCAAGCAGCCCGATGCGTTCGCCTTTTTTGAAGATGTAACTGAAATTTTCAACGATTTTTTTATCGCCGAAATGTTTCTCAATGTTTTTTATTTCGATGATTTTTCCGCCGAGGCGCCGGGTTTGTGTTTGCAGTTTTATTTCATCGTCCGTAGTTTTTTTGGACGCTTTTGCTTTGGTTTCATAAAAAGCGTCGATACGTGCTTTTGATTTATGGGTACGGGCTTTGGGCATCCGGCGCAGCCATTCGAGCTCTTTTTTCATCCATTTTTCCGCCTTTTCTCTTTCGGATTGTTCCGCTTCAATGCGGGCGGCTCTTTTTTCAAGAAAATAGGAATAGTTGCCCTGATAGGTATAAATTTGGCTGTCGGAAAGCTCCATGATGTTGTTACAAATCCTGTCGAGAAAATAACGGTCGTGGGTAACCATAAAAAGGGTGATGTCCGAAGCGGACAGGTATTTTTCGAGCCATTCGATCATGTCGATGTCGAGATGGTTGGTGGGCTCGTCGAGCAGCAGAAATTCGGGTTGGTCGAGCAGGGTGAGGGCAAGGGCAATTCGTTTTTTCTGGCCTCCCGAAAGGGTTTCTGTTTTTTGTTCCAGACGGGTAATGCCAAAGCGCGAAAACATTTCTGTCAGTCGCCGGTCGTAATCCCAGGCTTCGGCTTTGTCCATCCGGTTGATAGCTGCATTCAGTTGCTCGCGGGTTTCGGGGGTGTCTTTTTCAGCCTGCCGTTTTACGGCTTCTTCATAATCGCGAATGATCTGACGGATTTCCGAATCGTGGGTGTCAATCAGTTCTTTCAGCGAAATTCCCGGCTCAAATTCGGGCTGTTGTTCCAGATAGGCCACGCGAAGGCCGTCACGAAAGGCAAAGCTTCCGCTGTCGGCAAAGTCCTTTCCGGCCAGTATTTTAAAAAGGGTGGATTTCCCGGTTCCGTTGCCGGCGATGAGTGCTGTTTTATCGCCTTCGTGCAGGCCAAAACTGATTTCTTCAAACAAAACCTTATCGCCATAAGTTTTCGAAAGTTTGTCAACGGAAAGCAGGTTCATCGGCAATTTATTTTTTGCAAAGGTAACCAATCCCCTTATGAGAGTCCGAATTTCCGGGAACATTTCGATGAAAAAGTCCGAAAAAATAACTTTGTTAGTGCCCTGACCGGTATCTTTCAGTGAACGAAGATCTTTCTGAAACTTTATTTTGTTAAAACTGTTTTTTTGAAGGATATTTGTACAGAAAATAGGAGAGAAGAAAAATACCCGAATCGAGGGGATTTGTATATTTATTATATATGATAAAAATCAAGTTTATGAAAAAACTTTTAGCAAGTATTGTGTTCCTGTTCTTTTTCGGGATCTCGGCCGGGGTTGCCTGTACCACAGCTGTTATTTCCGGAAAGGCCACCAAAGACGGCCGTCCGATGTTGTGGAAAAACCGCGATACCGGAGCTTTGAATAACAAAATCATGATTTTTCATGATGGGAAATATCCGTATGTGGGGTTAGTCAATTCTCATGATAAAACCGGGAAAAGTATCTGGATCGGTTATAACAGTGCCGGCTTTGCCATTATGAACTCGGCCAGTTACAACCTGAACAATGATACCATTAAACAAACCGGCGGAGAAGGCCGGTTGATGAAACGGGCTTTGCAAACCTGTGCCACAGTGGATGATTTTGAAAAACTTTTGAATAGCCTGCCGCGTCCTATACGGCTTGAAGCCAATTTTGGCGTGATCGATGCCCAAGGCGGAGCTGCTTATTTCGAAGTGGGAAATTTCAAAGTGTACAAAATTGATGTAAACGATCAGGCGGTGGCCCCGGAGGGTTACCTTATCCGTACCAATTATTCTTTTAAAGGCACTCCGGGTAAAGGAGGTGGCTACATCCGTTACGTCAGTACGCAAAAAGTGCTGGATCAGGCGGTTAAAAACGGCGGGATAACCGTTCGCACGATCATGCAGGAAGCCACGAAAAATTTACATCATTCACTTACCGGAACAAATTTATGGGATTATGCCAATTTACCGGCCGGACACCAAAAAATGGTCTGGTTCCGTGATTATGTTCCCCGCCGCATTTCGGCTTCGTCGTGTATGGTTGAAGGTGTCAACCCGGGGCAGAATCCTGCCTTGACCACCATGTGGACCGATTTGGGCTGGCCGCTGGCATCGGTTACTATTCCGGTCATCCTGACAAAAGACCACAGCCTGCCTGTTTTATTAAAATATGACAAAAAAATTAATGATGCTCCCATGTGCCATCTGGCCCTCACGGTAAAAAAACGCTGTTATACTTACCACTGGGGGGCCAGCAGCAAATATTATATCAATGTGAATGCCCTGCTCAATGCCGATAAAACAGGAATTTTGCAGGTATTGAAACCGCTTGATGATCAGCTTATTGACGAAAGCGAAAGGGCAATCGGAAAGTGGGTAAAAGCAAACAAAGTCGATCAAAAAGAACTCAATGATCTGTACGATCAAATTGATCGTCAGGTGACAAATTATTATGCAAAACATTTTGGGGTGAAAGAAAACTTTTAACCGGTTTTGTTTTTGGGGTTAAACAGACATTCTTAAAAATGAAAAAGATGAAAATCAAAGGGTACGGAATTATTGGAATACTTGCTTTTGCCTTATTTTTTGCGGCCTATTCCTGTTGCTCAAGCAAAGCGCCTGCTTCACAGAATGAAAATGCAAAGTTACGGGTTGGTGTTTTTAACGGCAACGGGGCCAGTCCGGTATGTGTTATCGAAACCATGGAAGCACTGAAAACGGATAGCGGTATTGTTGCCCGGGAGGTATCGGCTGTGGATATTATGAAAGGTGTTCTGGACAGCCTGGATGTTATGGTATTCCCGGGCGGAAGTGCCAGCAAGGAATACAACAACATGGGATTGGAAGGGGCTGCCAAAGTGAAAGCGTTTGCCCAAAAGAAAAATCACGGGCTTGTGGGCATTTGTGCCGGAGGCTATCTGTTCTCGACTACTCCGGGTTATCCCAGCCTGCAAATTTTTCCGGCTCCCGATATTCGCGATCATTACAACCGTGGCCGGGCACTTATCGGCTTTAAGCTGACGTCACAAGGGGGGAAAGTTTTTCCGGAGCTAAAAAAAGTGGATACTGCTTATTACCAGTATTATGATGGTCCGATGTTTAAAATTCCCAAAAACTCACCAATAACAATTTTAGCAAAGATCACCACGGACATTGTTCCCAATCCGGGAGATCCCAAAGGAGTTTCTCCGGGCAAGCCGGCATTGTTTACCATGGCTTATGGTAATGGCCGGGTGATTGCTTCGGCCGGTCATCCTGAGGCTACGCCCGGCATGCGGTGGATGGTTCCACGAATGGCACGTTTTGTGGCAAACCGCCCGCTTATTTCTTATCCAAAGACCATCGTTAAACCGGAGCAATATACCCATGCCGTTCTTTATTTTCCAAAAGTCATTCGATATGAGAAAGCCAACTTCTGGAAATTGTTTAGTGACAATGCCGATACGGTTATTCAGGCAATTCATCACCTGCATTCGATCTATTCGAGACCCTCTATCCGTTGGTCCATCGGTTTGTTGCGCAGCACTTCGCCCAAAGTAAGAATTGCGGCAGCAGATTATCTGCTGAAAACGGAATATACCGCAGCACTTCCGGATATCCGGACCGCGTATGCTTTGGAAAAAGATCCGCAGGTGAAGGCTGAGCTGGGCAAGGTTTTACACGGCTTGAGCCGGATTGTTCAGCCCTGATGTTTTTGGGGGAATGATTTCGTTGTTTTTCCGAATGTTTTATCTTCGCCGAAAATCAGACAGATGATGATTTTCAAAAAACGGCTTTTGGTTTTTTCTTTTTTGATGGCGGGTTTTTTCCTGTTGGTTTCCTGTGGAAATGATGTGCATCGTCATCCCGGTAAGATGATCTTCCGGTACAATGAGAGTGGGGGACTGGTTAATCTGGATCCGGCTTTTGCCAAAGATTTACCACATATCTGGGTATGTAATCAGCTGTACAACGGATTGGTACAACTGGACGACAGCTTACATGTGCGGCCGGCTATTGCCCGTCACTGGAAAGTTTCTCCGGATGGCAAAACCTACACGTTTTATCTTCGTAAAGATGTTTATTTTCATGATGACCCGGTCTTTCACGGGAAAAAGCGACGGGTAACTGCATTTGATTTTGTGTACAGTTTTCAGCGGCTGGCTAATCCGAAAACGGCTTCGCCGGGGAGCTGGGTTTTTGAAGGCGTAGCCGGAAAAGCGCCGCATAAAGCTTTCCGGGCGTTAAACGACAGCGTTTTGCAAATCACATTGAAAAAGCCTTTTCCGCCGTTTTTAGGGATTTTGGCCATGCAATATTGCTCGGTTATTCCGCACGAAGCCGTGGATTATTATGGGGTGAATTTCAGAAAACATCCGGTGGGAACAGGGCCGTTTTTCCTGAAAAACTGGGTAGAAGGTGTGAAGATGGTTTTGCAGAAAAATCCGGATTATTTTGAAAAGGACGCTTCCGGTCACCGGTTGCCTTATCTGGATGCGGTGGCCATCTCTTTTTTGCGGGATAAAATGACGGCCTTTTTGGAGTTTACCAAAGGAAACCTGGATTTTATTTCCGGTATTGACCCTTCGTATAAAGATGAAATTTTAACCCGTACCGGCAAACTGCGCAGCCAGTTTCGTTCGCGGGTGAAAATGTTGAAGTCGCCGTACCTGAACACGGAGTATCTGGGCATTTTGGTGGACACTACGCTGCCCATTGTCCGGAAAAGTCCGTTGCGGATAAAAGCGGTGCGGCAGGCGGTGAATTATGCTTTTGACCGGAAAAAGATGATTAAATACCTGCGAAACGGTATTGGAATTCCGGGAAACGAAGGAATTATTCCTGCCGGGATGCCGGCTTTTGATGCCCATGCGGGATACGGATACCATTATGATCCGGAAAAGGCAAGGGCTTTGCTGAAAGCGGCCGGATTTGGTCCGGGAAAACCGGCTCCGAAAGTGACACTGGCTACCACATCGGAGTATGTGGATTTGTGTAAATATGTGCAGGCCCGGTTGAACAATGTAGGGTTTGATGTGCATATTAACGTGATGCCGGTGGGAACCCTGCGCGAAATGAAAGCCACATCGAAGCTGATGTTCTTCAGGGCTTCGTGGATTGCTGATTATCCGGATGAAGAGAATTATCTTTCGTTGTTTTATTCGAAGAATTTTACTCCTGACGGCCCCAATTACACCCATTTTTCCAATCCGGAGTATGATAAAATGTATTTGCGTTGTTTGTCGATGGTAAACGACCGGCAGAGAAGGATGCTTTACCGGAAGATGGACAGTTTGGTGATGTCGGAAGCACCGGTGGCTATTTTGTATTACGATGAAGTGATTCGTTTTGTGCAGAAAGATGTTACCGGTTTGGGAATTAATCCGGTGAATCTGCTGAAGCTGAAAAGGGTGAAGATAAAACGGCAGATTCAGGAAAAATAACGGTGATTTGCGGCAGCGGTTGGAATGGCAGCCCGGGGTTTTCGGTGCCCGGGTGGAGCAGGGCGGCGGGAGCGCCCTTGGAAGCTACCCGCCGGCCGTGGCGTAACAGGCACCGGAAACCCCGGCTACAATGGAAAACGCGCCGGCCTGAATGACGCAGTAAGACAGGCCGGGCCGCCCAAAAGAAAATCGTAAAAAAAGTTTTTTTAATTCAAAAAAAAGACGGATATTTGCAGCCGTTTTTGTACAATTATTATTTATTTAAAAATTAGACTGTTATGCCAGTTAAAATGAGATTGCAACGGTATGGAAAAAAGAGAAAACCTTATTTCCATATTGTCATTGCGGATGGTCGTGCACCACGAGACGGAAAATACATTGAAAAAATCGGATATTACGATCCGACCAAAAACCCTGCTGAAATCAATATTGATTTTGAAGGCGCCCTGGATTGGCTGCAAAAAGGAGCCCAGCCTACCGATACGGTCCGGGCTATTCTTTCGTACAAAGGGATTTTGTATAAAAATCACCTGTTGAAAGGCGTAAAAAAAGGTGCGCTTACCGAAGAGCAGGCGGAAGTAAAATTCCAGGCCTGGCTGAAAGAAAAAGAAGCCAAGATTGCTGCCAAAGTGAGCGGATTGCAGGAAAAATCACGTGAAGAAAGAAAAGCGCAGTTAGAAGCCGAGTCGAAGATTCGCGAAGCCCGCGAAGCAGAACTGGCCAAGAAAAAAGCTGCTGAGATTGAAGCACAGGCAGAAGCTGCCAAAGCAGAAGCCGGTGAAAACGAAGAAGCTGCTGCCGAAGGCGAAGAAGCTGCTGCTGAAAACGCGGAAGAAACCAAAGCAGAAGAAAAAGAATAAATTTTGCTTTGTTCCTATAAAAAAAGCCCGGACATTGTGCCCGGGTTTTTTTGTGTCTGTTTTTGTTATTTTTGTGTCACAGCAAAATCCGGAGAATGAAAAAAGATGCTTTTGACGATTATTTTTATTTGGGGTTGATAACCAAAACCCATGGCTATGACGGGAAAGTAGTCGCTTTTATTGATGCGGATAACCCCGGTGCATACGAAAATATGGAGATGGTATTTTTGAATATCCGGGGTAGTCTTGTGCCTTATTTTATTGAAGAACGTTCCATCAAAAATAACCGGCTGATCATTCGCTTTCAGGATGTGAATACGGAAGCCGATGCGTCGGCTCTGGTGAAAAAGGAGTTGTATTTGCCGTTATCGGTTTTGCCTAAACTCACCGGAAACAAGTTTTATTATCATGAAGTGAAAGGTTTCACGGTGGTTGATGAGCAATTTGGCCGGGTGGGAGAAATAGAAGAGATCCTGGATTATCCGGCGCAGGCGGTGATGCAGGTTTTTCATGAAGGCAAAGAAGTGCTGATTCCGGTAAATGACGATGTGATTTTGCAATTGGACCGCGAAAAAAAGACCATCCGGATAAAGGCTCCGGAGGGATTGCTTGATCTCTATTTAAATCCCTGACCATGGACGCTTCTGACCGCCGGCCTTTTCATTTTCAACAGTTTAGTTTATACCATCATCGTTCGACCATGAAAGTGGGGACGGATGCGGTGTTGCTTGGAATCTGGACGCCGTTGGACGACAACGAAAAGGTGCTGGACATTGGTACCGGCTGCGGAATTCTTCCGCTGTTGCTGGCAGCACGTTGTGGTGATGTGACCGTTGATGCGGTGGATATTGATCCGGACTCGGCAGAAGAAGCCCGGATGAATTTTGAGCGTGCTCCTTTTTCCGGGCGCTTGCGGGCTTTTCAGACGGATATCCGGAATGCGAAAGCTTTGAACCGGCATCATTATGACCTGATTATCAGTAATCCGCCGTTTTTTCTGAATGATCATCGCCCGGTGCGGGAAGACCGGAAACGTGCCCGGCATACCGACTCGCTGTCGTATGAAGATTTGATAAAAGCTGCCGGATATTATTTGAAACCCGGCGGGCGATTTTCGGTGGTTTTGCCTTACCGGCAGAGCCGTATTTTTTTGGAGTTGGCCTGTGTGGCGGGATTTTTTGTGCAGCGACAAATGCTGATCTTTCCCAAGCCCTGTAAGGAACCCAATCGTGTGAACCTGTTGCTGGGAAAGAATCCGGAAAATAAAATGGAAACAGAGAAGTTTATCATCCGGGATGAAACGGGGAATTTTACTTCGCAATATATCGACATGGTAAAAAATTATTACCTTTCGACCGGAAAATAATATTATGAATATGAAAAAAATATACACTGTTTTGTTGATGTCTTTGTTGCTCTCCGGAATCCTGTTTCAGGGTTGTGTGCAACAGCAGCACGAAAAAAAGACTTCCGCGCCGTTAAAGCTGGCCATCTCAAAATTAAAGCCCGACAAATACGGGCACACCTATCGTCAGTGGCTGCGCCGTTATGACAGTACCATTCAGTGGGTTAACCTTTATCCACTGTCGGTTGATTCGGCTCTGAAAGTTTTAAAAACCTGTGACGGTTTGTTGTGCACCGGTGGTGGCGATCTGGCCCCGTCGCTTTTTGGAAAAGGAGATGAAGCGTCCAAATGTGGTCCGCCGGATTTACACCGCGACAGCCTGGAACTGATGGCCATTCATGATGCCTTGCGTATGAAAATGCCCATTTTTGGCATTTGCCGCGGCCTTCAGGTGATGAACGTGGCTTTGGATGGCTCGTTGTACACCGATCTGCCAACAGATATCGGAACCAAAGTGACTCACCGGACTAAAGACGGAAAACCGGCCATGCACGAAGTGTATGTTAACCGGGCTTCGGAGTTATACCGGATTAGCCGGGTAGACAGTGGCTATGTGTATAGTCATCACCATCAGGGAATTGATAAGCTGGGAAAAGGGTTGCTGGTGGGTGCCCGCTCAGCAGACAGTTTGCCGGAAGAGATTGAATGGGCCGATACGACCGGAAAAGGATTTTACATGGGCGTACAATGGCATCCGGAACATCTGGATACGCTGGCCCCGCTGTCGAAAAGCCTGGCGGTGAAGTTTCTGGGTGAAATGAAATTATTCCGAAAAGAGAAGAAAAAATAAACAGTTTTGTGTTTTTGATTCTGTCCGGATGGAATCCGGCAGGCGCAATAACTATCCCCGTCTGATCCGGCTGAGGGTTTCGGGTGAAATACCGAGGTAAGAAGCCACGTAATGCAACGGAACTTTGAGTAAAAGGCCGGGATGTTCTTTCATCAGTTCATCATAACGCTCTTTGGCACTAAGTGTTTGCAGAGCGATAGAACGTTTTTCCATGATGACGTAATACTGTTCCATGATAACCCGTCCGGTTTGTTGCCATTTCCAGCTTTTGCGATAGAGTGATTCCAGATCTTCTTTTGAAAGAATATATACCTGCGAATCTTCAATGGCCTGGATGTTTTCAAAAGCCGGTTTCATTTCAATAAAACTCGACATGGCCACGGCAATACTTCCCGGTCCGAGGAAGTAGGTGGTGGTTTCTTTGCCTTTGATGTTGAAAAACGAACGCATCAGTCCTGAGCGGATAAAAGCCAGCCGGTCGCAAATCAGTCCTTCTTTGCTGATAAATCCATTTTTGCGGATGGTTTCTTCACGAAAAAGGCGAAAGGCGTCTTCCAGTTCCTGATTGGTGAACGGGGCTGCCGATTTCAACAACTTGGCCATTTCGGTAAACATGGCTTTCTTTTTTTGAAAGTCAAATTTACGAATTTTATAGAATCATACCGACTAAGAATCAAAACGCGCTTTTGGTTCATCCCAATCCCAAAAGTGCTTTGATTTAATATCGGCATTTACCCTTGTAGATTTTAAAATGCCCTTTTAGCGCATTTTAAAATACAATTGGTATCAAGTGGTGAGTGCCTGCACGCGCATCATCAGGTCGTTGAGCTGGGCTGCATATTCGGGCGAACCTTCGATGGACACATAACCTTTGTCCACGCCTTCCACAAATTCGGCTTCGCGTAACAAAATCTTCAGGGCGGCATCCACGCTGCCGAATTTCATATGTACAAAAGGACGTTTACGCTGATACAATCCTTTCCCCGCCTTGGTTTTTCCGGCTTTAACCCGCAGATACACGGCAATATCGCTGTCGTTTACCGACAATTGATAAACGCGGTCGGGCTGGTTTTTGGTCCAGGCGGTCATGTCGGGATAACCAAAACGGTTGAGCTTGCTGAGTGCCAGGGTAACCATCGAAAGCGCCATTTTTACTTTCAGGTATTTTTTCAAAGGGGCTTTGGGCTTCACATTGGGCATCATCAGTTTGAGTGAAAGCAGCAGGCTGATGACTTTGAAAAGCAATGCCGGTTTTGTCAGCCCTTTTATTTTAGGCAAAGCGGTGCCGCCTTTTAAGAAAGTGTTCATTTTTTCCACTGAGCCGAACGAAAAAACGATATCCCCGCTTTCAAAATGGTTCAGGTCGATAGAAAAATTTCCTTTGTCGAAATGCAGCGTGCATCCCATTGAGCCGGTGTCGGTTTTGGCTTTAAACACTACGGAAGTCTGTACATTGGCAAATTTTTTCGCCAGGGCCGGATGGTCCTGCAGTAAGATTTTCATTACCGGAAAAACGGCTTGAAAATAAAGGTTAGCCACCAGAATATCTTTTTCCATATCGGGTATTTTTACCGGTTAAAATTCGTCTTCCCAGTTTTCGTCTTCTTCAAAATCTTTCTGCATCACTTCCTGTACTTTTTCGATGATGCCGTTGGCGTCGAGTTTGTAGTATGCATACAGGTCTTCGGGATATCCCACTTCGGAATAAACATCGGGGAAACCGACTTTGGTGAAAGCGCAGCCTTTTCCGCTTTGCGCGATGACGTCGGCCACGGCGGTGCCGAGTCCGCCTATCACGTTGTGTTCTTCAAAAGTGATGATGCGGCGTGTTTCGGTCACGGCTTTCATTACGGCTTCTTCATCCAGCGGTTTGATGGTGTGCATGTTGATAACGCGGACACTCAGGCCGTGGTTCTTTTTCAGAAAATCGGCAGCTTCGGCGGCCTGCAGCACCGTGATGCCGGTAGCGATGATGGTGATGTCGGTACCTTCGCGAACCAACACGGATTTTCCGATTTCAAAACCGTAATCTTCTTTTTGGTAATAATTGGGTTCAAATCCACGGCCGGTACGGATATATACCGGGCCGGGCCAGTCCACGGCAGCGCGCACGGCATTGGCGGTTTCGATTCCGTCGGCAGGAACAATTACCGTCATGTTCGCAAACGAGCGCATGATGGCAATATCTTCCGTGGCATGGTGTGTGGTTCCTGCCGAACCGAACGAAACGCCGCCGTGTGTAGCAATGATTTTGACATTTAAATTCTGATAGCAAATGTCGGTTCGTACCTGCTCCGCCGCGCGCATAGAAGTAAAAGCGGCCATGGTAGAGACAAACGGCAAAAGGCCTGTGCGTGCCATGCCGGCGGCAATGCCAAACATATTCTGTTCGGCAATGCCCACGTTAATGAATCGGTCGGGAAATTTTTCCTGAAAGATTCCGATTTTGGTTGATTTGGCCAGGTCAGCGGAAAGACCGACAATTTCGGGATGCTTTTCCCCGAGCTCGCACAGTACTCTGCCGTATATCTCGTTTTGTGTCAGTGTGTTCGCGTCGTACACCGTCCATGTTGTGCCTGTTATTTCTTTGCTCATGATTTTTGACTTTGATTAGAGAAACAATTAAATCCCCAGTTTTTCATACACTGCATCAATGGAATGATGGGCTTTTTCGGCCAGTTCCGAATCAAGGCTGCCGTAATGCCATTGGGTTTTATCTTCCATAAAATCCACACCGTATCCTTTGACCGTTTTGGCGATAATGACCACCGGTTTTTCCGTAGCCTGTTGTGCTTTTTCAATGGCGTTGGCTACCTGTTGGATGTCGTTCCCGTTGATTTCCAACACATCCCAGCCAAAAGCTTTCCATTTGTCGGATAATGGTTCCAGTCCCATAATCTCTTCCACCGGGCCGTCGATCATCTGCATGTTGCGATCCACAAAAACGGTCAGGTTGGTGAGTTTGTAATGAGCGCCGGTCATGGCGGCTTCCCAGTTGGAACCTTCGTTAAGTTCGCCGTCGCCCACAATGCAGTAGGTACGGAATTTCTTTTCCTGCAAACGGGCGCCAAGGGCCATGCCGGTAGCGATGGGCAGTCCGTGGCCGAGTGAGCCGGTGGAAGCGTCGCAGCCGGGAATTTTGTTGGCGTCAGGATGCATGCCGAAAGGCGATTTAAACTTGTTGAAATCGTCCAGCAGTTTTTTGTCGAAGAAACCGCGTTCGGCCAGTACCGGGGCATAAGCAATGGCAGCATGACCTTTGCTCAGCACCAGCCGGTCGCGGTCAGGGGCATCCGGCTTTTCCGGGTCGATATTCAGGTATTTGAAATAAAGCGTTACCAGAATATCCAGCACGCTGAGTCCGCCGCCGATATGCGCTCCGCCGGCTTTCATGGTAATTTCTACAATCTCGTGCCGTAATTTCTTGGCCGTTTGCAGCAAATGGTTGTATTCTTCAATGGTGAGTGCCATAATGTTTTATTTGAATGATTATTCAACAGACAATCAGGATTCTTTAATTATTTCCGGTTGTTTTTCACGGCTTTAAAGGCGTCATCAGCTATCTCAAAAGTTTTCTGGATATCTTCTTCCGTCAGGGCGGCAGAAATAAACCAGTTATGATGCGAAGTGAAATAAGCGCCGCGTTTGGTACACTCGCCGCACCATTCCTGATGCAGCATGAGCGACGGGTCGTCGGTGAGCCGCAGATAAGGCATAGCCGGATGGCCGGTTACTTTCAGATGAAAACCGTGGTCTTCCGCAATTTTTTGCAATCCGGATGTTAGTTCGCGGCCTTTTTCAGCCAGCATGGCCGGTACTTCATTTTCTTTCAGTTCCTGAATAGTGGCCAGTGCTGCTGCCATGGGGACGGCCGAAAACCAATAACTTCCGGTATAAAATACTTTCGATGCCGCTTCTTTCATTTCGTTGGTTCCCACCAGCGCCGAAATGGGATATCCGTTGCCGATGGCTTTACAGAAAGCAACCAAATCGGGCTTAAAGCCGAAATACTCGTTGCTTCCGCGCACATCAATACGAAAACCGGTGCGCACATCATCCACAATCAGCACGATGCCTTCTTTGTGACAAAGCTGTTCCACCTTTTTCCAGTATCCCTCGGCCGGCAGAACATTGTCTTCAAAAGTGGGATGATGATAAGGTGTGGCAATGATGCCGGCGATCTGATCCGGATTTTTCTTTACGAAATCTTCAAGTACTTCGTAATTATTCCATTCGCCGATGAGCATGTTCTCGGCATCTTCGAAGGTGATGCCGGGATGGTCGGGCGACTGGGTCCAGGGTTGTACACCGTGATAGCCGCCTTTGAGCCGGATAATCTTTTTCCGGCCGGTTTTGGCGCGGGCCACCATCAGGGCGAAAGTGGTGGCATCGTTACCGTTTTTGGCAAAAAAGGCCCAGTCGGCAATGGTTACGGTGTCCACCAGCTCTTGTGCCAGTTGTACCATCACCTCTCCGGGAGCTGTAGCACAATTCACTTTTTCGCGTTGCATTTCGGCTGCCGATTCCACTACGGGATTGTTGTACCCGAGAATAATGGGGCCGTAGGCACACATGTAATCGATAAATTCGTTGCCGTCCACATCCCAAAAATGGGCGTCCTGTGCTTTGGAAACGTAAAACGGATAGTCGGACACCGGAATGAGCGGCGCCGGGCTGAAATGGCCGTATATGCCGCAAGGAATGATTTCGGCTGCTTTTTGAAAAAGCGCTTTTGATTTTTTATAACTGTATGTTTTCATTGTACTCTGTTTTTTTTACGATACATAATGAATAACCCGGTCAAGAATTAAATTGATGCCGTCGAGAATGGGGATTTGTCCTTTGATCATCACATCACCCAGTGCGATGGCGGTAAACGGGTCGGATTTTCCATTGAGAAAATCGTTGGCTACCTGGGGATTTTTCATCAGCATCATGGCATCAGGATGATCTGCTTTTCCTTTTCCGGCAGTGATTTTCCCGCCTTTGATGGTCAGATAAACATGCGGACCGTCAGGTAACACGCTCATTTGCAGCGTGCCATCGGGCAGATGTGAAGCGGTGTATTTTGCCCGTTCGTCGTACAAGGCAATCTCGGGAAGGGCAAAAGCAGCAATGGTCAGTGTGAACATGGTGTTCATGCGGATGTAATGGTTGTCAGGCAGAGGAACATTCTCCGGACGCAGGAAATACTCCAACCGTTCGGTGAGTTTGGTGAACTCATTTTTCAGGAATCCCAGCTGGGTAAATCCTTTTAACGGAACCGGATTGGCTTTGCCGTCAAACATTTTGTTCAGGTGTTCGCAGGAAGAAAACCACAGGTGTACCTGCGACTTTCGGGCTTTTCCCCTTTCCACCGTGCACCGGCCATTTTCAAAACGAACCCATGCTTTCGGGCCGTTTTTTACCGTAAACTGAATACAGATTTTCCGGTCTTGTACCAGTGTGCGGGCTTCGTTGTCATAGGCAACCAAATCTTCCAGATTTTTTAAGATGGCGTAAAGATTGATGCCTGCTTTTATTCTTTGTGCCGACATAAGTTCTGTTTTTAAAATTTGTTTAAAAGTACATTCAAGACATCAAAAGTTTCTTGACATTTATCAAGAAATGAAACAGATAAATGTTTTTCTTTTGAAGAAAGAGAAAAGACTGCCTGAGAAAAACCGGCTGTTTGCAAATCGAAAAAAGTATTGTTAGCTTTGAACAGTCAAAATCGGGGAGAGACCGTTTTTTAAATAAAATAAGAACATCATGGCAAAATCTACTTACAAAGTGTACGGATACCGCTGGGTGATCCTGATTATTTTCATGTTGATTTCATTTGTTATTCAATTGCAGTGGCTGGCCCATGCCGCAGTGGAACGGCCTGCCGAGGTTTTTTACAAAGGACAATTTAATCCCGATTCGTTTTTCAACATCGATTTTCTGGCCATGGTGTACATGCTGGTGTATATTGTAATGAGTATTCCGGCATCGTATATCATCGACACTTATGGTATCCGGAAAGCCATCGGTCTGGGAGCTGTAATTGCCGGAGTTTCTGGATTGCTGAAAGGTTTTTATGCCGATAGTTTTGAGATGGTGGTGATAGCCCAAATCGGACTGGCAATTGCCCAGCCTTTTGTGCTGAATGCGGTAACGGCGGTAACGGTGCGCTGGTTTCCGTTGCGGGAAAGAGGACTGGCAGCAGGACTGGCTATTCTGGCGCAGTATCTCGGTATTATTTTTGCTATGCTGGTGACCCCGGCATTTATCGGTACGCATCCTGGCCGGCCTGATTACGGCAGCGGATTTCCGCACATGCTGATGACTTACGGTTGGCTAACTTTTGGCGCGGCAGTCGTTACTTTATTGCTGCTGAAAGAGAAACCACCCACACCGCCGGCAGCCGATGATTTGGTGCGGCACAGCTTTTTTAAAGGGATTAAACATATTCTGAAACAGCGCGATATGGTACTGATGATTTTTGTGTTTCTTGTAGGATTGGGCATTTTTAATGCCATCAGTTCCATGACCGATTCCATTTCGGCCAATCTCGGCGTAAAAGATTCCAACGGACTGATTGGCGGGTTGATGCTGATTGGCGGGGTTTTCGGTGCGGTGATCATTCCGGCTTTGTCTGATAAATACCGCATGCGCAAGCGGTTTCTGGTTATTTGTACGGTAGGTGCCCTGCCGGGCGTGCTCGGGCTCAGCCTGACCGGTTACTTTATCCATAATCCGGCGGTGGTGTACGACATTGCCCTGGCCTCGGCTTTTATTCTCGGTTTTTTCATTATGAGTGCCGGTCCGGTAGGATTTCAATATGCTGCCGAAGTCAGCTATCCTGCGCCGGAATCCATTTCGCAGGGACTGCTGCTCTGGATCGGGCAGATTTCAGGATTGCTTTTTGTGGCGGGTATGAGCATTAAAAACAACGCCTATCTGAACGACTGGATGATTCTTTTCTGCATTTTGATGCCGGTGGTGATTGCGCTTACGCTGATGACTAAAGAGTCGCCCATGATTATTACCGAAAAAGATAAAATGAAAGGAGAAATCGGAGGCTAACCGGTAACATTTACTTTTTTGATTTTTTCAGGATTTTCTTTCGGAATCCCAGGGTGATAAAAACAGAAGACGCATTGTCTGTGTACTGTCCGCCTGTTCGGTAACCGTAAAAAGTTTCTGTCCAGTAGTCCATTACAAAATCACCCCGGATAAAAACGAACCCTTTTTCTTTTACCTGTATGTCCGCTTCACCGCCGGCAGACCATCCGTAATTTCCGGTACTCCGGATAAATAAACCGAAAACCGGGCCTATTCTGAACTTTTTTTCGGAACTGAATTTCAGGTATAACGGAAAAGTGAAGATCGGTTTGCTGTCCGAATAAAACATCAAATTGGGCTCGGCGATAAATGAAACCACCGAATGTGCCGGACGGAATTCCACCGTGCCACCCACCAAAAAAGATGTCAATTTTTTTGATTCGATTGAGGTTCCCATGATGCTACCTATATTTAACTCTTGTGAAAAAGCAAAAGATGAAACCTGCAGGAAGAGTATGGACAGCAGAATTTTTAATCCGGGTTTCATTGTTGATAATCAAATGATTTTTACCAAAGATAGAGGGTTTTTTTTATATTTTTGCCGCCAAAATTTTAACCAAAACCTTGAGGCATTTATGCCCGGAAAGCAGCGTTCATGAGTCAAACATCAAAAAAGCAAATCTTTTTTCATGTCGGTTTGGGAAAAACCGCTACTACTTATTTACAATACAGAGTTTTCCCGTATTTTAAAAATGTGGAATACATTCATCATTCGTACCGCTATAAAAATGCGGTGGATATTGTAAGAAAAGGGAAAAGTAAGCGATATCTTATTTCGCGTGAATTTGATCAGCAAATGGAAGATGAAGTATCGAAATTTGCTGCGCATCATCCGGATACCACACCCATTATTGTTTTTCGCCGGCACGACAGTTGGATAGCTTCGCAATACAAACGTTTTGTGAAAAACGGTTATGCCATTCCTTTTCCTTCGTTTTTCGATTTGAAAAATGATCGGGGAATGTTCAAAAAAATAGATTTGGATTTTACTCATTACATTGAGATCCTGGAAAAATATTTTACCAAAAAACCAATTGTTTTGTTTTATGACGATATGAAAAAAGACCTTCCGGCTTTTATTGATTATTTTGCAGAGCAGGTGGGGGCTGAATATGAAAAAGAAGAAATCAGCCATAAAGCAAAACATCGGTCGTATAACGAAAAGCAGTTAAAAGCCATTATGCATGTCGGGAAAAAAGTTGATATCCGCCATTATCATCTTGACCGGAGATTTTATCCCCTGAACCGTTTTTATGCGAATATGATCCGTTATTCCACGTTGTTTGTGGGAAAGTATCTGCCCGATTCTTATTTCAGTCCTCATCCGCTTATTCACCCTGAAGAGTTGAAGGCAGTGAGACACTTTTACGAAAAAGACTGGCAGGCTGTGGTGGAATATGCCCGAAAAAACAATCCTCCGGGAAGTAATAAAAAATTGTTGCCCATTTTAGCCGGCATACAAGTTGGGTAGTTTTTTCTTTTTTACAGGTTCAATTTCATCTGAATGGCTTGTACTTGTTGTTTTAGTTGTTTTACTTCTTCGGCCAGACGGTCTTTTTCTTTGTTGGGTTCAGGAACTTCGGAGCTGATGTAATTAACAAATTTCCAGATTTCCCTGATTTCGGTAACCGGCAGCTCGTAAGGCAGATACAAGGGGTTCAGCGAATACAGCTTGATTTTTCCGGATTCTTTAATCTTGTTTTCCAGCACCTTAAAAACCACACCGTCTTCTTTGGTCAGTACAATGTAAGCATGGTGACTGCGAATGGTTGTCCAGTCTTGTACAAACTCGCCCGTGACGTATGAGCCATCGGGAATGGGCAGCATGGAATCGCCACTGATCTGGAAGGTGCGGTATTTTTTTTGTCTGGATAAAAATGGCAATTTAAAAGTGGGCAGCACTTTGATGTATTCCGGATCGGCAAAACCGGTGGCATAACCCGCTTTGGCTTTTTCGTTTACCAGCTCGATATTTTCTTCATTGTCCTGATCTACGGTGGTGGCCAATACGCGCAGGTTGCTGCCTTTTACGTAGATATCGTAGCCGCGTTCGAGTTGCGAGAGCTGACTTTCGGAAAGAGAGGATAAATCTACTTTTACCAGTGTGTCGATGGCTACGCCAAAATATTCTGAGAAGCGCATAAGTGCATTCAGATTGGGTTGTGCCACGCCGTTTTCGTAACCGCTCAGGGTGGAACGTTTCATGTCAAGGGCAAAAGCCACATCGTCCTGGGTGCGGCCTTTCCGTTTTCTGAGTAATTTGATGTTGTCTTTAAAATACATTTTGCTTTTATTTTTTATGTTTTTATTTGTGTTTTAATGTTTTTACCACGAAAGCGCCCTAAGGATGTTACCAAGGCACACGAAGTATAATTTTTTTCTTTTCCTTTTTTCTTTGTGTTCCTTTGTGTGTACTTTGTGACCCTTTGTGGTTCATCTTTTACCACGAAGGCGCTCCAAGGATGTCACCAAGGCGCACGAAGGATAATTTTTCCTTCTTTTTTTCTTCGCGTTTCTTTGTGTGTGCTTTGTGACCCCTTGTGGTTCATCTTTTACCACGAAGGCGCTCTAAGGATGTCACCAAGGCGCACGAAGGATTAAAGAATTACCCGTTTTATACCATCTTTCAAATGTTTTACGTTAAAATTAATTAACAACCCCAAATGACAGTTGGAAAGCTTCAAATAAGTAAGAATTTGTGCCATGTGAATATCCGCCAGAGCATCTACCGATTTTATTTCAATAATTATTTGATCTTCAACTAGTAAATCCACCCGGTATCCTATTTCAAGTTTCACATCTTCGTAAACAAGCGGTAATGGTTTTTGTTTTACCACTTTTAATCCTGTTTGTCGAAGTTCATAAAACAGGCATTCCTCGTAAGCACTTTCCAATAACCCAGGCCCAAGGGCAGAATGTACTTTAAAAGAACAATCCAAAACTGTTTTAAATATTTCTTCTCTGTTCATGGTATTGTTTTTTCTTTGTGTTCCTTTGTGTGTACTTTGTGACCCTTTGTGGTTAAATTTTCACCACGAAGGTGCCTGAAATATCCCGCTTGGATTTTTTTAGTTTATCCATTGCCTGTTTTTTCTTAATGATTATATTGTAGTCAATATTTTGATGAAAAACTAATCAAAAGTACGTAAAATATTTGAAATGTCAAGTATTTTGTCGAAAAAAGGTATTGCTGTATGAAAGAACGGACGATTGTACATTTGGATTTGGACAGCTTTTTTGTATCGGTAGAACGGCTGGCAAACCGTGAGTTAATCGGGAAACCGGTAATTATCAGTGGGTTGTCTAACCGTAGTGTGGTGGCCAGTTGCAGTTATGAAGCCCGGCGGTTTGGTGTACATTCGGCGATGCCTGTATATATGGCAAAGCAGTTATGCCGTGATGCTGTATTTGTCCGGGGCAATATGGAGCGGTACAGTAAATACTCGCGGATGGTCACCGAAATGATTGCCGAAAGTGCTCCTGTTTACGAAAAAGCTTCTATTGACGAGCATTATCTGGATATTACCGGCATGGATCGTTTTTTCGGAAGCTTGTCGTGGACCCGTGCGCTGCGCCGGCGTATTATCAAAGAAACGGGTTTGCCTTTATCGTTTGGGATGTCGGTAAACAAAACGGTTGCTAAGATAGCTACCGGCGAATCGAAACCCAACGGTGAGTTGTACATTCCTTCTTCGGAAGTAAAGTCTTTTTTGTTTCCGTTATCCGTGCGGAAAATTCCCATGGTCGGGCCTAAAAGCTATCAGATATTGCGTTCGATAGGAGTTACTACCATCCGGGCGCTGAGTAAGGTTCCGCCGGAAATCCTTATGCAACTGATGGGAAAAGCCGGACCGGTTCTTTGGAAAAAAGCCCATGGCATTGACCGGTCGCCGGTAAAGCCTTATACCGAAAAGAAATCGGTGGGAACAGAACATACTTTTGATTTTGACATTACCGAACGGTTGCTGTTGCGGAGTACGCTTATTGCCATGGTGGAAAAGAGTACTTTTGAATTGCGCTCGTTGGGTAAGCTTACCGGATGTGTTACTGTAAAAATCCGGTATGGTAATTTTGACACCCATACATTGCAACGAGTCATTCCTTATACGGCTTTTGACCATGTGCTGATAGAAGTTGTATTGGATCTTTTTGACCGGCTTTTCCGTTATCCGGTGCCGGTTCGGCTTCTTGGCGTACGATTTAGTCATTTGATTGGTGGTTATCAGCAATTGGAATTGTTTGATGAGAAACCGGAGCTGGCCGATTTGTATCAGGCGATGGATAAAATGAGAATTCGTTTTGGCCGGCAAATTTTGAAACGGGGGTCGGGAGTTTAATATCCGATGATTTTATCTATTTCCTTTATAAACTGTTGAGCAGTAGAATACAATACAGAAACTTCTTCGTGGTTAAAATTTACAAAGTCATCGTAATCGCCTGCCATTCGTTTGTCAAAAAGAATAGAATAAAACTTCCCCAGATCTTTGTTTATTTTTCCTGTTTTGATAAAATGAGAACCAAACATCTGGCGTACTCCAGAGTGTGTTTGTGCTTTTATATTTAAGCTGATCAACAAGGCGTTAACGGCATAATAACAAGCGTAATAAAGCCGATTTACTGCGGTATTCCACAATTGGTTTTTTATGAGAATATCCACCTCATTTAGCGTTTCATGAGCTCTTGATAACCGGTATTTAATGATTGCTTTTCTTTCAGCATCTGTCATAGTCGGATCCCCTCATTTAAAATATTTTCATAAAACGGTGTAATCCGGTGTAGTTTGTTCCATTTTTTTTTCGATAAAATTAACGGGCTGATAATGACACCGGTTGAATATTCAATTTCGTAAAGAGGATAGGCGATTTTTATTTCATCATTTAAAGAAATATCATCCTGGTCAAGTAAAATAAGAATATCAATATCAGATGTTGATTTTTCTTCTCCACGGGCATAGGAACCATAGAGGATAACTTCAGCTTTTGGAACAACAGCTGAAACCGACCTTTTGATTTGCTTTAATATTTTTTCCCGTTCCATCTCGTTACAAAGGTATTAATTTCAGAAAAATGATTGTGTTTTTTCTGTTTTTATAAGAAAATAATGCCGGTTAAAAATCAAAAAGCAGCAGCGATAGAAGCGGCAGCGCCCGGCAGGGGCGGCTGATGAAGAGCTGACAGCCCGGCGCGACCAACGGAAGCGCCCGGGATGACAAAAGCGAAACACAGACAGCCCTGCCGGGACTAAAGCGGATAGCGCGACCCGCCAGCGGCGGGGCTGCCCTGAAAATTTGTATTAGATCGAAACGCCCAGCCAGGCTTTGGCGAGATAACCGATTCCAAACGAAATGGCAGCTACACCAAGTGAAATAAGCGCCATGGTGAGAAACCGTTTTTTGAAATTGACGGTTTTGGCTACCGAGATGTAATAATTGTATCCGGCAATGATGAGCAGGGTCATGAGCAGCATAATGCCCATGGCGGTGCGCGGGTCGGTTACCAGAAAATAAGGGAAAACCAGCAGGGCTACGGTAATCAGGTATGCTACGCCAGTGTAAACAGCTGCAGTAATGGGGTTTACATCTTCTTTTTCTTCTTCTTCCTGCGAGGCGAGATAGCCGGAAGCGGCCATGGAAAGGGCGGCGGCAATGCCCATAATGAGTCCGGTAACGCCGATAACTTCGTTGTCGTTGAAGGCAAAGCTCAATCCGACCAGTGTTCCGGTAAGCTCTACCAAAGCATCGTTGAGCCCGAGTACAATGGCACCGACGTAGGCCAGCCGTTTGTCGTTGAGAATGGCCAGTAATTCTTTTTCGTGGTCTTCTTCGTCTTGGGCAATGCGGCTGACTTCGGGGTGTTCAACAGCGGCTTTTTCATAAAAGGCCTGGGCGTGGATTTCACCGCTTTCCATAAGCTTGAGGGCGAAACTTAAACCGAAGACACGGGCCAGCATTACATACCAAAATACTTTCCATTTGTTGGGTTTGCATTCTTTTCCGGTGATGTTTTTCCAGATTTGATAGTGCCGGAGCTCGTCGTTGGAGATGTCGAGCAGAATGGTTTTGTTTTTTTCGTCATTGCACAATGCGGCCAGCCGGGCATAAACATGATATTCTGTGATTTCCGCTTTTTGTTGCGAGAGATAAATGGGGTTAATGTTTTTTGTCATGCTGTGTGTTTTTCTGGTTTGGGGCAAAAATAGGGAAAAGGAAAAAAGAAACGGTTTGTGGAAAAAAGAAAAAAACGTATGCGCCGGAAGCTGGTGGTGACCGGAGAAAAACAAATTTGGAAGTTTGTTGAAAATTGTGTAAAATTGTAATTGAAAAGATGATGAAATTATTTTTTTCCGTTTCTGTTATCCTGTTGTTTTTGTTCCCGTTTTTGCTGCTGAATGCAACAGAACCGGAAGTAAAGGAAAACAGGCCGTTTATCCGTATCGGATTTTACAATACCGAAAATTACTTTGACCCTTTTACAGATACCTTGTCGGATTATCATGAATTTGATCCTGGTGGGATCCGTCACTGGGATATGGCGCGTTACCGGATAAAACAGCAACATATTTTTAAAGTGATTGCTGCCATGGGCGGATGGCATGGTATGGATGTAATGGCTTTTGCCGAGATAGAAAACCGGTTTGTTTTGGAAGATCTTTTGAAAAATACTCCGTTGCGGCGTGAAGATTATGGGATTGTTCATTTTGAGTCGCCGGATCATCGTGGTATTGATGTGGGGATGATTTATCGTAAAAATGTTTTTCATCTGTTGTGCTCAGAGGCCATTCCGGTGCGTGATACTGCAGGTAAAATTATGCGAACCCGCGATATTTTGTATGTAAAAGGCCGGGTGGGAACCGATACGTTGCATTTATTTATTAACCACTGGCCATCGCGATATGGCGGATTAATGACCACGGTTTATAAAAGAATACAGGCCGCAAAAGCATTGATCCGTGTTGTTGATTCGGTGTATCAGCGTCGTCCGGAAGCCCGTATTTTGATTATGGGTGATTTTAATGAATCGTTGAAAGACAGTGGTTTACAGCGTGTCTTGCAGGATGCGGACGGGGGCGCGCTTGTTGCGCTTGCTTCGCACGCCGATTTCGGTCTTGCCGGAGGAACCATTCGCGGCATGTCGGGATGGAGTATCTTCGATCGTTTTTTATGTTCAAAAAATTTATTGAACCCTGCCGGCCGGATGTGGGTGTATGACAAAAGCTTTCATATCTTTGATGCAGCGTTTTTGCTCGAAAGAGATAATAAAAATATGGGACAAAAGCCTGATCGCACATATAACGGGTTTGCTTATCATGGTGGATTTAGTGATCATCTTCCTGTTTATGTGAATGTTGCTTTTGAAAATCCGGGGAAATGACAAAACGAAAACGGAAAATAATAGCGGTACTGGTATTTTTGCTGGTCGTAATGCCGGCAGGATTGTATCTGACCCGTAACCAATGGGTGGCTGCTGCTATGAAGTATATCGTTTCCGAACGGTCTCATCGTCAGATTACATTGGATTTTCAAAGCATTGATGTCGGGGTTTTTTCCAGAACACTGACCATTGAAAAGCCGGAGCTGCGTTTTGAGCATGTTGTTTTTGATAAAGCGGCCGGAACATTGTTGAAAAAGGCCATTTTTCACCGTCTTGTCCTGACTAACGTTTCGTTGGGTGATGTTTTGTTGCACCGGCAATTTATTGTGGATAACCTGTTGCTGGAAAAACCGGAATTTATTTTCGGAATTACCAAAAAACACAAAAAAGTGGCAACTTCTTCTTCTTTTGATCCGTCAGGGTTAATCGAAGCCATGCAAAATCATCAGATCGGACGTATTCATTTTGGTTTTTTAATCCGTCAGACAGAAATTCATTTTGGAAGAGTTCAGCTGGACGGGAAGAAAAGTGCCGATATTTACGGAAATGCCCAATATGATTTTACTATTTGGAATATGGGAACCGTAAAATATGCCGGCGATACACTGCATCCTATTTTTTTCGACAACCTGGAGTTAACGGTTCGTGATTTCCATCGCTTTTCGGCTCCGGAGAAATTGGATATTGCCCTGGATTCGGCTTTTTATTCAACCAGAAACAGAAAGCTGTTTTTGAGAGGAATTCATCTGAACCTGTTGGGTGACAATGAAAAAGCAAAGCCGGTCACTTCTATCTTTTTACGTTGGGCTGCCGTGAGCGGATTGCATACCCGGAAACAGAAAAAACAAAAAAAATCGTGGTTTAAGCTGGGCTCTTTTAGAGTAGTAGGCGGGCAGGCCGTATTCCGGGAAAAATCATCGTCAAAAAAACAAAAAGACAACATGCGCTGGCTGCGTCAGCTTTTTACGGCGTATCATTTGCTTTCGTTGGATACGCTTGATTTACGCCATGTGCATATTTATCATATTGATAAAAAAGAAGATACGACAATGGAACTCCGGCGTGTCAATATACAGGTAAATGGTTTGTGGGCCGATCGGCGTGTGTTGGCTGAGCCGGTGAGGGAGTTGCATTTTGATACGTTGAAATTTTCGTTAAATCATCTTTTGTGGCGCAATATTCCCAACCGGGTGAAGGTAGAAAGTGGTTTGGTTTCCTATAATTCTTCACGTGAACAATTACAGGTAAATGACCTGAATGTTCGTACCCGGTGCCCGGCGGAACAAACAAGTCCTGTTTCGGTTTATGGGGCAAAGCAGTTGGTGATCCGTCATTTTTCGGTGATGCGATGGCAACGCCAAAAACGTCAGTTGCTTGCTTTTGCTTTAGAAGATCCGGATATCCGGGTGATTCGCGACAGCAGCTGCCGGTCGGGAGAAATCCGTTGGCCGGATGCTTTGGCAACCCTTGTCCCGGAACAGATCGTTATTCACCGCGGAAAAGTTTCTTTCCGGAAAACCGGTTATTTCCATATCACAGCATCTGGTCTTGACTTTTTTGCTGACAGCGTACAGGATACCCGTTTTTCTGGTCCCGATGCAGGATTGCATTACGATTCGGTTTATTTCCATGTGCAAAGAAGCAGCTATACGGATGAAAGAAAAAATATCAGATCCTTTGTACGTGATGTAACCTTTGATAAGAAGTTTTTCCGGCTGAAAGGTATCCGGTATTTCCGGAATGATTCTGCCGGATATGATTCGCTAAAAGCAGGACAGCTGCTGCTGACCCGTTTTCAGCCGGATTCTTTGCTTTTCCGTCATGTTCTGAAAGCACGCGGTGCTTATTTGTATCGTGCTGATTTGCATTCTTTCCGGCAGAAAGATGAACAGAATAAAGGTCTGGACAGTTTGGGGCGGCAGACGGGCTCTCCACAAATTCCTTTGAAAACCAATATTGGTTATGTGCAGATTCGTAAAAGCAGTTTCTCGCTGGTATCCCGTACACCGGATAAAGATTTTTCCATTCGTAGCCGGGTAAATCTAAAACTGCATCGTTTTAAAATGGGATACGATACGGCGCATGTTCTTTCGGCTCCCAAAAGCTGGCAGGCCCGTTTTGAGGATACGCGCATGAAAAGCAATCACCTGACGGTTCAGTGGCAAAAAACGGTTCTTAACAGCGATTCCGGAATCTTGTTCCTGAAAAATGTACAGCTTAACCAGCTTTCTGATTCGAACCTGCAGTTCCGTATCAGCATTCCGACTGTTTCGTTACAGGGAGTCCGTTATCACCGGCTTTTTTATTCTGACAGCATTGTGTTTGGAAAAGCTGTTTTTGATTCGCCGAAAGGTATGATCCATTTTATGAGAATGATGTCTGACCGTGATGGAAGTAATTTGCGTCGCTGGAAACTGGTTTTCGACAGTCTGCGTTTTGTAAATGGAATGCTGGAAATACGAAATGGAGTAAAACAATTCAGTTCGCTTCAGCTTAACGGAATCAACTTGCTTTATCATCCTAATCGGTTGTTGGCTCTGGTACCGGACAGTAATTTGATAAAACAATGGGATTTTTCCATTAACCGGCTGGTGTTTGTGGGAAAATACCAGAAATTCAGAATGGTAGCTGACCGTATTGCGTTACAGTCGGCAACCAGTCGTTTTCATGTGTTAAAAATTATTGGTACGAATTTCTCTCCCGATATGGTTGATCCGTCGAACCGGCAGATGTTTTCTTATTTCTTCGTGAATAATATGTCTTTTGAGCATATATTTCTTCGGGGAGGAACAACCCGGTTTTTGCATATTAAAAATTGGAATGTTCCGTCGGTATGGGTTAATATCATTAATAACAACACCGAAAGTAAGAAAAGATCACTTGCTTTTCTGACCAGTGGCTTTTTTAACCGCTACACCCGTTTTGTAGAAGGGGTTCATATTGACAGTACATTTCTCGGAAATGTAAATCTAAGCTATCAGTATGACCGGATGAACAAGCTGGTAAACATTATGAAACTGACCATTCATACCCAGGGAATCCAGTTGGGAAAACCATTTTTGCCCGATTCTTCCGATGCGTTGTTCCAGAATATGTTCATCAATTTAAAAGATCGTCCGGTGATTAGTGGCGACAGTATGTACACATTTCGGATGCGGGATATCCGGATTAATCTTCCGGAGCGAAGAATCCGTTTTGATTCCATTACGCTGACTCCCCGTTTTGACCGGAAAGCGTTTTTTGCCCGTGCCGGGTATCAAACCGACCGGATAACACTTTATGGAAAAAGTGCTGTAATGGAGCGGTTTAGCCCTGGTGACCTGTTGAATGGCCATTTTATTCATTTTGGGAAACTGGATTTGAACAACCTGAGTGTCCGGTTTGAAAGAGACATGCATTATCCGCGGCGGAATGTGGTGAAACCGATGCCGATAGATGTGCTGAATGCTATTCCGTATAAATTCAGAATTGATACGGTTCAGCTGAACAACAGTATGCTCTCTTATTTCGAATACGAGGTAAAATCAAAAAATCCGGGGATCTTTTTCATCGATCATTTTAATGTGACTTCGATTAATGTGACCAACCATTTTATGCCGGGTGATTCCAATCTGGTATGGAAGTTCCAGGGCTCAGGAAAATTGATGAAACAGGCGAATATGGATTTCACCCTGGTGATGCCCTATTTTGCACCGAATCAGCAATGGTGGTTCTCTGCCGAAACCGGAAAAATAGATCTTACCCAGTTTAATCCGCTGACCGAAAATGTACTGGGTATTACAGTAAAATCCGGTGTGGGAAGCTTGCAGGTTCCGATGATTACGGGAGATAATTTTTCGGCTCGCGGCAGTGTGGATTTTCTGTACAAGAAAATGAAACTTCGGTTATACAGCCGGAAGAAATCGCAGCAAAGCCGGAGTGTTTGGAGCCCGTTTGCTAACCTGATGATTAATGGGATTGTGGTAAAAAATAATAATCCGCCTTTCCTGGGACATGTGAAAAAAGGAATTGTTTATTTTGAACGGGTTCCGCAGAAATCGTTTATCAATTATTTGTGGAAAAGTAATCTGAGTGGTATCCTTTCTACCATTGGTTTCAATAATAAACAGCAACGCGAAATGAAACGCGAAGAAAAGAAACAGACAAAAGCGGCCGGTAAAACCGGAGCAGCAGAGCAAAAGAATCCCAGCCCGAAAAAGAAAGAAAATAACTAACCTGTTTGTTTATAGTTTGTTGCAGGTGTCGGACTGCTTCTTTTCCAAGGAAGAAGCGTCAGGAATTTTGTCCCTCTTCGGGGGAGAATGCAACCTGAAAAATTCTATCTTTGTGGCATGCACAAAGAACCGGTTTCATATCTGTTAAAAAAAGTACCTCACATCACGGGGCGCGGGGCATTGGATAAGGTGTGGAATTTTTCTTCCGGTTATTCGAAAGTCTTTGTGCTGACGGATGAAAATACAGAGAAAAACTGTCTTCCGTTGTTGCTGGGCCGGATTCCTCATCCCGGTTCGGTGGGGATTCTTCGCATTTTAAGTGGTGAGTCCAACAAAAATATCGAAACGGTTGTTTCGGTATGGGACCAGCTTACCCGGATGGAAGCTGACCGGAAGGCCCTCTTGATAAATCTGGGGGGCGGTGTAATTACTGATTTGGGCGGATTTGCCGCTGCTACCTACAAACGGGGAATTGATTTTATTAATATTCCTACCACATTGCTTGGCCAGGTTGATGCGGCCATTGGCTCTAAAACCGGCGTGGATTTTCAGAAATACAAAAACCATGTAGGGTTGTTTGCCGATCCGAAAGCCGTGATTATTGATCCGCTGTTTTTGGATACGTTGCCGGAAAAGCATCTCCGTTCCGGTATGGCTGAAGTGATCAAATATGCTTTGATTATGGATAAACCACTGTGGGAGCGGCTGAAAGGCAAATCTTATTCTGCATTGCTTCAGGATGTATCCGCTATTACAAAAATGTCGGTAAAAGACAAGATTACGGTGGTGCGAAAAGATAAGCACGAATCGGGCCTGCGGAAAATCCTGAATTTCGGGCATACTGCCGGGCATGCACTGGAAACTTTTTTGATGTCTTCCGATTCGCCGGCTACCCACGGCGAAGCAGTGGCTGCCGGAATGATTTGTGCGGCCCGTATTTCTACAAAGCAAACCGGTCTTCCTGCGGAGGATGCCCGTGAAATTTACCATACCATTGATGGTATTTTTGAACGGCTTTGTTTTACTGAAAGTGACATTCCTGTACTTTTGCATCTGATGCGGCAGGATAAAAAAAATCAGAAAGGAGAGTTACGTTTTACCTTGTTGAAAAAGACAGGAGAAGCTGTCCCGGATATTGCCGTTTCGGAAGAAACGGTTCGTGAAGTATTACAATCTTACCTGAATAACCAATGAGAATTGATATATGATTAATATTCAGTATAATAATAAAAAGCTAACCGGAACTTACCTTCTTCCGGCATCCAAAAGCATCAGCAACCGGTTGCTGGTTATGCGTGCCATGGCGCGGAGCAAGGTGCTTTTTGATAATCTTTCGGAAGCGGAAGATACGTATATGATGCGGCTTTATCTGAGTTTTATCAATACCTGTGCCGGTTCGGAAATTCCGCTTTCTTTGGATACGCATAATGCCGGAACCGTTTTCCGGTTTTTGCTGGCCTATTTGGCAAACCAGGATGGAAGATGGCTGCTTACTGGTGAAGAAAGAATGCGTCAGCGGCCGGTGGGCGCACTGGTGGATGCACTTCGCAGCCTGGGCGCTGATGTGGAATATACCGAAAAAGAAAATTTTCCGCCTTTGTTGATACGGGGCAGTAAACTGAATGGCGGCGAAGTACACCTTAACGCCTCGGCCAGTTCGCAATATGTTTCGGCATTGATGTTAATTGCACCTTATCTGCCCGGAGGCCTTACAATCCGGCTTGAAACCGAGCCGGTTTCATCGGCTTATATTGATATGACGGCCACTTTAATGCGGAATTTTGGAGCCCAGGTGTCGGTTTCTCCCAAAGAAATCCAAGTGGAAGAAGGAACTTATCGGGTAGAAAAAATGCGCGTGGAATCTGACTGGAGTGCGGCTGCCTTTTGGTATGAAATGGTGGCTTTTTTGCCGGATTCATCCGTATTCTTGCCGGGATTGACTGATGAAAGTGTTCAAGGCGATCGGTTTTTGATTCCTGTCTTTGAAAAACTGGGGGTTCGTTCTGATTTTCAGGATGATGGCTTGCTACTGACCCATCACGGAGAAAAAGCAGCTTCCATTGATTTTGACTTTCGGAGTGCACCGGATATTGTCCCTTCGGTGATGGTGGCTTGCGCTGCCTTGGGGGTGGAAGGAAAATTTAGTGGAATTGAGCATTTGCGGATTAAAGAGTCGGACCGTATCCGGAGTATGCAACAGGAACTGGGAAAAATTGGTACGGAGATTTTGAAAGAAGGAGAAGTTTATCACCTGATCCCGGGAGAAAAAGATAAAGTTTCCGGTGAGCTTGTCTTTAATAGTCATGGCGACCACCGGATGGCCATGAGCCTGGCTCCGCTGGCTATTCCTTTTGACTCGGTAAGCATCAAAAATCCGGAAGTGGTGAAGAAGTCCTATCCGGATTATTGGGATGAACTGGAAAAATCGGCCCTGTTTTCAATGGAAAATTTAAATGATTGAGTAAACAGATGAAAAAGAAAGAAATCACCGATGTGGATATTTTTATTCCCTGTTTTATTGATCAGGTTTATCCGCAAACCGGTTTTAATATGGTGAAAGTATTGGAAAAGGCCGGCCTGAAAGTGCATTATAATCCTAATCAGACTTGCTGCGGACAGATGGCTTTTAACAGTGGGTTTTGGGACGAAGCCAAAAAACTCGGAATCAAATTTATGGACGACTTCTCTTCGGATCGTCCGGTGGTCGGACCATCAGCCAGCTGCATTGGGTACATTAAAAATAATTATCACGAGCTGTTCCATAATTCGGCATATCACCTTGAATATAAGCGATTAACGCAAAATATTTATGAGATCACCGATTTTCTGGTGAATGTGATTCATAAAACGGATTTTGGATCGGTATTCGAGCATAAAATTACTTATCACGATTCGTGTGCTGCTTTGCGCGAATACGGATTGACCGATGAGCCCCGAACCTTGCTTAAAAATGTGAAGGGGCTGGAACTGATAGAAATGAAAGATACCCATACTTGCTGCGGTTTTGGCGGGACTTTTTCTGTTAAATTCGAACCCATTAGTACGGCCATGGCGGAGCAAAAAGTACAGAATGCACTGGAAACCGGTGCGGAATATATTGTTTCTACCGATTCTTCCTGTTTGATGCATCAGTACGGTTATATTAAAAAACACAAACTTCCCATTAAAGTGGCACATATTGTAGATGTGTTGGCTTCGGGGTTGTAAATATTATTTATTAACGATTAAAATGAAATAAAATGAATTATCCTGAATTTTTTGATACGGTAAAACCGATTGTTTTATATGATGATTTAGCCGAATTTCTTGGTTCTGCCGAGAAAGGAATTGTTGAGATTAAATATCTTGAGGTAGTTAAAATGGCCGGCCACAGCTGTGGTGTGGTTGCCGGTGCATACATGATGGCCCAAAAAGGTCTGGCGGCACTTTTTCCTGATGAAATGCCCAAAAGGGGATACATCAAAGTGGAACTTCGCCGGCAGGCTGCTCAAGATAATGCCGGGGTAACCGGAAGTGTTTTATCAAATATTACCGGTGCCGGACTGGGTGACAGCGGTTTTAGCGGGATCCAACAAGGACGTTTCCGCCGTCGTGATTTGCTGTTTTTTGGTGTGGAAATGGATGCTGATGTCCGTTTGACAAGAACGGATACCGGTGCTTCGGTGGCTTTGAAATATCGTCCTGGCAAAGTAGTGGAGCCCCGCTCGGTACTTATGACTGCCATTGGTCCGCAGGCTACTCCCGAATCCAAGGCTTCTTTCCCCAAACGCTGGCAGGAAATGGTGAAATCTTTGTTAGGCCATGCCGATGAGGTAGTAGAAGTGATATCGTAACCAGACGGCAAAATCAGCTTTCGGCATCCGGATTTTTTCCGATGTAATGATTTAGTATTTGGATCAATTTCTTTTGGGCAATAGGTTTTGTGATAAAATCATCGCAACCGGCTTTCAGGGCAGCCTCTTTGTCTGATGCAAAAGCGTGAGCTGTTTGGGCAATTACCGGCAGGGTAGGGCGAAAAGCCTTAATTTGTCGGGTGGCTTCCAAACCGTTTAATTCCGTTAGTTTAATGTCCATCAAAACCAGGTCGATCTCTGGGTGTTTTTTGGTTAATGCCACGGCTTCTTTACCGGAGATCGTACGGATGATTTCCACATTTTGTGGAGATAGGATTGCCTTGAGATACAGAAATCCGGTTTCGTCGTCTTCTGCTATGAGAATTACCGGTTTTTTCTTTTGTTTTATAAGCCGTACCGGTTTTTGATTTTCTCCGGAAGAGGGCGCTTTTTGCATTTTTGTTGTTGATAACGGCAAGGTAAAATAAAAGGTGGAACCTTTTCCCGGGACAGATTTCAACCACATTCTTCCACCCAGCAACTCGGTCAGATTTTTACTGATGGGAAGCCCCAGTCCGGCTCCCTCAAAATCGCGAGAGATGGAAGTGTCGGCTTGATAAAAACGTTCGAAAATCAGCTTCTGATGCTGGGGGAAAATGCCTCGGCCGGTGTCTTTTACCCAGAACAGAAACTCATGTTCCTGTTTTTGATATCCCAATTCGATGCTCCCTTTCTCGGTGAACTTCAGTGCATTTCCCAGCAGGTTATTGATGATTTGTGTGAGTCTTTCAGGATCTGTTTGTATGGTGTCTTCTCCGTCGGGGAGCGAAAACCGGAATTGAATGCTCAGGTTTTTCTTTTGGGCCTGTAACTCAAAAGGTTGGCGTAGTTCGTTTAGTAACTGGTTAAGCGAAAAAGGAACGATCTTCAGCGGAATGGAACCCGATTCAATTCGGGAGATATCAATAATATTATTGATCAGGTTAAGCAGCCGGCGTCCGCTTTTTAAAATATAACTTGCATAAGTTTTGATTTGTTGGGCCGGATAATCTTCCATTGCCAGGAGTTCGGCAAAACCCAGTATTCCATTAAGCGGTGTGCGGATTTCGTGTGAGATATTTTGCAGAAATGCCGTTTTCAGCCGGTCGCTTTCTTCCGCTTTTTCTTTGGCTTTTATCAATTCTTCCCACAGTTTCTTTTTCTCGGTGATATCTTCTTTTATGCCGAGCAGGTGGGTGATTTCTCCGGTGTTATTAAAAATAGGGGAGATGAGTGCGTTTTCCCAATACAACTCGCCGTTTTTTCTTTTGTTCAGGAATTCTCCGTTCCACTCTTTTCCGGATAAAATAGTGTTCCATAGGTTTTTGTAGAAAGCCAGGTCGTGTTCTCCTGATTTTAAGATTCTTGGGTTTTGGCCAATGGCTTCTTCCAGGGTGTAACCGGTTACTTCTGTGAACTTGGAATTGATGTATTCGATATTTCCGTCGGTATCGGTGATGACGATGGAAGCGGGATTTTGCTCTACGGCTTTGGACAGTTTCCGGTCAAATTCTTCGGTTTTCTTTTGTTCGATATAAAGGCTTAACTGGCTGGCAATGGTGCTGAAAATTTCTTTGGCTTTATCGTCGTAAGCATTCGGATCAGAATAACTTTGAACTGCCATGATTCCCAAAGGACGGTTTTTAATGATAAGAGGAGCTCCCATCCAGCTTTCTGATCGGGCGCCTATTAAAGTAATTTCCCCTTTTCGGGCCAATTTTAGGATCTCCTTTTTTTTGAAGAGCATGGTTTTCCTTTTCTTCATAACAATGGCAGAAAGGGAATGATGAGGGGGAATTTCTTTGACGTATTTTTTTTCGTCAGCACCAAGTATGGTGGTTAGTTTATCGGCTTTGGGGTCATATAAGGCAATGAAAATATTTTTGGCATCAATCACTTTATTGAGCTCATCTTTCACGGTAATAAAAAGCTCTTGTAATGTATGGGAAGTGATCATGCGATGGGCAATATTGAACTGGATTTCCCGGAACAAATGACTGCGTTTTTCTTCGGAAATATCTTTTACTGCGCCAATGATGGCTTTTAACCGATTGTTCTGTTTGTCCCAAACCGGAATACAGGAAGTTTGAACATGGACATCTTTCCCGTTTTTATGGACTAAACGCACTTCTGTGTTTACACGTTGATTTTTTAATAATTTTTGAAAGGCCTCTGTATCTTTATCATGGTCTTCGGGATGTAAAATCTTGGGCCATCCGGTAATTTTAGAATATTCCTGAAAAGAATAGCCGGTAATTTTTTTAAAAGAACCTGCTACCCAGTGAATTTCTCTTCTGTTATCAGGAAAGACCCTGGTTTCGAAGACATAATCAGAAGTAAGGCTGGTAATAATTTGGTATCGCTCCTGGTTTTGTTTTAAAATGTCCTCGATTTCCAATCGCCGTTTGATTTCAGCATTTAAATCACGTTTATAATCCTCAAGCAGGCTGTCTAATGATTTATTCCCCTTTCCTTCCATGATAACCAGAACTTTAAATGATTTTGTTTTCACAAAAGTATGAAATAAAGGGTGAGAATTACTTTTGTTAAAACAATTCTTTGGCGGTTACCCCTTATTTCAGCTTATCTGTAATTATTATACAGATTTTTCGAGTTAAAATGTGTTGAGCCGTGGCCGGTAGTTATACGTTCAGATATTTTTCCATCATATCGAAAAGCTTTTCGCGCAGGATGGGTTTGGTAATGTATTCGTCGGCTCCTGATTTTAAAGAGTTTATTTTGTCATAGTCAAAAGCATAAGCCGTTTCAACAATAACCGGAATTTGGGGGAAGTTTTTTTTCAGTTCTCGTGTGGCGGTTAGTCCATCTTTAATGGGCATTTTAATATCCATCAGAACCAGGTCAATTCTGGGATGGTCGTTACAGTAGGCTACAGCTTCTTTCCCGTTTCGTACAAAGGAAAGAGTAGCTTTTGTGGGTTCCAGTACTTTCGCAAAATATCTTCTTGACAGGCTGTCATCATCAGCAATCAGAATTTTTTTGTCGGGCCACTGATATCTGGAGTAGTCCATGTTAAATTTAGTTTGTTTGTTTATGCAAAATTACAAAATAGTGGGAAGCCGGAAAAGGAAAATGTCGGCTTTTGCTTATTTTTGCCTGAAAATAAAGACTTTTTTTTATGAATATTTTTATTCTTGCAGTTACGGTGGTGGTTTCCATTTGGGCATTTAATGATTCTTCTTTGTTTAGTCGTTTAAAGTTTAGCCCGTATCAAATTCATCACCGCGAAGAAGTATGGCGGTTTGGAACGTATGCCCTGGTTCATGCAGGATGGCTGCATTTATTGGTCAATATGTGGGTGCTGTATTCTTTCGGGAATATTGTGGAACGTGCTTTCCGTTTAAACTATGGGGTAAAGGGCTTGTTTTACTATTTTTTGTTTTATCTCGGCGGGGTTTTGTTCTCGGTACTTTTCGATTACGGAAAATATAAAAACAATGTGTATTACAGTGCTGTGGGAGCTTCGGGAGCTGTGTCGGCTGTGGTATTTTCAAGTATCCTGATTTTTCCCACGGGCAGCATTTATCTTTTCCCCATTCCTTTTGCTATTCCGTCGTGGCTTTTCGGAATCCTGTATCTCGTTTATACCGCTTATATGCAGCGAAAAGGTACGGACAATGTTGGACATAGTGCGCACTTCTGGGGGGCAATTTTCGGAATGATGTTAACGGTTGTGCTGTTGCCGGGTGTTCTTCATAATTTCTTTTTCCAGCTTGGGTTTTAAAACCGCAAAAACGGAAGTTGCCGCGCATTTGTATATCTTTGTGAAATGCAGAAGAAATTTCTGAAAAACCTGGTCTTTTTACTTTTCCTGAATTTACTGGTGAAACCCTTTTGGATTCTCGGTATTGACAGAACCGTACAGAATATGGTGGGAAGCCGGGAATACGGATTTTATTTTGCAGTTTTCAATTTCTCCTATCTTTTTTACATCTTTCTCGATTTAGGAATTACGAATTTTAATAACCGGAACATTGCCCGGAATCATGATCAGCTGAAAGAGCACTTCGGCGGAATGGCCGTAATGAAATTATTACTGGGCGTTGTTTATGGAGTACTGATCTTTCTGGTGGCTTGGCTGATTGGCTATCGCGGACGCCAACTTTATCTTTTGGCCTGGGTAGGATTTAATCAGTTTTTGCTTTCGTTTATTCTGTATTTACGGTCAAATATTTCGGGTTTGCTCATGTTTACTGTTGACAGCGTGCTCTCGGTCATGGACCGTATACTCATGATCGGTATGGTGGGGGTGCTGCTGTGGACCGGAATTTTTCATGGGCGGTTTTCCATCGAGTGGTTTGTTTATGCACAAACGGTGGCCTATTTGCTGACTGCTGCAGTGGCCTGGGTGGTGTTGCTGAAGAAATCCGGTAAGCTTACCCTGCGATGGGATGTGGACTTTTTTAAGTTGGTTTTACGCCGGAGTTTCCCTTTTGCTTTACTGGTTTTGCTGATGAGTTTTTATTCCCGGATGGATAGTGTGATGATTGAGCGGCTTTTGCCGGTTCCGGTAGGCGACCAGCAGGCGGGAGTTTATGCACAGGCCTTCCGGTTGCTGGATGCGGCCCAGAATCTGGCTTATCTTTTTGCTGTATTGTTACTGCCTCTCTTTTCAAAAATGCTGAAAGATAAGATTCCGGTGGATAATCTGGTCCGGTTGGCGTTTTCGATTATGATGACAGGGGTTGTGATCGGTGCCGTAACCACTCATTTTTTTGCCAAAGATTTGATGCAATGGATGTACCCGGTTCGTCATGGCGAAACGGCCATGGCGTATCAACTGCGAATGGAACAGTCGGCAACCATTTTCCGGCTTTTGATGTGGGGCTTTGCCGGAATTGCTTCGAATTATATTTTTGGGACTTTACTTACGGCTAATAATAACCTGCGGGTGTTAAACGGAATCGCTTTATCCGGACTTATAATTAATTTTACCTTGAATTTTTTGCTTATTCCGCATTATCAGGCAGTGGGTTCGGCAGTGGCTACGTTGGTTACACAATGGGGCACAGCGGTTCTTCAGCTGATCTTCGCCTTCCGGTTGGTGCGGCTGAACATCCGGCGCGATTTGTGGCTTCGCCTTTTTGTATTGCTTGCCGGAACTTTCTTGGCCGGGCTGCTCCTGCAGGAGGCAGGCATTTTATCATGGAAAATGCAGTTGTTGTTACTTCCGGGAGTGGGATTGTTAATGGGGGTTTTAATGAAAACATTGGATGTGAAAAAGTTCTGGTTGCTTGTTTCGGAAAAAACAGCCTGACAGCAGTTTGCTGTTTCGCACGGGGAAAGGGATTTTTTTCTTTCATATCCCCGTTAATTTTTCTACTTTTGATTTTTTTAAAGAAAGAGATTTATTTTCTAAAAACTGGTTGCGCCGAAGCGCATCAATCTTATTTTTAAAACAAAACCTATGGATTATCAATTTGACAGCCGGGAGAGCTGGAAGATTTTAATGAAATGGAAATACCATCTTTTAATCATTGTTTTGCTTACTGCGGCGCTGTCCGCTTTTTTTTCCGGACCACGGTTTATTACGCCGCTGTATAAATCATATGCTGTGGTCTATCCTGATAATATCAAAGCTTATTCCAAAGAAAGTACCACGGAACAGATGATACAGATCTTTCAGTCACAGGATATTGTGGATAGTATGATCCGTAAATTTTCTTTGGGGAAACACTATGAAATTGATCCGCATTACAAATATTATCTTACCGAGTTGTTGCGCCAGTATCACGAAAATGTTTCTATCTCCAAAACCAGTTATGAAGCGGTAAGAGTTGCTGTTTTGGATAAAAGTCCGGATACGGCGAAGCTGATGGTCGATGCTTTGTTGGATTTTTATAACCGGAAAGTACGCCGTATGCAAAAAGAGAAATTTAGAGAGCTGGCTGATGCTTATGCCGGACAGTTGCACCGGCAACGGGTTTTTATGGATTCGTTGAAAAATCGCTTGCGTGAGTTGGGAACGAAAGAAGGAATTTTTGAATATGATTATCAGTCACAGCAGATTATGAAAGCCTATTTGCATAATGTGCAGACCAATCCATCGAAAGCGGATGTGGCTGAAGCAAAACGGCTGGCAAGGAATATGGGAAAATACGGCGGAGAGCTGGTGCAACTGGTGAATATGTTAAAAAAAGAAGCCGCTGCCTACGTTCAGGTAAAATTGAATTATGAATTGGAATATCGTCATGTGGTTTCCAATGTGACTTATACCAACGTGGTTACTTATCCGTTTGTTCCTGATAAAAAGGATTATCCTATCCGCTGGCTCATCGTTCTTATCTCGGTCTTGTCGGTATTTACACTTTCTCTGGTAGTCATTTCTTTTCTGGAAAAGAAAAGATCAGGACAAAATGAGCAGTAGTGATGCGGCCTGTGGCAAAAACAAGAAATATTATCCTTTTATACCTTCTTGTGGGGCTGTTTTTGTGGGGAGGATTGTATTTTTTGATCCGGCGTGAAACGTTGTGGTTTTTTGTTTTGCCTTTGGTGTTGATTGTTGCTTATTATTACCTTGTTTCTTTGGATAAGGTATTGTTGTTCATTACTTTTTTTACGCCGTTAGCGATTAACTTCCAGGATCCGCGTATCGGAGCCGCATTGTCAATACCTACTGAACCGCTGATGTTTGGTGTGGTGATTGTTTTCTTGGGAAATGTATTGCTGACCCGCCGTTATCCGCGGAGCGTGGCGGCTCATCCTTTATCTTATCTGTTGTATTTTAGTCTTTTGTGGATGTTTGTTACTTCTGTTACCAGCCAGTTGCCGTTGGTTTCGTTTAAACATCTGCTGTCGCGAATATGGTTTGTCATTCCTTTTTATTTTGTGGCTGTGCCCATGTTTCGCCAAAAACGCAATATCTATCGTTTTTTGTGGCTTTACATAGTTGCTTTAAGCGGAGTTATTGTCTATACCCTGATTCGTCATGCTGCCCATGGTTTTGACGAAGATTCAGGCCATTGGGTGATGTCTCCGTTCTATAATGACCACACGGCTTATGGAGCAGCCATTGCCATGTATTTGCCGGTGTTGGGAGGAATGTTGCTGGCTTCCGGCTATTCTTTTTGGAAAAAAGTGCTGGTGGTTTTGCCCTTTTTTGCGTTGTTTACAGTAGCTGTGGTTCTGTCGTATACCCGGGCGGCCTGGCTGAGCCTGGGAGTGGCTGCTATTGTCCTGGTCATTGTTTTGCTGCGTATTCGTTTTCGTTGGGTAGCTCTGGGGACAGTGGTATTGGTCGTAATAGGAATACTTTCTTACCAGTCGGTTTTAGACCGAATGGAAAAAAATCGCCAGGATTCTTCTACCAATATGGAACAACACCTGCAGTCGATGACTAATATTTCGTCAGATGCTTCCAATCTGGAGCGGTTAAACCGGTGGGCATCTGCGATCCGGATGTTTGATCAACGTCCGTTGTTGGGATGGGGACCAGGAACGTATCAATTTGTTTATGCACCTTTTCAGATGGCCAGCGAACGGACGGTTATTTCTACTAACTTGGGAGACCGGGGGACAGCACACAGCGAGTATCTCGGCCCACTTTCCGAAGAGGGAATTTTAGGCTTGCTTTCCGTCCTGTTATTATTTGGTTATGCTGTTTTTCTTGGTTTGACCATTCATTCCCGTTCTGATGACAAAGAAGTAAAATGGTTAAGCCTGGTAATTACCCTTGGGCTGATTACCTATTTTGTTCACGGATTTTTAAATAATTTTCTGGATACTGATAAGCTCTCGGTTCCTGTATGGGGTTTTATGGCTATTCTGGTGGCTTTGGATGTTTACGACCTCAGAAAAGAACAAGATTTGGTTGAATCATAAAAAAAGCCGGAACTTTTTTAATTCCGGCTTTCCTTTTTTAATCGCGTAAAATTTATTCTTTCACTCTTTCAGAATACTCGTGTGTTCGGGTATCCACCTTAATTTTATCTCCGATATTGATGAAAAGAGGCACTTTTACAATAGCACCGGTTTCGAGTTTGGCATCTTTAAAAGTATTGGTAGCGGTGTTCCCTTTTTCACCCGGTTCGGTGTAAACTACTTCCAGTGTAACGTAAGCAGGCATTTCACAGGCAATAGGAGACTCTGTTTCAGCATGAAAAGCAATGGTAACCAAATCTCCTTCTTTTAATAAGTCAGGAGCAGGAATCATGGCTTCATCCAAAAAGGTTTGCTCGTAATCTTCCGTATTCATAAAATGATACTGTTCTCCTTCGCGATAAAGGAACTGGTAACTTCTTTTTTCAATACGTTGAACGTTAATTTTTACTCCGGAGGTAAAGGTGTTGGACAGAACACGTCCGGTTTTTACATTTTTTAGTTTTGTACGAACAAAGGCCGGGCCTTTTCCCGGTTTTACATGTTGAAATTCAACGATGGTCCATAATTCGCCGTTGTGTTCAATGACCAGTCCGTTTCTGAAGTCTGCTGTTGTTGCCATAATAAAACAATAAGGTGTTTTAAAAAATTACTCTTTTACTCTTCGATATCCGCGCATTATGCCGCGTTGTGAGTTTGCGATGAAGCTGAGAATCTCATCCCTGTCTTTGTTAATCGGCATATTGGCTTCGATGTAATCGGTAGCCTGAGAAATATTTCGTCCTTTCAGGTAAAGATTCCGGTAAACATCGTGGATAAAATTAATTTGCTCGTTGGAGTAGCCCCTTCTTCTGAGTCCAATGGAATTTACTCCGACAAAAGAGATGGGGTGTCTTCCGGCTTTGGTAAATGGCGGAACATCCTTGCTCACCATACTTCCACCGCCCACCATGCTGTGTTTGCCAATGTGAACAAACTGATGAACGGCCGACATGCCGCCAATAATGGCAAAATCGTCAATTTCGATATGGCCGGCTAAATTACAGGCATTGGCAAGGATAACATTATTTCCGAGAATACAGTCGTGGGCAATATGTACGTATGCCATTAAAAGACAATTATTTCCCACTACGGTTTCCCAATTGGCTTTGGTTCCGCGGTTGATGGTAACAAATTCGCGAATGGTGACATTATCGCCAATCTTCACCAGCGTTTCTTCGCCTGAAAATTTAAGGTCCTGGGGAATGGCAGCAATCACTGCCCCGGGAAAAATCTTACAGTTTTTCCCGATACGGGCTCCTTCCATAATCGTTACATTGGAGCCGATCCAGGTTCCTTCACCAATTTCTACATTTTTTTCGATATTAACAAAAGGCTCGATTACAACATTCGGTGCAATTTTTGCCTGAGGATGAACGTAGGCTAAAGGTTGATTCATTTTACTGTTTATTTTTTACCACTTGTGCTACCAAATCGCCTTGCATCACCAGTTTGTTTCCCACGAAAATTTTTCCGTGCATGTCGCAAATCCCTCTTTTGATAGGAGCCGCCAGCTCAAGTGAAAAAACAAGGGTATCGCCCGGAACAACTTTAGAACGAAACCGTACATTATTCACCTTCAAAAAATAGGTGGAATAATTTTCCGGATCGGGAATGCCATGTAGCACAAAAATACCCCCAACCTGAGCCATTGCTTCAATTTGTAACACGCCGGGCATGATGGGTTCATTCGGAAAATGTCCGACAAAAAACGGCTCATTCATGGTCACATTCTTCAAACCGATGATGTGATCATCAGAGATTTCCAATATTTTGTCAACCAGTAAAAAAGGCGGACGATGTGGAAGCGTTTTTTTTATCCGGTTGATGTCGTACACCGGTTCGGTATAAATATCGAAAGGTGGTTCTTTAATCATGGCTTAAAACGCTAAGTTTTTCGGCAATTAAACGGGCAAATTCCGTATTGGCATGATGCCCGGGACGATAAGCGGTTACGTGTCCTTTAATGGGTTTCCCAAGAAGAGACAGATCACCTACCATGTCGAGAAGTTTATGGCGGGCCGGCTCGTTGTCGAAATAAAGCGACAGATTATTCAGGATTCCGTTGCCATTCACTTTTACACGCGGTTTTTTGAAAAGATCAGCAAGGTAATCCATTTCTTCCTGCGGAAGCTGGTGATTAACAAAAACAATGGCGTTGTTTAAATCACCTCCTTTAATCAGATTGTTTTTCAGCAAGAATTCAAGTTCATGGAGAAAAACAAAAGTTCTGCAAGGAGAAATTTTATCTTTGAATTCGGAGATATCATCCATCTCTGCTGTTTGCTCGCCCAGTACCCTTGATTCAAAATCAATGGTAACGTTGAGTGAGAACCGTTTGGACGGACGAATCTCTATCACTGTTTTCTTTTCAGGAATTTCAAGTTTAATATTTTCGGTAATCTCGATGTATTCCCTGGGGGCATCCAGTGTTTTGATGCCGGATTGCTCAATGGCTTCCACGAAATATTTTGCCGAACCGTCTTTGATCGGAATTTCTTCCATATCCAGCTCTACCATGACATTGTCTACATTCATGCCGCGAAAAGCAGCCATGACATGCTCAATGGTAAAGATTTTGGCGCCGTTCACGCCAATACAGGTCCCACGGTCGGTACTAATTACATTTTCAATGGTTGCATCAATAACAGGCTGGCCTTCCAAGTCCACACGCCTAAATTTTATTCCGTGATTAGCGGGAGCAGGGAGGAATGTCATCTTTCCCAACGTGCCGGTATGCAGCCCCTGTCCCTCTATGGAAACCGGGATTTCCAGGGTTGTTTGCCTTTCAGTCATTAAAACGGTATTATGTTTATTTAAATAAATTGGGCACAAAATTAGTATTTTTTTTGTTTGGTTTCACTTTTCCGAACCGGAAAGTGTCTGTCTGTGCTTTTGATGGGGTAAATTTACTTTTTTTCACGCTGTTGTCGTTCCAGTTTTGTCAGCCGTTGTTCCATGGAAACAAGGTTTTTGAACCGGGCATAAGCCCTTAAAAAATCAGGAAGGTGAAATGCCGGAGAGCCTTCCCAGGGAGAGCCCTCTTTTTTTATGCTTTTGCTAATTCCTGACTGCGCTTGTATTTTTACATGATCGGCAATGGTTAGATGGCCAACAATTCCTACCTGACCGCCAATCATACAGCCTTTTCCAATTTTAGTGGAACCGGCAATACCGGTTTGTGCGGCAATTACCGTGTTCTCCCCGATTTCCACGTTGTGGGCTATCTGTATAAGATTATCCAGTTTGACCCCTTTGTGAATAAGAGTGGAGCCCAGCGTGGCCCGGTCGATGGTGGTGTTGCTTCCGATTTCCACATCATCTTCAATAACGACGTTTCCGATTTGCGGAATTTTCTTGTATGTCCCGTCGTTTTGTGGTGCAAATCCAAAACCGTCAGCGCCAATAACTACTCCGGCATGCAAAGTACAACGGTTCCCAATAACACACTCATCGTAAATTTTTACTCCTGCGTACAGTGTGGTGTCATTTCCTATGGTACAATGGCTGCCCACAATTGCGCCGGGATAAATTTTTACATTGTCTCCCAGGGTTGTATTTTCTCCAATAACAACATAATCGGCAATGTAAACGTTTTTTCCTAATTGGACAGATTCGGCTATGGAAGCTTTTTCTGAGATGCCGGTTTTATTGTTTTTGGCCTCTTCGTACATGCGTAAAAGGTCGGTAAAAGCCGAATAGGCATCTTTTACCCGTATCAGGGTGGGATGAATTGGCTTTTCCGGAACAAAATCCTGATTGACAATGATGATGTCGGCCTTTGTGGAATAGATGTATTTGGTGTACATCGGATTAGCCAGGAAACTTAAACTGCCGGGTTTCCCCTCTTCAATCTTCGAAAGCGTGGAAACTTCTGCTTTCGGATTTCCCTCAATGGTGCCGCCCAATGCTGCGGCTATCTGTTCTGCAGTAAACTTCATAAGGTTATTTTTGTGGAGACCAAAGTACAAAAAAAAGCCAAACAGCCATGGGGTTGCCGGCTTTCTGTTTTATACTCCGGGAAGTGAAAAAATCAACTTTTTGCTTTTCAGGAAGTAATCACGGGTTTATTCCAGGTCAGTAGGCAGTTGTCGGCGAAAACCTTCTTCCAGCGAAATAAAAGTTTCGGTAGCAGTAACCTCCAGAATCGATTGAATGTTTTCGACCAGTATCTTTTTTAAATGCTCATTATTGTGGGCGTATATTTTCAAAAAAAGCGAGTATTTGCCCGTAGTATGATGACACTCTACCACCTCGGGAATGAGTAAGATTTTCTCAAAGACCTCTTCGTGTGTGCGGGTATTGATCAGATTAACCTGTATGCCTACAAAAGCCGTGGTATGGTATCCCAATCCCTTGGGTTCAATACAAAACCGGGAACCGGAAATGATTCCGGCTTCCTGCATTTTTTCTACCCTTTGGTGAATTAATGCGCCCGAAACATGACATTGCCGGGCAATTTCCAGGAAGGGGGTGCGGGCATCTTTGCTTAAAAATTCCAGAATCTTTTTATCCAGACTATCAATTTGAAAAGGATGAACCATTATTTTTTATTTAAAAATATTAAATCATAATTAAAATTGTAATTATAATGCAAAATTATAAAAAAATTATTGGTTATAATATTTAATAGGTTTATTTTTTGCAAAATTGGTGTTGAATTATTAAATTTGCATCAGAAAATCATAAAAACCCGATGTCATGAAAAAACATTTTGATCCGGCAACAGCCATCCAAAAGCTGGAGCAGTTTGGTGAATTTGGCGGAGTAAATCCGTCGATTACTGATTCGGCCACTTTTACGTTCATGACCGAAGAGGAAATGATCAAGACTTTTCACGGAGAGAGTGAAGGTTGTTTTCTGTATTCCAGACACTGGAATCCGACCAACCGCTATCTCTCCGAAGCACTGGCAGCCATGGAAGGTACTGAACTCGCCTGGGTTACCGGTTCCGGAATGGCGGCTATCACTACTACCATTTTGCAGCTTTGTAATGCCGGCGATCACATCATTACCAGTATTACTACTTACGGTGGTACTTACGCCTTTCTGGCCAACTACCTTAAAAAATTCAATATTGAGGTTACGTTTGTAAATATTACCGATTTGGAAAGCATCAAACGGGCCATTCGTCCCAATACACGGTTGCTTTATACCGAATCGATGACCAACCCGATGTTGCAAATTTCCAATATTCCTGAACTGGCTAAAATTACCCGGGAACATGATATGAAACTGGTGGTGGACAATACCTTTACGCCGATGATTTTTTCTCCGGCACAGCTTGGGGCAGATATTGTGGTTTACAGTATGACCAAGTTTATCAACGGGAAAAATGATGCGGTGGCCGGAGCCATTTGTGCCTCGCGTGAATTTATTGATGCCATTAGTAATGTGAACGATGGCACGGCCATGTTGTTGGGACCGGTACTCGATCCGTTGCGTTCATCTAATATTTTGAAAAACCTGGCTACTTTGCATATCCGGATGCAAAAACACAGCGAAAATGCCATGTACATGGCAAAAAAGTTTAAAGAAATCGGGCTGAAACACATTTATCCCGGTTTACCCGATCATCCGCAACATGAATTGATGAAACAGCTGATGAATCCTGATTTTGGCTTTGGCGGCATGATTGCCATTGACCTGGATACCGCCGAGCGGGCTGCTCCGTTTATGGAACTGATGCAGCAAAAAGGAGTAGGCTACCATGCGGTGAGTTTGGGGTATTTTAAAACCCTGTTTTCCAATTCCGGAAAGAGTACTTCCTCGGAAGTACCTGCAGAATTACAGCGCGAAATGGGACTTTCTCCCGGATTAGTCCGCTTTTCTGTCGGATTGGATCATGACATTGAAAGAAGTTACCGTTTGGTGGAAGATACTTTGCGGGAGTTGAAATACATTTGATATTTTTCGGACAATTCAGTTTATATTGCAAAAGCCGCTTTTATGCGGCTTTTGTTTTTTGTTCCGATGTAAGTTTTGGGATAAAAGTTTTCCGGCAGGAAACGGTAAAAAAGAATCTTAAACCGGATGGTTATTCATATTCTTTTTTTATTTCTTCCAGTTCATCTACTAAAATATCTGCTTTCTCTCGTAATTCGGTGTAGATTTCTTCCACGTCCGAAAAATCTTGCTCTGCACCTTTCATTTCCAGTTGGCGTGCCAGCTCTTGCACCTCGGGAGCTACAAAATTGGCGACAACCCCTTTTAGGCTGTGTGCATTAAATTTTAACTGGTCGAAATCCTTGTCGTCGATATTTTTCCGCAGGGTTTCCATCCGTTCCGGATATTCATTAATAAAAATATTAATAATCTCCAGAATAACTTCATTGTCAAAGTATTGGAAGTTTTCCAGAAATTTTTCCTTATCAATCATTTTCATGGTTTACCATTTAAATTATTTTCAAATGTACATAAATTTTTAATCTCTTATATCGAGTTCGTATTATTTTGTTTTATCCAATTTGCTGAAAGGAAAGAGTGTAGCACGAAGAATCATCGTATCCAGGCGTTTCCCACCACAACATAAACCGCCCATTGTTCCGGCCCGCGAGCTACATCCATTCCCATTTTCATCCCGAACAACCGGGCAATAAGATAGCGGAATCCTGTACCTGCATTCCAGGCATTGACTCCCTCCGAGAACGTTTTATACGACGAAAAAGCTTTTCCGTATCCCCCAAAAGCCAGTATGCTCCATCGCCGGTTGATTGCCACCTCTTGCTCCGTTTCAATAAGAGCTGTCAAATCGTTTTGATAGCGCATGGCAGGAATTCCCCGCAGTTGGATAAAAGGTTTCATATAAAAAGGCGGGTCTCCGGTAGCCCATTGCGATTCAAACCGGAATCCGGCGGTCCAGTGTTGGGCAATGACCGGCTGATAATAACAAGCGAAAAAAGTGATCTTTCCAAAATCTCTGTCGCTTCCCAGAAATTTTAAATACTGGTCGTACGTGAGATTCATACGGATTCCTCTGGATGGAGAAAAAAGATTGTTGTAACTTTCGTATTCGGCAATGATTCCTAAACCACCATTGGTTGCATCCAGGTCTATGGGGTTGATTCCGGGAATTTCGGAATTGTCAAAGAGAACGACGGTATTTTTCATCCATTGAAATTTCCCGCCGAGAAAAAAAGGGCTGTCTCCCAGCCTGAAGATCATCTGTTGCAGGAAAAAGTAACTTTTTATCCGGAAAGTTACCGGGTGTTTATCCAGGAAATCATTCCCCTCGCCGTAATATTTTAATTTGATGTCTCCATAACCGAAAACGCCCCGGTAGCGGATATGGTCTTTTTTCCAAAAACCAAAATAACCGCCTCCGGTAAACCAGGTGCCGTTGGCGGTATAGCCGCCGAAAACACCGGCAATATCAGGCATTCTGAATTGATGTTCGTTGACTTTAGCTTTTTTGGTAATGAAAAATAATCCGCCGCCGGCTGCACCGTAGCCGACAGCCGGCTCAGTGATAGGGGAGACCAGGGGTAAAAAACCGTGGAGCGTTTTCAGGTAATAGCTCACATCAAAAGCATGATCCAGCGTGTCTTTAAAGGTTTGGTGTTTTTTCTGGGCATTTACCCATAGCGGACTGAACAAAACTGAAAACAGAAAAATAATAGGAAACAGGTATTTTTTCATTTTGGTACAGCCGCTGACAGAAGATGTGTACAAAGTTAAAAAATCCTGTCGAAGTTGTCAATCCGAGAAACAACGGGCGATTTAGAATCCCAATAACCGGCCTCCCTGATAAACAATAAAAGCAATTATCCAGGCCAGGGTGGTGGTGTAAGTTGCCAAAAACAGCGACCATTTCCATTGTCCGGTTTCGTGCTTGATGGCTGCCACTACCGCAACACAAGGGAAATAAATCAGGATAAACAGCAGGAAAGACATGGCCACCAGCGGAGTAAATACTTTTTCTCCTTTGCGTGGTCCGCTATTGTACACCTGTTCACGCAACCGTTGCGACAGTCCTTCTTTTTCCTGTGATGCCGACGATGGTGGGTACAGAACGCCCATGGTGGATACGACCACTTCTTTGGCTGCTCCGCCGGCCACAAGGCTTACGCCCATTTTCCAGTCGAAACCCAAAGGCCGGATTACCGGTTCGATAAAGTGCCCGATGCGTCCAATGTAAGAGTTTTCCTGTTTTTTCATGGCCAGCTGGTCTTTCAAAAGGTCGATTTCCTTTTGCCGTTTTGCCTCCAGCTTTTTGATTTGTTCCGGGGAAAGATGGTCTTTTTTCAGTTGGGTATAAACCTGTTCGTTTATTTTGCTAACCTGTTGTTTATATGCGGCTTCATATTTTTTCCCTAAAGGAAAATAACCCAGTGCCCAGATAATTAGTGAAGCCAGCAGAATAACGGTTCCCATTTTCTTTAGGTACATCTCGCCTTTAAACCAGGTTTGTTTCAGTACCGAACTGAAGCGGGGCATCCGGTAAGGCGGAAGCTCCATCACAAAAGGAATCGTATTGGCTTTAAACAGGGTCTTTTTGAAGATCCAGGCCATGACACCCGCCAAAAAGATGCCAAACAGGTAAATACCAAACAGAATGGTTCCCTGATACGACGGGAAGAAGGCACTGATAATTAAAATGTAAACCGGATATCGCGCACTGCACGACATAAACGGAATGATGAGCATGGTAACCAGCCGGTCGTTTTTGTTTTCAATGGTACGGGTAGCCATGATGGCCGGCACATTGCAGCCAAATCCCATGAGCATGGGAACAAATGACTTGCCATGTAACCCAATTTTATGCATTAGTTTGTCCACAATAAAAGCTACCCGGGCCATGTATCCCGACGCTTCCATAAGGGTGATGAAGAAAAAGAGAATCAGAATGTTCGGCAGAAAAACAATGACCCCGCCTACGCCGCCGATAATACCGTCCACAATTAAATCGCGAAAAGCGTTGGGCGGAAGAATCCGCGTAAAAAGTTCGCCCAACGCATTTACTCCGTCTTGAATCCACTGCATGGGATAATTGCCGATATAAAAAGTGGATTCAAAAGTAAGCCACATGGCAAACAAAAAAATCGGATAGCTCAGCAGTTTTCCGGTGACCACCGTGTCGATGATCCGGCTCATGGTAATTTTATCTTTTTTTTCAGCCGGTGTTAGTGTTTCGCGCAACGCCCCTTCAATAAAACCATATTTGGCATCGGTAATGATGGTTTCCATGGTTTCTTTACGCTGTTTTTCAATGCTCTCGGCTTCCTGCTGGGCCAGCGCCAGAATTTCATCAGCATTGACACAATATTTTTTTACCCGTTCAATCTCCTGCGGATCGCGTTCTAAAAGTTTCAGCGAAAGATAACGTGGCGATATTTTTACGGTTAGAGCTTCATTGCCGGGTTGGTTAATTAAAAGTTGCAGCTTTTTAATGGCATCTTCAATTAAATGCCCGTAGTTGATATGGATATGCCGGATGGTGGGTTCGCGGTCTTCGTAAACTTCAATCAGTTTGTTGAACAATTTCCCGATGCCGCGTCCTTTTGAGCCTACCGTGTGTACCATGGGAATTCCCAGCATTTTCGACAAAGCTTCATAATCCAGAATGTCGCCTTTTTCCAGAAATTCGTCCCACATGTTCAGGGCCATCACCACCTTCATGTCCATGTCGATGAGCTGGGTGGTCAAATAGAGATTCCTTTCCAGGTTAGACGAGTCTATCACGTTCAGAATGATGTCCGGAAGTTCATTGATGATGTGGTTCCGTACGTATCGTTCTTCCGGTGTGTAGCTGGTAATGGAATAGGTGCCGGGTAAATCCACCAGCTTAAAAGTGTAACCGCGGTGCTCAAAAGTGGCTTCTTTGGCGTCAATGGTTACGCCGCCATAGTTTCCCACTTTTTCTTTGGAATGCGAAGCATAGTTGAAAATGGTGGTTTTCCCGCAATTCGGATTACCGACCAGGGCTACATTGATAACCTTGCTGCGAGCCTGAGCCGGTGTAATGTTCAGCTGCTCTTCCACTTCAAAAGTCCCTCTGAATTTATTATCCGGACTTTCAAAGGAGAGGTCTTTGGTTACCTCGATCAGGGCTGCTTCGCTGCGGCGCAACGAAACTTCATATCCCATAATGTTATATTCCACCGGGTCTTTCAGCGGGGCATTTTTTACTACCGTTACCAGTTTGCCCACCACAAAGCCCATTTCGATAATGCGTTTCCGGAAAGCGCCCCGTCCGCGTACTTTGGTGATAATCGCTTTTTCTCCCGTTTTGAGTTCTGCCAGCGTCATTTCTTGCCTTTTCTTTGTTCTTCGTTGAAACTTATCTTGCTTTTCCGCATTATTCCGCTAAAATGTATCCAGCGTCTGCATAAACGGGAGCGAGTCGGTATCTTCTTCATACAGCAGATGATGCACTTTGGCCATAATGTTGGTAATGCGGTAGCCCCAGTGAGTAGCATACAGCTTTTTAATTTCTTTCACTGCATTTTGCCGTGCCGCATAAGTATTGCGCTGATAAAGCAGAATAAAATCTTTCATATCCTGGTAAATGTCTGAAAGGTTTTCCGAAAGGCTGGCTTTCAGTGGCTCATTCTCGTTGATGTATTGCGGATCAATAATCCAGAATTCATCGTATTTTCCGAATGTTTCCCGCAACGAATAGAAAAGATTTTCCCACTCTTCCGGGGTCACAAACCGTTCGTTGGCTTCCGGATTTTCCACTTCCACATCGGGTAACAGGCTGCCTTTTAGGTACATCAGCGGCCCAATGCGCGATACGAATTCAAGAATTTCATTGTGTGTCTTTTTGGCCAGATGCTCAAAATAATAGCAATACTCATTGGCCACGGTCAGCATTTCAAGAACAGACTTATGCAGCGTTATATCGGTAGATGGATGATTCATAATAAAAATTTTTGCAAAAATACGTTCTTTTTTTCACCCAATCAGGAAATATTATAAATAAGGCGGGCGGCCGGGCTGTCCGTTCTATCTGTCGCCAGGCAGCCCGTGTTTCGTAAAGCGGCAAAGGAGCTTCCGGCGGTCGCTCTTTCCCGCTACTTCACATCGGGTTGCCTGGCGGCAGGATGCCACTGCCATCCCTGCCCGGAAAATATTTGAATAACAAAAAAATCGGATTTCGACAACCGAAAGCCGGGTTATAAATTCAATTCCCGGATGATGCTGTCGATTTTTTCTTCCAGTTCACGGTTTACCTGATCAAATGCTTCCCGCTTTTTCAGCTCGCCTTTGATACCGAAATAGAATTTGATTTTCGGTTCGGTTCCTGACGGCCGTACGCTGACTTTCGAGCCGTTTTCCGTAAAAAACTGTAACACATTCGATTGGGGTAAATCAATGGTCGTTTTTTCGCCGGTTGCCAAATCGTGGTCTGTGCTGCTCAGATAATCTTTTATTCTGACCACGGTTGAGCCACCCAGCATTTTGGGCGGATGAGCCCTGAAATTATCCATCATTTGCTGGATCTCTTCGGCACCTTCTTTCCCTTTGCGTACAATGGAAACCAGTTTCTCTTTATAAAATCCGAATTCAAGATACAGGTCTTTTAACATTTCGTACAGCGAGGTGCCCTGATCGGCTGCCCACGCGGCGGTTTCGGCAATCATCGAGCACGAAATCACGGCATCTTTGTCCCGGACAAAATCGCCCACCAGATAACCGTAGCTTTCTTCACCGCCGCCGATAAAGGTTTTCTTCCCTTCAAAACGTTTGATGATGTCGGCAATGTATTTGAAGCCGGTGAGTACATCGTAATGTTCCACCTGGTATTTTTTAGCCAGGTCAAACAGCAATTCGGACGTAACGATGGTTTTTACAATAAACTCGTTGCCGGTGAGTTTTCCGTTTTCGTCCCATTTTGTCAACAGATAGTTGATCAGCAGCGAAGCTGCCTGATTGCCGTTGAGCAAAACAAAATCGTCACCGTTTCGTACGGCAATTCCCACCCGGTCGCCATCGGGATCGGTGGCCATGACCAGATCGGCATGCAGCTCTTTGGCTTTTTGTATGGCCAGCTCCAGTGCAGCCGGTTCTTCCGGATTGGGCGATACCACCGTGGGGAAATTTCCGTCAGGAACAGCCTGCTCTTTGACAACATGTACGTTGGTAAATCCGAAATTTTTCAACGAATCCGGAACCAGTTTAATGCCTGTTCCGTGCAGCGGCGTGTAAACAATTTTTAAATCTTTTTGTCTTTCAATGACTTCTGGCGACAAAGAAAGCGCTTTTACTTTTTCAAGATAAGCTTTGTCCACTTCAGCACCGATGGTTTCAATCAGCTCAGGCTTTCCTTCAAAATCAATTTCTTCTACGCCGGCAATTTTTTTCACTTCGGCAATTACATTTTTGTCGTGCGGACTGATCAGTTGCCCGCCATCTTCCCAGTAGGCTTTGTATCCGTTGTATTCTTTCGGGTTGTGCGAAGCAGTAATCATAATGCCGCCCTGGCATTTCAGGTGCCGGATGGCAAACGAAAGTTCCGGCGTGGGACGCAAATCATCAAAAAGATAAACTTTGATGCCGTTGGCCGAAAAAACCTTTGCCGTCACTTCGGCAAAAAAGCGGCTGTTGTTTCGCGAATCGTGCGAAATCACCACCTGTATAGGCTGGTCCGGAAAATGGGCTTTCAAGTAGTTGCTGAAACCCTGTGTGGCCATGCCCACCGTGTATTTGTTCATCCGGTTTGAACCGGCCCCCATAATGCCGCGCAGTCCGCCGGTTCCAAATTCCAGATCTTTGTAAAAAGCTTCGGTAAGCTCTTTCGGATCGTTTTCCATCATTTCACGGACGGCTTTCCGTGTTTCTTCGTCATAGGCATCGGTAAGCCATTTTTTGGCTTTTTCCAGTATTTTCGGGTCAACTTGTGTTTTCATATCGTTATTTTTTATGACTTGCTTTTTTATGAACGACAGACATGGGGATGCCCCGCAAAAATCCGGCCAATGGCTGTTGCTGCCGGAAGGTTTTTACTGCCGGTTCAGTTGTTTTAAAACTTTTTTCAAACTGTCGAGCCAGTACGGAATTTCCAACCCGAAGGTCTCTTTTATTTTCGTTTTACTCAACACGCTGTAAAACGGCCGTTTGGCTTTCGTCGGAAAATCCTTTGATTCGATGGGGTTAATTTTGCAGGATAAGCCGGATTCGGACATCACGGCTTTGGCAAAATCGTACCAACTAATAACGCCCTCGTTGCTGTAATGGTAAATTTCAACCCCTTGCAGTGGTTTTCCGGCTGACAAAATGTCAAGAATCGCCTTGGCCAGGTCCCCGGCATGGGTGGGCGTGCCCACCTGGTCGGCCACAACACCGAGCATTTCACGCTCGTTTCCCAACCGCAGCATGGTTTTAACAAAATTGTTGCCGTAAGCCGAATAAAGCCACGATGTACGGATGATAAGGGCATCGGTCATTTGTTTTTTTACCACCTCTTCGCCTTCGAGTTTGGTCAGCCCGTAAAAAGATTGTGGCGCAGTCGCGTCGGTTTCGGTATAGGGCTTATGGTTTTTCCCGTCAAAAACATAATCGGTCGAGATGTGTACCAAAAAAGTTCCGGCAGTAGCACAGGCGGTGGCAAGATAATCCACTGCCGTTACATTGATGAGCCGCGAGAGCTGGCGGTCGTCTTCGGCTTTGTCAACGGCAGTGTAAGCAGCACAGTTTATACAGAAATCAAAGGGATGTTCCGAAAAAAAACGGTTGACGGCATCTTTATCCGTCAGGTCCAGCTCGTCAACATCCGTATAAATGAAAGAAAATCCGGGGTAATCTTTTGCCTGATTTTTTATTTCGGTTCCCAGTTGCCCCTTGCTGCCGGTGACAAGTACTCTTTTCATGCTCAACTATCTTTGTTTTCTCTGATAAGATTTTCAAAATAGGCGATGGTTTTTTTCAGCCCTTCTTCCAGCGGTATTTTCGGCTCCCAGTTTAGTTTTTCTTTGGCCAGACTGATGTCGGGTTTGCGCTGCATGGGGTCGTCTGCTGGCAACGGCTGGTAAACGATCTTCGATTTGCTGCCGGTCATGTCAATCACTTTCTCGGCCAGCTCAAGAATGGTGAATTCACCCGGATTCCCGATGTTTACCGGACCGGTAAAATCATCTTCGGTAGCCATCATTTTCAACATGCCTTCCACCAGGTCATCCACATACTGAAAACTGCGTGTTTGCTGTCCGTCACCGTAAATGGTGATATCTTCTCCGCGAAGGGCTTGCATGATAAAATTGGAAACCACGCGGCCGTCGTGCGGATGCATGTTGGGGCCATACGTATTAAAAATCCGTATGATCTTGATTTTTACATGGTTTTGATGGTGGTAATTCATGAAAAGCGTTTCCGCCACGCGTTTTCCTTCGTCGTAGCATGACCGTTGACCAATAGGATTCACATGGCCCCAGTAATCTTCTTTTTGGGGATGTACTTTTGGGTCGCCGTAAACTTCGCTGGTAGAGGCTTGCAAGATTTTTGCCCGTACCCTTTTTGCTAATCCTAACATGTTAATAGCGCCCATCACCGAAGTTTTTACGGTTTTAATGGGATTGTATTGATAATGAACCGGCGAAGCGGGACAGGCCAGGTTAAAAATCTGATCGACCTCTACAAAGTAAGGACTTGTTACGTCGTGACGAACCACTTCAAAATAGGGATTGTCCATCAGTGGAACAATGTTTTTCTTTTGTCCGGTAAAATAGTTGTCCAGCGAGATGACCTCGTTGCCTTCGTCAAGCAGTCGCTTACAAAGATGAGAGCCGATAAATCCGGCGCCTCCGGTTACTAATATTCGTTTCATGGTACGTCGTTTAAAAAAATCCCGGACATACTTTGCCCGGGATTTTATGGGTGATTGAATTATTTTTTTTGGTTGCTCCGGCCGATTCCAAAGTAATCAAAGCCGGCTTCCGCCATTTCTTGCGGGTTATAAATGTTTCGTCCGTCAAAGATGACTTTGCCCTTGAGTAGTTTATCCAGAATTTTCAAATTGGGGAATTTAAATTCAGGCCATTCGGTAACGACAAACAAACCATCCGCATCGATCAGTACTTCGTATTGATCGTCGATCAGCTCGATGGAGTCACCAAGAATCCGTTTGGCTTCTTTCATGGCTACCGGATCATAAGCTTTGACTTTGGCTCCGGCATCCAACAGCTTTTGAATAATCACCAGCGACGGAGCTTCGCGCATGTCATCGGTTTGTGGTTTAAAAGCCAGTCCCCAGATAGCAAAAGTTTTTCCTTTCAGATCACCGTTGAAATAGGTTTTGGCTTTCCCAAACAAAATACTTTTTTGACGTTCATTCACATTCTCCACAGCTTTTAGTACTTCCATATCATAGCCAAATTCATCCGCTGTACGAATGAGTGCTTTTACGTCTTTGGGGAAACAGGAACCACCATAGCCGGTACCCGGATAGATGAAATAGGGACCAATACGCCGGTCGGAACCAATACCTTTCCGTACCGAATTGACATCTGCTCCTACAATTTCACACAGGTTGGCAATGTCGTTCATGAAACTGATCTTGGTAGCCAGCATGGCATTGGCGGCATATTTTGTCATTTCAGCGGAAACGATATCCATAAAAATTACCGGATGACCGTTCATGGTAAAGGGTTTATACAGCCGGTCCATGATTTTTTGGGCTTTTTCAGAGTCTACACCTACCACAATGCGGTCCGGTTTCAGAAAATCATCCACGGCAGCGCCTTCTTTTAAGAATTCAGGATTAGAAGCTACGTCAAAAGGAATGTCCACGCCTCTTTTGTCCAGTTCTTCCTGGATGGCTGCACGAACTTTTTCAGCGGTTCCTACAGGAACAGTACTTTTGGTTACCATCAAAAGGTAGTTGTTCATGTTTTGGCCTACTTCGTGAGCTACAGCCAACACATATTTCAAATCGGCACTGCCATCTTCATCAGGAGGGGTGCCTACCGCGCCGAAAACTACATCAACATCTTTCAGGTTTTCAGCCAGGTTTGTACTAAAACGCAAACGGCCTTTTTCTGTATTTCTTTTTACCAGCTCTTCAAGGCCGGGTTCGTAAATAGGCAAAATACCTTTGTTCAGGTTGTCTATTTTATTTTGATCGATATCAACACATGTAACATCAATACCTACTTCTGAAAAACAAGCACCGGTAACCAGTCCAACGTAACCTGTGCCTACCATTATTATTTTCATACGTGTATTTTTTTTTGTTTGAATTCTCAAAATTAAACATTTTTTGTTTGAAACTGACCCGATTACTTTATCGAATAAAGAAAACTGATTCCAAGTGATTGTTTCCATTGTAACCGGGCTTCCTGATCAACAATCTCGTTGTTTTCATAGACCGGGAAGAGGGTGTTCGGATCATATTTCAGCTGCAGCAGCAAAACGGTCGAAAAATATTTATTGATTTTAAATGCCACTTCATTGTTCCAGTCCATATCGAGTTGCCAGCGTTGAGAAGGGTCATCTTCCAAATAGTTGTTGTATAGGTTAATGCGGGTTTTAAACTGTATATTTTTCATGATCTGGGCCTGATAACTGCTGAGAATATTGAAGCCGATCTGTCCGGCGGTGCGTTCGCCCGGAATCAATACATTTCCAAGTGAATCGGTTACCGCTTTTTTTACGCCATAAGCTCCCTGGTTGGCAAGATATTGATCAAGTACAAAGGTGACTTTTCCGGCCAGCGGACTCATGTACAGCTCAAAATTTTTAGGCGATTTATAACGGAAGCCGATAGAAACCGTGAGGTATGCAGGGGCCATGAAATCCGAAATCTCATGAGAAAAATCCGGGTTTTTATATCCCTTTGAGAATTGTGTTTTAAAAGACAGCAAGCTGGTGAAGTACCATTTTTTTGAAAACTGACTGGAAACAGCAAAGATCAAATCGAGTTTATCATCAGTTTTTTGTACCCGTTTGTGTAGATAGCCCACCATTCCATAAGCCAGATGGGCTGTATGGTCAAAAGAGAACCGTTTCTTTTTGTACACCAAGTGATAATCTACCGATGCTCTTCCGGATAAAGAGCTTTCTCCTCCGGCTGCCCAGTTCCTAAAACTAATTTGGTTAAGCATAATGGCATATTGCCCGGTATATTTCCAGGGTTTTGTAGTATCTGCTTTTTGCTCAGACAGAGAATCATTGGGCGTTGCTGCCATCGCAAAACAGGGAAACAACAATAAAATGAAAAATAACATTCTGTATCTCATCGTGCCGTCTGTTTTTTTGTCAATTATGAATCTGATGATGTTTTCTTTTCTTTTAACCATTTATCCAGCCATTTAAAGAAAGTCCGTTGCCACAAAATACCGTTTTGTGGTTTCAGAACCCAGTGGCTTTCATCCGGGAAATAAAGAAATTCTGCCGGTACATGTCGCAGAATAGCGGCATCAAAAGCCTGCATGCCTTCAGTAACTGGAATGCGGTAATCGAGTTGGGAATGAATGACTAAAATAGGTGTGTTCCAGTTTTGTACAAAATTACTTGGTGAAGCGGTAGCATAGCTGCGTTGGGCTACTTTGTTGGATTTATCCCAGAACGGGCCGCCTAAATCCCAGTTAACAAACCACATCTCATCGGTTTCGAGATACATCGATTTCAAATTAAACATCCCGTCGTGGGCAATGAAAACTTTAAAACGGTGGTTTTGGTTGTGGCCGGCAATCCAGTAAACTGAAAATCCGCCAAAGGATGCTCCGACAGCACCCAGCCGGTTTTCGTCGATGTAAGGCTCTTTTTTCAATGAATCAATGGCACTAAAATAGTCTTTCATCACCTGTCCGCCGTAATGCCCGCTGATTTCTTCGTTCCATTTGGTGCCAAAGCCGGGAAGTCCGCGCCGGTTGGGGGCTACAATGATGTAGCCGTTGGCTGCCATAATCTGAAAATTCCAGCGGTACGACCAAAACTGGCTCACGGTACTTTGCGGTCCACCCTGGCAGTAAAGCAAAGCGGGATATTTTTTATGCGGATCGAAATGCGGCGGATAAATCACCCAGGTTAATTCCCGCTTGCCGTCGGTGGTTTTTACCCAGAATTTTTTGATTTTACCCATGGTAAGCTGGTCCATCAGGTTTTTATTGGTAAAAGTTACCTGGCGGGCTTTCCCGTTTTGGGCATTTACGGCATAAATTTCCGTAGGCATGGACATGCTCATGCGCGTGGCATATAGCGTGTTTCCTGCCGGGATGACTCCGGTATAATCGTGAATACCCTCGGTTACCTTGGTGATTTTGTCCGTTTTTACATCCAAGCGGTAAATGTCATCGCGGGCATGCCAGTCGCTGATGAAATAAACGGATTTTCCGTCTTTGCTCCACTGCAAACTGTGGGCATTCTGGTCAAAGTTTTTGGTGTAATCGGCTTTTTTGCCGGTTTTCAGGTCCATGATAAACAACCGGTTTTTGTCCGATTCATAGCCATTGTGTTTCATGCTTTCCCAAGCCATGTATCTTCCGTCAGGCGAAAAAACCGGGGCCACATCGTAACCCATCATGCCTTTGGTCATGTCCACGGTGGTTTTTTTGGCAAGGTTGTAAAAATAAATGTCCGAATTGGTCGAAAGGGTGTAAGCCAGTCCTTTCAGCTTGCGGCAGGTGTAAGCAATGGTTTTTGAATCGGGTGTCCAGTTGATTTGTTCCATGCCGCCAAAAGGTTGCAGCGGACATTGATACGGTTCGCCTTTCATAATGTCCGTAATGTTTTTCAGCGAATGGCCATCGTAATCGGCTACAAAAACGTGGCTGTAACTGTCCACCCATTTATCCCAGTGCCGGTACATCAGGTCGGTGTAAATGCGGCCGGTGGTTTTGGGCAGATCGGGATAGATGTCGCGGGGCGTTTTATCCAGTTTTACCTGTGCGGTGAAAAGAATTTTTTTACCATCAGGCGAATATTTAAAGCCGGTAATGCCGCCTTTAAAATGGGATATTTGTACCGGATCGCTGCCGTCAGGATTCATTTCCCAGATTTGCATGGAACCGCTGCGGGAAGAAAGGAATCCGATCTTTTTGCCGTCGGGACGCCATACAGCATTGTATTCGCCGGCTGCAGTGTGGGTAAGTTGTTTTTCATTTTTCCCGTTTACATCAATGCGGTAAAGCTCGCGGTTTCCTTTGTTTTGTTTTTTGCTGTAATACGTTACGCCATATACCAGCGTTTTTCCGTCGGGTGAAAGCTGCGGGTCGCTAAGACGGCCGAAAGACCACAATACTTCCGGTGTCATCAGGTCACTTTTTAACTTGAGATGGGGTTTTTCGATAAGGTTGGCTTCCTGTTGTTTTTTGACTGGGTTTTGCTGCTGACAGGCCGTAAAGCTTAAGGAGACAACCAGCAGAAAAAGGATATATTTTTTCATGGTTAAAGTTTTGGATTTTTAAAGTTACAAAAGTAATCAATTGTGAAGGTTAGCAAAAGGAGAAGCGGAAATTTTATTGAGAATAAATCAGCACCGGAACACCGGAAAGATGGAGTTGCAGGTTTCCGTTTGCTTCGCTGAATGGAAGTGTTTGCCGGGTAAGTATGGAAACGATTTTGGTAACATGTCTGTCAACAGAAAGCGTTTCGGCTTTGGATAGAAAATGTTCTTTGGTAGTGGGGCGCCAGGCAATGAGAATGTATTTCCCGGTGGCTTCATTTTTTAACAAATAGGCATAGACATTTTTATCTTCACGAATGATTTTTTCGAAATGGTAATTGCCGATGGCTTGTTGAAGGAAAGCAAAGGCTTGAAAAGAGCGTTTTTCGCGGAAACCGGTTTTGTACGAACCGCAGAGGCCTGAGCGGTTGTGCAGGAAAGAATGGTAAGCCACATTGGCAAAGTAATACCAGTAAAACTGCCGGGTACCCAGGCGCCAGAGAATCATGGCCATACGTACACCATAAATGGCCTGGGTTTTTTCTGATACACACTCGCTGTGGGTGCAGTTTTCGCCGCCGCCCCCGCTGTCGAAACCAAATTCGGTTACGTACACCGGCCTCCCGGGTAGATTTTTGTTCCTGAAACGCATCAGGTTGGCCATGGACCATACCGCTGACCGCGGGTCTTCGGGATTGACGGCCGTGCGCTTTCCGTTTTCCTGGAAAACATACGAATAGATGTGCGTATTGAGTCCTAAAATTTCTTTTGATGAAGTGTTGTCCAGATATTTTGAAATGTAACTGTTGTCGTCGCTGTATGGGTCAAAAGCCTGTACGGCACAAGGTAGCACCGGAACTCTGGCCGCCGAATGGATACCTGCGCTCATGCCGGCCAGTATTTTGCGGTAAGTAGCCGGATTGTAATTCCAGGGTTCATTACCGATTTCAATCATGCTGACAAGATGTTCTTTTTTACAGAAATGTTCTGCATAAGCTTTCCCAAAAGCAAAGGCCTCGCGGTACGTATTTTTCCACAACGTGTCGGGGAAATTATCCTGCTTGAATGCCAGCGTAATGTCAATGTGAAAGCCGTCCTGTTTCCAGACTTTATATTCGCGGTCCCAGTTAAGCCAGGGTTTGGCCGGTGTTCCGGCACCGGCAGCCATTTTATTGAAATCGGGTGTTTGTTGCGGATTTTTCATGTCCCAGTCGAGTCGTTCGTAACTGCGTACGTTTTTACTGACGGCAATGAATTTCTGTGGTCCTGTGCCGGGTTTCAGCCGGTCGGAATATACGCTGTAACCCCAGCCCCAAATGGTGTTGATGCCGAAAGCCTGTGCAAAAGTGTTGGACGAAGGCCGGGCAGCCGGCGGCGGGCCGTACGGGCCGTACCGGTCGTATGCATCAAATTCCCATAAGACGGCTTTTTGATAATTACGCAATGGGAGCGTGAAAATTACTTTCAGATAACGGGCTTGTACCGTACGTTGTAACGGCTCGTATAAAAACGGAATGGCTTTGGGATTCAGACGAATCACCGGCTGCCAGTGCTGTTTGTCGCGGCTGGCCATCACCCGGATGTCCGTAACGGAAGTGCTGTTGAGCTGCCGGCTGCTGATCCAGCCGATGTTGCGAATTTTTCCATAGTCGAAAAGAACCGATGCTGTAGGCAGCGAGTGCAAAGCTGCCAGCTCAAAAAGCTGAAACGGTGCCTGGGATTCCAGCCTGACGGTGATAATTTTTTCCGGAGTCTCCGGCCGGTAACCTTTAAGTTGGAAATTTTCAGAAGGAGCGTATTTGTACCGGAAAAACCGGTGGTCTGCGGTTTGTAAAATTAAATAGAGCGTGTCTTTTACATTGGCTTTTAAACTCAAAAGCAACAACTTGGATGCCGGCTGTAACCGCAGGGTGAGCTTCCCGCCGGTAATGTTTATGCTGGTGTTGGTGTTTCCGTCAAAAGCCGGATTTTTGATCGGAAGGGCGGGTGTGAGCCGGTAGTATTGCGGGTGCAGAAAATAGTTTAAACCGGTTTGCGAGAGGTATCCGTTTGGCAACGGACTGCCCGATTGCCAGAAAGTATGTGGATTGCCATCAGTGATGAAAGAAGCATTTTGTCCTGAGCTGACGGTAACCTTGGCTGGATAAGGATGCACCAGCCCTGCATCCGGTTGCCACGATTGTGCCGGAAGGTATAAGCTTAAAAGCAAAAGCAAGTATGAAAGAAAAAAACGTTTTCCCATGCGTGTTTTGATTGTCTCGCAAAGTAAAACGTTTTTTGCCTTTGGTTGTTGCCCTGATCCTGATTTCCGGGCTATTCTTTTTTCATTTGTTGTCTGAGCCATTCATACCAGGCATTCATGCCTTCGCCGGTAGTAGCCGATACTTCAAAAAATTTCAGATGATGATTAACCCGCAGGGCATATTCTTTGGCTTTGGCTACGTCGAAATTGACGTAAGGCAGTAAATCGGTTTTGTTGATGATACAGATATCGGCCGACAGGAACATGTCGGGATACTTGATGGGTTTGTCGTCGCCTTCGGTAACGCTGATGAGTACCACCCGGCTGCTTTCGCCGAGGTCGAAGAGGGCGGGGCAGACCAGATTGCCCACGTTTTCAATCAGGACCACTGAATTTTCTTTAGGGTTCAGTTTTTTTACCGCTTTATTTACCATGTCGCTGTCGAGATGACATCCCTGGCCGGTATTGATTTGCACAACAGGAATTTTCTGTTTCTCGATGCGTTCTGCATCGTTAAAGGTTTGCTGGTCCCCTTCGATAACGTAAAAAGGAATTTCCTGCTTGAGGTCGTTGAGTGTTTTTTCAATAAAAGTGGTTTTGCCGGATCCGGGTGAACTGACAAGGTTCAGCGCCAGAATATTCTTGGCTTCAAAATAGCCGCGGTTTCGTTCGGCCAGCAGGTTGTTGCTCTGCAGGATATCCTGTTCCAGCTCAACAACTGTTTTGGTATGGGCATGTTCGTGATGGGCATGCTCGTGATCGTGATGATGATGTCCGTGCACATGGGGATGCGCATGCGTGTGTTCATGATCATGGTGATGATGTTCGCCGTTTTTCATCGAGATTTCTTCCCGATTTATTTCACCGGGTTTGGCGATGATGATATTTGTTTCTGTGGAATTGCCACAACCGCATGTCATACACATAATGCTGTTTTTTTTAATTTTTAATCACTGTCATTCTTTTAATTCTCAATTCTTTACCCGAAATAATGTCGCAAAAGGGATTCCCGCAGTCGGGACAGGGGTCGAAACTGCTTTCGGCAACGAACACTTTTCCACAGGCGGTGCATTTGGCTTTGGCCGGCGGCCGGTTGATTTTCAAGTTGGCATTTTCCAGTGCCGTGTGGCGAGTGCCCGCATCCCAGGCAAAGTAAAATGCATCCATTTCCACGCCCGAGAGTTCGCCGATATCCAGCTCAATGGATTCCACGGCATTGGCCTGCTGCTTTTGTCGCTCGGTTTCTGCCGTGTCCACAATGCTCATTACAATGGATAACTCATGCATTTCACACAAAGTTAAAAAATTTCTTCAAAATCTCTTTTCATATACTGAATACGTTCGAAACGGGCATCTGTAGTCTGGTAGTCCAGCGATTTTCCACGGAAGTCGTCCAAACACTCAAAATGATGTTTTTTCATCCAGTTTTCCAGTCCCTCCAGTATTTTAGCGATATGGGGAATGCCGTTTTGGAAAAGGGTAGAACAGATTTCCACCGCTTTGGCTCCCACAAGGATTTGTTTGATGAGTGCTGTATCGTAATGGATTCCCGTGGAAGCAACCAGATCGCAGGGGATGTGATGGCCGCTCAGCAGGGCAATCCACCGCAAGGGCAGACTCATCTCTTCCGGTGATGAAAAATGTTCGCGGCTAACCACTTTTAGCGTGTCGATATCGATATCGGGCCGAAAATAGCGGTTAAACAACACCAGTCCGTCCACGCCGGCATCCACCAGCCGGTTGATGATACTGCACAGATTGGTGAAGAATGGTCCCAGTTTGATGGATACCGGAATGCTGACTTCCTTTTTGACTTTTTTCAGGATCTTTACATACAGGTCTTCGATTTCGAGACTGGTCATGCTGTTGTTGAACGGAAAGATGGAAATGTTCAATTCCAGTGCATCGGCACCGGCATTTTCTATTTCGCGTGCATATTTCGGCCAGTTGTCGGCACTCTTACAGTGAATGCTTGAGATAATCGGAACAGTATTGTCAATACTTTTGGCTGCCTGGAGAAAGTGTAAATAATGATCTAAAATAGCCTTCCGGGAGAGATTCATTACTTTTTCTTTGGCTTCTGAAAACCAATAGTATATTTCATTCTCATTACTTTGCTTTAGTTTAGCTTCCACACTTGAATCCATTTGTTCCTCAAAAATAGATTTGAGAACAATGGCTCCGGCGCCGTAGCCAATACATTGCCGGATCGTTTCAATGTCTCCGGTGATTCTGGAACTGCTGATAATAACGGGATTCTTAAGCTTTAATCCCATGTAAGTGGTTGAAAGATCCATGGTTTTTCGATTGGGGTAATAAATCATTTAAAATAAGTTCCCTGACCGCATCAAATCCGGCAGAGAGATTCTCTAATGCCTGATGTGTGGGCTTTTGATTGAATTGCCAGGCATATCCACGTAAATGTAAGAGATACGTTACCGGTTTTTTTTCAAAAAGATTCTGGCAAAGGTGCAAAACGTAGGCTGGCGATACGGCGTGCATGGTGAATTCTACCTGTGTCGGAGAAGGTTTGAGCCGCGAAAGTTCATATTGCCGGATTTTTTCCTGCGAAGCATCGGCAAAAATCACGATGTCGTAATGCGACATTTTCTCTGCATCTTCAATATTCAACTGATAGTTGGTATCGACATCTATTGTATTGTCCGGAAGGTTTTCGGTAGCCCATTGTTTTATTTTTTCGGCGCATAGCACGCCAAGGCCGTCATCTTGCCGGCCGGGGTTGCCATATCCGTAAAAAAGAATTTTACTCATGATTGTCAGTCTTTTATTTTGTGATCCAGAATCTCGTCGTTTTCATTGACAAGGGTCATTTCCAGTGGCATTTGTCCCAAAGCGTGGGTAGCACAGCTCAGACAGGGGTCGTAAGCTCTGATGGCTACTTCCACAGCGTTCATCATGGGCTCGGTGATGGTTTCCTGTCCGTTCATAAAAGCATGGGCGGTGCTGGCTACGGCCCGGTTCATGGGCTCGTTGTTGTTGGTGGTCGAAACAATCAGGTTGGCCATGGTAATCATATCGTCATCGTTAATTTTATAATGATGGAACAGCGTTCCGCGGGGTGCTTCGATGACGCCGACACCTTCGTAATGTTTGTTGCCTTTGACTACCAGATTGTCTTTTTGTAAATCCGGGTCCTGCAGCAAATCGCGAATCACTTCGGCAGCATGCAGAACTTCAATCAGTCGTGCCCAGTGATAGTGCAGGCTCATATTATTGGGCTTGCCATTGGTGTAAGCTTTGTATTCTTCAAATTCCTTTTGTGCCAGGGGGGTGGGTATAAAATCGCAGGTGTTCAGTCGTGCCAGCGGGCCTACGCGGTACCAGCCTTTTTCTTTGCCGAGGTGTTTCAGATAAGGAAATTTCATGTAACTCCAACTACGAACTTCTTCCTCGATGTAATTATAATATTCGTGGTAATCCACATCATCAAGAATCCGGTTTCCTTCGGCATCCACGGCACGCAATACGCCGTGATAAATGTCGAAAGCACCGTCTTTTCTGACAAGACTCAGGTGGTTAGACGGAAAACGGGCGAATTCATCAACTTTAGCACGGTTTTGTTTATGGTAACTTTTGAAAAAATCCAGCGCACCGAGCGACCATTCCACCATTTTGTCGGCATTGAGCGGGTCGGGACCTTTTAGCAATTCATCGCGTTCGGTGATGCTCAGGTTTTTGTTGATGCCGCCGGGGATGGCTCCGGTACCGTGGATTTTCTTTCCGGCGGTACGCAGGATAACCTCTTGCCCGAATTTTCGCATCATCACGCCCTGCACGGCGAGCTCTTTATTGTTCATGGCAATGCCGATGATGTTGCGAATTGCCGGGTCGCCGTCAATTCCAAAGAGAAAGTCGGGGGCACTTAAATGGAAAAAGTGCAGTACGTGCGACTGGAAAAACTGACCGTAATGCATGAGCCGGCGCATTTTCTCTGCCACGGGCGTCAGTCCGTCGCCGTTTCCGGCGCCCACAATTACGTCCATGGCTTTGGCAGCGGCAATGTGGTGGCTGACGGGACAGATGCCGCAGAGACGTTGTACCAGAACAGGTGCTTCCCAGTAGGGGCGTCCCTGAACAAAACGTTCAAAGCCTCTGAACTCAACAATGTGTAGCCGGGAATCGATTACTTCGTGATTGTCATTCATTCTGATGGTTACTTTTCCGTGCCCTTCCACGCGGGTAACCGGTTCGATGGTTATTTTTTTTGACATGGTTCTTTCTGTTTAATCAAATTTTACAACTTCATATGGCAACTCCATAGGATTTTCTGTGACCAGTGCGTACAGTGCATTCCAGATAAGATCGGCGCGAGGCGGACAGCCGGGAAGAAAATAATCGATTTTAACTACTTCATGACAGGTGTAAACCCGGTCAAGAATGATCGGCAACTCTTCATCGTTAGGAATGATTTTTTCGTGATTTTCCTGCACCGTAGGGCCGTTTAAGTAGGCTTCGTTCAGGCATTCTTCAACGGAGATGCCGTTGCGCATAGCCGGCAATCCGCCCATGATGGCGCATTCGCCAAGCGAAACCAGAATTTTGCAGTTTTCTCTGAAATATTTCAAAATTTCCACATTCTCGCTATTGCAGCACCCGCCTTCGATAATTCCGATATCCACCGGCTTGGTGAATTTTTTGATGTCGTCAATGGGTGATTTATTGAATTCTACCAGTTCAATGAGGTCCAGAATTCTTTCGTCAATGTCAAGAAGTGACATGTGACAGCCGAAACAGCCGGCAAGTGAAGTGGTAGCAATTACTTTCTTATTCATTTTTTGCAGTTTTATGATTGATTTTCAATTTCACTTCCAATGGGTTGGTTGTCGTATTTCCGGGTACCAATAGGTTGCTCAAACCCTTTTCCTTTGTAAAGAATTGAGCCTGTCGGACAGTTTTCCATGGCTTTTTTGGCCAGCTCGTCGGGCATATCTGCACCAAGAACAGGGTCTAACACCACTTCGAGATGTTGCCCGCGATTCTTGTAGGCGAAATAATGCCGGCCTTCTTCATCGCGGATGGTTTTAATGCAGCGTTTGCACAAAATACACCGGTTTTGTTCTTTTACAATTTTCGGATTGGAGGCATCCACTTCTTTGCGGGGAAAACTGAACGGGAATCGCGGAACCAGCATTTTAAACCGGTAAGCCAGCGCCTGTAGTTCGCAGTTGCCGCTTTTTTCGCAAGTGGGGCAGAAGTGATTTCCGCTCACAAACAGCAGTTCGACAATGCTCTTCCGTAAATCGTTGATTTCTTCCGTATTGTTTTCAATTTCCATTCCTTCACTTACCGGTGTGGTACAGGATGTCATGAACCGGTTGTTGATTTTTACGGTGCAGATGCGGCAGCATGCTTTGGGGTCGGCGCCTTCGAAATGACAGAGCGTAGGAATGTAAATTCCGTTTTCGCGGGCGGCTTCCACAATGGTGCTGCCTTTCCGGGCGTAAATGGTTTTTCCGTCCAGCGTGATCTTTATTTTATTTTCTGTGTTTTCCATGTTTTGGTTTTTTAAAAATGATGAAATACCGGTTTTTTATTTAAATATTTTCGGGAAGCTTCTGTGGCTTTTTCCAGGCTGAATCCGCTGTCGAATTGTGTCAGGCTCTGGATTCGCTGCTCGTACAGATGCCGGAAATGGAAAATGGAAGATAAAATGGGGTTACCTGCCGTTTGTCCCAGTCCGCAGCGGCTGGCTTTCAGTATTTTTCCCCAGTTGAGCAAGTCGTAAATGTCTTGCCGGATGCCGTGCCCGTCAATAATTTTTTGCAGCTTGTTTTTCATCAGTAGCGGGATATTACGGCAAGTGGAGCAGGATGCGCAGGATTCTTCGATGAAGAAGTTCATAAAATTCATGACCACTTCACTAAGCAAGTCACGGCTGTTGTCAAAGATCATGATAGAACCGCCGGTGGGCAGGTCGGAATAACTCAGTTTCCGGTCGAAGAACTTTTCAGCGATCATCATGCCTGACGGTTTGTACCATTTCATCAGTTCGCTGTTGTCCATGTTGTTGACGTCTTTCATGCCGATGATCATACCGGAAGGACCGCCTACCTGGATGGCTTGTACATCTTCGGCCCCGCTCATCGCAACAATTTCGCGTAGCGTGGTTCCCCATTCCACTTCGTAGATGCCCGGAAACCGGCAGTCGCCTGAAATACTGAGCAGCTTGGTTCCCAGTGAGTCTTTGGTGCCGAAACTGCTGTACCACGCAGCCCCGTGATGCAGGATCTTTACGGCAGTGGCCAGTGTTTCCACATTGTTGACAATCGTTGGGTAGCCGAGATAACCTTTCTCTACCGGGAAAGGCGGTTTGTCGCGTGGCTCGCCCCGTTTGCCTTCGAGCGACTCGATAAGCGCCGATTCTTCACCGCAAACATAGGCTCCGGCGCCGAGCTGAATCCGGATGTCGAAGTCAAAGCCGTCCATGCCGGCAATGCTTTCACCGAGAAAGTTTTTTTTCCGCATTTCGGTCAGTTTGCGGTTTAGAAAGTGGTACAGGTATTTGTATTCATATCGTAAATAAAGCAGTCCGATATCTGCTCCGGTGGCGTAAGCGGCGACCACCATGCCCTCGAAGATTAACTCAGGATATTCGGTCAATAAAACGCGGTCTTTAAAAGTGCCGGGCTCGCCTTCGTCGGCATTACAGATAATTACCCGGTGTTTTCCGGCTGTCCGCCGTCCAAACCGCCATTTCAGTCCGGTGGGAAAGCCGGCTCCGCCACGTCCCCGCAGGTTGGATGCTTCTATCTCGGCAATCACTTCTTCCGGACTCATGGTTTTGAGTTTGGACGTCAGGAACGAAAAAGGCTCGTAGTCTTTTTTGAGAATGATTGATTTTTTCCGGATGTTGTTGGTTACCATTGCCCTGATATCGGGATCAGCATTGTTGCCGCTTCCGAAATCTTCGTACATGAGTTCCTCTGCGGAAAGACCTTTCCTCATATCGTCAACCAATTGTTTTACGCGGAAAGGCGTCAGATTGGTAAAAATCTTATCGTTGATGATGGCGGCCGGTTCCTGATCGTTCATGCCGATACAGGAGGTGTCGAACAAGCCGAAAAGCCCATCTTCGGAAACACTTCCGAAAGCGGTGCCGCAGTAGTATTCAAACGCTTCTTTTACCGCTGCTCTGCCCTTTAGCACGGACGTGATGCTGTTGTTCAGGTAGATGTTGTATTTGCCTTTGGGCGTGTTGGAAAAGAAATGGTAAAAAGTGGCTGTTTCCTGAACCTGGGCATAGGAAATGCCGAGCGATTCCGAGAGCTTGCGCATATCGTCTGCGCTGACAAAGCCCTGATCTTCGTGAATGGACAAAAGGATGTCCATTAATCTGGTTTTGTCTTGATCAAATTTCGATAGAATTTGATAAATTTTTTCATCTGTTGCCATGGATAAGATTTTTATGCTACTTTTGTACTGTTAAAAACTTCACAACAAAGATAAAACTATTTTTGTGAAGAGATTAACACATAACAAATTTAAAATCTTTTTAAATTAGCCGGTGAAATGACCAAAACAGCTTATAAAATAGAAGTGAAAGGTTTGGTGCAGGGAGTAGGGTTTCGGCCTTTTATTTACAAACTGGCCCGGCGTCATGCCTTGCGTGGTCATGTGGAGAATAACAACAAGGGCGTGTTAATCAGGGTCGAAGGAGATGAAAAAGCGCTGCTCCGGTTTCTGCAGGATATCCGGGAGGAAGCACCGGCAGCATCGCAAATCAGTCGTATTGATTATGAAAAGATAAAAGCCAACGGCTTTCAGGAATTTTCGATTCGTCAGAGCCGTTCGTATTCCGACGAAGTGACCGAAGTGAGTCCCGATATTGCCGTTTGTGACGATTGCCTTCGGGACATGAAAACCCAGCCGCACCGGATTGATTATCCGTTTACCAATTGTACCCATTGCGGTCCGCGGTTCAGCATTATCAAAGATTTGCCGTACGACCGGCATCAGACCACCATGGCCCCTTTTCAGATGTGCGATGTGTGCCATGCGGAATACACGGATGTGACGGACCGTCGTTTTCATGCACAGCCGGTAGCCTGTAATCACTGTGGACCTGTATATTCGCTTCATCTGTCTTCGGGTGAAACAGAAAACGACTTTTATACCTTATTAAGTAAAACAGCAGCCTTGCTGGACGATGGCCGTATTGTAGCCCTGAAAGGGCTGGGTGGTTTTCATCTTGCCTGTAATGCGCTGGACGAAAATGCGGTACGTTTGTTAAGGCAGCGAAAAAACAGAGAAGGCAAGCCCTTTGCCGTGATGTTTTCCGATATGGCTTTGGTAAAAGAATATTTGCAGGTTTCTTCCGAAGAAGAAAGGCTGTTGCAAAGCTGGCGGCGACCCATTGTGTTGCTGCGCATTAAAAAACCATTGCCGTATCCGGTGAGCAACGGGCTGAATACAACCGGGGTGATGCTGCCGTATATGCCTTTTCATTATCAGCTTTTCGAAAAACTGAAAACGCCGGTATTGGTAATGACCAGCGGAAACCTGTCGGATGAGCCGGTTTTGACCGATAATGCCGATGCGTTGAATAAACTGGCCCCTGTGGCCGATGCGGTGCTTACTTACAACCGCGAGATTTATAACCGGGTGGACGATTCGGTAGCCATGGTCGTAAACCGGAAAGAACGGCTGATACGACGTTCGCGGGGGTATGCTCCGTCGTCGGTTCCGCTTTCTTTGCCTGCCGAAGGAGTTTTTGCCGCCGGCGCCGAACTGGTGAATTGCTTTGCCGTAGGAAAAGGCGACAAGGTTTTTTTAAGTCAGTATATCGGCGACTTAAAAAATCCGGAAACCCTCGGCTTTTATGAAGAATCCTATCAGCGGTTTTGCCGGTTATTCCGGTTTAAACCTGTTCTGGCAGCTGTGGATTTGCATCCCGATTATTATTCCACAAAGTTTGCCCAAAAAACCGGTTTGCCGTTGGAATTTGTCCAGCATCATCATGCACACATTGCTTCCTGCATGGCTGAGCATCAGCTTGATGAGCCGGTAATCGGAGTCAGCTTCGACGGTACCGGTTTGGGAACCGACGGGAAAATATGGGGCGGTGAGTTTTTGGTGTGCGACCTGCAGGATTTCCGGCGGACGTATCATTTTGAATATGTTTTGCAGCCCGGTGGCGATGCGGTCATCCGGCAGCCCTGGCGCATGGCGCTGGCTTATCTTTACCGTTATTTTGGAAAAGATTTTTTGACCGGACGATACAAAAAATGGTTCCCTTTTCTGGAAAAAGAGACTTTCGAACTGTTTTTGTCCATGATGGAAAGCAAGATTAATTGTCCCGAAACGAGCAGCGCCGGCCGGTTGTTTGATGCGGTGTCTGCTTTGCTGGGTATTTGCACCCGTTCGACTTATCATGCCGAAGCCCCCATGCGTCTGGAATCGGCAGCCGACGAGCACATCTCATCGGCTTATCCGGTGGATATCCGGAACGGAGAAATCTCTTTCCGCCCTGTTTTTGAAGGATTGCTTCGGGACAGGGAAAACGGGATGCCGGTTTCGGAAATGGCCGGCAAATTTCATCAAACGGTGGTAGAAGTTATTATCGCGACAGCGAAAAAAATAGCGTCCGAAACGGGTATCCGGAAAGTGGTCCTTTCTGGCGGGACGTTTCAAAATAGAATCGTATTGGCAAAAGCAGAAAACCGGTTGCGTGAAGCCGGCTTTGCTGTTTACAGTCATCAGCAGGTTCCTTCCAACGACGGAGGGATTGCCCTGGGACAAATGGCGGTGGCGGCCAAAAGAAGAGTAACGAACAGTAATAATTAAAAAAGAAAATTATGTGTCTGAGTATTCCGGCAAAAATTGAAAAAATCGAAGGGGAAACAGCGGTTTGTTCCGTAGGTGGTTCCACTTATCAGGCCAGTTTAATGATGTTGCAAACCGAAGAGCTGGCACCGGGTGATTATGTGTTGATTCATACCGGTTTCGCTATTCAGAAACTGGATAAAGAAGAAGCGGAAGCCAGCCTGAAGGCTTTTGATGAATTTAAAAAACTGAATGAAGAAATGGACCGCGAAGAACGCGAAACCAACCAACGGCTGATATGAGATATATTGATGAATTCAGAGACCGTGATACGGTACGGGCACTGGCTGCCGAAATAAAGAAAATTTCTACCCGGCCGGTAAAACTCATGGAAGTGTGCGGCGGGCATACCATGTCGATTCAAAAATTTGGCCTTCCGGCTTTGTTGCCCGATACGGTGGAACTGATTTCGGGACCGGGATGTCCGGTGTGTGTTACCAGTCGTTCGTATATCGACAAAGCTGTGGCTTTCAGTCAGCAGAAAGATGTGATTATTACCACTTACGGCGATTTGATTCGTGTGCCCGGTTCGGAAAGTACGTTGGAAAAAGAACATGCTGCCGGAGCGGATGTCCGTGTGGTTTATTCGGTGCTGGATGCCCTGAAAATTGCCCGCGAGCAGCCCGCCAAAAAGGTAGTTTTTCTCGGGATCGGATTTGAGACGACAGCCCCCGGTACGGCCGTGGCCATTTTGCAGGCAGCCCGCGAAAAGCTGACAAACTTTTTTGTGTACAGTGCCCATAAAGTGATGCCGCCGGCCATGGCTGCGCTGATTGATGAAGGGGTGCAAATCAACGGTTACATTGGCCCCGGACATGTGAGTACGATTACCGGAAAAGGAATTTATGAAGATATCCCGAAAAAATTTGGTCTCGGTGTGGTCATCAGCGGCTTTGAACCGACCGACCTGATGCAGTCGGTTTTGATGCTGATCAGGCAGATAGAAACCGGAAAGCCGCAGGTGGAAATTCAGTATAAACGGGCGGTAAGACCTGAAGGAAACCGGAAAGCCAAACAAATGATGAACGAAGTTTTTGAGCCCGGCGACGACTGGTGGCGGGGACTGGGCGTTCTGAAAGACAGCGGACTGAAGATCCGGCCGAAATATGCGGCTTTTGATGCGGAAAAAAATATCCGTGCCGACGGAATGGTGCCTCTGCGAGAACCCAAAGGGTGCATTTGCGGCGATATTCTGAAAGGTATCAAAAAACCGAAAGACTGCCGGTTGTTTGCCACGGTGTGTACCCCCCGCGATCCGGTGGGCAGCTGTATGGTGTCCGGCGAAGGGGCCTGTCAGGCTTATTATTTGTATAACCGGTAAAAAATAAATCGAATGAAAGACACGAAAATATTGATGGGACACGGCAGCGGCGGTTTGATGACGCACGAACTGATAGACCGCTTGTTTGTCCGTTATTTTAACAATCCCGTGCTGCAGCAGCAGGGCGACTCAGCATTGTTGCCACTTTCCGGAAAAAATCTGGCTTTTACCACCGATTCGTTTGTGGTGGACCCGGTGTTTTTCCCGGGCGGGAATATCGGAAAACTGGCAGTGGCCGGCACGGTAAACGATCTGGCGGTTTCCGGTGCCGTGCCCCGCTATCTGAGTGTGGGTTTTATCCTTGAAGAAGGATTGATGCTGGATGAGCTGGAAGAAATTGTGAAAACCATGGCCGAAGAAGCTGCCCGCGCCGGTGTGCTGATTGCCACGGGCGATACCAAAGTGGTGGAAAAGGGAAAATGCGACAAAATTTTCATCAACACCAGCGGCGTGGGCGAAATAAACGAACGGCGGCTTTCCATCAGTTCCGGAAAGGATATCCGGCCGGGGGATAAAATCATTATCAACGGCGGCATTGCCGAACACGGTATGGCCATTATGACAACCCGCAACGGCATGAATATTTCTTCGCCGCTGTTGTCCGATTGTGCTTCGCTGAACGGCCTGATCTCGCATGTGTTCGAAGTATCGGAAAACATCCGTTTTATGCGCGATCCCACCCGCGGCGGACTGGCCACTGTGCTGTCGGAGTTGGTGCAGCAAAAAGATTTCGGTATCCGGATTCAGGAAGACAAACTGGTGATAAAAGATACCGTAAGAGGCATTTGCGAATTGCTGGGATTTGACCCGCTGTTTGTGGCCAACGAAGGAAAAGTGGTATTGATCGTTCCTGAAAATGAAGCCGACCGGATAGTAACCGCCATGCGGGAACATCCTTTAGGCAAAGAAACTGCTGTAATTGGTGAAATAACCGACCGGCATCCTGGCAAAGCCTGGATAGAAACCATTGTCGGCGGCGAGCGGATGCTTGATATGCTTTCAGGACAACAACTGCCGCGTATCTGCTAACCTGTTTGCCCGTGGTTATCCGCCGTATGCTTCATAAAATTTTTGCAATTCGGTAGCCACATCTTCAAAAGCCACATAATGGTTTGAGCAGCCGGTTCTGGAGCACAGGCTTACCCGGCCGCCGGTTTGCAGCAGCAGCGAAACCATGGGCGCATCACATATTTTACATTTTTCATGGCTGTTGAGTATTTTGTTGCAATGCGGGCAACTAAACGTTACAATTTCTTCCTGAGCCAAAGGGACATCCGTTTTGTAATCAAAACACTCATAGTATGAGCACAAGTGAATGACGCCTCTGCTTTGCTGTGTCTGGATGTTCAACCGGATGGAAGGTTTACCATGCAGCGGAGCTTCTTTGTCCATCAATGATTTGCCGCAATGCGGACATTTTACCGCTAATGAAATGTGTTTCTTCATTTTGTTTCTCTTTTATTTTTGAACGCAATATACAATAAATACTGTGTAAAAGCAAGTTGTATGTTTAATAATTAACAGAAGTTTTTTCCGTTTTTTTCTCAACGATGGGAAAAAACGGCTGTAAAAGAAATTCAGTAAGAATCTTTTTTTAATGGATCCGCTCTCTTTTTCAGGTCAGCCGGACTACTGAAGTGTTGCGCTATTGCAGAGAAATATTATTTTTGTTGGCGTAAAGAACACATTGAACAAATTTAGTTATTTTATAATTTGTTTGTATTCAGCACGTAATGTTTTGTGCTTGGTATTTTTGTAAGTAAATCTTTCCTTCGTGGAAAGGGTGGTTTTTAATGGTTAGAAAAGAAAAAAAGGGGTTTATGAAGAAGATATTTTTACTTGGTTTTGCAATTTTTTTATCCTTTTCATTGTTTGCCCAAAGCACTTTTCGTAACCGGCTGAGCTTTGGTGTGGAACTGGGGCCTTCATTCAGCAGTGTACGCGATGCGGGATTGAGTAATTCCGAAGGCCGGACTGCTGTGAATGGTGGGATTTTTGCTCAATATGATATTTCAAATACTTTAAAAGTAAGTTTGGGGTTGAATTATGACCCGCGTGGTTTTTCCACGTCATACCAGTCGCCTTATTTAATTCTTTCGGATACCGGTTATATCGGATACAACAGTTATTATGCTTACGATATGACCTATACGATTGATTACATTACGCTTCCTTTGAATTTGACTTATTTAAGCGGCGGAGATAAATGGCGGTTGCTGGTAGAAGGCGGAGTTTATCTTTCTGTGGCGGTTACTTCGCGGGTTAAAGGTTTTAGCGGAACTTATATTGATCCGGATGATTTGCCTTATTATGGCGATTCCACTTTGACTTCCGGATATCACATGACCCATTATGATACCTCAGCCTCTGACTTTTTTAATCCTACCGATGTCGGTTTTCATTTTGCTTTTGGCGTGATTTACCATCCGACGGCCCAATGGGCGATTACTTTTAAACCCGGATTTAATTTTGGTGTATCAGCCATTGTTTCCAATCCGGATATTGATATGAAATGGGATCGAATTCTTAAAATAAATGTGGGAGTCATTTATAAAATTCATCCTTTTGTTAAACCGAAGAACGAATATATTTTACAATGATAAATCATTTACCAGCCAATACCGTCGAACGTTTAAGTAATTATCGGCGTACTCTTCGTTTATTGTTAAGCGAAGAAAAAACCCACATTCATTCGCACCAATTGGCACATTTACTGAAAATCAATCCGGCTCATGTGCGTCGTGATTTGATGCTCATTGGCTTTTCCGGAGATATCCATAAAGGATACAATATCGCCAAATTGATTGAGAGTATTGGAGAAGCGATTGATTGCGTACATGTTCAGAAAGTGGCTTTTGTCGGTGTGGGTGACTTGGGACGTGCTGTGGCTGACTTTTTTAATAATCAACAAACCAAACTGAAAGTAGCCGCTACTTTCAGGATCGGTCAGGAACCGGGAATACAATATCCCGATGTAAAATGCTATAATATTTCTCGCATGAAAGAGATTATGCGTCGCGAGAATATTGAATTATGCGTTCTTGCGGTTCCCAATGATTTTGTTCCTGAAATTTCCCGGATTATAGTAGAATCCGGGGTAAAAGGAATCCTTAATTTCACTTCATCCCGGCTGAAAGTTCCCAAAGAAATTTATGTGGAACAGTATGATATGATCAGTAAGCTGGAAAAACTGGCCTATTTTACCAATAAAGATTCGTGTCCGGGAGGATCATCTGTTTCGTAAAGGAAATTTTATTTGTGGAACCGTTTTGCGGATTCTCTGTAAAAACGGGGAAAAATAATCATTGTGGTTTTTTCGCCTGACAAATAAGGAAGAATTGCCTAATTTTACAGGCAAAAACCAAAATCCCATGAAAAAGATTTTCTTTATTTTGACAACAATGGTGTTGTCAATGGTCTTTTTGTCTGTGCAGGCACAATCGAACCAGCTTATTCCCATTGAAGTACAAAAAGCTTTGGCTAACGGAACGCGTTCCAAAACAGGAGCGCCGGGGCCCAATTACTGGCAAAATCATGCCCGGTATCAAATACAGGCTGAGTTGTTGGCAGCGCAAAGCCGGCTAAAGGGAACGGAAAAAGTGGTCTATTTTAACAATAGCCCGGATACGCTTAAAATGTTGGTAATAAGGTTATATCAGGATTTTTATAAAAAAGGGGCCGCGCGTGCCTGGAATATTGGGGCTTCGGATCTGACCAACGGAGTAAAAATAGAGTACGTCAAAATTAACGGAAAAACGGTAAAAATGCCGGATACCTATTTTGGCTACTATATGGGAACCAACCGGATCATTCGTTTGCCTCATGTCTTGAGTCCGGGAGATTCACTAACGCTTGAAGCTGCCTGGCAGTTTCATATTCCGGAAAAAGAACGTAACCGGATGGGAAACTATGGAAAAGGCCGTTTTTTTATTGCCTACTGGTATCCGCAAATTAGTGTTTACGATGATATCAGTGGTTGGGATCGAATTGAGTTTAATGGAATTACTGAATTTTACAACGATTTTAACGATTACGATATTCGCATTACCACCCCTCCCGGATATGCCGTATGGGCTACCGGTCATCTGGATAATCCCAAAGAAGTTTATGCTAAACCGGTTTTAAAACGATACGAAAAAGTCCGGAAATCGGACAAGATCATGGCTGTGATTTCACAGAAAGACTGGGACAAGCACAATGTTTTAAAAGGCAACGGTTCTCATACATGGCACTTTACAGCTGATAATGTAACCGATTTTTCGTTTGCTGCCACCCGTCGCTACAACTGGGATGCTTCATCGGTTTTGGTGGATTCGGCCACCGGACGCCGGGTGCGTGTGGATGCCATTTATCCTGATTCGTCCAATACTTTTCAGCGGGCGGCTTATTATGCCCGCAAAAGTGTTGAATTTATGTCGTTTCGCTGGCCGGGATACCCTTATCCTTACGAACACATGACCTCATTCAGTAACGGTACCGGCCGGGGCGGTATGGAAACGCCCATGATGGCCGATGATGGCGATCCGAAAGATTCGGTACAAACAGCCAATTTGGTGTTTCATGAAATTTCGCATACTTATTTCCCGTTTTTTATGGGAACCAATGAACGAAAATATGCCTGGATGGATGAAGGATGGGCTACCTGGTTTACCGGAATGTTCAGTGAACAGTTTTCCCCTAAATTTCCTTATTTCCAAGGAAGAGCCCGGCTCTTTAGCCGTTACAGCGGGCGCGAAATGGAAATGCCGCTCATGATTCCGTCAAATCTTATCTGTAACTTTTTGTATTACCGTATTCAGGCATATACCAGACCCGGACTGGCTTATCAGTTTTTGCGCGAAGCCTTGGGCGATACGTTGTTTAAAAAGGCATTACATACTTTTATGAATCGCTGGCATGGAAAACATCCCATTCCGTTTGACTTTTTCTATACGTTTGAGTCGGTGACCGGAGAAAACCTGATGTGGTTTTTTAAACCCTGGTTTTTTGGCCCGGGTTATGCCGACCAAGCTGTAACAGGAGTTTTGCCGGATAACCGGATTGAGATTAAAAATAGGGGAGGCTTGCCCATGCCGGTTCGCGTGGTTTGTACTTATGCCGACGGATCCAAAGATGTTTTTGTCCGGCCGGTTTCGGTGTGGAAAGAGGGGGAAAAGAAGCTCCTGATTCAGGCGGATAAGGCCAAAACCATTCGAAAAGTGGTTTTGGGAGATCCTAGAATACCGGACGTCTATCCGAAAAACAATATCTGGAAGAAATAAATTTCTTTTTCTTATGCTGAAAACATCCGTTTGTCCTGTCAATTGAAAATTTTAAACCGATGAAAAAAGTATTTCTCTTTCTGTTGCTCTTATTGTTTACCGTTGTAACGGCTTTCGCCCAGATTGCTCCCAACAAATATTATATTCAGTTTACCGACAAGAAAAATTCGCCTTATTCGATAGAACATCCCGAAGAATTTTTGACGGCAAGGGCTTTGGCACGCAGGGCCAGGTTTCATATTCCCATCAAAGAAAACGACCTTCCTGTCAACCCGCAATATGTGGATTCGGTGGCCGAAACCGGAGTGAAAATACTGAATACCAGTCGCTGGCTTAACGGGGTTACGGTTTATACCACCGATACCGCGTTGATCGACAGTATACGTCATTTTTCTTTTGTGGAGAGTACGCTAAAATTTGCACCTGTCCGAAACCAAAAAAACAAGAAGAGAAATAAATTTGAAATAGAAAAGCAGCTCCCGGCAACATCTTATCGTGTGGGGATTAAAAGCTCGGATACTTTGGAAAAACTATATGGATCGGCGTGGACACAGATAAATCAGATTAACGGAACTTTTCTTCACGAAAAAGGGTTCCGGGGCGAAGGCATGGTGATTGCCGTGCTGGATGCCGGGTATAGCAGCGTTCCGACCCAACCGTTGTTTGACAGTTTACGAAATGACCAGCGGATTTTAGGGACTAAAGATTTTGTCAATCCGGGCGGCGATGTTTATCCGCCGCATTACCATGGCAGGATGGTGCTTTCGTGTATGGCCGCTGATGATCCCGGGATCATGGTTGGTACTGCGCCGAAAGCTTCGTATTGGCTTTTGCGTTCGGAAGATGCTTATACTGAAAACGTCATAGAAGAGTACAACTGGGTTTCGGCTGCCGAGTTTGCCGACAGCGTAGGGGCCGATATCATCAACAGTTCGCTGGGATACATTGATTTTGATGACACTACTTTTTCGCATCCTTATTCGGATATGAACGGACATACCTGCATTTCAACAATAGGTGCTGAAATTGCGGCCAGCAAAGGAATTCTGGTAGTTAACAGCGCCGGAAACAGCGGGCAGAACACCTCTTTTCCGTGGATGGGAGCTCCGGCTGACGGCGACAGTGTGCTTACGGCAGGAGCTGTAACGGCTACCGGAATAAGAGCCTCTTTCAGCTCTATCGGTCCCACTTATGACGGGCGAATCAAACCTACGTTGATGGCTATGGGAGAGAGTGATGCTGTGGCCGATGCTGTGGATTCTGTGGTCAGGGCCAGCGGAACATCTTTTTCTTCGCCGGTACTTGCCGGCATGTGTGCCTGCTTGTGGGAAGCACATCCGGATGCCACCAACATGCAAATTATCGAAGCCTTGAAAAAAACGGCTTCACTGGCTGACTCTCCCAATAACCTGATGGGCTGGGGCATTCCTGATTTTGCCCAAGCCGATGCGTATCTTACGCAGCTTCTTGGTATTCCTGTTCTGAAAACAACCGGAAAGAACTTTAAAGTTTGGCCCAATCCTTTCACGGATGGTTTTTCGTTGGAAACGCCGCCAGATCTTACCGGCGATGTAACCGTTATGCTCTTTTCGCTGGAAGGCGAAAAAGTCTTCTCAAGAACTTTTCGTAGCGGTCAATCTCAGTTGCTGGTATCTGATCCGGTACTGGCGCGTTTGCCGCACGGTGTTTATCTGCTGAAACTTACCGGAACCGGAACGGTGTCTTACGGCAAAGTAATAAAAAGATAAAATCCGGCAATCCCGTTTACGGGAAGCAGCATCAGATATTAATAAAGGCAAAAACGAAGAAAAGGGCCGAGATGATGATGCCGAACATAAACACGTTGTAAGCTACGCGCAGCAGCTTGTATTTTTTGGCCAGCACTTTTCCCAGCGAATACTGGTCTAAAATCATGGTGGAATAGAGCAGGTTGTCGTTTTTCATCAGTTCGCCGATGGCCCACTCGTAATCTTCCAGTTCCATGTTGTAGAAGTTTCCGAAAAACAAGAGGTTCACTTTCTTCTGTTTGATTTCGTTTTTGTCAAATGTGCCCGATGAAACATGCGGACGGGTGGAAAGGATGGCGAATACAATTGTTACCAAACTGAAAAACAAAAAGATAAGTGTTGGTAGAATAATGTTTGGGGTTTCTTCAAAACGCGAAACCAATACGGTCATGGTAATGGATATCATGATGGCATTGACGGAAATCAGGATGTTGGACTTTTTGTCGGCAATGGAACTCAGATTGATTTGCATACGGGCTGTATTGCGAAACATGGATTCCACGCCTCTTGAGTAACTCCTGGTTTTCTTCTTATGGTGTTTTTTCATTTTTTTCTCTTTTTTTAATTCAAGTTTTTCGATTTCATCTTGTATCCGTTGAAAATTCTTTTCTTTCAGGGGTTGAAGCTCCCGGCGAGCATAATCGGTAAAATAATGGTGTTTTTGAAAGAATTCCACTGATATTTTATGAAATTTTCGTTTGTTGATTTTATGGCCGGAAGTGCTGTTCCATTCCTGCCGCATTTTTTCAATTCGTTCGAAATAGTCGTGTTCGGCAAGATGGGCCATGTCTGCATCACAAAGCACCTGAGCCAGTTCATCTTTCGGCGTTTGCGGAATATGGGTCGCCAGAATACAATTTTTTACCCGGGTGATGATTTCTGCCGGAATATCTTTTGATTGTAAAAATCCGGTTGCCAGTGCGGCACTGGCTTCCTCGTGGTTTTCAGCTCCTGAAATATAGCCAGCATCGTGAAACCAGGCACAAATGCTGACGAGATAAATTTCCGTATCGGTCAGTCCGCTGTTTCTGCCAATCAATTCGGCCTTTTCAGCCACATACCGGGCATGTTCTTCTGTATGAAAAGTGATGCCGGACGTTAATTTTTCTTTTAACAACTGGCTCACATACTTTTTTGTTTGTTCGACCAAATCAGGGGTTATTTCTTTCATGACAGATCGTTTTTAAATTATTTTAAAACAAATAGTTAAATGAAAAAGTAATAAAACTGTCTTCTGCAGAACGGTTGTAGTTTAAAGTTAATGCGCTGAGTTTGAATGGAATTAGCCATAACCCGGCGCCGTAGCCGTCATGCCATTTCTTGGAAGATTCGTTGTTCACCCACACTCTTCCCACATCGTTAAACAGCACAATGCCAAACTCTCCGTTTAAGATATACGTGTTGATATTGGTGATTTTAAACCGGATATCCGTATTTTGGTAAAAGGAATAATCGCCGGCAAACCGGTTGCTTCTGAACCCGCGCAGGTTTGTTTTTCCGCCGAGAAAATTGGCGTAATAAAAATCATAATCCCCCCAGTTTACGGCGCCACCGACACGCAGGGCAAAAACCACCCGCGGATCTTTCCGGAAACTCACATAAAACCTTAAATCGGAAGTGGTTTTAATAAAGTTGTTTCCGGTGCTTTCCAGGCTGTAATATCCCCGCATTTCCGTTTTCCAGTAAATGCCGCTTTGGGGTAAAATCCGGTTGTCGCGCGTGTCGATATTGAACAGGGCATTGATCCCGACATAATTATGCCCTGAATAGGCAGCAGAATCCAACGTTTGGGGATAAAGGCTGCCGATAAACCGGCCGGCTGTATCGGTAACCGTAAAATGTTGATAAAACAATCCGAAACCATAGTAAATTTTGGGACTGACCACATGCCTGAGCATCGGATTGATCCGGGCATACTTGTATCTGACCCGGTAATATTTTTTATCATCGGTTTTTTTAACCGTTTCGTTTCCCAGGCCGAAATAGTTATCCACGCTTCGCGGGAAACTGAGATCAGCATTGATGTACAAATCAAAAGATCGTGAAACAGCCGTAAACAGTCCCTGATATTTAATGGCAAAAGCGCCGGTTTGGAAAGCGATTCTGCCTTCAATTTTCTGAATGGTCGAATCCCTGAAATTATAATGATTCATTTTTACGCCGCCACCCAGAAAAACACCATCGTCGATATTGTATCCGGCCCACAGCAACGGCATGGTTTTGTCATATTTAAATTGCCGGCGGTTGTAGGTGTTGACTGATTTGTTTTTTGAGAGTTGCAGGCGTGTTTCCGGGCCTTTTTGTATGAAATTATGTTTGTCTTTTCTGTCATATACGATGGTTTTCTTTCCCAGCCCTTTTACGCTGGACCGGTCGATAATCGAGTCGTTTCCTTTTCCACCGATAATTCTGATTTTGATTCCTTTATCTCCGGTTCCGGTTACTTTGAACAGGTCTTTTCCGCCGAGTCCGTATAACCTGATTTCTTTGGTTTCGTCATAATTGAATTGCCGGTGATAGAGAAGGTTTTTAATTTTTCCCTTTTTGCGGCTCATGGCAAAGACCGACACTTCGGTATTTCCGTTGTTTTCTCGTTTTACATCAAAAAACTCTCTTTTATTGGTACCTGTAACATCCACATCTTTGGCAAGAATCCGGTAATATTCCCGGGCATAGCGGTCAAGATCGTTTCTTCGGGCTTTCAGCTTGTTTTCGATTTCGGTTCCGGTTGAATCGTAAATGTTTTTCGGCATTTTTAACAATCCCTGCCGGATTACCGAATCAGTGAGGTTTTTTTGAATAAAATGGGCTGCGTTCAGCCAGTCGTTCAAAGAGAGTTGGGTTAAAAACGAGCGGTCGAAATAACGGGCATTATAATTCAGCCCGGCAATATTTTTTATGGTATCTTCAAAATTCTGAAATTTCGGCATCAGCCATTTACGCCGGGCGAGCCAAAAAATAACCCCGCTACCGGAAAAATAAGCCTGGTCGCGATCGCGCGGAATAGGACGATAGGTGGTTTTGTCATCGTTTTTAAAAGAAGCCCACCGCCATTGGTCGTCGTGCCGGTCCCAGTCGTTTATCAGCATGTCAAACAAGCGGGCTTTTACCACCGAAGGCTGATCCACGAAATGATGGTGGTCTTTTTCGGTTTTTTTTACCACTTTCGCCGTGCTCACAATGTTTTTCGAAAAACCGAAGCTGGCCAGGTTTTGCCAGTTTCCGGCAGGACGTTCTTCGAAGAGATAAGCGCCGTTGGCGAGTTCGTCCCGATAGACGCCAAGATTCGGATCGTCGGGTACCCAGAAAATCTTCGGATGCGTGTGCATCACGCCAATGGCATGGGCCATAGGCGGAAGGGTAACGGCGGCAAAAGGATGCGAAGCGGAAATAGCATCCTGAACCGGTTTGGCGAGCAGTGTGTTCCGAAAATATTCGGGCAGCGCTTTATCCACATATTTGTTTACTGACCGCAAAACATATTGGTGCCCGTTTTTGTCTTTTAACCGTACCGAACGGGTTTGCATGCCGCCGCCTCTTTTGATAATGGTCAGGCCGCCTTTTTCTTTGCTGATGTTAAATACCGGCAGTGTTACTTTGGCATCCCAGATGTTGCGATAATTGTCGCCCATCATAAACCGCTGACATTTTCCGACTTCGTACTCATTGGTAATGCGCACCCGAATACTGTCGGGAAAGCGAAAAACGGTTTTGGACGTATCGGCTTTTTGCGGATGAAATACCGGTTTTGTAAAAAGCTTTTTTGCAAAAACAAGCTTTCCGCCGGCATGGCTGCTGTCCACACGAATGATTTTCATCACGACATCGCCGTTGGCATAAAAAGAAAGCTGGTTGAATCCGCTACACTGACAGGCAAAATCGGCTTTCTTGGGTTTTCGGGCAATATAGGTAGCCTTTCCACCGGCACCGCTGATGATATGAAACAGGCTGTCTTTACTGATATATTCCAGGTTGTGTTCGTGACCGGCAGCATAAATAACATCGGGATATCTTTTGAAGATGGAAAGCATTGTTTTGCGGAATTCTTTGTAAACGGGATGGGCAAAATCCTGAATGTCGCCCAAATATTTCCGGTAGCCGACATAAATAAATCCCGGCAACGGAATGTAAGCCCAGGAATAAAAATCCAGTAACGGGAACAACAGGTCGTATGCCGGAAAATATCCACCGTGTTCGCCCACACTGTACAAGGGATGATGTGCCACGAAAATTACTTTTTTGTCTTGATTTCGTTTCAGGGCATCTTCAATTTGCAGGAAAATTTCCCCTTTGTCCGTAAATCCGCATTCTCCGTTTTTTCCGGGCTTGGCGTTTTGCTGAAACCACCATTGCGAATCAAAAATGACAAGCGTAATATCGGGGGTAAGCGCTACTTCTACCGGTCCGGGACATCCGCCGTCAGGCAAAAAGACATTGCCGCGGTGTAAGGATTTCTCAATAAACCGTTCTTCGTTTTTTACCGATTCCCAGCCTTGTTTTCTGCCCTGGGCCCAGTCGTGGTTTCCCGGAATGAAATATACTTTACCCGGATAATGGTCGAAGGTGTGTAAGATTTCGGTCAGGTTTCTTTTGGCGGCCGGATAACCTTTGTCGGTAGAATCAGGAAGGCCAAACGGATAATCAATATCGCCCAAAACAACGACGGTACTGTTTTTTCCGGCTTTGTCCATGTAATGCCGAAGCAGTTTCCGGGTTTGTACGCCGATAGCATAATTTTTCAGGTCGCCGATCAGGAAAACCGTATATAACAGCCTGGAAGTATCTTCTTTGAAAGTGGTTTTCCAATTTGCCACCCTCGGGGCATAAAAAATTCGCTGCGGTCTGACTGTCAGGCTGAAAGTTAAAAAAACCGTCAGCAAAAAGAGTTTGTATTTTAGTGTTATTTTCATGAATTCATCATTTTTTATTCCATTGCCCAGGGCAAATTTGTCTTAGTATCTCCGGTTAAAACGGTAAATTTTTCCTTTACTGTCTTTTCCTTCGTTGGCAATGTACAGTGTTCCGCCGGGGCCAAAGCAAATTCCTTCGGGCTGGATATGAACTTTTGACCGAAGCGTCGCCAGGCTAAGCAAAACGCCGTCGGCAGAAAATACAGCCAGCGCATTTCCCGACGATGCCAAAATATAATAATTTCCGGTACCCGGTTCTATAGCTATTGCTGATGGTTTAAAAGAAACATCACCTTCCGACGCATCCAAAAAAGCCAGCAATGCGATACCGGCACGGGTTAACGTATTGTAGCCTTTGTACTGTTTTATGGTATCCAGCGCGATGAGCAGAGCCGGGGTTTTATCCAGCTTTTTTGTTGCCAGCGGAAACCGGTAAACCGCCTTAAAACAGGCCGGATTCAGGTTTTCTATTTCATCACCTTCAGGAAAAGGATATCCTTTGCAGGCAATTAAAAGTTGCCGGTGAACGGTGTCGTATCCCAGTCCTTCGGCATTGTTTCTGCCCGATAAAATGGTGTTGTATTTGACCACCTTCGGATTCTTTTTCTTTAAAAAATCTTTGACTTCGTACAGCGTTCCGTTACTTTTCAGTACCCACGCATCATTCCCAACAATTTCAATGCCTTCGTAATCGCCTTTTTCGCCAAACTTAATTTGTTTTACGACTTCGCCTTTTTTCGTGTTAAAAACATAGATAATTCCTTTTTCGTCCTGTACGCAGGCCAGTTTATGGCGACTGATAAGGCTCAACCCGGAAATTTCCTTTAATTTTTCCGGCAATTTCCACCGTTTGTCAGGATGAGCCAGCTGGTAAGGATACGATGCCGATTTGTTTCTGACAAATAAAATATCACTTCCGTTTTCCTGCGCAAAAACAGAAAAAGGGACGGACAACAGCGCCAATATCCAGATGGTCAGTTTACCGTTCATGAATTTTTTGTTTGCGCGGTGGACGTTTCTTTGTATTTATAAAGCGAAACAGGATTTTTGCTTCCTTTTACCCTGGTTACTTCAAGCCATTCAAAATTTTCGCGGGTTTCGGGTTTCAACTGCTCGTACACTTCTTTGGAAATGAGCAGGCTGGTGTTGTATTTTTTATTGAGCTGTTCAATTCGCGAAGCCATGATAACCACCTTGCCGGTAATGGAATACTGCTTACGCGATGAAGAACCGATGTTTCCGGTAACAGCTTCGTCGTAATGAAGTCCGATACCGATCCGGGTGGGCGGAATATTTCTTTTTTCGCATTCCGCAGCCGTTCGTTCCACTATTTCGCAGGCGGCATCGGTGGCCTGCTGGCTGCTGTTGCCAATGGAAAAAGGTGCGCCGAAAGTGGCCATAAATCCATCCCCGAGAAACTGGTTAATCACTCCCTGATGGGCCTGTACAATATCAATCATAAAACCGAACAACGTGTTCAGATAATTAACGACTTCTTCCGGTTGATGTTGTTCGACAAAAGGGGTAAACTGCCGGATATCGAGAAACATAATGCAAACTTTTTTCCGGGCTCCGGAAAGATCGTCCTGTTCGTTTAATATATTTTCGGCAATTTGTGGTGAAATCTGCTGTCCGAACAAGTCAATCACCTTATTTTTCTCCCAAAGGGTATTCCACGAAACAATCATCTTTTTTCGGATAAGGTCGGCCACAAAACCTGCCGCAATTCCGGTAATAATCATAATCAGTCCCTGCCCGAGATACTGCATCCCCGTAAGTTTCGGATAAGCAGGATGCAGAACGCTTTCTACAGGATAAGTGGAATAATAAATGGCAATGGCAATGTATTCGGCGGCCGCCAATACGCCTGTAAAAACAGATAATTTGAAATTCAGCCGGAAAGTCGAAAGCACGATGAAAACAAAATAAGTTAACGTGGCCGGCATTTGTAAAATGACAGACTGGCCGGAATACTGAACAATAAAAATAAACAAAAGCGTCAGCAGGGTGATTTCGGAAAAGCTGTTGAAATAACCGAAAAAACGCGTGTTGTATAAAAAAGGTTTGTCTTTTTTTCCCAGAACGTAATGCATCAGGAACTCAAAAACAATTATTATCGCCGTAAAAATTAAAACATCATAAATGGCGATGGGCGTTTTAAACAAATGCAGATATTCTTTTCTGTAAAAAAAGTAGATAACCACCAAAGCAACAGCTTCCAGTCCCAAAAGTCCGATTAAAATGGCAGCCCGAAAGCGTTCACTTTTGGTTATTTCCTCGTTAAAAAGCTTTTCTATGGCAATGGTTCTTTGTTTTTTTAAATCATTTTTCATAGAACGGATCTGATGTGGTTTTTTTATTAATAACCGTTGATTTATTCATTTATGTAATAGTTTGCTTATGTCAAAGGTATGAATAAAACAGTAAAAGAAGAAAACCGTGTAAATCTGGTGGCTTTTTTAGCTGGGTGAATGGAAGTTGGATGTAAAATAAAACAGTGCAAGGTTGGATGCTGGGGAAAATAAGGCGTGCCGGATTCTTTTTCCGGAATCATTTTTTCATCGTAAATTGCAACGTTTTTTACTGACTTCTGAACCAACTGAAAAACTATCGGTATAGAAAAAGAATGTTTAAAAACCGAGACGGTATTTCGTTGTTTTTCTGGTGGTTAAGAAATTGAAAGGCCTTTCTTAAGGGATGGATGTGTTGCGGGTTTGCATGGCTCTGGGGACAAAAATGATGAAACAAAATTTGAATATAAAACCATTTAATTAGTAAAGGGGGATTATTATGCCAGGAACAGAATGATTTGGAAAAACAGGGCATCAGGAGGTGAATCTTCCTTTGTGTTTAAATGTTGTCTTATATTTACAGTTAATAAAAATGATAATGAAAAAGGTTTTAGGAATTATTCCGGCGCGTTATTCTTCTACTCGGCTTCCCGGAAAACCATTGGCTATGATTGGCGATAAGCCGATGATTCAGCATGTTTACGAAAATAGTAAGAAGGCATTGGAAACAGTTTATGTAGCGACAGACGATCAGAGAATTGTTGATGCCGTATTGTCTTTTGGCGGAAAAGTGGTAAAAACGGCGGCTTATCATCGTAGCGGAACCGAACGGTGTGCCGAGGCTGCTGTTTTGATTACTCAGTTAGAAAAAACAGATTTTGATATTGTTATAAATATTCAGGGGGATGAGCCTTTTTTCCATACGGAGCAACTCGACGATGTTAAGAAATGCTTTGATTCTCCAGATGTGGAAATTGCCACGTTGGTGACGGAAATTAAGGATAGCCGGCAGTTATTTGATAAAAATGAAGCCAAGGTTGTGATGGACAGGCAGGGGAATGCCATTTATTTCAGCCGCTCGCCCATTCCGTTTCTTCGTAATGAACCCAAAGAACATTGGGTCCGGTCGCATACTTTTTATGCTCATATGGGAATTTATGCTTTCCGTCATGATATCCTTCATGCACTGGTGAAGCTGCCACCTTCTCCGCTGGAAACAGCTGAATCGCTTGAACAATTGCGTTGGATTGAAAATGGCTATAAAATAAAATGTGGAATTACGGATATCGAAGAAACGGTATGTATTGACACTCCGGAAGATCTGGAAAGGGCCAATGCGTTGTATGAGAAATTAAAAAATAGCAATTTAACCTGATCTGCTTTTTAGCGTTTCGGGCTGATGTGCAAATATTTTGTGTGCTTTCTCAACTTGTTTTGATATGGAAATATTAATCATTTCGCCTCCAACTGGTTCAAGTCTTCACGCCCGGCCAATGCGTCAGCGAGACTTGGGCCAAACTTAAAACCCGATTTATATTAAAGAGGCAAAACCAAAGCCGGCAAAATTTCTTTATTTTTGAAACATGAGCAGCAAGTACAAATTCCATAATCCAGACGGAATTTATTTTGTAACATTTGCCGTTGTCAGATGGGTTGACGTGTTCACAAGAGATGTTTATCGTGAGATCATACTTGACAGTTTAAAATATTGCCAAAAAGAAAAAGGATTACGGTTACATGCTTATGTTATTATGACCAATCATCTTCACCTGATCATCTCAAGGGAAAGAAAAAATCTTTTGGAAAATATTCTGCGGGACTTTAAAAAGTTTACTTCATCTGCTCTGATTAAGGCAATAAAAGAAAATCCTTATGAAAGCAGAAAAGAATGGATGCTTGAGATTTTTGAAACGGAAGGGAGGAAGAACCCGAATAATAAACATTACCAGTTCTGGAGGCAAGATAATCATCCTGTTGAACTGACATCAAACAAAATGATGGATCAAAAACTGGATTATGTGCATAACAATCCGGTTAAGCAGGGTTTTGTTAACAGGCCGGAAGATTATCCATGGAGTAGTATGACAAATTATACCGGAGAAAAAGGGAAAAAGGGTTGATTGATGTTGAGATTATTCTATAATCGGGTTTTATGTGTTTATGTAATTTGTTAATTAGTGGCCCAAGTCAGCCACACGCGGAGCTTGCGCACAAGACTTGCGCCAGTTGGGGGGGAAACAAATTTATCTAAGCAAAGAATGCTAAATGACTATAAAGTAGACAAAAATATGGAACAAGATAACACAAGTCTAATCTAATAAAACTATGATTAACTTCAAATTTAAGGCTCCTAATTTTGATGTGTTCTATTCTAAATTTAGTGGAATTATTGGAGTAGAAATTGGCGTAGTATTAGGAGGTATATATTCAATGTTTTCATTTTGGGAGATTCAACTGTTTGCGTTGCCGGTAATTTTAGTACTTTTATTATCTAAATATAATAATACTATAACAGAAATTAGTATTGATGAAGAAAAACAAATTTTTATAATTTTTATCAATAGTTTCATAAATAAAAAAAAATACATAATAAATTTTACTGATTTAAAAGTTAATGTAAGGTTTAAATGGTTGCTGAATTATTATGGTGATGTTATTGAAATAAAAAATAAGAATAATATAATTGCAGTAATACCCATTGCCGGATCTGAATATAATAAAAGTGTTAAAAAGCACTTAATAAATTATTTCAAAGATATAAGTAATAAAAGTCCTATAAGTTATTCTGAAACAGAAAATGCAAAAAAGAGTATGGCTTGGTTTCTAAAATAAAGATTCCCGACTGGTCCAAGTCTTCCCGCCCGGCCTGCGCGGGAGCGAGACTTGGAACATAAAAAATTGGAACATCAAACCCTAAACTTTTTCTATCTTTATCACCGAAAATCAGACAGTATAATAACAGCATGAAAACCCGATATCCGTTTTTCGGCATCAACCACGCTGGTACAAGCCTTTCTGCCCGGTCTGTATGCAGGTTAATTAGTGGCCCAAGTCAGCCACGCGCGGAGCTTGCGCACAAGACTTGCGCCAAGGATGAGAAGATGAAAAATTAAATAATGTAAAAAAAGATTTTACAATAATTTTAAATTATAAAGATGAAAAAAATATTTTTGAGAATCGGTTTTTGGTCAAATATCGCTTTATATGCAAGTTATTTCCTGCTTTTTTTAGCAGTGATTTTGAACCTTGAAAGCGTAAAATCATTTATTCTGAGCAGTAATTTTAATAATATAAAATCTATTATTTCCTTATTTGTAGTAATTTTTTGGATATATAATTTAATTCTGTGGTCAAAATACGATAAGAAGACAGGTAATTTTCTTTTATTGTTTTTTTTAATAGGAATCTATACGCCATTCTATTATTTAAAAGCAGTAAGGAATAAGTGGATTTAATGCTCCCCATGAGAGCATTCCTATAAGTAATTAATATTCATAGATGAACTTTCAGCCTAAATACAGATCATATCAAAAGAGAGTGTGGAATCAAATAAATGCAACCATTATTTTATTTATTTCTATTGTAATGGTTTTATTCATTTTGTTGCCTATCACTAGTATTTTAACCATTTTGTATGGTTTGTTACTTGTTGTTTTGATTTTAATTCTTCGAATCTCTGTTATTCACAGGTTTTTTTTAAAACAATTAGAAATTGATAACAATGTTGGATATATTAGAATTATTGTTTTTAGGTATAACAAGTTGCACAGGGAATATTTTGCACCTTATAAGGAGATTAAAATAAGCATTGAACAAGTCTTTTTTTCTTTACGGCCGTATTATTGTATGAAAATATATATGAATAATAATCTAATTTTAAAACAATACGAATGTAATTCATGGAAGAAAAATGAGATGTATAATGTTTATAATGAACTTAAAAGATTGAAAAAAGAAAGTATAAAATCTAAAGATTAATATCTTAATAAAATGTGCTGGTTTTCTCGTTTGGTTTGTACAAGCAGGGTTGATGCAAACTAACTATATGCTAAACTTTCGATGTTGGTAAAAACAAAACGATTAGTAAAAATTATCAAGTATGCGATTAATTATTTATTCGATGATTTTCATTTTGACAGGAAATTCTTCAACAGGTCAAAATAATGTTCATCAAAAAGTTCTAAAAGATATCAGAACATGTATGCAATATAGAGAAGCCCGGTTATATAAAAAATTTGATATCTATAAAACATTGACAGAAGTTGAAAATTATTTCATTCAGGAGAAAATATTAAAAGATACCACAAAAGAATCTTATTTAAATGCACTACAGAAAATGTGTATTAATTCGGATTCTTTGTATTATAAAGATATTGCATTCAGGTTAAACAAGATAATCAATAATAGTGAGTGGCTGGAAGACCCTGCCGTTTTTTTAGCTCCGATAAGGTGTAACTATTTTATCATTCAAAGGGACAGTTTATCAAGTAGCAGGTTTTATGGAAAATATTTTAAAGCAGCTTTAAATTTCGACAAAAAAGGAGAGATTGATAATATGAGAATTAATAACAGATTAATACAAACCACTCCTGAATTCGACAAAATTGAGTTTCGAGCACCCATAATCATTTTACTGTATTTGAAAATAAATGCGTTTAAGTACCCTTTCCCCGAACAGGATCGGGTCTTCCCTAACTATAAAAAGTTTCTTAAATGAAAAGAACAACTATTTTTATCGTACTGATTATCACGCTGTTGTTTCTGTTTGTTTACCGGATTTTAAGCCCTGAATTCGATACGGAAACATTCGTGGCTCCAAATGGAAAAAATTATTTAACAAGGATTGATTATTGGAGTTTGAAGAAAAGACGTACCGTTTTTGTTTATGGTAAACTTGTAAATAAAAAAATACCAAATAAAAAATTGGAACCTCTTTATAATGCAAGTCTTACTGGTGGTTTCTGCTTAATGATGGAATGGAAAAATGATACTGCTGTATTTTATTCAGCAAGTGGCGAATTTAAAAATGATCTTCCAAATAAAATAAAACTTATTCAGTTAAATGGTCAAAATCCAAAAGATATGAAGAGATGGTTTGATATAAGAAATGATACAACTGGAAAATATATTGAATTCCATCAAAAATTCGTTCATCTTTTTTCAAAACATACAGAACATAAGTAACCTTATTGCAAAGTGCTGTTACACTGCAGAAAGAAGCCCAATTGGTACAAGTCTTTCTGTCTGGTTTGTGTGCAGGTTTATTAGTGGCCCAAGTCAGCTACAAGCGGAGCTTGCGCCAAAGATGTTTTTAAAGTTTAGGATATGAAAAAAAATAAGCGCATGGTCGCAATACTTGTTTTTGGAGTAATTTTACCTGTTATTGTATTAATTTTAATGTTTACATTCGAATCAGAACATATTAATTTACTAAATAAAGAATATGTACACGTTGAAACACAAGGTAAGATTGATGGAGTAATACATTCTATAAAATCTAGGAAAGGTGGTATCTATGTTGCTCTTAGTAACAATATAAAAGTACAATTACCCCCTTCTTGCAATTATTCATATGAAAAATCATATATTGATAATTTTTTACGTAGAGGAGATCTATTATTCAAACCCAAAAATAGCGATACTTTGTATGTATTTAGAAATGGGCAAAAATATTATTTTGTTTTAGGTAAGTTTATAAATAAATAAAGATGAAAAGAATTATTGTATTACTCATGGTGCTCGTTTTATTTTATGGTTGCAGAGACACAGCAAATAAGAATTTAGGAGATAGATATGTTTTATATATAGGGGATAGTTATTCAACAGCAATATTAAATTCCAAAAATACAGTAATATTCCGCCTGAAGTACTGGATTATGCTTTTGATTCCACATTTATTATTGCAGCCCAGCGTCCATGGGACAGTGTTCCGAATATTAATAATATGACCTATAGAGAAGCAAATAAAACATTTAAAGAAAGTACATTTTTACAATATTGGATACTAAACAAAAAAGAAAAGAATATTTATGTTGGATCTGACAGTATAAGGGAAAGAGCAATTTATTCTAATGTTTATGGCCCCTATAAATGGAAAGAATATTTACAAAAGCGAAAGGAATTGGGCGTTCCGGAAGATTTGAAATTAAAGAAAGAAGAGTAATCATCTAGTAATTGGTGCCCAAGTCAGCCACACGCGGAGCTTGCGCACAAGACTTGCGCCAAGGAGGGAGGGCAGGTGACATTCACCTGAAAATCTTAAGGCATCAATAAAGGTTTATACTAAAAATTAGGTATTGGGGTAGTATCCCTTTTTGTGTGTAATGAGCTCTTAAACTAAAAGCAAAGTTATTCATTTTTTAATTTTTTTTTAATGAATGGAAGTGAAGCGGAGGCGTAGCCGGAGCGAACTTCCATTCATTCTTCCCATTGTAATTTTTCCGTTTCATAATTTATTTTCGGTAACTTTCTTTGGTATGCACTTCTTGTCATAGCAACATATCCCAGCAACAATATAGTTGCCTCCGGATTAGGCAAAGCTCCCCGCATACGCGTTGTTCTTTTATAATCTCTGTTGAGACGTTCTATCCAATTGGTTGAGTAAATCATACTGTGAATTCTGTAATCATAATCAAGATAGGTAAAGTAGAGTTTGTAGCGTTGATTATAAACCATTCGCTTTATCGAAGGGTAATAGCGGCCCCATTTATTGCAAAAGTTTACCCAACGTTCCCATCCTTTGGATTTATTATCATAACGATCCCCTGTACGAAATACATCCTTAAAATCATCTGCCACCTGTGCTTTATCTTTTGGCTTAATGCGTTTTTGTACGTTGCGTTGCAGATGAATGGTACATAATTGAACTTCTGTACCCGGGAAATGTTTCCATATAGATGTTTCTATTGATGAAAGACTATCGCATACGATTAAACCGGCTTGTTTCATCCCTCGACTTTTTAAATCGATAAACACATCTTCCCACGCCTGAGCACTCTCGGTAGGAAAGTTGACAACAGCCAGAACCTCTCGTGTACGGTCTTTGCGTACCCCCAGAATAGTGTAATAAGCTTCTTTACTTACATGGTCTATTCTGCGTGTGTAGATAAAGGTGGCATCAATGTATAATATCGGATAGTAAGGTTCTAATGGCCTTTGCAACCACCTTTGTACATCGGAACGGGCAAACTCAAACATCCTGCTAATCTGACTTGTGCTGTACTGCCTGCCGTATATCTCCCCAAAGATATTCCCTACTTGTTCCGTGGTCAATCCCGCACCATACAAACTGAAAGCCATCCGCCTGCATTCTTCTTCCTGGTCTCGTAACAGACTTAACAAAATCGGATAAAAATGCCCTTTGCGACTTCGTGGAACCTGTAGTTCTAATATCTTTCCCTGTCCAAATGTCCTGCGTATGCGGTAGCCGTTGCTCATGTCGCCTTCCGATTTATTGTGCTCTTCCCGTTCGGCGCGCATCATCGCTTCAAGACTAATTTTTAAAACTTCCTGATATCCTCCTTCTTTTTCTGCAATTTCTCCTAAAATCTTTGTAATTTGCTCCTGTGTAAAGTGTATTCTTTTCATAAACTAAATGTTTTAAAGTTTTTCAACCTCAAATTTAGTTAAGATGCACTTTACACACTTTTTGGGATAATATCGGTATTGGCAATCTTTTGGGCACATTATTGCCACTTGGAAATAAAAAAGCCCCTGAAAATCAGGGGCTTGAGTTTAAAAAGGCGGTCTGGACGGGACTCGAACCCGCGACCCCCTGCGTGACAGGCAGGTATTCTAACCAAACTGAACTACCAGACCTTTTTGATGAACTCCCCTTAAATGGGACTGCAAAAATAAAGGCTTTTTTTAAATCTGCAAACAATTTTTGAAAAATTATTTTTGTGTTATGGATTTGATAAAAGCTCCTGTTTTTTGAGTGTCTATATAGCTGATTTTTAACTCTTTTAATTGGTGTGTGATTTTTGATTTTTCCCATTTCCGGAGCGATTTGTCCAAAATTACTCTCTGAAAGGAGATTGATTTTTCTATTTCGTGAAGGGAAGTTTTCCAGGGTGCCCGGCAAATTAAATAATTGACCTTTATTTTGTGTTGTAAAGCTGGGTAGTATTTTTGATGGGGGAGAGAGACAAAAAACCGGATTTTTCCGATTTGCCCGAATCCGGATTGGTAAAAAGCAAACCGGGTAAGCATATCTTTTCCGTTTAACGGAAAATCGTTTCTTTTCAGTTCCAATGCAATCCGCTCATTTTCCAAAAAGTAAGCCGTTTTTTCCGGATGGTTCAAAAGTCCGGTATCTATCAGCGTGATGTGTTGTTTCCCTGCTATCAGGTCGATGGCAGTATGGCGGGGTATGGCATAAACAATCAGCTTTTGCTGTTTCCATTGCTGATAATGGAATCCGGTGTGTATACTTTCCAGCAGGAGCATCAGGGCAAGCATCGGGAGAAGCAGATGTAAATTTTTGTGCTTTAACAGAAAATAAACCATGAACAGCAGGGCGAATACGCCAAAAACAATTATCCAGGGAAAATAAATGTCAACCATTACTGCATGGGGAAGAGAAGCCACAAAATGAACGATATGGACAAGGATGTCAATGGATTGGGCCAGGAGAAGAGCAAAGATTTTAGAGAGGAAAGGAACCGGAGAAAACAAAAGAAGAGCCAGCCCGAAAATGATGATGAAATAGGAGAGTAGAAAAACGGTAAGATTGGTCAGTAAAAAGTAAACCGGAAACTGATGGAAATAATGAGCGGCTATGGCAAAAGCTCCGGCTTGTGCGGAGAGGGAAACGGCCAGTACTGCCCAAAATATTTGCGGCAACCGATGACGAAAATAAACAGCCCGGTAAAGCGGAAAATAGAACAGAAAAATACCGCCTACTGCAGCGTAACTTAATTGGAATCCTACGTTGTAAAGCATCGGCGGATTGAACAGCAGAAGTAAAAATGCAGAAGCGGCCAACAGGTTGAAGCGGTCGTAATCGCGACCAAGCATTTCGGCAAAGATAAATAGCGAAAGCATGGTTGCTGCCCGTGTGACCGAAGGCGAAAGTCCGGTAAGCAGGGCATATCCCCAGATGATAAGTATCAATATTGCACGGCGTATGTTTTCTCCGTTTTTTAATCGCACAAGAAACCGGAGTAAAAAATGGAAAATAAGAAAAATGATTCCGACGTGAAGACCGGAAACGCAAAGAATATGTACGGCGCCTGCCGCCGTAAAGTTTTGGTAGATTTCCGGTTGAATCATTTCCTGTTTTCCCAGCAAAATAGCCGCTGCAATGGATTTTTCTGTTTTATTGAGCTTTTGTTGGTCGAGTATATGCAACAGTTTTTTTCTCCATCGGGCAAAGCGCCCGGAAAGAGAATGGGAAACGGGAGAACCAACGACACGCCATGAGTGGGAGTCGATGAAAACAGTGTATCCGATTTGCTGATTAGCCAGGTATTGCCGGTAATCAAATTCTCCCGGGTTTTGGGGAGCAGAAACCGGTTGGGGAGAACCGTAAAAAGTAATTCTTGCATCTTCCTGTAGCGAATCAGGAATTGAATTGCCTTTTAGAAAAACCAGGAGTTTAACGGGGGGTTGCCGGATATTTTCCGGAGTAACCGGCTTGCCTTTGAAGACAAACCGGATGGTTTGTTTTTTTAATATGGGATCGGAACAAATGCTTCCGCTCCAAAAAGTTCTTTTTGCCGGAATGGATAACCGGTAACGGGCTGTTTTTTGCAGTGTAAGAGTGATCCCTGCAAGAAACAAACCAAGATAAAGGAAAAAGGTGCTGATCCATCGATAACGATAGGCGGGGCGAAAAAAGTAAACCAGAACGATTGACAATATGAATATGGCTGATAACAGGTAAAAGACGGGCAGGGCAGGATAATTTTCCGGTAAAAGTTCGTGTGCAGCTATGATGCCGGCTACATAAAGAGGTAAGATGCGCAGAAAAGGGCGGCTCTGCCAGAACATGATAATTGTTGTTTTACAAACAATAATACATCCTTTTTAGGAGAAATGCAAGGGAGAAGAAAGGTGATTATCGCAGGTAAATGTGCCGAATGAAATTTTGATAAAGGTTTATACAAAAATGGGCTGTTTTGAATATTTAATCCCGAAGGATTGAATAGGAATAACTGCCGGTAAAACCGGCAGGCTGGAAAGCAACAGTACTGCTGAATCCTGAAGGGATTCAACTTTTATCTCTTCTTGTTATTATAAAGCTAAATCGGTTAAAATGCGTGAATCAATAATTAATGATTGTATTTTATTTAACCCTTTCAGGGTTATGATCTTTTTTTGGTTTTTCCCTGCACTTCGTACAGGGTTATTTTTGTTTTATCCCTTTCGGGATAGTTATGCCTCTCGTATTTTAGAATGCAAAAAAAGTATATTTTGATTTGTGATTGCTATTGTGTTTTTTTAATCGCTGCAAAATGTTTTCCGTGTGGCCGATGTAGTACCGGTTTGTTCTTTCCGAGTAGAGGATATAAAAGTAATACATGGCTGTAAAATAAAAAAAGGACGCTTTTGAAAAGCATCCTTTTTCCTTTTGTTTGTGGGAACTACTGGATTCGAACCAGTGACCCTCCCGACTTGGGAAGTCGGGATGCACTGAACCAGCTGATGACACCGTTTAGTAAATAAACCTGTAATTACTCATTTGTTGATTAATCGTTTTATAGCTTTTCTGCTTTTCCAGTTTTTCACTTGCCGTTCACGGGCATAAGCTTCGGATTTGGAATGAAATACTTCGGTGTAAACGATTTCCCAGTCATTTACTTTTCCGGTATACCCTTTATGGTCGGTGTTGTGTTTTTTTAATCGCTGCAAAAGGTTTTCTGTGTGGCCGATGTAGTACCGGTTTGTTCTTTCCGAGTAGAGGATATAAAAGTAATACATGGTTGTAAAATAAAAAAAGGACGCTTTTAAAAAGCATCCTTTTTCCCTTTGTCTGTGGGAACTACTGGATTCGAACCAGTGACCCCCTGCTTGTAAGGCAGGTGCTCTGAACCAGCTGAGCTAAGCTCCCTTCATTTGAGGGTGCAAATATACATGGATATTTTAAATGCACAAGCGCTTTTTTTATTTTTTGATAGAATTTTTAAAAGGTTTTCTGCGTGAGGGATTGAAGCGGCGGCGCCGGGCAGTACAGCCGGTTTGGAAGCCGGAGAAACCGGGGCGACGAGGGAGCCCCCGGAGGCGACTGGCGGACACGGGCTGTGCTGCCCGGACTACAGCGAAAAGCCCGGCGCCGCCCGGACGGGCGGGGACACGCCGTAAGAAAATGATGCCAGAGGAATATCTTTTTTATCCTGTCGAGTTTATTCATCTTTTTTTAGCTTTGCATAAGAACTGCTGTAAATTGAAACGTCTGAAACTTAGCATATTTCTTCTGTTGATTTTGTTGTTGGCCGGGATGTATTCCTGTTCGGTGAAAAAGTATGTCCCTCCGGGCAGGTATCTTGTAAATAACAGCAAGATTGTTTTGGAAGACAAATCGTATCCGGAGATAAAATTGAGTGATCTGAAGCCTTATTTGCAGCCAAAACACAACAAAAAGTTCCTTTTCTGGCGGGCTGAATTGTGGAATTATTATAAAAATGAGAAAAAGCATACCAAGTTTAGCGAATGGCGGAATAAAAAATTTGGGGAAAAACCGGTTTACTTTTATAAAGAAGATGTAGAACGAAATGCCCGGAATATGGAGAAATATCTGGGGGATATTGGTTTTTTTCATTCGAAGGTAAAGTACAATGTCCGGTATAATCCGAAAAAGAAATGGGCGGATGTGGAATACCGGATTTTTCCGTCCAAACCGTATCGGTACGATTCGGTGAGACTGGTTATTATGGATACTACGCTGAATCCTTTTTTAAAGAATGTGAAAAAAGAATCGTTGTTAAAGCCCGGCGATGTGTATAATGCGTATACCATGGATGATGAGCGTGACCGTATTACGGCTTTACTGCGTAATAAAGGGTATTACTACTTCAACCGGAATTATATTCAGTTTGTGGTCGATACCAATCTGAAGAGTCATGAAGCTACGGTAAAGGAGGTAATCCGGCCGCGCGAATTACCGGCAAAAAATAATCCTTCCAAGCTGGTGGCTTTTCCGCATATCCGTTATTTTATTGACACGGTGGATGTTATTCCTGATTACGATCCTTTTGGTCATGCGCAATATCTTCATTTTGACCATGTTATCCGGTTCCGGAAAGATACCGGTATTTATCATTACAATTATTTTTGCCGGGAGCCCCAGCGTTTTTCTCTTTCCACATTTGATAATGCCATTTATTTGAAACCGGGCCAGGTTTACTCGGATAAAGAGGTAAAAAAGACCTACCGGAATTTGTTTAATTACAAAATATTGAAGTCGTCTAATGTGAGTTTTGAGCCTTTGAAAGATCCTTCCAATGATACGGCTCAAACGGGGTATTTACATGCCCGTATTCAGATGCAGACCGGAAAATTAAATACGCTTTCGGTGGAAACGGTGGGAACCAATTCCAGTGGTGACCTGGGCGTAAACGGGATTATTTCGTATTCCAATAAAAATATTTTTAAGCGTGCTGAAGTTTTTCATCTGCGTTTTATGGGGGGATTTGAAGCCCAGCATATTGGTAAACTGGCCAGTGATTCTGTTGCTGTCGTAGGAAACGATAACGGGCTGTTCAACACATTTGAAGCCGGGGTAGATGCTTCGGTTATTTTTCCGATGACACTTTTCCCTTTCCGGAGATTTCGGGTCAACGGCATGGCGGAAACCCGTATCGGAGCCGGATACAGTTATAAAGTGCGTCCTTATTATTCGCAGAGTATCAGTAATGTAGAGTATAGTTATTCATGGAAGCAGGGAAAATATCTCAAGCATGTTTTAACCCCGATCAATTTGAATTTTGTAAAAGTAAATCCTACCCCTGAGTTTCGGGATATTCTGGATAAAGAAACCAACCAGCAGTTGAAAGAACAATATTCAGATCACATGATCGCCGGTTTGCGATACAGTATCATTTTCAATAATCAGCAATTACACCGTCCGGGAAATTTTGATTATGTCCGGCTGGATATGGAAACTTCGGGTAACTTGTTGCGGGGCATCAACAAGACATTTGGCGGATCGAAAGATACTTTGGGAAATTATACTTTTTTTGGCGTTCCTTATTCGCAGTATTTCCGTTTTATTGTGGATTACCGTCATTATATTCAATTTGACAATCAGGGAAAGTCGCTGGTGCTCAGAGGCCTTATCGGAATGGCCGTTCCTTATTTGAACTCGTCGGTCGTTCCTTTTGAGAAAGGCTTTTTTGCCGGCGGTGCCAACGGAATGCGTGCCTGGCGGTTCCGTACGCTGGGCCCCGGTTCGTATACCGGCATAGGCGATTACGAGCGGGTAGGGGACATACAACTGGAAGCGAATGCGGAGTTCCGGTTTCCGGTGATCGACTTTTTTAAAGGGGCCTTTTTTGTAGATGCCGGAAACATTTGGAACCTGAAAGCCGTTCCTACTTTTCCGGGCGGCGAATTTGCCTGGGATACTTTTGCCAAGGAAATCGCGATAGATGCCGGATTTGGTCTCCGGTTTGATTTTACTTTTTTTATTTTCCGGCTCGATTTTGCGGTGCCTTTGCAGGATCCGGCTTATCCATTGGGCGAACGGTGGCGTCTTGATAAATTACAGTGGAACAATGTGGTGGTGAACTTTGGAATCGGATACCCGTTTTAAACAGCCTGATGACAACGTTACAACATGAAATAGAAGGTATTCTCAGCCGGTTTCAGTACCGGCCTACCCGCGATCAGGAAACGGCTATCCGGCATCTTGCTGCTTTTGGGATGAGTACAAAAACCAATCCTTTGTATTTATTGCGTGGTTATGCCGGAACGGGGAAAACCTCGTTGATCAGTGCTTTTGTTCATTATTTGCGGGGCAATCAGCGGCGGTTTGTTTTGCTGGCGCCTACAGGAAGAGCGGCTAAAGTGTTGGCGCAATATACCGGTTTGAAAGCGTATACCATTCACCGGTGGATTTACCGTTCGGTGGTACGTGATGACGGCCGTTGGAATTTGGTGTTGTCGTCCAATCCGCTGGAACAGGCTGTTTTTATTGTGGATGAAGCGTCCATGATTCAGGATAACCGGCAGGAATTTTCTTCAGGAAGTCTTTTGGATGATTTGATGCAGTATGTTTTTTCGGGAAAAGGAAATAAATTGTTGCTGGTGGGCGATTCGGCCCAGCTTCCGCCGGTAGGGCTGGACATGAGCCCTGCACTGGATACCGGTTATCTGCAGACGGCTTTTCATCTTACCGCTTTTTCGTTTGAGATGCGCGAAGTGATGCGGCAGGTACAGGATTCGGCTATTCTTTCGCTGGCTACCCTTCTCCGGAAGAAAATAGAGAAACAGGATGCCAATCCTCCATTTTTCTTGTGGAAACACATTGGCCAGGATGTGCAGATCGTGGAAGATGCCTATATGCTGGAAGATCTGATGCAGACGGCTTTTTCCGGAGATGAAAATACCGGCAGTATTGTGATTACCCGTAGCAATAAAATGGCAAACCGGTACAATGAACAGATCCGAAGCCGGATACAGATGCGCGAAAGGGAGCCGGAAGCCGGAGACCGGCTGATGGTGGTGAAAAACAATTATTTCTGGTTGCCATCGGATTCGGCAGCCGGATTTATCGCCAATGGCGATATGATTCAGATTGTCAGGGTGAACCATATTGAAGAGATGTATGGTTTTCGTTTTGCTGAGGCCGAGATCCGCTTGGAAGATTATCCGGATGAAAAGGAGCTGACGGTTCAGTTGCTTCTGGATACCCTGGAGACGGATGGACCGGATATTTCAGCCGAAGAACAACGACGGTTTTTTGATCAGGTTTCGTTGGATTATATGTCGGTTCCACAACGTTCCAAACGGTTGGCCGCCATTAAAAAAGATCCTTATTTCAATGCTTTGCACGTAAAATATGCTTATGCGATTACCTGTCATAAAACGCAGGGAGGACAGTGGCCGGTGGTTTTTATTGATCCGGGTTACCTGCCGGATGAAAGAATAAACATAGAGTATCTTCGCTGGCTGTACACTGCGTTTACCCGGGCCACACAAAAAGTTTATCTGTTGAATTTTAAACCGGAATTTTTTGAATAAAGACATAAAAAAAAGCGCCTTTTGGGCGCTTTTTTTACAAATGCTTGATTATTGTCTCTATCCGAGATAAGATTTTAAGATCTTACTGCGTGAAGTCTGTTTCAGGCGCCGGATAGCTTTTTCTTTGATTTGACGCACTCTTTCGCGGGTCAAATCAAATTTCTCACCAATTTCTTCCAACGTCATGGGATGACCGCCGTTCAGTCCGAAATAGAGCCGGATGACATCTGCTTCACGCTGTGTCAATGTAGAAATGGCCCGGTCAATTTCTTTCCGTAACGATTCGTACAGCAGTCCGGTTTCCGGAGTGACCGATTCTTCGCTTTTCAGGACATCGTACATGTTGTTGTCTTCATCCTGAATCAGCGGAGCATCCATCGAAATATGCCGTCCGGCATTTCTTTTCGATTCTTTGACTTCGTTTTCGGTCATGTCAAGGATGCTGGCAATCTCTTTATAATCAGGCTCGCGTTCAAATTCCTGTTCCAGTTTTGCCGTGGCTTTATTGATTTTATTGATGGAACCAATCTTATTCAGCGGAAGGCGGACAATTCTGGATTGTTCTGCCAGGGCCTGTAAAATCGACTGGCGAATCCACCATACGGCATAGGAAATAAATTTAAATCCCCTGGTTTCGTCAAAACGCTGTGCGGCTTTGATGAGTCCGAGGTTTCCTTCGTTAATCAAGTCAGGAAGGCTTAATCCCTGATTTTGATATTGTTTGGATACGGAAACCACAAAACGCAGATTGGCTTTGGTCAATTCTTCCAGGGCTTTTTTGTCGCCCTGTTTGATTCTTCTTGCCAGTTCTACTTCCTGCTCGGCGGTAATCAAATCCACTTTCCCGATTTCCTGTAAATACTTGTCAAGAGAAGCGGTTTCACGATTAGTAACCTGTTTGGTGATTTTCAGCTGCCTCATGCTTTGTTCCTTTTGTTTTTTGGTTTATTGACTACGTTAATTTCCATGAAAGGTTTCGTATTCCCGAATTATTTTCTTTCGGGTCTTTTTATGAGGGCTTTACGGGACAGTTTCATTTTCCCGTTTCGCTCGTCAATACCAATGAGTTTCACTTTAACTTTGTCGCCTTCATGTAAAACATTTTCTACTTTTTCAATCCGGCGCCAGTCGATTTCGGAAATGTGCAACAAGCCTTCTTTACCGGGTAAGATTTCCACAAAAGCACCAAACGGAACAACACTTTTTACGGTGCCTTCATATACTTCGCCTACTTCCGGTACGGCAACAATACCGCGGATGCGGCTCTTGGCTGCTTCGATGGATGCTTTATCGGGCGATACGATGTCGATGACGCCATAATTCCCCACTTCTTCAATCACAATGGTGGTATTGGTTTCGCGTTGCATTTCCTGAATCACTTTTCCACCGGGGCCAATCACTGCACCGATAAATTCTTTGGAAATCATCATGCGTTCAATACGCGGAACATTGTCTTTGTAATCGGCACGGGGTTCGGTAATGGTTTTGGCCATTTCGCCTAAAATGTGCAAGCGTCCCTGGCGGGCCTGTTCCAGAGCTTCTTCCAATACGGAGTAGGAGAGGCCATCCACTTTGATGTCCATCTGGCAGGCCGTAATTCCGTCTTTGGTTCCGGTTACTTTAAAGTCCATGTCTCCCAGGTGGTCTTCGTCACCCAAAATGTCGGACAATACGGCGTATTTTCCGCTTTCGCTGTCGGTGATTAATCCCATGGCAATACCGGCTACCGGTTTTTTGATTTTTACGCCGGCATCCATCAGTGCCAGCGTGCCGCCGCAGACCGTGGCCATGGATGAAGAACCATTGGATTCCAAAATATCGGAAACAATACGAATGGTATACGGATTGTCATCGTCATCAGGAAGGACAAATTTCAGTGCCCGCATGGCAAGGTTACCATGTCCGATTTCGCGGCGTCCGGGGCTGCCAAAGCGCCGTACTTCACCGGTAGAAAATCCGGGGAAGTTGTAATGCAAAATGAATTTTGAACTGCCTTCGATAACTGCCCCGTCAATGGTTTGCTCGTCCATTTTGTTCCCGAGCGTACAGGAAACCAAAGCCTGGGTTTCTCCGCGGGTAAAGATGGCAGAGCCGTGTGCTGACGGCAGATAATCTACTTCGCACCAGATAGGACGAATTTCGTTCAGTTTCCGTCCGTCGAGCCGTACTCTTTCGTTCAGTACCGCATTCCGCACGGCTTCTTTTTCCACATCGTGGAAATAGCGTTTAACCAGCGGTGTTTTTTCTTCGCGTTCTTCTTCCGGAAGCGATTCGATGAACGCTTCGCGAACCGCTTTAAAGGCTTCCGAGCGGGCGTGTTTATCCGGATTTCCCTGCAGGGCAATGTCATAGCATTTTTGGTAGGTCGCTTCTTTTACCTGTTTTTTCAGCTCTTCGTCGTTGGTTTCGTGGCAATATTCGCGTTTGGTTTTTGCCTTTTCTACCATATCGGCCAGTTCTTTTTGTGCCTGGCACTGAATTTTAATGGCTTCGTGCGCTACTTTAATGGCTTCCAGCATCACTTTTTCTGAAACTTCTTTCAGTTCGCCTTCCACCATCATGATATTGTCTTCGCTGGCAGCTACCATCAGCTCCAGGTCAGCTTCTTCCATTTCGCTGATTCCCGGGTTGATCACGTATTTTCCGTCGATCAGGGCCACGCGAACTTCCGAAATAGGTCCGTTGAACGGGATGTCGGAAACGGCCAGTGCCGAAGAAGCAGCCAATGCTGCCAAAGCATCCGGAGCCACATCATCGCCGCCGGAAATTAACTGGATAATAACCTGGGTTTCCGCATGGAAATCTTCCGGAAACAGTGGACGCAGTGCACGGTCTACCAAGCGTGAAATTAAAATTTCATATTCGGAAGGACGACCTTCCCGTTTGAAGAATCCGCCCGGGAATTTTCCCGTGGCAGCATATTTTTCTTTGTAATCTACCGAAAGAGGCATAAAATCTACCTCTTCTTTGGCTTCCTGAGCGGCTACAACGGTAGCGAGAAGCATGGTGTTTCCCATTTTTACAACAGCCGAACCGTCGGCCTGTTTGGCAAGTCTGCCGGTTTCAATGGAGATGGTAGTACCGTCTGCCATTTGAAACGTCTTAATAATAGCTTGTGCTGACATAATTTGAATTTAGATATTTTTTGTTTTTTTTCATCGGGCTGGCAGAAGGATGCTTCATCAACTTTTTGAACGAGTGTCTGGAAAAGATGGAAAACCGGGTTGTAAAATCAGTGTTTCTGTCAGCTTTTATAAACACAAAAAAAGGCAATTCACTAAATTGCCTTTTTTTGTGTGAAGGGCAGATTATTTTCTGAGCCCCAAATCTTTAATAATGGCGCGGTATCTTTCGATATCCTTTTCTTTCAGATAATCGAGCAGTTTTCTGCGTTTCCCGACCATTCTTACGAGCGACCGCTGTGTAAACACATCCTTTTTGTTGCGTTTCAGGTGCTCGGTTAAGTGTTGAATACGGTAGGTAAACAGTGCGATCTGGCCTTCTGCCGATCCGGTATCCTGATCATCCTTACCGTACTTTGCGAAAATTTCTTTCTTCTTTTCTACAGTTAAATACATAGTAAAATTGTTTCTTGAATTTGGGGTGCAAAAATAGAAACATTCTGCAAACTGACCAATATTTTTTCCATTTATTTTTTCTGCAGCTGCTGTTTCCCTCTCATGAGCCGCTTTTCCCTTTGCTGATAATGCTTTTATAACGCTTTGAGCGGTTCTTTACCGGGCTGTTTTTCCACTCCTCCGGCAGGGTTCTGTGGAGCCGGTCGCAGAAACTACCCGGATTGTTCCGTTTCGGCCAGCTTTTTAAAATAATCGTACAGATAAAACTGCGATCGTACCGGCTTTTCTCCCGGTGCCGGTTTTTTGTACTGATTGATCGGGTCGCTGTTGATGTAACGGGCTTTTACATTGTCTCGTAACTGAATCTGTAACATCAACATCAGTTCTTCTTGTATTTTCGGGTCAAAAACCGGGCAGGCTACTTCAAACCGGTGGTCAAAATTCCGGATCATCCAGTCGGCCGACGAAATATAATATTTCGGATTTCCGCCATTGGCAAAAACCATTACCCGGGCGTGTTCCAGAAATTTATCTACAACCCCGGTAATTTCGATATTTTCGCTAAAGCCGCGAATTCCCGGTACCATCACACAGATTCCCCGGCAGATAATTTGAATTTTTACACCTGCATTGGAAGCCTGGCTGAGTTTTCGCACCAGTTTTTTATCTACCAGACTGTTGAGCTTTATGATCGCCCAGGCCTCTTTTCCGGCTTTGGCATTTTTTATTTCGGTGTTTAGCAGCTTAATGATGTTTTTGCGCATGTAATAAGGCGCCACAAGAAAGTGTTTGAATTTGGGTGGCGTGTAGGGCGATTCAAGCAGGTGGAAGAGCATATTCACCTCTTTGGCAATTTCTTGATTGGCGGTAAATAATCCGCTGTCGGCATAAACTTTCGCTGTCGATTCGTTAAAATTGCCGGTGCTGATGTGGGCATAATAGATGTTTTGCCCTTCTTCTTTCCGGCGAATCAGCATTAATTTGGCATGCACTTTATATCCCGGAAGGTTTTTAATGATTTTTACGCCTTCTTCTTTCAGCCGGCCGGCCCAGTAAATGTTGGCTTTTTCGTCAAACCGGGCCTGGATCTCAAGAAATACCGTAACTTTTTTCCCGTTTCGGGCCGCATTAATCAGGGCGTTGATGACGTTGGAATTTTGTGCTGCCCGGTAAAAGGTCATTTTGATGGCCCTTACTTTGGGATCGATGGAAGCCTCGCGGAGCAAGTCAACAAGGTATTGAAACGACTGGTAGGGATAATGCAGCATGATGTCCTGACGACGAATCACCTTCAGGATGTTGCTGGCCTTTTTAAGCAACGGATGTGGCGAGGGTTTCATCTCCGGATAAATCAGATGGGATTTTCCTAATGACGGGAATCCGATAAAATCGCGGAAGTTGTGATAGCGCCCGCCGCCACGCAAACTGTCTTCTCCCGAAATGTCCAATTTTTTCAATAGTTTCTTCAGCAAAGTTTCCGGGATTTCACTGTCGTATACAAACCGTACAGGAAGGCCCCGTTTACGCTGCTCCAGACTTTCGCTCATCAGCTCATAAAAACTCTTGGAAAAATCGTTGTCGATATCCAACTCAGCGTCACGGGTTATTTTTATGGTATAAGCACTAAAAGTGTCAAAATCAAAAGGTTTAAAAACATCGTCCAGTCCAAACCGGATCACGTCATCCAGCATCATGACGTATTGTTTCCCCGATTTTTCCGGAAGAAGCAAAAAACGCGAAAACCGGTGAGTCGGAACCATAATCAGCGCATAGTCATCGTCAAGAACGCCTTTGGAATCGTGTAAAACCACGGCGAGGTAAATGAATTTATCCCGCAGGAAATCCGAACTCTTCAGGTTTTTTAACATGATGGGGAAGAGAAAAGGCCGCAGGTACTCCGAGAAAAACTGTCGTACAAACCGGCCCTGTTCTTCATCGATTTCCGTCTCGTTTACGAAGAAAACATGATTTTTGCGCAGGGCATCTTTTATCTCCAGAAAAGTTTGATTATAAAGTTTTTCCTGTTGTTCCACCACCTTAAGAATCTGTTTCAGGATTCGTTTGGGCGAAAAGTCAATATCGCGACGGTAACGCGTGTTTTCCATTTCAATCAGCCTTTTTACCGAGGCTACCCGTACCCTGAAAAATTCATCCCGGTTGTTGGAAAAGATGCCCAAAAACCGCAGTCGCTCAATCAACGGATTCGCAGGATCCATTGCTTCCTGTAACACTCTTCCGTTAAAATGAAGCCACGAAATTTCGCGGTTGATAATTTTTTTTTGCTTCGCCATGCGCTTTTCCTGTTGTCGGTTACAAATTTAATGGAAATAATGAAAATATGTGGATAGTATCTTATTTTCCTTTCGGGAAGGGGAGAAGTGTGGCAAAAAAACGTTTTTTTGCCGGTTTCGATCAAAGGAAAGTGTAGCAGGGATTATTCCACATCGACCACCTCGATGTTTTCCGGATGAATGTAAACCAGCTTTTGTTCGATCTTAGAATAGCCCAGCCGTTTAAAGAGTTGTGCATAAGTGTTTACCTGCCGGCGGTATTTTTTTTCTGACGCCTCATTCCGCGCGCCGGTTTTATAATCGAGAATGGTAAGTATGCCGTTGTGAATAACCACCCGGTCGGGTCTTTTCAGGGTTCCTGATTCGGCATCAAACAGTTCGGTTTCGTTTTGAACCACCGTACCGGATGCGAAATAGGGTTTTAAGCCGGGATGCGATACCACCCGCCGGATGATTTCTTTTATTGTTTTTGCTTCATCCGCATTAATGCGACCGGTAAAAAGCCATTGATCAACCTGTTTTTTCGCCTCTTTTCCGGTTTTTATTTTTGACAGCAAAGCATGTAAAAGTTTTCCGTAAGAACGGGGAGAAAGATCGCCCGCCGTCTCCAGAGATTCTTCGTCTGCCGGAGCCATCTCAATAAAATCCTGCCAGGGTTTTGAAAAGTTTTTCGACAGGTAGAGAATATTGTCGTTTGTTTCCTGTCGGGTGGCTTTGTCCTGCGGAAAAGTCCCCCATTCATAGTGGCTGTCTTCTTCGCGCAGTTGTTCCGTTTTTTCAAGAAAATGTTTCAGCAGACGTGAAAAAGCATCGCTTGTACGTTGTTGTATCTGACTGCTAATGATAAATAGCGCATCCACCGGACGGGTAAAAGCCACATATACTTTGTTCAGCAAGTCCATATCGGTCCGGGCTCTTTCCTGTTCGTAAATTTCTGTTTTTCCGGCGGCGGCAAGGTTTTCTTTTGAAATATTTAACAATACCGGCGAAATATTTTTCAGCTCCGGAAGTGTGGTTTCTTCCCAATACTGCTTGCGTGTGAGCTTGGTGCTCATGTCGTATAAATCAGCAATGACTGTTCCGAACTTCAGTCCTTTGGCTTTGTGGGCTGTCATGATCTGAACCGCATCTACGCCCTCGGGAATCACAATGCTTTGTTTGTCTTTTTTCTCTTCCCAGAGCGGCAGAAAAGCGGCCAGCGAACCATAATAAACGGATTCTTTTTCAAGAATAAAATCCAGAAAGTGCTGGACAAACGGATCAGGAGTTGTGGTGTTGGCAAGATTTCTTAACAGGGTTGACGCAATTTCGTAAACGCTTTGGGTGCGTAAGGTATGTGATGAGGGGAGCTGCAGGTTGAATTTTTCGATGAGCGCATACATTGGCTGGTTTTGCCCTGCCGTTTCGGCAAAGAGAGAATGGAACCGGTCTTCCTGATGCCGGTACTGCAAAAAAGCGGTAAGAAATTCGGCAAACCAGAGTGTATTCTGTTCGTCGGTTAAAAGTTTCATGGCGGCCACCGTAAATCGTACTACGGGCGAAGTGGTGAGCAACAACGATTCGGAAGTAACCACCGGAATTTGATGTTGTAACAAATGAGCCGCAATTTCGGCCGCAGCATCGTTTTTCAGGGTTAAAACGCAAATGTCTTTTACCGGATAGTTTTTATCTTGCAGAAGATGAACAATATCCAGGATTTTTTCCAGCCGTTTTTTTCTGAAATCTTCGGTGTTCTCGGCCGGAATAAAGTCCAAACTGACCCATCCGTTTTCTTTTGCCTTTTCCGGAAATTTTTGTTCAACATCCTGATAAACTTGTTGTAATTCTCCTTTTAGGGTGCTGCCGTTGACGGTAAAAAAACGATTGTTGAACCGGATAATCTCTTTTCGTGAACGGTAGTTGTACTCCAGCTTTTTTTCAACATAATTACGTTTTAAGGTGGTAGCCCGTTGCCGGTTTTCGGGGGTATCCTCCACGCCGTAAAGATCGGGCAGGTGAGTAAAAAGTTCAACTTCCCCGTTGCGGAAGCGGTAAATCGACTGTTTGGCGTCGCCCACCACCATGTTGAAAAAACCGTTGGCCAGTGATTCTTCCAGCAACGGCAGCAGATTTTCCCACTGCAAAACAGAAGTGTCCTGAAATTCGTCAATCAAAAAATGATGATAACGCCGTCCTAACCGCTCATAAATAAAAGGAATTGGCTGGCCGGATATCTCTTTGTGAATCCGTTTGTTAAATTCTGAAATGTGGACTTTGCGGGTGCGCTGGGTGAAATTTTCAAACAGCCGTCTGATTTCTCCCATTAAAGCCATTTCGTAAATGTTATCGTAAACCAGGATGAGAAAAAGGTAACGGTTTACATTTTCCCGGATGCGTTCCAGTTTTTCCCGTAATTCGGGAAGAATGGATTCAATGGCTGTTTTTACCGGCTGTTTGGTCGTTTTTGAATACCATTCCTCCTTTTCAAGGGCGTTGATGGTGTTTTTGTTTGGACTTAACTCTTTTGGTTTTGCCGGCCAGTTTTTAATTTTTATCAGGTATCCCGCCACAGAATTGATTTTCCCTTTAAAATCCGAAGGAGAGAGTCCGGCCTGTGCAATGATCTCCAATCCTTCAGATGCCTGTTGTATCAGAAATTTTTTTGTCTCGGCCAGGCTGTTTTTAAGCTGTTTTATCTGTTGCAGAAAATAGTCGGGGGTATATTTAGCCAGGTTTTCGGTATGGCTTTCTTCTTCCTGAAGTTGTTTTTCCACAAATTCACTCAGCGTTTTATTTAAGTCGTAAGCTTTTTCATTGTCTACCCGGGCAAGAATAAACTGAAGCAGTATTTGGGTAAATGCTTTGTCGGTTCCCGGCCGGGCATAAATTTCTTCCACAATGAACGGGACGATGTCGTCTTTGTCAATGAGTACTTCAAAGCCTTGGGGAAGTTTCAGGTCAGGAGAAAAGGTACGTACGATCTGATGGATAAATGCGTCGATGGTGCTTACGGCAAACTCATCATAACGGTGGGTGATATTCCACAGCAAACGGGTAGCCCGGAGAGGAATTTCGGCTTCCGGAAGGGCGGTGGCCCGGGCTAGTTCCTGTTTCAGTGCGTTTTCTTCTTGCGGGCTCAAGTGCTTCAGCGTTTCCACAATCCGGGTTTTCATTTCGTTGGCCGCCTTGTTGGTAAACGTAATAGCCAAAATCTGATGAAAGTTATCCGGATTTTTCAGCGAAAGGGTCAGGTACTCTTTTACCAGCGTGGTGGTCTTTCCTGAGCCGGCCGAAGACTTGTAAACCGCAAATTTTTTGCTCATCGTTTAGATTTTTTGGATGATTTTTTTGCCTTCTTTTTCCGGTCACGTTTCCTGAAAAGGTCTGCCAGACTGTTAAACTCTTTCCGGTACACAATACCTACTCCCTGGGTATACGGCGAAATTTTGTCGTAGTTGCTGTAGTAATACCACGAGTTAACATTGGAGTGATTGTATGCTTTTAGCATCCAGCGTCCGTCTTTGGTCAGTTTGTATTTAATGTCCACGTCGCCCACAATGTTGTTGGCCGACTTGTTTTGTTTATCGTAGGTCATACCAAAGTTCCCATTGATGATCAGCCGGTTATCAAACAGCTGGGTGGAAAGCGCGACATCAAATTCCTGTTTGGTCAGGGCATCGCCGGGCTTGTAATTGATACCGATATCAAAATCTTTGCTGATTTTGGAAAGCATACTGCTCAGCTGGTTAGAGAGAATTGTGTAGTAAGAAGTATTCCATGAAATATTGGCGGCGTTGCTGAAACTGAATGCGCCCAAAACAAGCAGCGAGATCATCTGCTGGTTCATTACAGCAGTATTGGTGGTGTCAAGCTGGGCATAAACCAGTCGTTGCATGTCGGGGTCCAGTTCCGGAAAATGGATCTGGAACCGGATATCCGGGTTGAACAGGTCGTGCGACATAATGATGTAGCAATTGACCTGCGTGCGGTTTTTGTAATCAGCCGTGGAGTCGATAACAATTCCCAATGTGCTTAAATTGGCTTTGAGTTTGTAAAGCCCTTTCAGATAAACGGTTGCCTGATATGGATCGCCGGCCCATGAGATCCGTCCGCCTTTTACCAGCTCAAAATGTTTTTTCACCAGATTGCCAAGCGAGAAGTTAAATTCTCCTTTGTCCACCACGTAATCGCCTGAAAGGGTCATGTCGCCGTCAGAATTGACGGTCATATGCAGAATTCCGCTTCCGTTTGATTGGATATCTCCCATATTGGAAGGAAGATAAATCTTTAAATTGGCGCTGGGCTGTACATCCAGATTCAGGGCAATGGAATATTTTGACGGTTGTTGTTCCGGTATTTTCAATACGGTTTCTTCCGGTTTGTTTTTTAATGTGTCTACCGGTGGCGGAGTAAAAACAATGTAATCTTTGTCTGCTATTTCGGTACTGTAATCCAAGGGCAAAACAACGGATGTCCCCTGGGTGGTTTTGGCATTAATCACCATGTTAATGTCGTTGATCGGGCCGGTAATTTTGATATTTCCCGAAGCAATAGCTGTGCCGTAGTAAACATCGTTCATGTGCCTTGTTGTGTTGAAAAAGAGTAGTTTTTTGGTGTTAATATCAAAATTTAACCGCATGTTCCTGAAAAAATGATGATCAATTTCACCGTGTACTATGGCGGTATTCCCCAACGTATCGTGCAACGTAAGGGTTCCCAGGTCAATTTTGTCTTTATTGAAATAGATTTTTTGATGGAAAGAATATTTTGTATTCAGGTAATTGATGATGAGACTGGTGTTTTTAATATTGATAAAGCCCTGTAGCATAGGATTTTTAATGCTTCCTTTCAGGGTCATTTGTCCATCGGCTTCGCCGGTAAGATGAGAAACATATTCTTTAATGAACGGGTTGGTTGCCTTAAGCTTGAGTTTGTTAAAGTCCATGGTCAGATTGAGACTGGCCGTGTCGCGGTAAGGATAATAAAAGCCGGAGATGTCAATAATTTTTTCTCTGCCGGTTTTTTGCTGTTGTACCACTTGTGCTTTAATAAAAGCCGAGTTGTCTGATGGATTCCAGGTGCTCAGTATCCGGCCATTACCCAAAGCGGTATGATTAAAAGCAAAATTCTTTATTGAGAGATCGGCAACCTGGGTGTCGCGGTTATCCATGCGGCTGAACAGAATGCTCCCGTTCATGATGCCGTCAATGTCAAAGCCCAACATACTCCAGAGTAAATCGAGGTTGGAGAGATTCCACGAACGGAATGAAATATTCAGGGTATCTCCGTTGTTCCGGGGAGCTTTACCCTGCAGGGCAAATTGTGAACGTCCACCGTAAATGGTGAAATTTTTAAAAGCCCAGGTGCTGTCGCCGTGGATGATCTGATTTCCGGGTTTGATTTTCCAAAGGGTATCGTTGACAAAGATATGGGAAGAGTCGATGTTGAATTTCTGGAATTTCCGGGTGTCAATGAAAAATCCGTTTACAAAGCCTTTGTTTATCCAGTTGGTATCCGGATTGTGCCAGTAGAGATTATAAGCCAGGCTGTCATTTCGTGCGCCAAGCCATAAACGGAGGCTGTCCAGCCCGAAAACGGTCTTGTCTTCTTTGGTGCTGTCGCGCAGGATAAGATGGTCAATTTGAAAAGAAGTCTGGAGCTGGTTGTTATAGGTTCTGATTTCCAGGTGATTGTATTTTGACCGGATGCCGTTGTAAATTAACTTTTTAGCATAACAACTCGCCGTGAGTTCTTTGTTTTTTTGGTTGATATAGGCCGTGAACAGTGTATTCGGACTGATGTTGAGTCCGCGGATGAAATGCTCTCCGATAAACTCCGGTTTTCGCAGAAGCAGGGTTAAACGTACCTGGTCCGAAAAGGTTTTTCCCTCCGGATTGGGGGTGGGCAATACCGGAAAGTAATGATTAATAAGATATTCGGTGGAGGAAAATAGTGTTGCCGGATGGTATTTTCCGGTAACCAGCAAGTCAAATAAATCGGACTGGAAATGCATAACCTGTCCGAGTACATTTACCTTTTTGGTGAAAGTAAGATGATGAACCGGATAGTTGTCTTTGCCGATCTTTACGATTACATTTTGCATGGATAATTTCCCGGTTAGCGAGTCGGGTTGAAGTCCGGTAAACGATACCTGTCCGGTCCCCGATAGAGAAAAATGTTTTTGCTCCCAAAGCTTCAGGGCATAAAAATCGGCATGGTTCAGCTGAAAGCGATATTGAAATTTGGGTTTTCCGGAAAATACGGTGTAGCCCCGGGTGTTAAAACGAAAATTGGTGTCGGTAACCGAAAATGTATTTTGCAGGGTGTCTTTGTAAAAATGGCCGGAATACCGGATCTTGTGGTAGGGATAATTCAAAGCTTCCAATTTCTGCGCATAAAAGTGAAGGCGGACAGAAGGGGAGCCGAGCGAATCAGACAGGTGAAGAGATGTTGTAAAATCAGTATTTCCCAAGGATTGTGTCCCTAAAAAATGCTGTAACGGAATATGCTGGCCATTCAATTGTGCTGTCATTTGATGAATACGGGCGGTGTCCGCTTTTAAATCTACTTTCAATGACGCGTTGCCTCCTCCGGAGGTTTGGATGGATAAGTTTGTCGCAAACTGGTAGTAAGAGCCGTCAAAAGTTCCTTTAATATGAAATTTTTCAGCCGAGTCAATTTCCTCTGGAACCGGAATATGAGCATCTTCTTGGGGAAGAACAAACTGTTTTAGATCTTTTACAGAAGTGGAAAACTGTTTTATCCGGGCATGGATTTCCGTTTGGTAAAACTCGGGGAGTCCCCGCATCGCGATATCCCCGCGGAAGCGGGTGCTTTTGCCGTAACGGATATCGAGATTGGTGCCGTCCAGGTCGGTAAGCGGACCTTCTATATGACCACCGGAAATATGGATACGGTCTTTCATCCGGAACATGACGCCGGCAAAATAGCCAATATCACTCATGTCAAGTTTTGAAGGTTTGAAATTTCCTACCAGTTTTACCGAGTCGATAAAGGCAGAATAATCTTCCCAGCCGTCGGCCAACATGGCAAAATCCATTTGAAGAACAGAGTGGTTGGTTTTCAGCAGGGTATTGTCAAATGAAAATACTTTGCCGCTTATTGTGACATGGCTGCGCATTTTACGAATCCATAATCCTGATTTTTCGTGTGCCGTCAGGTTGTCAAGATGAAAAGTGATTGAATCGCCGGTTATTTTAAAATTCCGCAATGACACTTCGCCATGATTCATTTCTATATCCGAATAATTTATGGTATGAGACGTAGTGTCGTCCGGAGGCTGATTCTCATCTTTTAGCTGAAAATGAAGATGCTGGATGGTGGCATGGCGGATTTTTAAGACAAAGGGCTTTTGTGACGGGGTGGTGTCGCCTGACGATAATTTTTGAATGAATTGCAAAAAGGCGTAGTTGTCTTGTTTGGGGTGTTCGATAAGCCGGAAGTCGGCCGAATCAATAAAAATCCGATGAAAAGTATATTTCCCGAAAAGGAGTTGTCCGAAAGAAATCCGGGCATTCATGCGGTTCACAACCAGCATGGGCGTGCCGGTGGAGTCGAGCAAGGCCAGGTGCCGTAAATGAATTCCGGTAAACGGGTTTATCGATATTTCCTTTAGTGAAATATGATCGCCGGTTTTTTGGGTTAGCCAGATGGTGGCCTTTCTGGCCAGTGTTGATTGTACCGGTGGCAGGTTGATCAGGATAAACAGGAAGATAAGAAAAGACAAAAGAATGGCCATTCCGGCTTTTACAATTCGGAGACCCCTTTTTTTCATACTTTTGCCCTGTTTTTTTTCTTCCAAATGAGTATTTATATTTTAGGCATTGAATCATCGTGTGACGACACCTCCGCAGCGGTTTTAAAAGACCGGCAAATTTTATCGAATGTTATTGCCAATCAAGACATTCACAAAAGTTACGGCGGTGTGGTACCTGAACTTGCTTCGCGGGCACATCAGCAAAACATTATTCCTGTTGTGGAGGTGGCCCTGCAAAAGGCAAAAATAAAGAAAAATCAGTTGAGCGGCATTGCTTTTACCCGCGGCCCCGGATTATTAGGTTCCCTGCTGGTAGGAACCTCTTTTGCCAAGGCTTTTGCCCTGGGATTAAATGTTCCTATCATTGAAGTCAATCACCTGAAAGCACATATTCTGGCTCATTTTGTAGAAACCCGGCCAGGCAGCCGGCATCCCGATTTTCCTTTTTTATGTTTAACCGTTTCGGGCGGTCATACCCAGATTGTCCGGGTGAACAGTCCTTCGGATATGCAAATTCTGGGAAAAACCATCGATGATGCGGCAGGAGAAGCTTTTGACAAGGCGGCTAAGATTATGGGCTTGCCTTATCCGGGCGGACCGCAAATTGACAAACTGGCGGCGCAGGGCAATCCGGATGCTTTTACTTTTCCGGAGCCCAAGATTCAGGGGCTGAACTACAGTTTTAGCGGGCTCAAGACTTCGTTTCTTTACCTTGTGCGGGATGGGTTAAAAAAAGATGAAGGCTTTATTGAGAAAAACAAAGCCGATTTGGCCGCTTCTTATCAGGCAACCCTCATTCGTGTTTTGTTGGGAAAACTTCGCCGGGCTGCCCGAGAAACGGGAATTCGTCAGGTAGCTATCGCCGGCGGCGTTTCGGCCAACTCCGGCATTCGTCGTAAACTGACGCAAATGGCTGAAAAGGAACGCTGGGAAGTGTTCATTCCGGAGTTTCAGTTTACTACCGACAATGCCGCTATGATCGCCATCGCCGGTTATTTTAAGTATCTTGATGGTGATTTTGCTTCGCAGGATCTGGCACCTTATGCCCGGGGCGGGTTCCAATAAAAAAAGCCCCTTACAAGAAGAGGCTTTTTCCCTATGAAAGAATTTACAGTAATTTATAGTTCGTAACCCATGGTTACGCTGATCATTTTGTTGTTGGAGCTGTTGTCGTTTATTTGAAAATGGGTTAATCCCAAGGTCAATCGTACGTCCCAAACCAGGTAGTGTTTTCCGACCGGCTGCCGGAAACCAAATCCCATCAGTGCACCCCATTCGGCTTTATGGGAGGCGTCCATTAAATCCGTTGTTTGTTCAACTCCGTCGATGGTCTGGATCTTTTCTGCGTTAGTCAGAAAAGCTACGTATGTTCCCAGATTCAGATGAATACTTAATTTGGTATGATACGTTTTGCCGAAAGAGTAGTCGTATAAAAACGGCACACTGATGTAGTCAAAATGGGTGTCGATCTGTGAAGAGTGACTTCCTTTTTGGTCGTAGTTCAGCTCAGCTTGTAACATCATGTTGTCGTTAAGGCGGTAGTTACCTACCAGTCCGGCTGTCAGGCCATAACGGATATTGTTGTTGTTGTAATACTCGGCAATACCCGATTGTACGGCACCGTTGATACCGGCTTTGATTCCATAGTGAAATTTCTGAGCGGAAACCGACATGGCCATCAGCATGATGGCTGCCATTGCTACGAAACGAATTTGAATTTTTTTCATTTTTTTTGTTTTTTGGTGTTGAATTTCGGTTATCAATTAGACTAAAAATGTTTTAAAGTCAATTTTTGATTAAAAAAATTAAAACGTTTTGCCTTTTTTCAAAGTCAATGCCAAACCAAAATTGCTAAAATTGGTGTGACAGATTTACTTTTCTAATCTTTTTTTGCCTTTTTGTCATGATTTTGAATGTCAAAATGACTAATATCGTTTTAGAGTGCAAAAATAAATAAAATTGAAATACCAAATAAAAAATGTGAAAAATTTTTTATCCGGGAGCAGTTTTTTTTTGAAAGGAGGTTGCCGTATAACCTCGGGTTAGAAAGAAAAAAGGTCCTTAATAAGGTGTTTTATGTGCATCATTACGACAGACACGTATTTTCAGCAAGTAAGATTTCCGGTATGCGAACGACAACCTCATTTTTGCAGGGAGAAAATTAATTCCACAAAAAAGTCGGTTAGTGATGGCGGTGAATCAGCTCTTTATCGTCATTGATCTGGAATTCGGGTTGTATGGTGATATGCACAATGTTCATTCCCAATGCGATTTTTTCAATGGTCTTTAGCTTTTCTTCGAATTGCGAGATCGTGACGTCTTGTTCCAAATCGATGTGGGCTTCCATGTTAATTTGGTTATCCGTTAAACGCCACAGATGGAGATGATGAAGGTTCTTAATGCCATCGATGGCTTCAATTTTCCGGACCAACGTTTCGATATCCACATCTTTTGGCGAGAACATCATCATGATATTTACCGATTCCAGCAGCACTTTCCATCCCGAAAAGATCAGAAACAGGGCAATCAGCAGCGTAATCACTCCATCTACCCAAAACAAATCGAAATATTTCATCAGCAATCCGCCTGCCAGTACAGCCACTGAGGTCAGCATATCGGTAAACAGATGCAGGTAAGCCGAACGGATATTAAGGCTTTTACTGGCGCCTTTTTGTATCAGCAAAACGCTTCCCCCGTTCACAAGAATGGAAAGGATAGCAAGATAAATGACCACCATGGAGTTGATAGGATGGGGGACAATGATCCGGTTTATCGCCTCATAGCATAAGAATACGGCAATAATCAAAAGGGTGACTGCATTAATGAAAGCAGCCAGAATTTCTCCCCGCCGGTATCCGAAAGTGTGCTTGCGGGTATATTTTTTTTGAGCCAGCTTATAGGTAAAATAGGTAATAAGAAGCGACAAAACATCACTGAAATTATGCAGGGCATCCGATAAAAGGGCCATGCTGCCCGATAAAATTCCCCCAATAACCTGGGCTATGGTAATGCCGAGATTAAGGACCACAGAAATAAACAGGTTTTTCCCTTTCAGATTTTCGTGACCGTGCACGTGACTGTGTGCGTGATGCGTATTGCCCATAGCATTTTTGTTTTGGACAAAATTAGCGAAAACCAACGGATTCAGAGCCGGTTAAAAAATGTAATCTAAACCCGTTTTTAATAAGCCGGCTTTGGTTGCATTCTTCAAATAGTTTTCAGTCCTTTGCACCGCCAAATAAAGTATGTACCCAAAATCTCACGCTTATGACCAATACAGAGATTTTCCCGGACATCGAACAACTGCTCGATAACAAAAATTGGGACCAGCTAAAGAAAACCTGGGCAGAAATGAAGCCCGAAGATATTGCTGAAATTATCAAAAATCTTCATCAGCGGGATGTGGTAGTGGCCTTCCGGCTAATACCTAAAGAAAAAGCGGCTGAAGTTTTTTCGGAACTGGATCCCTCTCAGCAGGAATATATTTTGAGCCACATTGTGGATAACCATATTCGCGAATTGCTCGAAGAACTGCCTCCTGACGACCGTACTTCTGTTTTTGAAGAAGTTCCTGAACAGCTAAAACAAAAACTCCTGAACCTGTTGCCGGCTGATGAGCGAAAAGAAGCGCTCGGATTGTTGGGTTACCCTGAAAACAGTGTGGGGCGTATCATGACCCCGGATTATGTGGTGGTGAAACCCGACTGGACTATCGAAAAAGCCATCCAGCATATCAAAAAAATAGGAGCAGATGCCGAAACCATCAACATGATTTATGTGGAAGACGATGATCTTCGGCTGATCGATGATATTCCTATTCGCCGTTTTATTCTTGCCGATCCACAACAAAAAGTGGCTGATATTATGGACCACGAGTTTATAGCCATCAATGCACTCGAAGACCAGGAAGAAGCCTATAGGATGATCAAAAAATACGATATCAACGTGTTGCCTGTCGTGGGCGAAAACGGGGTGCTGATCGGTATTGTTACGGTGGACGATATTTTGGATGTGATCGAAGAAGAAACCACGGAAGACTTCCAAAAATCTTCGGCTATCGTTCCGGTGGAAGAAAAATATTATACCGCTTCAACCACAACCTTGTACAAGAAGCGTATCGGCTGGTTGTTTATTTTGCTGCTGACCGACTTTTTCTCATCCACCATTATTGCTCATTTTCAGCATTCATTGGAAACGGTGATTGCGTTGGCGTTCTTTATCCCCATTTTGATTGACAGTGGCGGAAATATTGCTGCCCAGTCGTCCACGCTGATTATTCGTGCGTTGGCCACCGGCTCGCTTTCGGTGAAAAAATGGTTTTTGGTGATGAAAAAAGAGCTGATTATCGGGTTGCTGATCGGTCTTACATTAGGACTGACATTATACATTCGTGGATTCTTTTGGCGTGGTGGCCCCACTGTAGGCATGGTTGTAGCCCTTTCGATGGTGGCCATTTCATTATGGTCAAACCTGTTGGGTAGTTTGTTGCCCATTGTTTTAACCAAATTCAAACTCGACCCGGCCGTCATCAGTAGTCCGTTGCTGACCACGGTAGTCGATTCAACCGGCTTGTTGATCTATTTTTCGCTGGCTGATTATATTTTCCACTTATAATACCGGTTGAAAATCAAAAAGCGCTTTTTTAATATCGGCATTTACCATTGTAGATCTTAAAATGCACTTTTGGCGCATTTTAAAATACAATTGGTATGACCCGAAGATCAGGCGATCCACACGGTTTTCTGATTGACAAACTCACGAATGCCGGGGTAGGCCAGTTCGCGTCCGTAACCCGAACGTTTGGTGCCGCCGAAAGGCAGTCGCGGGTCTGATTTTGTCATTCCGTTGATGAAAACAGCACCGGCTTCGATCCGGGCAGCAAGCCGCTCAGCCAGTTCCAAATCTTTTGTCCATAAGCTGGCACCGAGACCGTAAGGGGTGTCGTTGGCGAGCCGCACGGCATCCTGCGGGTCTTTGGCCGGAATGATCACCGAAACCGGTCCGAAAGTCTCTTCATCAAAAACAGGCATGCCTTTTCTTACATTCGCAATGAGTGTGGGTTCGTAGAAAAGGGAATGATCATCGCGACGTTTGCCGCCACAGAGTATTTTTGCGCCCATTTCCACCGACCGGTTTACCTGGTTTTCGATATTTTCAAGCAAATCAGGACGAGCCATGGGACCCATTTCGGTTTCTTCCTTCATGGGATCGCCCAAAACCATGCTTTCCAGCAGCCTTTTTTGTTCTTCCATAAATTCTTCCAGTACGGGTTCTTCCACGATAAACCGTTTGGCCGAAATACATACCTGTCCGGCATTCAGAAACCGTGAGCAGACGCCGGTTTTACAACTGACGTTAAATTCCGCATCTTTTAAAACAATGTAAGGATCGGAGCCACCCAACTCAAGCACGCTTTTTTTCAGGTATTTTCCGGCCTGGGCAGCCACAATACTTCCGGCACGCTGGCTGCCGGTAAGGGTAACGCCTTCGACGTAAGGATGAGCAATCACTTTTTCGGAAAGTTCCACCGGAATAATCAGGTTGGTAAAAGCATTTTCGGGGAAACCGGCTTCAAGAAAAAGTTGCTCAATGGCTTTGGCACAGCCGATAACATTCGGTGCATGTTTTAAAATAAAAGTGTTGCCGGCCATCATGGTGGGAACCGCTGCGCGGAAAGCCTGCCAGAAAGGAAAGTTCCAGGGCATAATACCGTAAACAATGCCCGTCGGATCAAAGCGGAGATAACTTTTTCCGGCATCGGTTTTGAATATCTCCGGTTTCAGCATGGCTTCTGCATGTTCGGCATAATGATCGCACAGCCAGGCACATTTTTCAATTTCGGCTCTTGATTCCGAGATGATTTTCCCCATTTCAGAGGTAATCAGTACAGCAAAGGTCTCTTTGCCTTTTCGCAAAAGTTCGGCCAGCTTTCTGAAAAGATCACCCCGCTGGGAAAAACTAAAATTTTTCCATTGCGAAAAAGTGTGATGTGTTTGATTGATAAGGTTTTCAACATCTTTTGCTGAATGTTCCTGATGCTCGAAAATGACAGCACCGGTATATGGATTGATACTTTGAAACATGATGATATTTTTTTTACAAATTTAGAAAAAACACATACCGGAAATGTTAATATTTTCAAAATGATATTCCTGCTATCTTTGCCTGCTCAAATAAACAAGATGGGAAGAAGAAAAAAGAAACCACTTCCGTTGCTGGAAGATGTTGAAATACGGGATGCCGGCGCTGAAGGAAAAGCCGTGGCCCGGGTGGACGAAAAAGTACTGTTTGTTCCTTTTGGTGCACCGGGCGACGTGGTGGATGTGCAGGTGTATAAAAAGAAACGCCATTTTTTGGAAGGCCGTATTGTTGCATTGAAAAAAGCGTCGCCATACCGAGTGGAACCCCGGTGTAAGCATTTCGGCTTATGCGGAGGGTGTAAATGGCAGCATCTGGATTATGCATACCAAAAAGTCTTTAAACAAAAGCAGGTAAAAGATGCGCTGGACCGTATTGCCAAAGTACCTTATCCTGAAATTAATGCGATCATCGGCTCCGAAAAAATTTATTATTACCGGAATAAGCTGGAGTTTACCTTCTCCAATCGAAAATGGTTGACGGAATTTGATCCGGTGGCTACCGAGGATAATCCGGTGGAAACCCGTGGACTGGGTTTTCATTTGCCGGGAAAATTTGATAAAATTCTGGATATTGAGGAATGTTTTTTGCAAAAAGATCCGTCTAATGCCATCCGGCTGGCGGTGAAAGATTTTGCCATCGAAAAGAATTATAGTTTTTATAATGTTCGTGAACAGCAGGGCTTTTTGCGAAATATGATTGTTCGTACATCCTCTACGGGTGATCTGATGGTTGTTGTAATTTTTGGAGAAGAACATCCGGAAAATATCCGGGAATTAATGACCTTCCTGGCCGAAAAATTCCCACAGATCACCTCGCTGATGTACGTGGTAAATCCGAAAAATAACGACAGTATTTACGATTTGGAAACCCGGCTTTTCAAGGGAAAAGACCATATTCTGGAAGTGATGCAACCGGCACGGCCCGACAGAAAACCGCTTTATTTTAAAGTAGGCCCCAAGTCGTTTTACCAAACCAATCCCGAACAGGCCCGTAAACTTTATCAAACAGCACATGATTTTGCCGGTTTTGCCGGTAATGAGCTGGTGTACGACCTTTACACGGGTACCGGAACCATTGCTTTGTTTATCGCTCCTTCGGTAAAAAAAGTGGTGGGCATTGAGTCGGTGGAAGAGGCGGTAGTTCATGCCCGGAAAAATGCTGCCGAGAACGATATTGCTAATGTGGAATTTCATGCCGGTGATATGGCAAAATTACTGGATGAAGAATTTATAGCACAGCATGGTCATCCGGATGTTTTGGTTACGGATCCGCCGCGGGCGGGAATGCATCCCAAAGTAATTCGCCAGATCCTTGAAACAGCACCCGAAAAAATTGTTTATGTCAGTTGCAATCCGGCTACCCAGGCACGCGATATTGCTTTGCTGGATGAAAAGTATCGCATTGAAAAAGTACAGCCGGTGGATATGTTTCCGCAAACACATCATGTAGAAAATGTGGTGTTGCTGGTGAAAAAATAGTTTCTTTTTTAGTGCTGTTTATCCATTCTTTTTCAGGTCCATTCTTAAAAATTTCTAAAAATCAGGCATTTTCTTTCCCTTTTGGATGAAAGTGACCTATCGTGGCATAGTTTTGGTAAAATATAGAGAAAAAGATCATTAACTCTCAAAACTTTGCAAGATGAAAAAGTTCGTTTTTATACTCAGTTTTCTGCTGGCTTTGGCTTTTGTTGTTCCTGCCGGAGCAACAGCTCAAACCAAAGCATTGACCAAAAAAGAGCAACGTAAACTGGAAAAGAAAAAGAAAAAAGAGGAACGGAAGAAAAAAAGCCTTGCCCAAAGAAAATATTATGAGAAGCTGTTGAAAGACCAGCGGTGGGTATTTCAGGCTACACGGCTTTATGGCCCGTCCGGTCAGCTTTATAATGTTTCGCCTGATGTGAATTTTGTGGCGGTAAAAGACAGCATGATTATTCTGCAGTTCGGTTTTCAAAACGTTATTGGCTGGAATGGTGTAGGAGGGGTGACAGCAGAAGGTTTTCTTAGCCAGTATAAATTGAATCCTGGCAAAAATCATAAACAGGCCATGACGGTTTCGGCACATATTCGTCCGAAATTTGGCGGCGGAAGCCCCTATTTTACCATGACCATTATGGATGATGGCTCGGCAGATATTGCGGTAACGCTGAACAACGGAGATCTGTTGCGCATGGGCGGACAACTGTATGCGCCGCAAAATGCCAGTGTGTACAAAGGGGTGACGTTTCCTTGAATAAATGGAAAAAACCGTATTAAGCCAAAATAAACCGTCAACAGGTTATTTGTGGATAAGCATATTTCCACGCTTTGAATTTGAATAATTAATGATGAAAAAAAATAAAAAGATGAAACGAATAGTTTATTTGCTCGGTTTTATTCTGGTTTTGGCTGTGGCTGCCCCTCAGGGAGCTACTGCACAAAACAGGGAATTGACAAAGAAAGAATTACGGAAATTAAAACGGGAAAAGAAAAGAGAAGCCCGGAAAAAAGAAAACCAGCGGTTACGGGCCAGGTATATGCGGTTGCTCAAAAACAAACAGTTTGTTTTTGAAGCCCAAAAAGTATATCTGCCCGCCGGTCCTAGTGCCAATGTCGCCACCAATGTGAATTTTATTGCTGTGCATAATGATCAAATTGTTGTTCAGTTTGATTTTACGGGACTTAGCGGATCAAACGGACTGGGCGGAGTAACTGCCCGTGGCAAAATTGAGAAATGGCATTTCGATCCGGGGAAAAATTCCAAACAGGCCATGACCGTAAGTGGCCAGGTAACACCGCGGGGCTCCGGAAGGCGGATATTCTTTACCATTACGGTGACGGACGATGGTTTGGCTGATGCACAAATCACCTTGAGAAGTTCGACTTTCCGGCTTACAGGACTGATAGCCAGTCTGAAAGATGCTGATGTGGTGATTGGTTCCCCCATCTTTTAATATTTGATTGAAACAGACAAAAAAAATGAGTGATGAGAAATAGAAACCCGAATCACTCATTTTTTTTATGTTTCTCAACTTCCTGAAAAGTAAACCATAAACCAAACCATGCATTTCATCTTTTTTGATGTCTGTCAAGATAAAAATCGCTACTTTTGTCCTCACAAAATGGCTTTATGAAACAAGACGAAGGAAACAACAAAGATGACATTCTGCAACAGGTAGTGGCTGCCATGCAGGAAAAGAAAGCAAAGGATATCGTTCACCTTGATTTAACAGCCCTTCCGGATGCCGTGACAGATTATTTTGTAATTTGCCACGTCTCATCAAAAACACAAGCTACCGCCGTTTATGATTATGTGTTGGAGCAAGTGTGGAAGAATTGTAAAGAGCATCCTTACCATCGTGAAGGATACGAGAATGCAGAATGGATATTGATTGATTATGTAAATGTGGTTGTACATATCTTTCTTGAAGAAAAACGGAAATTCTATCATTTGGAAGGCCTTTGGGCTGATGCCAAAATAACGAATCATTCCGAAGAATGATAAAAACCACCATTGAATAATTTTATGACAAAAAAAGAGAATGGCAGACGAAAAAAATAAGAATAAATCTACTAATAAGTCCGGAAACAATAATCCGTTTAGCAATTTGCCGGGGACGGGAAATAAGCGGCCAAAGTTCAGTTTTTACTGGATTTACGGGATTCTTGCACTGGTTTTTTTGGGGATTAACTTTTTAAATACCGGCGGTGAACCCCAGAAAACAGACTGGAAACATCTGAAAACCATGTTGGCCGATAAAGATGTTCAGAAACTGGTATTGGTGAATAAAGATGTGGCCGAGATTTACCTGAAACCGGAAGCGCTGAAAAAAGAAGAATACAAAGATTTAAAAAACACCACCAATACGTTTGGACAAAAAACGCCGCAATTTTATTACAATGTGGCATCTCCGGATATTTTTATCGAGCAGGTACAGAAAGCCCAAAAAGGAAATGATAATCCGGTTTATGTGGAAAGTGAGACCCGTCATAATTGGGGAAGTGAAATCCTTGGCTGGGTGTTCCCGCTGCTTTTGCTTTTAGGTGTATGGTGGTTTATCATGCGTATGATGAGCCGCGGTGGCGGTGGTGCCGGCGGACAAATCTTTAATATTGGAAAATCAAAAGCACAGGTTTACGACAAAAAAACCAGTGTAAATATCACTTTTAAAGATGTAGCCGGACTGGAAGAAGCGAAGACGGAAGTAGTGGAAGTAGTTGATTTTCTGAAGAATCCTGACCGGTATACCCGGCTTGGCGGAAAAATTCCGAAAGGCATCTTGCTGGTAGGCCCTCCCGGAACCGGAAAAACATTGCTGGCCAAGTCAGTGGCCGGAGAAGCGCACGTGCCTTTCTTCTCTTTGTCCGGGTCCGATTTTGTTGAGATGTTTGTGGGCGTTGGCGCCTCCCGGGTACGTGATCTCTTTAAACAGGCCAAAGAAAAAGCGCCGAGTATTATTTTTATTGACGAAATTGATGCCATTGGCCGCGCCCGGGGGAAAAACCCCATGACCGGTTCTAATGACGAACGGGAAAATACGCTGAACCAGCTTCTTACCGAGATGGACGGCTTTATTCCCAATTCGGGAGTGATTGTATTGGCAGCAACCAACCGGGCTGATATCTTGGATAAAGCCCTTTTGCGTGCCGGCCGTTTCGATCGCCAGATCTTTGTGGAACTTCCTGACCTGGATGCCCGCCGCGAAATTTTCAAGGTACACATGAAACCGTTGAAACTGAGCAAGAATATTGACATCGATTTTCTTGCCCGTCAGACACCGGGGTTCTCCGGAGCAGATATTGCCAATGTTTGTAACGAAGCGGCTTTGATTGCTGCCCGGAAATCGCATCGGACGGTTACCCGTCAGGATTTTATGGATGCCATTGACCGGATTATCGGCGGACTGGAAAAGAAAAACAAAATCATTTCGGATAAAGAGAAAAAAGTTATTGCCCATCACGAAGCCGGCCATGCCACGGTGAGCTGGCTGCTGGAACATGCTAATCCGTTGGTTAAGGTAACCATCGTGCCCCGGGGAAAATCGCTGGGTGCAGCCTGGTATTTGCCCGAAGAGCGTCAAATCACTACCAAAGCCCAATTACTGGACGAAATGTGTGCCGCTTTGGGCGGTCGTGCAGCCGAAGAAGTCATTTTTGGTGAAGTGTCTACCGGGGCTTTGAATGATTTGGAAAAAGTAACCAAGCAGGCTTTTGCCATGGTAGCGTATTATGGCTTGAGCGATAAGATCGGAAATTTAAGTTTCTACGATTCTACCGGACAACAGGAGTATTCTTTCAGCAAGCCTTTTAGCGAAAAAACCAATGAAGTCATTGATCAGGAGATCAAAGAACTGGTTGAAGAATCTTATAAGCGGGCCAAAAAAATTATTACAGAGCACAAAGAACAGCTGGAAGCATTGGCCATGCGTTTGCTGGAGCGCGAAGTTATTTTTAGTGATGACCTGGTGGAGATATTTGGGAAACGCCCGTGGGGAGAAACGCTGAGCATTAAAGATCACCTGGCCAAAAAAAGCCGGACAAAAAAGAAAGTCAATACGCAAAGTGCCAAAGAGAAAAAAGCGGCTTCCGGAACGGGAGAAAAAGAAGTGAAAAATAATAAGCCTTCGGAAAAAAAGGCTGATAAAAAGCCGGATATCCCTGAAGAGAATAATCTTTTGGAAGAAACTGTTTAGCTATGGAAGAGTCCACCACAAAAGAAAAAATTTTGAAACGGGTGCGGGATGCACTGATTAGCAAAAAAGAAAATCCGTTTAAAAATGTCGATTTTTCTTCCCCGGTTCTGGTGGAAGAAGAGGAAGAGCGGGAAGTGGCTTTTGCCCGTAAGTTAATGGAAAACGGTGGCTCGTTTGTTTATTGTGAGAATGAAAAAGCCCTGGGTGAGAACCTTAAAATGCTGCTTCAGCAGAAAAAGTGGGATGCTTATTACGTAGCGGATAAGAAACTGGAAATGCTTTTACAGTCACTGGAAATTCCGTTTCAAAACGACCCGGAGGCTTTCCTGAAAATGCAGGCCGGAATGACACGGTGCGAATACCTGATTGCCCGTTTTGGCAGTGTGCTGGTTTCTTCCGGTCTCGATTCCGGGCGGCGCATGTTTGTCTATCCCGAAACACACATTGTAATATCTACAACCTCACAGGTCGTTCCTGAGTTACAGGATGCTCTTGCCGGTATGCGAAAACGCTATCAGGAAAATTTTCCGTCACAAATGACCGTAATTACCGGCCCCAGCCGTACAGCAGATATCGAAAAAACATTGGTAATGGGAGCACACGGTCCGCGTGAACTTTTTGTTTTTGTGGTGGACGACGAAGATTAATACGGTAACGATTGATTTTGCCGGAGCAGTAATCCGGAGCAGCAATATGGAATGGAAGATAAATCGATATGCTTCGCTGGATTCAACCAACGAAGAAGCTTTTCGTGCAATAGCCACCGGAAAGGTTGCCGAAGGATGGGTTCTCTGGGCAAATGAACAGACACAGGGGAGAGGCGCCGGTGAAAATCATTGGGAAAGTGAACCGGGAAAAAATCTTACCTTCAGTTTGGTCTTGCAACCCGGTTTTATGTTGCCTGAACAACAGTTTGTGCTTACGCAATGTATTTCGCTGGCGTTGTATAATGTGGCAGAAAAACGTCTTGGTCGCGATAACCTTTTTATAAAATGGCCTAACGATATCTGGTTTGAACAGAAAAAAATCGCCGGGGTTTTGATTCAAAACCTGATTTCCGGAAATCATATTCGTTATGCTGTTGTTGGGGTAGGTTTAAATGTTAATCAGACCGTGTTTTTTTCTGATGCACCCAATCCGGCTTCTTTAATCCATTTTACGGGCAAAACAGAAGATATTGAATTGCTTTTAACGGAGATTCTTCATAAGTTTGACAGCCTGTATGTTACCTTGAGTAAGGATATCAATGCCTTGAATCAATCCTATCTGGAAAAACTTTACCGGTATGGTCAACAAGGAACTTATCGTGATGCTGATGGCGTTTTTGAAGCGCGATTGACCGGTGTAGATCATTATGGCCGGCTTTTGCTTCGCGATGATCTGGGGAAGCAGCGGATCTATGGTTTTAAGGAAGTGGAATTTCTTTGATTTCCCCCAAAAAGTTTCGTAATTACTATTATTCTTGCATTATTGAATCTTTTCGGGATTCTGCATGCGCATGATTTTATTCCACCGGTTTTGTAGGCGGTTATTTGTGTTCAATTCCTGCGGGACTTTGATATTTTCAAAAAATTGGTTCAAAGAAAGATAGCTGACGGTATCCTGAAAGGATACAACATGAATAATCCTGCATGCTGTGTAGGGAAAAGATAACGTACAAACACCGTAACCCCAAAGGGGTTAAACTGAGGTATATGCTAAAAGCAACAGCGTTCCGGTTTAAAAAATTTCCCTCATTTTTTGATCTTGTCATTGGAATTATGGCTAAATTTGAGGCTGTGAGGAATAGATAAAAGTTAAAACCATGAAAATATTACCGGTTGAAAAAATCAGGGAAGCCGATGCTTATACCATTGCCAATGAACCCATCGCAGATATTGATTTGATGGAAAGAGCAGCTACGCAGCTGCACCATTGGATTACTAAGCGAGTGGACCGTTCGCATCGTTTTTATGTATTTGCCGGATTGGGAAACAATGGCGGCGACGGATTGGCTTTGTCGCGGTTGCTTACTGTTGACGGATATGACGTACAGGTTTATATCGTGCGTTATTCGTCTAAGAATTCGGAAAGTTTTCAGATCAATTATGACCGTTTTAAGAAACTGGCCAATAAAAAATTACACGAAATACAGAAAGATGCTGAGGGAATTGCCTTTCCGGTGATCACTGACGATGACGTGGTGGTGGATGCCCTTTTTGGTTCCGGTTTAACCCGACCGGTGAAAGGGTTCCCCGGAGAAATTATTCAGCGGATCAACCGGACCCCCGCGGTAAAGATTGCCATTGACATTCCTTCCGGACTTTTTGCTGACCAACCTTCCCGTTCGGCGTCAGGAACGATTGTCCGTGCGGATTATACCCTGAGTTTTCAGTTTCCGAAATTAGCTTTTTTGCTTCCGGAGAATGATGATTTTGTGGGAAGCTGGCATGTGTTGGACATCGGATTACATCCGAAGTTCATTCAGGATGTGGAAGTTAATGATTATTATGTCCGGCAAAATGACGTTTCCATTATTTTAAAACCCCGCCGGAAATTTTCACATAAAGGAACTTACGGCCATGCGTTACTTATTGCCGGCAGTTATGGAAAAATGGGGGCCGCCATCCTGTCAGCTCATGCGGCTTTGCGTTCAGGTGTCGGGTTACTGCATGTGCATGTTCCGCAATCGGGATACCGTATCATGCAAACCGCTTTACCCGAAGCCATGCTGAGCATTGACCGTTATGAGAATTATTTCTCCGATGTTCCAGAGCTGGCCCGGTTCACGGCTGTGGGTATCGGACCGGGACTGGGCACCATGCTCCAGTCGCAAATGGCGCTGAAGCTGTTGATCCAGCAATATAAATTACCGATGGTGCTTGATGCCGATGCGTTGAATATCTTGTCGGAAAATAAAACCTGGCTGGCTTTTTTGCCTCATTATTCCATCCTGACGCCTCATCCGAAAGAATTTGAACGGTTAGCCGGAAGCTGGAAAGATGATTTTGAACGCTTGGAAAAACAACGTGCATTTGCTGTTCGGAATCAGGTAGTCGTAGTACTTAAGGGAGCGCATACCAGCATTTGTACCCCCAAAGGCGATTGTTATTTCAACTCGACCGGAAATCCGGGAATGGCCACCGCAGGGAGCGGCGATGTGCTGACCGGTATTCTTACGGCGCTATTAGCACAAGGATATGCATCGGTTGAAGCGGCTGTTCTTGGCGTTTACTTACATGGCCTGGCCGGAGATATTGCAGCAAAAAAACAGGGGCAGGAAGCGCTGATCTCGGGAGATATTATTCGAAATTTGGGTAAAGCATTCAAAAAATTGGTTTCATAATAAAAAAAGCGGCAATCTTGCCGCTTTTTTTATTGTAACATATTTTAAATCTGTTTTTTTAGATCTCCTCGGTTTCTACCACTTTTGCCAGCAGATCGGCATAAGGCACCATCAGATATTTTTTGTCTTCAAAATCAAACTCTGTACCGGAGAATTTTTTGTAGAAAACGGTGTCTCCTACTGCAATGCCCGGATTTTCAATGTTTCCGATGGCTACCACTTTGGCATATTGTGGTTTTTCTTTTGCCGTGTCGGGGATAATAATGCCCGATGCGGTTTTCTGTTCTTCTTTTTCTTCGCTAAGATCCAATAAAACGTTTTCGTTTAATGGCTGTAATTCTTTCATCGTTGTATTATTTTAAGATTAATATGATTGATTTTTACTACTGAATTCCTAATAAAGTGTTGATTCGTTTTTTGTCAAATCCGACAATAATTTCACCGTTAATGTCGGTTTGCGGAACGCCTTGCTGGCCACTACGGGCCACCATAGCTTCTGCTGCTTTTTGATCTTTGGATACGTCAATGTCGCGAAACCGGATTCCGTTTTTGCGCAAATGGGTTTTCAGCGCATTACACCAGGTACAGGTAGGGGTTGAATAAACCGTTACCCGTTTTTGCGGTTTTTCTTCTTCTCCGTTTCCGGATGAAGTGAAAAATGAACTTTCAAACAGTGATTTGTAAAAATTTTCGTCGTTGCAACCTTTTACGGTCTTTACAAAGTTTTTCCCTTCAAACACCAGCAGGGTAGGTGCCGACGTTACCGAATAAACCGGGTGAATATCCCTTACGGAAGTCACATCAGCTGCTGCCACATTTACATCTTTAAGCTGTCCGGCTACCTTTTCAATATTCCGGTAACTGCAATCACTGGTTTCCGAACCTTTTTTATACAACAAAATGTAGTTCTTCTTCTTTTCATCCAACAGTTGCAACATTTCGTTGTGCGAACCAATCTCTTTTATTGCCATATTCACGCTCTTTTTTTTGACATGTTCAATTATCAATTAATATGCCATTTTCTTTATTTGTCTTTTCGGTATGACTATTTTACAGATATGACAATTTTGCATTTCATTTATGAAGCAATTGCCCGTTCTGTTCTCTCTTTTTTCCGTTCCCGACAGGAAAAAATAAAGCCGAAAAAGAAAATAATAAAACAAAGTATTTTAAAAATACTGGCCCCGGAATGCTAAAATTAAAGTGCAAGTAGAGAGCAAGTTGAATTTCCGGAGCCAGCAGGCAAAATTAATGAAAAAACAGGCTGGTTTCTGCTGCTATTTTATAAATAGTTGGTTTATATTTATTTAACAAAATAAACATGAAAATGGTATGCATTTTGCAAAATAAATGCAGAACAAAATAATTGAAGCTATGAAACGATTAAAATATTTTAGCATTCTGTTATTGGCTATCGGATTATTGATCTCGCCAGTAGCTATGGCACAAACACAGCACACGTTAACAAAAAAAGAACAGCGACAGCTGGAGAAAATGCGCCGTAAAAAAGAAAAAACCAGACAGCGTGCAGCGGCTCATGCTTATTATCTGCAATTGTTGCAAAAAAAATATTTTGTTTTTGAAGCCGATTATCTGACCGATACCCGCGGAAATTCATTTGTCCTGTCGCCTGATATTAATTTTATGGAAGTTATCGGCGATACCGCCGTATTACAGTTTGGTTTTGACAACCTGATAGGCTGGAACGGTGTGGGCGGAATTACGGTTCGTGGTACCTTGTATAATTACAAAGTGCAGGAAGGAAAAAAGAACACGGGTATTAATATGCACACCGGAATCCATATTATCGGTCCGGGGTTGCCGCCCAATGTCAGTCTGTATGTTTCGGATGACGGAACGGCCCAGCTGACGATCATTACCGGCAATGGTGATCAAATTACCCTTTTTGGAACCATTGTTTCACCTGAAGACGCAAGTATTTTTAAAGGAATGTCGTTGTTCTGATTTCGCTGAATGAGTGAAATCAGAACCCCCGGCTTCCGGGGGAAAGTTTATCTTGATGAAATGGCCGAATAATTGTAGTTTTGCTGTTTAAATGTATAACAGCCATGGATGAATTTTGGGCAGATATTCCTGAACAGTTTTATTCCGATGCCGAAGGCAAGCCTTTTGAAAAATGTGTGGTATGTGGTAAAGACCTGCTAATTGATGGCACACAGTATGTCATTGAAAAGGCGATGAAAAACTATGAAGGTTACGACTTCAGTTCTACGGTATTTGAATATGCCATGTGCATGGATTGCTATGCGGAGATGCAAAAAGGAATGTCTGAAGAGTCGATGCTTCGCTTACAGCAGTATTATCAAAACTTCATGGAGCAACGGGGAAATCAGCCGTTGACCATCAATCTGCACACTTTCGATGTGAACGAATGGCTTTCCAAATGTTTTTTTAAGGAAAAGCCGGTAAAAGAGATGAAAGAGTTTCAGCTGATTGGCCAGTTTAATGGCAAACACATGGTTTTAAATACGCCACCAATGGCTATTGGCGAAGAAGTGATGGAAGAGATGGCAGAATTGATGTCAGAGAAAACCAAAGGAGAAATGGATCGTTTCCGGAAAGAGTTTCTCGGACCTCCACCTGAAATAGAAGAGCTTATTTACGGGCGAAAACTCTTTTTGCTTTAACGGTTTTGATGTTGCTTAGGAAAATATTCATTACCGGGGTGCTGTTGGTGTTTTTATCACCGTGGAGTTTTGCCCAGACAAAAATGACAAACCGGATGAAATACGATACCATTACATTAGGTTCAGGGTGCTTTTGGTGCAGCCAGGCCATTTTTGAAAGAGTGAAAGGTGTGATCTCGGCTACGGCGGGTTATTCGGGCGGAGATATTCCGCATCCTTCATATGAGCAGGTGTGTACAGGAGAAACGGGTTATGCCGAAGTGGTACAGGTGGTATATAACCCCGAAATCGTCAGCCTGGAAAAATTACTTGAAATTTTCTGGAAAACACATAATCCTACCACCCTGAATCGTCAGGGCGCTGATGTGGGAACCCAGTACCGTTCGGTGATTTTTTATCATAATAACCGGCAAAAAGAAATTGCCGAAATGTTGAAAAAGAAACTCGAAGAAGCAAAAATATGGGCTGATCCGATTGTTACCGAGATCAGCCCGTATAAAAATTTTTATCCGGCTGAGAAATATCATCAGGATTATTATCGGAATAACCCTTCCGCCGGTTACTGTCAGTTTGTGATTACTCCCAAACTGGAAAAGTTTGAAAAGGTTTTCAAAGACCAGATCAAACAAAAATAGTTTTCTGGAATTATAATCGCATGGTTACTCCAATGGCAGAACTGAAGTAGGTTCCACCACCAATTTCCATATTCAGTCCCCAGACTTTATTCCAGTACCAGCGGCCACCCACATGGATTCCACTGCTGAACTCTGTATCGCGGCTAAAGTCAATTCCCATGGTAGCTCCGGCATATATATCCCAGTTGTTGTACAGGTTGAGCATTTTATTGAAGTGATAATCTGCTCGTCCTGACATGACAAAATGAAAGTCGTTGTCGAAAACAAAATTCACCTGTGGACCAATCGTCCAGTTAGGATTGACCCTGAAATCCGCGAAAGCATAAATGGGGAATCCGCCTGAGTATATTCCGCTTCCTGCAGAAATTTGTACCAGGCTGGCTTTTACGTTTTCTTCCACTGTATTCTGCGAAAATGCTTTTCCGGCAAATAGCAATGCGGATACTGCAATAATCAAAAAGAATTTTTTCATCATTTTTCGGTTTATTAAGGTTTGATACATTAACGATTCATTGGTTTTTCTATTATTCGTTTTTTTCATTTTTTAAACGTTGTTCATTGTTGTAAGCCCATATAATGGTCAGGATAATGACTCCCAGCATGTAATACACAAAATCCGGAATGGGAACGGGGTCGCCTTTGGCATACGAATGCAAACCAGACAGATAATAATTTACGCCAAAATAGGTCATTAAAATGGAAAAGAATCCGACTACAGCTGCCAGGTTATAGGCGAAACGCGATCTGAGTCCGGGAATATATCGCATGTGGGCAATAAAGCTGTACACCAACACGCTAACCAGTGCCCAGGTTTCTTTCGGATCCCAGCCCCAATAACGTCCCCAGCTTTCATTGGCCCAAACGCCGCCAAGAAAAGTACCGATGGTCAGTAAGTATAACCCGACGATCAGGGTTCTTTCGTTGATGGCAGTCAGTTCGCCAATGTGCAAATCCATCAATTCCCGGTTTTTGGGATTTTTCAGGATCATCAAAATCAGGTTGAAGAAGCCGAGCAGGGCCCCCAGTGCCAGAAAACCGTAGCTGGCGGTAATTACCGATACATGAATGGTAAGCCAGTATGATTTTAATACCGGAACCAAATTAGTAATTTCCGGATCCATCCAGCTTAAATGGGCCACAAATAAAATGATGGAAGCCAGCAGGGTAGTGGCTGCCACAGTCATTTTGGAACGTTTGGAGAACAACAGCCCGGCCAGCATGGTTACCCACCCAATGTAAATCATGGATTCATAACCATCGCTCCAGGGAGCATGTCCAGAAATGTACCAGCGCAGTCCTAAACCAAAAGTCTGGAACAAAAAGCCAATACCAATCAGGAATACAAAGAAATTAAGCAGTCCCCGGATAAATTTCGTGTTTTTGAAAATGGCTACAAAGGTGATGATGATCATAATAAAACCAATCAGGCTGTAGGCCAGCGCCAACCGGAAAAAGATCATCCATTTGTTATATAAAATCTCCGCATCAATTTTTCTTTGGGAAGGAATCAGCGGCGCCCCGTATTTTTTCTGGTAAGCTGCCAGTTGTTTTAGCAGTTCGTCGGCCATTTTGTTTTCTCCTTTTACCAGAGCCTGCAAATATTCAGGGATCACACTGACCACCATGAGCGAATCTTTTCCGGAAAGTGTGGTGGGTTTTGATGCCGGCGAATACCAGGGATGGTACGGATTTTTCGGATCGGGAACCATGCGTAACAACTGACCGGTGTAAATCATATAAGCAATATTCATCCGTTCATCCACTTTCATCACTTCTTTGTCAAACATTCCCCGTTGCGAAGGACTTTTGGCATATACATCCGAAACCAGTTTTTGTAGTTTGTACCGGTTGTTTTGCCGGTCGATAAAATCGAGATAACTGGCATATTTGCCTTTAATACCGATATATTTGGCCAGCTCTTTGTCTCTGACCAAAATCAAAGGAACCTGTTGCCAGTATTGCGGATAAGCCATCATTCCCAATAAAACCTGATCGGGGTTTAGCCCGTCAAATGAACTTTTCCAGGCCAGTTTCCGTAATACTTCGCCAGCCAATGTGTTTACCGGTTTAATCCGCCCGTCGTTCGATTGTACCAGCAAATGGCCAAACTGATCGGCTTCGGCTTTGTTGATTACCGGAATTTTATCCGGACTCAGGTAATGGGTTTGTGCCTGGCTGACAGCGGGGAAAAACAATGCTAAGGCAATAAAGAAAAGAATTGTTTTTGCTGTACCGGAAAGGTGACGAAGATATTTTCCCAAATGGGCAAAACGGGTATTTTTATTAATCAGCGAAAGGAACATCCCCAATGCCATGAGAAAATATCCGATATAAGTAAACAAGGTGCCCCAATAATCGTGATTAACAGAGAGAATGCTACCTTTTTCGTCACGGTCGTATGATGATTGGAAAAAGCGGTATCCCCGGTAATTCAAAACATGATTCATATAAATGTGATAAGGCATGCGGACATTTCTTTCTTTGTCAATGACCACCACGCGGCTGGCGTAGCTCGACGGACTCATTGAGCCCGGATAACGTTTCAATTCAAAATCTTTTAACTCAATGGAAAAGGGGAGCTGAATTTCGGCGGCTCCATAATCCATTTTTACCCGGATGCCGTTAATCGTAAAGTTTTTTACTTCTCCACGGTATCCTTTTCCTCCTTTAAGCATAATTTCCCGGGTCTGGTTTCCCGATTCCGCTTTCACAACCAGCACATCCATCAGGCTGACATTCTTGTTGTGGTAAGGAACGTAACTTATTTTTCCGTGGGCATAAAATTGTGTGAGTACAAGGTTTAACCCTTTGATGCTGAATAATTTTCCGCGGGTAAAAGGATAGGGTTTTCCGGGAGCCAGTTTTTCAACGTCACCGGTTTCCATAGAAGTAGAACGGATGGTATCCGGTGCCGTAATGGTCATTTGGTGATTTTGTAATTGTATCTGTATGGCTCCGGGTTGTCCGGATTGGTTAAAAGTAATCTCATATCCGTCTATATTTTGTTTTTCTCCCTGGCGCAAATAAAAGCGGGTTCGGGGCCGGGTTGTAGTAGCCGCTACCAGGGTAATAATTGGTTTGCCTGTTGTACTTTCCGTGATGATCTCTCTTGCATTGTGGATGAATTTTACCGCTTTTAATTCAAGCTTTTTATCACCAATACGAAGTGTTTGATGATAAGCATGGGGAGTCAGTACGGAAATCAAAACGTGTTTCCGGGTCTGAACCTTGTCTTTGCCGGCCTGTGCGGTTACTTCCACATAAGTACGGTCAGATAAAATGGTATGTGATGTTTCTCCTTCGCGCAGATGCATCATTCCTTCAAAGCTGATAAAGCGGGTAATGGCTGCTCCAAGTAAAATAATCAAAAAGGCAAGGTGGAATAAAAACAATGTGAATTTACCCTTTCTGTACATGCGGTGGCGGAAAATATTCACAATCAGATTCAACGCCAGTATCCCTAGTAAAATATCAAACCAGGTGGCGTTGTAAACCAAAGCTTTGGCGGCCATCGTGCCAAAGTCGTTTTCAATAAAAGTAGCAGCGCCAATCCCAATGGCAAAAATCATGAGCAATATCCCCATGGCAGTCATGGAGAAAAGAATGTCAAATATTTTTTTCATATGCAATCAGTTTGTCGGGGAGTTGATGGAAACATCCAAAGCCCCCACTCCGAATTTGATAATGGAAGCCATGTGGCCTTCCACATTTTCATAATTTTTTATTTCTTTGATAATGGCGTTCTTCAGCACGCCGTTTCCTACGCCGTGTATGAAAGTTACCTTATGATATTCTTCCATAATGGCACTCTCCAGGGCTTTTCTGAAATAATTGAGCTGAAGTTGAAGCATATCGCGACTGTCAAGTCCCGCAATATTATCCACAATTTCGCCGATATGAAGGTCAACTACCGCTTCACCGGGTGCCGTACGGAATTTTTCAATAAAAGGAATCTCACGTTTGGTCGTTGTTTTGTTCTCTTTGATTACGGGTTCCGCCTTTTTTGCCGGAATACCGTTTTCTGCCACCGTCAACATACTTTTTGTAGCAATAACCGAAACCATAGCCCGGCTGTTGGTCAGGGTGTTGGTCTGATAACTTCCTTCTTTGAAAAACCGGTTGACCCGGATATCTATTTGGGCATGCACCGGAAGATAGATCTTTTCTGGCTGGTTTTCATGGATTAAAATCTGAAAAATTCCACGATTCCATTGCTCGATTTCATCACGGGAAATGGTAGCTAAAACAATTTTTGATTCAGGAGGTACCGACCCGTAATCAATTCCTTTGGTTTCCCCGTTTCGCTCAAGAAACAGGTTGTATAAAATATCGAAAGGCGTATGATTTACTAAAATTACGTCCAGATTTCCGGTGAGCACCCATTGCTGCTCATGAGGTTCAAAAAGCAGATAAAATCCTTCGTCTTCTTTAACTTCTACCCACGGGTTAATTTCGCTGACCAGCGAAGGTTCCTCGGCTTCCGGCGTGGTTTTTTCAGGAGCAGGGGCCGGCTTGTTTCCTGGGCGGGCAAATTCCGATTGGATTTGACGCGCTTCTTCTTCCCGGTAATCCGGAATCAGATCTTTACTTAAAACAGGAATTTCAAAACCATCTTCGGTTTCCACTTTCACTAATTTGCTATCAATGACAGCGGTAACAATTCCTCCGCCGGTTTCATTCAGAAACTTTACCTTATCGCCTTTTTTAAACTGCATGGAGCTTTTCCTTTTGGGGGGCAAAGGTACGAAATAAAAGCTTGTCCGGATGGCTATTTAGAATGGTTCTATCAGATAAACCGGAAAAAAGAGAAATTTGGGTGATGTGATCTCGAACGGCATGTGGTAAGCGAAAAAACACAGGATGCATCATTTTATTAAAAGGGTTAATCGAAGAAAATTTTTATGGGGTATAAGCGTTGTTTTTGTAGGAAAGTTATTATTTTTGTCAGAACTGTAGTACTGCTAAATATGAACCGATGAAAAAAATTTTACCTGTTATACTCATTTTGATGACGCTGGTGGGAATTAATTGTCATGAATCTTCCTCTGATTTGGCAGATTCCCAGGCTCAGCCTGCTTATCAACCGACTCCGTATAAAATAAAAATACCTTTTGGTTTTCCTACCCAGATGAATATTCCCAAAGATAATCCCATGACGGTGGAAGGCGTTAAACTGGGGCGTTATCTCTTTTACGACGGTCGCCTTTCGGGGCGTACGGATCCGGATTCCATGATGAGCTGTTCTACTTGTCATGTACAAAAAAATTCTTTTGAGGCGGGAGAAAATAACCCCCGTTTTCCGGGAGGAATTGTGAAAGGTATTCGGGGAGAACGTACTCACCATGTGATGTTGCCCATGATTAACCTGGTATGGAACTTTAACGGTTATGGCTGGAATGGCTCCATATCACCTGAAAATCCGAATCCGCATATGCGGACACTGGAAGACATGGTGTACGAATCGGTAACTTCGCCCGTGGAGATGGCAGGGGATACCACGCAGGTGAAAGAACTTTTTCAGTCGATTCCGGGGTATCCTGAGCTTTTTTACAAGGCTTTCGGCAGCCGGACGGTGACGTTTAAAAACATCGAAAAAGCCATTGCGCAGTTTGTAAGAACATTGATATCCGCCGATTCAAAATTTGATAAGTACATGCGTGGTGAAGTGCAGCTTTCTCAATCGGAACTGCATGGCTATGTTTTGTTCACGACAGAAGAAGGAGCTGATTGTTTCCACTGTCACGGAGGTTATGGTAATCCGTTGTTTACAACGAATTTATGTTACAATAATGCGTTAGATTCGGTTTTCAAGGATAAATCGGATCGTTTTGCTATTACCGGAAACCCGGCCGACCATGGTGCCTATAAAGCGCCTACTTTGCGTAATGTGGAACTGACAGGCCCTTATATGCGAGACGGACGTTTTAAAACCCTGGAGCAGGTCATCGACTTTTATTCGTCTAAACTGAAAAATACCCGGTACGTCAACCCGTTAATGCATCACATTAATGATAATGGCGTCCGGTTGACCCCCAATGATAAAGAAGACTTGCTGAACTTTATAAAAACTTTGCGTGACGATAGTTTTTTAACCAATCCGGCTTTTTCCAAACCGGACAAGTTTCCTGATCAGAAATAAAGCGCTCGTAAAAAGGCCATTTTACTTTTTTGCTTGACATAAAACCGATGAAAGAGAATTTGAAACTTCCGTTATTGCTGCGTATTACCATTATTCTGCTGTTTTTATGGCTATCATATTTTATTCTGACAGAATTCAGGAATTACTTGTATCCCATTACTTTAGGTGGATTGTTTGCCTATCTGCTGTATCCGATTGCCAGCTATCTTGAACGCCATCATATTCCGCGGATTCTGGCCAATATTATCAGTATTTTATTGGGTATTGCCGTGGTAAGTGGCTTGTTTTTCTTTATTTACAAGCAAATGGGATTGTTTCTGGAAGATTTGCCCTCTTTAAAACTTACGGCATCCCGAAATATCAACGCCATCTTCAAACATCTGACGGACATTACCGGTGTGGAAACACCACAACTGAAAGAACAATTCAAACAGTTTGCGGCCAATATGCTTAGTTTTAGCGGTAGCAATTTTAAAAGTGCTTTTGGCGCCACTTTTCAAACGGTTTTTTCGGTGGGCATTATGCCGGTATATATCTTTTTCCTTTTGTTCTATCGCAATAAATTTCATGATTTTATTTTGATGGTTGTGCCGGAAGAAAAACATGCCATTGCCCGTAAAATTATTGATGAAGTAAACCAGTTGGTTATCCATTATATGACCGGCGTGACCATCGTAGTATCAATATTGGTAATCTTGAACAGTACCGGTTTTGTTATTATTGGGATGAAACATGCCTTGTTGTTGGGGGTTTTGGCTGCGTTGATGAATTTCATTCCTTATTACGGTACCATTATTGGTTATAGTTTCCCGTTGTTTATTGCCATTTTTACAATGGGATCACCGCAATATGCGTTGTTGGTGGTCGTTCAATTTATTATCGTACAGTTCACGGAGAATAATATCCTTACACCCAATATTGTAGGATCACATGTCAGTATCAACCCGTTTATGATTATTCTGGCCATTACCTTTGGCGGCTTTATCTGGGGATTGCCGGGCATGTTTATTGCCGTTCCTATGGCCGCTGTTTTCCGGGTGCTGGGAGAGAATTTACCCGAGCTGGCTCCGATAGGTTATTTGTTGGGTTCCGGAGGAGCTGAAGAACACAGCATTACCCGTGAGAAACTGACCAGAATATTTAGAAAAGACAAAAAATAATACTATGCTGAAACACATTGTTATGATACGGTTTGCTGCCGGACAGGATACGGAAAAACTGACCGGTGAGTTTATGCAAATGTTAACAGCACTTGAAAAAAGTGTTCCGTCCTTGAAATCCATGGAAGTGGGGAAAAATATCAATACCAAACCTTCGGCTTATCATCTGGTGCTAACGGCTGTTTTTGATGATGAGGACGGACTGAATGCTTACCGTACACATCCCGATCATGTAAAAATACTGGACCGGATGAAAGAAACCGTGGATGCTGTGGCATCGGTGGACTATTTTTTCGAATAAGATTTCCCCCCGGGAATGAATAAGTTGTTTATCAAGAACATGGTTTGTCACCGCTGTGTTTTGGCAGTGGAAAATGAACTAAACCGGCTGAAGTTGAAGCCTGTTTCGGTTATTCTTGGGGAAGCCGTTGTAGAAACCGAACCCGATGCCGTTACCCTGGAAAAGTTACGGGAAAATTTGCGGGCGATTGGTTTTGAATTGATTGACGATAAAAAGAGCCGGTTGGTGGAGCAGATCAAAACCGAGATCATCAACTATGTTCATTACGACAAAGACGAAGAAAAGCATATCAATTTTTCTGATCATCTTGCCCGGATACTGCATCACGAATATTCTTACTTGAGCAACCTTTTTTCGTCGGTGGTGGGTACAACCATCGAAAAATATACCATCCTGCAACGAATTGAAAGAGTAAAAGAGCTGCTTGTTTACGATGAGTTAACCCTGTCGGAAATTGCCTGGAAAACAGGTTACAGCAGTGTTCAGCATCTTTCCAACCAGTTTAAAAAAGTTATCGGGATGAGCCCCACGGCGTATAAGAAAATGCAAATCCATAACCGGAAAGCGCTGGATAAAATAGGCGAAAACGGGTTACCGGAAGAGTAGCATGCCAAAAATCAAAGTTGAATCTCCAACTGCTTAGTCTTCCAACTTCTGACTTCGGTCTTCTATCTTCTGACTTCCATCTTCCTACTCAGCCGTCCGACTTATTTTTCGTGAATGGATCATTAACCAGATATTCCGGGCGTAAATGGCAGCACCGAAAATTTGTCCGAGAAACAAAACAGGATCACGACGATATACCGCATAGCTGACGATCATGGCCGAACCGGTAAGACTGATAACCCAGAATCCCATAGGAAGAATGGATTTTTGTATTTTCCTTGAGCTAAACCACTGATACACAAAGCGAAGCGTGAAAACAACCTGTCCGGCCGAACCCCACAGCAACAAATACATCGGGATTTCGCTGTTATGGAAAAGACGTTGTACGGTGCTTTGGTAATTAATGAAGGCATAAGGAATGACAATGAGCGGAACCAGATAGCAAAAAGTCCGGAAAGCCGCGGGCATTTTTTTCCAGGCTTTTAAGAGCTTCAGGTTATAGATATAGATAAAGTAAGTGATTGATTGTCCGAGAATAATGGCAAAATCATGGCGTAGCCATCCGTAAAAGAACATGATGATGGCTGCCACAATGCTCAGTTGCCAGTAAAGCTGGGGCGACACCACTTTTTTGGCCCGTTCCGAAAGAATCCACTGCACCAGCATACGTGCCGAAAAAAGCAATTGGGCCAAGAAACCTAAGGCATAAACCAGATAACTGTCGGGAGAAAGCATTAAATTTTCTTTTGGTCAATTTGATAACGAATATATCTTTTTTTCATCCACCGGTAAGCAAAGCAGTCGATAAACGGGCCGGCCAGCCGGTTGAACAGGTGGTATTTGCTTTCGCCTTCCTGCCTAGGAAAATGACGGACCGGAACCTGTTTGACTTTTCCGTCTTCGAGTTGGATAAGGGCCGGCAAAAAACGGTGCATCCCGTCGAACAGCGGAAACTTTTTGGCATATTCGGTACGCATAATTTTCAGAGGACAACCGGTATCAATGATGCCATCGTGGGTCATCATCCGGCGGTAACTGTTGGCTATTTTCGAAGACATCTTTTTTACAAAGCTGTCTTTCCGGCCGGTACGGATACCAATGACCATTTCATACTCGGTAATGTGCGGCAGCAGCAAATTAAAATCTTCGGGTGTGGTTTGTAAATCGGCATCAATGTAGGCCGTTAGTTTTGATTCAGAATGGTCGAAACCGGCTTTTAAAGCGGTGCTCAGTCCGCCATTTTTCGCCAAGCTGATAAAATAAAAATCATTTTGGCGTGCACATACTTCCTTTATTCTCGTCAGGCTGTCGTCTTTCGATCCGTCGTTTACCAACAGTACGCATGTTTTTACCGCAGCTTTGGGCAGATAATCTGCCAGTGTTTTTTCCAGCCGGTAAATGCTGTCCTGTTCGTTATAAACCGGAACCACAATGGTCATTTCGTATTGCGCCGTTTTGTTCATATTTTTCGTTTTCAATAGTAAATTATCCAATGGTTAATGGTTGCTTTGTGTTGATAACCCTGTATCAAAGATGAATAATTTTCCGGAAACTTTCCTTTCTGTACAATAAAAACGGAAGGCGTATTGACCAGTTTTTGAAGGTACGCATATTCATCGGGTTGGTTCACGTTAATCAGGTTTTTCTTCCAGTTGTCGTTTTCCTGAAATTCGGTATGCCTTTTTAACGAAAAATCTTTGTAATAAACACTATAAAGTTCTTTTTGCAAATCAAACGAAAGCGACGGCAGCCGTTTGTCCCACACAATAATTTTTTGTTGGTTAAGATGATGTTCTTTAAGAAAATGTACAACCGGCATCATTCCGTGGGCATTGCCTTCTGTTTGTTTGAATACCTGTGTGGAAACAGGAACTAAAATCAAAGGAAGAAAAAGCGAAAGAAGAGCAAAGCGTTCTTTACTTTTTTTGATAAAGAACCAAATTAACCATCCTGCACCGGCACTTAGGAATAACACTATGAGAAGATTAGGATGCAGATTGAATCCCGGAATCCGTCCGGTGAAAATGACGATCAAAGCCAGCAAGACCAAAACAAGGAATCCCCAGTAAAAGAAGTAGTAACCTTTTAGCTGTTTCCACGGGCTTTCGGCAAGAAACCAGGCGGCAGCCAGTGCTACATAAGGACTTAACGGCAGGACATATAAAATCAGTTTGGAACTGGAAATCGAAAAAAACAGAAACGGAATCACCAGCCAGAAAAGGGTAATCTGTTTCATGACGGTATTGTTTTCCCGGTATCCTTTGCGGATGGCCGCGGGGACAAGGACAAAAGCGGGCAGAGTGGCCGCTGGGAAAAAGGCAAAATAATACCAAAACGGTTTGGCGCGGTGCAGGGTAGAGGCTTTAAACATCCGGTCGGCCAGCTGTTCGTCCACAAAGAAACGGTAAAAGGCATCGGATTGGGCCATCAGGTAGAAAAACCACGAACTGCCTATCAGCAGCATGATGAAAATTCCGATGATCAGGTGGATGTTGTTTTTTTTACCGGAAATTCCTTTTATTTTTCGAAGCGGGTAAACCATGAGCAACGGAATGATTAATCCCACCGGGCCTTTGGTAAAAAGGGCCAGTCCGAGGTCGATAAAAAACAGATACAGCCACACCGGTTTTCGGTGTGAATAATAACGCAGCAACAGCCATACGGCCAGCAATTCGAAAGTATTCAGAAAAGCATCGGTAGTCAAATTCCGTACCGACATTAAAACCAGCGGCAGTCCGGCATAAAACAGTGCGGCGTAAAAAGCTTTGTCGCGGTTGTTAAAAAGTTGTTTTGCAATAGAATAAACCAGGATAATTTGTAAAAGATAGGCCAACTGCAGAAAAAAACGGGCACCAAAAGCGTTTATTCCGAAAATTTTCATTCCAACGGCCGTAATCCAATAGGTCATTAACGGTTTGTCGAAATGATAAATGCCAAGAAGCTGGGGTTTAAACCAGTCGCCGGTGGTAATCATCTCTCGGGCAATTTCGGCATAACGGGCTTCGCTGGTTTCCAAAACGCCCCAGGCCCCCAAATGGAAAAGCATGGCCAGCAGTAACAAAGGAAGTAAAAAGTATAAGAATTTTCCGTTCTTCATATTTACAGGTTATGGATAGTTCGGTACCAATGTACAAAATTATCTATTCCTTTTTCAAAGGGTGTTTCCGGTTTAAAATCCAGTAATTTTTGGGCTTTGGTAATGTCGGCGTAAGTAAGCACTACATCGCCGGGTTGCATGGGCAGACGGTTCAAAACGGCTTTTTTCCCCGTGGCTTTCTCGATTTGCTGTACCATTTCCGACAGCGTAACCGGTTTGTTTCCGCTTAAATTGATGATCTCAAAAACCGGTTGCTTTTGCTGAACAAAACCGGCTGCATGGATAACGCCCTGTACAATGTCGTCGATGTAGGCGTAATCGCGCATGGTGGTGCCGTCGCCAAAAAAGGGAATGGGCTCGCCGTTTAAAATCATGCGGGTAAATTTGTGGATGGCCAGATCGGGCCGTTGTCCCGGACCGTAAACCGTAAAAAACCGCAAAGCCACAATGTTTAGGTCAAACAGGTGATGAAAAACGTAGCAAAACTCTTCGGCCGATTTTTTGGTGGCAGCGTAAGGCGATATTACCCTTTCCAGCGGGTCATCTTCACGAAACGGAATCCGTTTGCTGTTTCCGTAAATGGAAGAAGATGAGGCAAAAACCATGTGCTTCACCCCGTATTGATGCATGGCATTCAGCAGGTTTATTGTGCCCTGAACATTGACCGCTTCATACACCGCGGGCATGGTAATGCTGGGACGAACACCGGCCATGGCTGCCAGGTGAATGACCACGTCAACCGGATGGGTTTTAAAAATTTCGTCTATAACATCCTGGTCACGGATATCTGCTTTGTAAAGATGATAGTTTTCGTGCTGCTCAAGGGGGGCAACATTTTGTTTTTTAATTTTTGGATCGTAAAAATCATTGAAATTGTCAATGTTTATCACCCTGTTTCCCTGACGAATAAGTGCATTACACAATGCTGAGCCGATGAAACCTGCTCCGCCGGTGACCAAAAAGGTTTGTTTTGTGTCGCCGGCTTCTTTTATCTTCAGATTTTTGTCTTTCATCAAAAACTTTTTTAATTCGCTTTTTAACCCCGGAAAGGATAGCCTGATTCCCCCGTGACAAGCGTATTTTATAAAAAGTGCAAAATTAGGTTATTTCGGACAACTTGCCGCAAAGCGTGAAGGTATTTGTTGTATTTGTCTGAATTTTTGACACTTGTCATTTGTTGTTTTCTCTGATTTTCAATATACCGATGGGCATCCGGATTACAAAAAAGATATAATTCTTTTACAAAATTGTGTAACAACCATGGCATGCGACAGCTGTACTTTTGTCGAAAACAAAAAGTTAAATCAATAAAATTTTAAAATTATGATGCATTTAGAAAATATGACCGGATGGGGAATGGGATTTTGGTGGATTGGTGGCTTCGTCATGATGGCCCTGTTCATTTGGATACTGTTTGTCCTTTTCAGAGGAACTTCTGAAAACCGGTTTCATCAGGAAAGTCCCCGCGAAATTTTGTCAAAAAGATTTGCCCGGGGTGAAATATCCAAAGAAGAGTATCACAGCATGTTAAACAATTTGTAGCTATCCCGATGAGGAAAAGAAATGGTTTTTTCTTCCCGTATGTGAAAATGTACGGGAAGAAAATTTACCCGTTTATAACCGTGTTTAAGTAGGAACACAGATTAAAAAATTAGAAGTGGAAAACAAAATAACATCCTATTACTGCCCAATGCATTGCGAAGGCAATAAAACCTACGACCATCCGGATGACTGCCCTGTTTGCGGTATGCATTTGGTTCCCGTCAACGGTAAGGAAAAGAAGACGAACCATCATCATCCGGCAAAGAAAGCCGAAATACAGGCGATGTATGCCCATCAGGAACACAAATCCGGAGAAAAATACCATTGCCCTATGCGTTGTGAAGGGGATAAAACGTATGATCATCCGGGCAACTGCCCGGTATGTGGTATGCATTTAATCGAAGAAGTCAGCCTGGCGGCAAAAACGTCTGCCGAAGAAAGTCCTGAAGAAAAAGCCTACAAGGCGATGCTCAAACGTTTTTGGGTAGCGCTGATTCTGTCTGTTCCGGTTCTGATGATCAGCATGACGGCCTATTTCCCGTGGATTGACTTGAAGAAAATAGCTTCTGAATATTTTTGGCGCTGGACAGAATTTGTTTTGACCATTCCCGTGGTGTTTTACGCCGGCTGGGATTTTTTTGTGAGGGGCTGGAACTCGGTTCGCCGGTGGTCACCCAATATGTGGACGCTGATTTCTCTTGGTGTAGGCGCTGCATTTATATTCAGTGTGTTAGGAATGTTTTTTTTCGGTATTTTCCCGGCAGAATTTAAAGATTCAGCGGGATATGTTCATCTTTATTTCGAAGCTTCTGCTTTTATTCTGACACTGGTATTGTTGGGGCAGGTACTTGAACTAAGAGCCCACAGCAAAACCAATAGCGCTATCAAAGCACTGCTCAATCTTGTTCCGCCGGTGGCACGGGTTATCCGTAACGGAGCCGAACAGGAAATCGCGCTGGAAGAAGTGGTAACCGGAGATATTTTACAGGTGCGGCCCGGTGAAAAAATACCTGTGGACGGGACAATTGTAAAAGGGAATGCCGTTATTGACGAGGGGATGATCACCGGCGAATCCATTCCTGTGGAAAAAACGGAAGGAGAAAAAGTTATTGGCGGTACTGTCAATGGTAAAACAGCTTTTCAAATGAAAGCAGAAAAAGTGGGTTCCGATACGCTGCTGGCACAAATTATTGACATGGTCAACAAAGCAGGAGCAACCCGGGCACCCATTCAGCGTCTGGCCGATAAAGTGGCTAAATATTTTGTCCAGATTGTGGTGGCCGTGGCCATTCTTACCTTTGTTGTCTGGTATTTTTTCGGACCGCAGCCGGCACTGGTTTATGCTTTTGTGAATGCCATTGCCGTTTTGGTAATCGCCTGTCCCTGTGCGCTCGGACTGGCAACCCCCATGTCTATTATGGTAGGTACCGGGCGTGCGGCCCAATCAGGCGTATTGGTGAAAGATGCCAAAGCCATTGAAGAAATGAGTAAGATAGACACCGTGATAGTGGACAAAACAGGAACATTGACCGAAGGAAAACCTGCTTTGAATTCTTTTGTCTCTTTCGATCCTCATTTTTCTGATTTGGAGGTGCTTGCGCTGGCAGCTTCTGTGGATAAAAACAGTGAGCATCCGGTGGCTGATGCCATCGTTAAAGGGGCAGAAGAAAAGAATATTTCCCTGTTTGAAGTTAAAGATTTTGAAGCTGTTGCCGGCAAAGGAGTTACCGGCAAATGGGAAGAAAAAGAAATTGGGTTGGGAAACAGTCGGCTGCTGGAAACTTTTGGCGCAAAATTGACGGATAAACAAGCGGAAAAGGCTGCGGAATGGCAACAAAAAGGGCTAACGGTGATGTTTCTAGTGATTGATAAAAAAGTAGCCGGAATGGTCAGTGTGGCCGACAAAGTAAAAGAAACTTCCAAACAGGCTGTACGTGCTTTGCATAAAGCCGGTCTTCGGGTAATCATGCTTACCGGCGACAATGAGTACACAGCCAAAGCAATAGCTGATGAAGTGGGAATTGACGGCTTTCAGGCCAATTGTCTTCCTGAAGATAAATATAATAAAATAAAAGAGTTACAGAACCGGGGACAGGTTGTGGCTATGGCAGGCGACGGCATTAACGACGCTCCGGCTTTAACCCAGGCCAATATTGGGATTGCCATGGGAACGGGTACGGATATTGCCATGGAAAGTGCCGAAGTTACGCTGATAAAAGGCGACCTGAACGGCATTGTCAGGGCCTACGATTTAAGTCGTAAAGTGATGCGGAATATCAGACAAAACCTGTTTTTTGCTTTTGTGTATAACTCAGTGGGCGTTCCTGTTGCCGCCGGAGTTTTGTATCCTGCTTTTGGGCTTCTTTTGAGCCCGGTTATTGCTGCCGCCGCTATGAGTTTTAGTTCGGTTTCGGTGATTTCAAATGCCTTACGATTGAGAAATCAATAGATTATATAATTCCGGGCAAACAATTGTTGATGATCATCCAGACAGAAACATTTGTATTGCAGAATTTTGGAGAAATCCAACACTCATTTTTATGACCTTCTGTAAAAAGAAAGGGATTATGAAGCCTTTTGCACTGAATTGCCCGTTTCTTTATTGTTTACTGTGGATAATGACTTTTTCTTTTGGTTTATTTTTCTGCAGGTCAGCGCGATCTCTTTTGGATGCGCGACTTTTGAGAGTAAATTGATGGTGAAGTTCCATGCTTTCATCAGCTACCCTGTGCAGAAGAAATAAAATCCATTACAAACCGGTTATTTTTTCCCTTCCCATTCGGCGTAAAACTCTTCCAGGAACTGCTCCATAAAAGCATGCCGTTCTTTGGCCATTTGTTTGCCTGTTGTTGTATGCATCATTGCTTTTAACAACAGAAGTTTTTCATAAAAATGATTGATCGTGGGAGATTCCGATTTTTTGTATTCCTCTTTGCTCATATCGGGGTTGGGCGGAATATCCGGATTATACATTTCCCGTTGTTTAAATCCGCCAAAACTAAACGCCCGGGCTATCCCGATGGCTCCAATGGCATCTAAACGGTCGGCATCCTGAACGATGTGCAGTTCCAACGAATCGTTTTCCGGTTTTTCATTCCGGTTTTTAAACGAAACAAACCGGATGATATTCAACACCTGGTTTATGATATCCTGCGACAACGACAGCGTTTTTAAAAAGGCTTCCGCTTTGCGGGGACCAACCGTTTCATCGCCGCCGTAAAATTTGGCATCGGCAATATCATGCAACAAAGCGCCCAGATTAACCACCAGTTCATTGGCTTTTTCTTCAACAGCTATACGTTGTGCCAGTTTCCAAACCCGGTAAATGTGCCACCAGTCGTGACCACTTTCGGCACCGGATAGCTCTTTTTTTACAAAATCAGCAGTTTGTTGAATACTTTTTTCTTCAAGAGAATTCATTCAGACAACAGATTAATAATATTTTATGGCCGCATAACCTACCCAGTGATGATCATTGGCCGGTGCCGTGATGCCCATACGCAGATCATTTACCGGAATGGGAGCATGTTCAATACTGGTAGAATAGCCGATAACCTGTCCGTGCAGCGGTTCATGGTAAAGCATTTCGTTCAGGTCATTGAGTGTAAGCAAAGCCAGCGGGACATCATAACGTCCGCACCAGGTCCATTTATATTTGTGATAATCACTTTTTTCTACCGTCATATCGCAAAATTTGTGGATCATACCTGTGCTGATATAGCCGCTGATGGTATGCATGATTTCCAGTTCATGGCCTTTTGCGTTGGTATAGCTGGTGCAGGCGGTACCGTAAAAAGCAAAATTTTGCCCGCCCCAGCCCTGATCGCCGTAGTGTACGGCATCGGTGGAAATCAGAAAGGCATAATCTTTTCCCCATTGCATGTGTTCGGATGCGGTAGCTTTTTCAATGGCTTTGGCCAAAGGTTCGGCAATGGCTTTCATCCGGTCGAATGACATATACGGAACCAGAATAGAAACAATTTGCACATTCCGGTCGAAATACTGAAGCCATGGAATTTCAGCTTCTACCGAGTGCTCAATAGATTGCATGGAATCATTCACTTCGTAAAGGTCACGGGGCAGGTAATCCATAATTTTATCCCGCAAATCGGAAACTTTCACATTCCCGTAAGGCCCTTTCCAATAATCGAATGAATCAAAAATAATTTTGTTTTCCAGGTGGAGCTTTTTGGCTTTGTGGGCTACCCCGAAAATAATTACGGTTTTTGCTTTGATCTGTGAAAGCGCCGCCGGATACAAATAGCCTACATAGGTATAATCGTCATGTGGCGACAAAATGGCTTTTGTCGGCTTTTTGTTCAGATATTTTGTCCGTTGTTCCAAAAGGTTACCCTGATACTTTTTAATACGGTTCATCAGACTGTCCATTTGCCAGGGATATTGGGCAAAGCCTACCGTATCAACCAGATGTGAACGTATTTTTGTTTGGTGTGTCATATTTTTACAAGATGGAAAAATGATGAATAAAAATCCGGTTAAAATCAAAAGAGTAAAAATTTTCTTCATGCCGCGTGTGTTTTTTGGACAAATTTAAGGGTTTCTGCCAATTGAAAAAGGAACCGGAAAGCTTTTTTCGGTTCGAAAGGTTTTTTTTACTTTTTTATTCATCAGGAAGGGAAGGGAAATCTGCTGTACCGGTTTGTGAAATGGGTTTTTCCTTTTGCAACGATTTATTATCTTCGCAGTCTCAAACAAAATGACAAGGGCTGCCTGTGACAGAAGAGGCGGCATGTGCGGAAAATTTTAGGAGAGACAATTTCTATGGACGAATTGGAAAGCCAAAACCTGCCCCGGGAGGGAGAAGAACAAAACAATCCGGATAAAAAAGAACGTAAGGAAGAATACCGACATCTGCATCTGAGCGGAATGTACGAAAACTGGTTTCTTGACTATGCCTCTTATGTGATTTTGGAACGGGCCGTTCCGGAAGCCGCTGATGGTTTAAAACCGGTACAACGCCGTATTTTGCATGCCATGAGCCGCCTGGATGACGGTCGGTTTAACAAAGTCGCCAACATTATCGGTCATACCATGCAGTTCCATCCGCATGGCGACGCTTCCATCGGCGATGCACTGGTGCAATTAGGACAAAAAGAATTACTTATCGATACCCAGGGAAACTGGGGAAACACCCTGACCGGTGACAGTGCAGCTGCTCCGCGATATATCGAAGCCCGTCTGTCGGCTTTTGCCAAAGAAGTGGTTTTCAATCCGAAAACGACACAGTGGAAACTTTCGTATGACGGCCGTAACAAAGAACCGGTTACCCTGCCGGTAAAATTTCCTTTGCTGTTGGCTCAGGGCGTGGAAGGTATTGCTGTAGGACTGGCTTCAAAAATTTTGCCGCACAATTTCAATGAATTGATTGACGCTTCCATTCGTTATTTGCAGGGAAAGGATTTTGAGCTGTATCCCGATTTTCTGACAGGCGGCATGGTAGATGTCTCGAAATATAACGAAGGTTTAAGAGGCGGAAAAATACGGGTACGGGCAAAAATCAGCCAGCGGGACAAAAAAACGCTGGTGATTACCGAAATTCCGTATTACACTACCACTTCTTCGTTGATTGATTCGATTGTGGCTGCCAACGACAAAGGCAAGATCAAAATCAAAAAAATTGACGACAACACGGCGGAAAATGTGGAAATCGTCATTTATCTGGCCTCCAATGTTTCGCCCGATCAAACCATTGATGCGCTGTATGCTTTTACCAATTGCGAAATGAGCATCTCGCCCAATGCCTGTGTCATCCTTGACGGCCGTCCGCAGTTTATTTCCGTAAAACAAATTCTGCGGGCCAATACCGACCGTACGGTAAGCCTGTTAAAACAGGAGCTGGAAATCCGTCTTGGCGAACTGGAAGACCACTGGCACAATGCTTCCCTCGAAAAGATTTTTATCGAAAACCGCATTTATCTGCTGATTGAAAAATGCGAAACCTGGGATTGTGTTTTAACCACCATCGACAAAGGACTGGAGCCGTTTAAAAAGTCACTGCGCCGCGAGGTAACCCATGATGATTTGGTTCGCCTTACCGAGATTAAAATCAAACGGATTTCCAAATACAATGCGTTTAAAGCGGAAGAGCAAATCAAAAAGGTGGAAGAGGAGATGGAAGAAGTGAAAAACCATCTGGCTCACCTGATCGATTATACAATTCAGTATTTTAAACAGATCAAAAAGAAATACGGCAAAGGGCGTGAACGCCGTACCGAAATTCGCAATTTCGATACCATTCAGGCCAATATGGTGGCCGTAGCCAACGAAAAGTTGTATGTGAACCGCGAAGAAGGTTTTGCCGGAACCGGTCTGAAAAAAGATGAATATGTTTCCGATTGTTCGGATATTGATGATATTATTGTTTTTCGTGAAGACGGTACTTTTTTGGTAACCAAAGTGGCTCCGAAAGTTTTTGTGGGGAAAAATGTAATTCATATCGCTGTCTTTAAAAAGAACGACGACCGGACCATTTACAACATGATTTATCGGGATGGCCGGCAGGGAAAATATTATGTAAAACGGTTTGCTGTAAAAGGCGTGACCCGCGATAAAGAATACGACCTGACCAAAGGCACCCCGGGGTCGAAAGTGGTTTACTTTTCGGCCAATCCTAACGGAGAAGCGGAAGTGGTTCGGGTAAACCTGCGTCCCAAACCGAAAATGAAAAAAACACACTTCGATTTTGATTTTAAGGATTTGGCTATCAAAGGGCGTACTTCACAGGGAAATATCCTGAGTAAAACCTCCATCCGGAATATTGTAAAACGTGAAGAAGGGGTTTCAACTCTGGGAGCCCTGGATGTGTGGTATGATGAAACGGTCCGCCGGCTGAATACCGAAGAAAGAGGTGTCCATCTGGGCGCTTTTAAAGGAGATGATAAAATCCTGACGATTTTGTCCACCGGCGAGTTTAAACTTACCGGTTATGACCTGGCTACGCATTTTGACGATGAAATGATTTTTATTGAGAAATTTAACCCTGAAAAAACCATTACTGTGGTTTATTTCGACGGCGGTCAGGAACGTTATTATCTCAAGCGTTTTACTATCGATGCCGATACGCCTGCTGATCGTAAATATTCTTTTATTCCGGATTCAAAAGGCTCACGTTTGGTGCTTTTTACACTGGACGAACGTCCGCGGCTTGAGGTGGAGCTCAAAACCAAAAATGATCAGGAATTGATTTCCGAAATTATTCTGGCCGAAGATTTTATCGGGGTGAAGAGCTACCGTGCCAAAGGAAAACGGATTTCGAACAAAGAGGTGAAAAAGATAAAATGGCTTTCTCCTTTACCGGTGGAAAACACTCCGGCTGAAGAAGCGGAAGAAGAAAATAACGGCGGTAAAACAGCCAGTGCTACAGAAGAAACCGATAAGCCAAAAACCACCGAAGCTGAGCCTGTAAAACCGGCTGATTCATCAAAAAAACCAGTACCGGAAGAAGGGGATAAGAATCAAAAAACCGGAGATGGAGAGGATGAAATCCAGCTGGAACTTTTCTAGTATGCCGGAAATGACTGTAATATAATTTGTTATCTCAAATACCACACATAAACCGATAGGCGTAAAAAGCCCGGTCACCCGATTATTTTACCCTGGATTCCGGTAAAATTTAATGGGGAAATCTTTCTTAATTTTTTATTAAAATCGGGCAAAAAATCTCTTAGTTGCCTATCTTTGCGCAAAATTCTGAAAAAACGCAAAAAATGAAAAAAATAAAGAATCTTGTTTTAGAAGTTACGCCGGATGTAAAATGGATTGGAATTCTGGATTACGATTTAGTAACGTTTGATGTGGTAATGACCACGGATTACGGTTCGACCTACAATTCCTATTTCATTGATGCCGAAAAAAAGGCCATTATTGATACTTCCAAAGAGACTTTCTGGGAAGATTACGAACAAAAGATCAGGGCGGTTACCGACCCGGCCGAAATCGAGTATATTATTTTGAATCACACGGAGCCTGATCACTCCGGAAATCTGAAGAATTTACTGAAGATTGCCCCTAAAGCCAAAGTGGTGGCTACTTCTGCTGCTATTCGCTATCTGAAAGACATGTTGGATACCGAATTTGAAGCCATAGCCGTAAAAGACGGGCATACACTGGATTTAGGCAATAAAACGCTGCGGTTTATCTCTGCACCCAACCTGCATTGGCCTGATACCATGTACACCTACCTCGAAGAAGAACAGCTTCTGTTTACCTGCGATTCGTTTGGCTGTCATTTTGCAGACGACCGGATGTTTGATGATAAAGTGGATGATTTTGATGTAGCTTTCCGCTATTATTTTGATGTTATCATCAAACCGTTCAGCAAATTTATGCTGAAAGCCATTGAGAAAATCGAAAAACTGGAAATTCAGGCGATTCTCCCGGGTCATGGCCCGATGCTCCGCAAAAACTGGCGGCATTACATGGAAATGACACGGATTTGGTCGGAGAAATTCATGGAAAAACCACAGAAAAACAATGTGTTCATTCCGTATGTATCGGCGTATGCCAATACCGGCGTAGTGGCTGAAGCCATTGCCGAAGGAATTCGTGCAGCCGGAGATTTTGATGTGGATGTATCCGACATTGAACATGCCCAATTGGGAGAGTTGGAAATGAAACTGACCCGTTGTAATGCACTTGTGGTAGGTTGCCCAACCATTAATCAAAATATTTTGTTGCCTATCTACCGTCTTTTTGCCGTCGTGAATCCTTATCGTGATCACGGAAAACTGGCTGGGGCATTTGGCTCGTATGGCTGGAGCGGCGAGAGCAAAAAGATGCTGGAAGCTAACCTTACCGCTTTGAAATTTAAATTTTTCGGAGAGGGTGTTTTTGTGAAATTTATGCCGGATGAAGCGGAACGCAAAGCGGCTTATGAATATGGTCTGGCTTTTGGAAAAGCGCTGCTTGAAAAATAAGAAACCGATTCTTTGCGTTAAGCTCAGAAGGTGAACAGAGAAATAAAAAAATGAAGAAAAAAAAGTTTCCGGTAGTCATTTTTCTGTTGCTGGGACTGTTGTTCGAATTTGGCAACATACAAGCCCAGTCGGAACGGAAACTGGCTAAAATGTTTGTGCGGGAAATGATCGGAATGCCGGTAGTGGTTTCCCCACCGGCATTCCTGTACAAATACAATTTAAAAACCGGAATCCTGGATTCTATTCCCTATTTTAATCAGCGGCAGAAAGATTCTATCCTCTGGGTACATTCTGATTTTATCCGGAAAATCAAAGATTCCGTTTTCATTGCTCATTTCATGGATGGTTACCGTTCTGAGCTGAAAAAATATGGTTTTCTCGTGGTTCAACGTCCTTTTGACAGTACGTATTATCGGGTTCATGTAGCGCAGATTGAACTGGAAGAACAATACTATTTTTATTCAGACACCGCTTATTACGGATATGATGTTTATGTTCATCATCAGAACCTGAACGCGTTGGATGTCAGCTCGTGGTTTGTTTTAAAAGGGCCGCTTATTCGGGATAAAAAAGGAAAAGTACTTTTTGCCGAAAATTTATTAACGGATAACCTGAATGGTCATTTTCAGGTGGATCCTTATTCGGGAGACATCAAATATCTTTATACCATCGACAGTTTGACGGTAAAAAAGATTTATACCTATGCCCGGAATCTCGGTCGTACTTATGCCGGATACACTTTTGACTACCTGTTGAATGTTTTTCTCAAAAAAAATGTCCCGGCAGCAAAACAGACAAGGCGTTACTGGCGTTACGATCCGTACCGGCACAAATTCTTTTCAGCATTTGACGACCGTTTTGTCCCGCTCGACAATACCCACCAGTAAACCGGAATTCTTTCCCTATTTTTTCCTATTTTTACACGGTATGAATGAATTACTGATATATGTTCCTAAAATGACCAACCGGGTGCGGTATGTCTTCCGGCTGGTGATGAAAGGACTGTTAAAAATAAAATACGAACTCACCAACGACCTGGATGCTTTTCAGAGTGCCGACCAGCCCAAAATGATGTATGGATGGAAAGCCCATACTGACGATATTTTTTTTAAAGCCAATGGCTTGTTGTTCGAAAGGGGAGTGCATAGCCTGGAATATAATGCCTTTGATTATAAAGGAAATAAAGCTTTTTTCCAGGTTTTTGATGAAGAATCCGTGGTGCCGTTTGATATTTTTTCTGCCATCTTTTTTCTGGTTTCGCGGTATGAAGAGTATCTCCCTTTTGTTCGCGACCAACACGGCCGGTTTGCTGCTTCGCTGAGTATGAGCAGTGAATGGGAAATTCTGGAAAAACCGGTAGTCAATATCTGGGCATTGGAAATCAAAGAAATTATTCTTAAACGCTATCCGGACTTTGTTTTTCCGGAAAAAAAATTCCGGTTCATTCCCACATACGACATTGATTCGGCGTGGGCATTTTCTCAAAAAGGATGGTTGCGCAATATTGGCGGATTTTATAAATCATTGGAAATGTTCCAGTTTAAAGATGTCGCCTTGCGGGCACGCGTTTTACTGGGAAAAGAGCGCGATCCGTTTGATACCTACGATTTACAGTTGTCGTATCAGAAAAAATACAACCTGCATCCTATTTATTTTATCTTGTTTGGCATGTATGGCCGTTATGATAAAAACATCAATTTCCGGAATGGAAAATTCCGGCGCCTGGTAAAATGGATTGCCGACTACGCCGAAGTGGGAATCCATCCAAGCTATAATACGGTGAACAATCCCAAACTTTTAAAAGAAGAAATTAAGAACCTGGAGGATTTGTTAAAGACACAAATTACCCGAAGCCGCCAGCATTTTTTGCGCCTGAATCTCCCGGATACTTACCAAAATCTGATTGAAAATGACATTCAGGATGATTATACCATGGGATATGCAGCCCTTCCGGGATTCCGTGCCGGCATTTGCGATACTTACAATTTCTACGACCTGGAACTGGATGTGGAAACCAAACTTCGTCTGCATCCTTTTGCCGTGATGGACGGAACCCTGAGAGATTATCTTCAGCTTACCCCCGGTGATGCCATCGACCGGATAAAAAAAATTATGGATGAAGTGAAAAAGGTGAAAGGAACCTTTATCTCTCTCTGGCATAACGAGTCGCTCAGCGACGCCAAAAGATGGAAAGGGTGGCGCAGAGTGTATGAAGCATTATTGGAAGAAGCAACGGCTTAGTCAGAATGACAGCAATACGATATATCCCGCATGATGCTATAGATAAGCAACGCTGGGATCAATGCATCCGGAAAGCGTTCAACGGAAATATTTATGCCTGCAGCTGGTATCTGGATATTGTTCATCCCGGATGGGATGCTTTGATAGAAGGAGATTACGAGCGCGTGATGCCGTTGACCGGCAACCGGAAGTGGGGTGTTTCGTATCTTTTCCAGCCTTTTTTCACCCAACAACTGGGAGTTTTTTCTGTCGGTATTCTGAACAGCGAAATTCTCAACCGTTTTTTCTCGGCCATCCCCAAACATTATCGTTTCATTCAAATTCAGCTGAATATTCACAATAAACCACAGCCTAAAAATTACCGGCTGATTCCTAATACCGACTATTTGCTGGACCTGATTAACCGGTATTCCGGCATCTCATCCCATTATTCTTCCAACACGCGGAGAAATCTGAAAAAAGCCCAAAAGGCCGGTTTGACGTTGATGAAAGGGGTGGAACCGGCAAAAATTATTCAGCTGTTCCGCCAAGGCAAAGGACAAGAAATCAAACACTGGCATGAAAAGGATTATTTCAGGCTGCAGCGGCTCATGTATCAGTCGGTTTATAAAGGCATGGGAACGCTTTACGGTGTTTATACCGTACACAATGAGCTGAGTGCGTCTGCTTTTGTTCTGAAAGATAAAAAGTACCTGATTTTCCTTTTCTCGGCTGTTTCTCCGGAAGGACGCCAAACCGGAGCCATGACCTTTTTGATAGACGGTGTATTGCGCGAAAATGCCGAAACAAACCGGGTGTTTGATTTTGAAGGCTCCAACAATCCGCAACTGGCCCGTTTTTACCGGGGCTTTGGAGCGCAGAAAGTGACTTACTATACCCTTGAAATAAATCGTTTTTCTTTTCCGGTGAATAAAATAGTGTCGTGGTTGAAAAGTATTGATACAAAGTAAATTAATTACTGCTAAAAAGTAAATACAAAAGCCGGAAATTTTCGCTGCTTTTCATCGTTTTTCTGTATCTTTGTATCAAACTAATACTTTATGATTCACGAATTAGGAAAAACCAACTCTATCTTTAATCAGTTCCTTTCCGAAGTGCGGGATGAAAAAATCCAGCAAGACCGTATGCGTTTTCGACGCAACATGGAACGAATGGGTGAAATTTTTGCCTATGAAATCAGCAAAATCATGCCCTTTCGGGAAAAAGAAGTGATTACCCCTTTGGGAACAGCTCATATGCAGGTGCTTGCTCAACAACCCCTGCTTGCCACGATTCTGCGGGCCGGAATTCCGCTCCATCAGGGACTGCTGAACTTTTTTGATCAGGCTGACAATGCTTTTATTTCTGCTTACCGGAAATATGATGCAGATGAAGATTTTGTCATTAAACTGGAATATGTTTCTTCTCCCAGTCCTAAAAACAGAATCCTGGTCATTAGCGATCCGATGCTGGCAACCGGAGGGTCGCTGGTGGCCGCTTTAAAAGGCTTGATCGAAAAAGGAAAACCGGCAGAAATCCATGTGGTTTCGGTATTGGCCAGTTTGGAAGGTATTGAATTTCTGAAAAAATCATTCTCAAAATATAAAATGACCATTTGGACGGGAGCTGTGGATGATGAGCTTACCGCCAAAGCTTATATTGTCCCCGGACTTGGTGATGCCGGTGACCTGGCCTACGGCAATAAGGAAGATGAAAAGTGAAAAATCTTAAACTGGTTCGTGAAAATATCCGTATTTCGCTCAATTCCATCAGGAGCCATTGGGTAAGAACCGTTCTTACCGTTTCCATTATTGCTTTTGGGATCATGGCATTGGTGGGGATTCTCACAGCCATTGACGCAGTGGAGTTTTTCCTGACAAAGAATTTTGCCATGATGGGCTCAAATACGTTCACCATCCGGAACCGTTCCATGCGTGTACGGGTAGGCCACCGGCGTACACGGGCCGAAGTGTATTCCATTATTACTTATCGGGAAGCCGAAGCGTTTAAAAACCGCTTTTCTTTTCCGGCGGTGGCATCGGTGAGCATTGTGGGAACCGGAACCGCTACGGTAAAATACCGGTCGCAAAAAACGGATCCGAACGTCGCCGTTACCGGAATTGATGAAAATTATCTGGCTACAGCCGGATTAAAACTGGAACGCGGAAGAAATTTTCAACCCATCGAAGTAACCCGGGGAAGTCACCTGGTTATCCTGGGCAATGAAGTGGCCAAAACATTGTTTAAACACAAGGAAAATCCGGTGGGAAAAATGGTTTCCATAGGCCCCGGAATGTACCGGGTTGTGGGCGTACTTCAGGAAAAAGGCTCCAGTTTGGGATTTACCGGCGACAGAGCCTGTTTTCTGCCGCTAAATAATGTACGACAGTTCTTTTCGCGGCCCAACATGAATTATTCCATCAGCGTGATGGTGAACCACCCGGATCAGATGGATGCGGCCGTAGGAGAAGCCACCGGTGTATTTCGTCAAATCCGGAAAGACCGGCTGGGACAGGAAAACTCGTTCGCCATTGTAAAAAGCGATAAAATTGCCAATATGCTTATCGGTTTAACCGGAAACATTACCCTGGGAGCCACATTGATTGGGTTGATTACACTCTTTGGGGCCGCCATCGGCCTGATGAACATCATGTTGGTTTCGGTGACGGAACGAACCCGCGAAATCGGGATACGCAAAGCTATCGGTGCACGGAGAAAAACCATCCGAAATCAGTTTCTGTTTGAAGCAGTGGTCATTGCCCAGATTGGCGGAGTATTGGGAATCATCTCGGGGGTCATCATGGGAAATGCGGTGTCCATGATTACGGGAAGCACTTTTATCATTCCCTGGCTATGGGTTTTTGGCGGTGTAATCGTCACTTTTGTGGTGGCACTGCTTTCCGGGATCATTCCGGCCAATAAAGCAGCCCGCGTTGACCCCATTGAATCCTTGCGGTACGAATAACAGATTAACCTTGTTCAGCAATAAATGAACGTTCTTTCATCCTTTTAAAAAAGCGGAAAAAATGAAACGGTTATCATTTTTATTGGTTCTCATTATCTTTTTGCAGGCCTGTTCTTCCCATCTGGAAAAAGAGTATGTCATTGTCCAGCCTGCCCATGCCGATACCACAGTGGTGCATGCTGCCCGCCAATTGCAAAACTATTGGGAAAAAATCACCGGCCGCCGGATTGCCATTATCCACCATACTCCCCGGAAAAGAACCGGGATTTTTCTGGGACATCAAATGGTTTTGCCTGCATACAATGATTCGGTGCGCAAGCTGAAAAAGGATGGTTTCATTATCGCTATTAACAAAAAAGGGATTTTCCTTGAAGGGAAAACCGGGTTGTCAACGCTTTATGCCGTAAACACATTTCTTGAAGAAAAACTGGGATGTATCAAACTTTCGAGTACGGAAGATTATATTCCGCATCACGACAGTATCCGTCTGGCTCCCGGATTTAAGAAATACAATCCGGCCTTCGATTTCCGTTGTGTTTATTTTCCGGGCGGAAGAAATCCGGCTTATCGCCAATGGTATAAGTTAAACTGGATTAATGTTTTCGGGATGTATGTGCATACTTTTAACAAACTGATACCGCCCAAAATTTATTTTAAAGAACACCCTGAATATTTCTCGCTGGTAAATGGCCGGCGGATGGAAGACGGCCAGCTTTGTCTGAGCAATCCCGCTGTTATCAAGCTACTTATCAAAAATTTAGGAGAGGCGATAAATAAAAAACCCGATAAAAAATACTGGTCGGTTTCGCAAAACGATGAATACAATTACTGCGAATGTCCTAAGTGTCAAAAATTGTACAAAAAATATGGTGCTGTTTCGGGGGCTTACATTGCAGCAGTAAACAAAGTGGCCAAAGCTTTTCCTGACAAAATTATTTCCACGCTGGCTTACCAATTTACCCGCAAAGCGCCCACGGGCATCAAACCTGATTCCAATGTGAACATCATGCTTTGTACAATTGAGTGCTCGCGTAGTAAGCCGCTTGACCAAATGGACGGTCCGCACAGTTTTTTCCACGACCTTAAAGACTGGAGCCACCTGACACACAACATTTATCTTTGGAATTATGTGGTACAGTTTAAAAACTACCTCTGTCCGTTTCCTAACTTTCCGGTGTTACAACCTAATATTCAGCTTTTTAAAAAATACGGCGCAAACATGATTTTCGAACAGGGCAGTGGCCGTTACTGGTCCGATTTAATGGAGCTGAAACAATATTTACTTTCGAAACTGGAATGGAACCCGGATGCAAATGTGGATTCGCTCGTTCATATATTTGTTCATGCCTACTACGGAAATGCCGCCAAATATATTCTCGATTACTACTACACGATGAACCGGGTAATGCAGCAACATAAAAACGACCAGTTTTTAAACATTTACGGTTTCCCGTCGGATTATACCGGTTCGTTTCTGTCGCCCCATTTAATGAATTATTACGAAGCCGTAATGGACAGCGCCGAGCAGGCTGTGGCCGGAAATCCGGTTCTGTTGCGCAGGGTAAAACGTACACGGCTTTCCGTGGATTTTGCCTGGGTTGACATAGCGGTAAACAGCCATTTTAAACAGATGCCGGCCATTATCGATTCCAGCGGGAAAAAGGTAATCAATCCGAAAATAATCCGGCTGCTTAACCGTATGGAACAGGTAGCCAAATCCGACCCGCGAATTTCTGTCCGAGAAAGGCATTTCAGCGTGTCGGACTACAAAAATTATGTGCTGAATAACCTGCGGCGTGAAATCATGCCAAATAAACTGGCACAGGCAACCGTTACGCTCGAAACAAAACCAAGTCCCAAATACCCGGTTGGCGGGGCAAAAGCGCTGACCGATAATTTGATGGGAGCGCTTGACTTTCATCACAACTGGCTGGGGTTTGAAGGCGATGATATGATTGCCGACTTTTACTTTAAAAAACCGGTCACCCTTTCTCATATCGAAATGAATTTTCTGAAAGCCATAAATTCGTGGGTGTTTTTACCTGTAAACGTAAAACTAGAAGTGTCGAACGACGGGAAACATTACCGTCTATTGCAGGAAAAGAAAGGAGATAATTCCGACCATAGTTTTCTGGTAAAAAGCGTACCTTTCAATTTCCGTTTTTCGCCTGTTAAAGTGCGTTATCTGCGTGTGGTAGCCACCTCCATGAAAACCTGCCCCCAATGGCACCGGGGTTACGGCAACCCTTCATGGATTTTTACAGACGAAATTATTGGCAATTAAAAAATGAAAAGATATTTGCTTTTATGGATTTTGTGGAGTGTGTTGCTTGCCAGTCCGGTGCTGGGGCAACAGCATTATCCGTTTCAAAATACAAAACTTCCTGTCGAAAAACGGGTGGATGATTTGCTGGGAAGGCTGACGCTAAAAGAAAAAACATCACTGTTGCTTTACAAAAACCCGGCTATTCCGCGGTTGGGAATTCCGGCTTATGTCTGGTGGAATGAAGCGCTGCATGGCGTGGCCCGGGCAGGAAAAGCCACCGTTTTTCCCCAGTCCATCGGTTTAGCGGCAACTTTTGATACGGCACTCCTACACAAGGTGGCGGTAGCCATTTCTGATGAAGCCCGGGCAAAACATGCAGCAGCAGTAGCTAAAAACAGCCGGGTACAGTATACCGGCCTTACGTTTTGGGCTCCTAACATTAACATTTTCAGAGACCCGCGTTGGGGCAGGGGACAGGAAACTTACGGCGAAGATCCTTTTTTGACCGCTTCTATGGGCGTGGCTTATGTAAAAGGAATGCAAGGCAGTAATCCCCGGTTTTTAAAGACATCCGTCTGCGCGAAACATTTTGCGGCATATAGCGGACCGGAGGCTGTTCGTCATCATTTTGACGCACTTCCCGATGAAGTTGATTTGCATGAAACGTATTTTCCGGCTTTTAAAACGCTGGTTCAACACGGTGTGGATGCCGTCATGTGTGCTTATAACCGGCTGGATAATTCTCCTTGCTGTGGCAGCCGCTATTTGCTGGATACGGTATTACGGCAAGATTGGGGTTTCCGGGGACATGTGGTTACCGATTGTTGGGCACTGGATGACATCTGGGCCCGGCACAAAGTAGTTGATAACCGGCTGGATGCTGCCGTGATGGCGGCCAAGGCCGGAGCGAACCTGAATTGTGGCTACCTGTATAAATATTTACCCGAAGCCGTTCAAAAAGGGTTGCTTACCGAAAAACGAATTGACACTTTACTGAAGCCTTTGTTGCGTACCCGTTTTAAACTGGGACTGATGGGAAACGATACCGAAAATCCGTATGCAACAATTAGAATGGACTCGGTTGCATGGAAAAAACACCGGGTGCTGGCTCGCCGCACGGCAGCAGAATCTATCGTCCTGTTGAAAAACAAAGATCACGTTTTACCCCTGGACCACAAAAAGCTGAAAAAGATATTTGTTACCGGACCGGCTGCTGCCGATATGCATGTGCTTATGGGAAATTACAGCGGAATTTCCGGAAATATGAAAACCCTTTTAGAAGGAATTGTACAAAAAGCCGGTACAGGTACAGTCGTAAATTATACTCAGGGCGCTTTTTGGAACGGAGCCGACCGGTTTAATGGTTTCTGGATAGCTCAACAGGCAGACGCGGTTATTGCCTGTGTGGGGTATTCGCCTTTTTTGGAAGGAGAAAACGGCGATGCCCTTTTGAATGATGATGGTGGTGACCGCAGGGTATTGCATTTGCCACAAAATCAAATTGATTTTATCCGGAAACTCAAAAAAAGTATTGGGGATATTCCGCTCGTTGTAGTAGTAACCGGCGGCAGTGCGGTAGCCATGCCGGAAATAGAAAAGCTGGCTGATGCCATTTTGTTTGTTTGGTACCCCGGAGAAGAAGGCGGCGATGCAGTAGCTGATGTTTTGTTTGGAGATTATAATCCGGCCGGAAGACTTCCGGTTACCTTTTACAAAACGGTAAAAGATTTGCCTCCTTTTGAAAGCTATGATATGACAGGACGTACTTATCGGTACTTTAAAGGAAAACCGGAATTTGCTTTCGGTTACGGACTGAGTTACACCACTTTTCGTTATTCCGGCTTGTCGGTTAAAAAACAGGGACAAAAGGTGATGATTCGTTTTACGGTAACCAACAGTGGGAATCGTCGGGGGGATGAAGTGCCGCAGGTTTACGTAAGAGAGAAAAGCGACAGCGGCCGGAATCCGATCAAATCATTGGTCGCTTTTACCCGGTGTAATCTAAAACCCGGAGAAAAAAAGGAGATTACCTTTTCTGTTCCCTATAAGCAGTTAAAACACTGGGATATCCGGCTCCACCGTTTTGTTTTGGACTCGGCGGTGTATATTTTCCAGGTGGCTGCCGCATCCGACGATGTCCGGCTGTCGGTGCCCATGACCATTCCCTGAAAAATTCTTTTGCAGGAAAAAGAACCTTTACTGAAAAACAATTAACTGTAATTCACTGTCTTCAATCCGGTTGTAAGTATGAATCCTGAAAAAATGCTAAACCGGCTTTCTTTTTCAAAAGAACACTTGCAGCTGAGAATGAAAATAATTACTTTTGTAGCGCAGCAGACGTTTGAAGCAAATGGCAAATGAGAAAGTTCTAATTTCCGGTATTGACTATAAAGTCAGGAAATTAATAGAGCAATACCGTTTGCTGGATGCCGAAAACAAACAGCTGAAAAACGAGGTGGCAGAATTGAAAAAAGAAATTGTGTCGCTTCAGGAACTGTTAAATAAAAAAAATAATGAGTTTTTAAAATTAACTTTGGCAAATGCCTTTGAAAGTAAATTCGGTGTTGAGAAAGGAATTCAGATAATTGATGAGTTGTTGGAAGAGATTGACCGGAGTATGGATGTGATTAGTAAATAATACGATTTTGCAGGATGCATTCTTAAATATTAAAGTGGTGATTGCCGGAAGGCCTTATAAGATGCGTGTACGGCGTGAACAGGAAGAAATTGTAAGGAAAGCGGCAGAATCTGTGGAAGAAGAAATCCGGAGTTTTGCCCATACCTATGAGCATCAGGACCAACAGGATATCCTGGCAATGATCGCCCTGCAAAATGCGGTGGGGATATTGGAATTGGAACAGAAAAAGGACTTTCGAGAAAAAGAAATGATGACAAAATTGCAAGAGATAGATGAAGTCCTAAGTCATCAATTGTCAGCAGAATAACGTTCTTTGTTGTAAGATATACCCGCATAATCTAATGTTTGTAAACTCAACACTACAAACTTTAGGGACAACGCTTAGCGGATCGTAGAACAGGCCTGATTACCCTCGTGGGATTTGCCTTCGGGCAGACACTGGACGTTCGAACATCCCGGCATCCCTAACCATGTTTTTCCGGAGTTTACTAAGACTCCATGATTATGCGGGTTTTTTTATGGAGGTATTTGCCACACAAACAACATGCTTATGGAAACAATAATTATTGACGCAGTGCTTGTGTTGGCGGGCATCGGTATCGGCGTGGCCGTTACTTATTACGTGCTCAAAAATGCCCTGCTCAAAAAAAGTAGGGCCATTCTTGAAGAAGCCAAGGAGAAAGCCGAAGTAGTGAAAAAAGAAAAAATTCTCCAGGCAAAAGAAAAATTTCTTCAGCTGAAAAGCGAACACCAGAAAATTATTGACGAAAAAAATCGAAATATCCAGAAATCGGAAAACCGGATTCGTCAAAAGGAAGCCACTTTAAATCAAAAACTACAGGAAACCCAACGAAAAAATAATGAACTAAACGCACTGAAAAACAATTTGAATGCCCAACTCGAAATCGTTAATAAAAAACAGGAAGAATTAAATAAACTTCACGCTGAAGAAGTTGAAAAACTGGAAAATATCAGTAAACTTTCGGCCCGCGAAGCCAAAGATCAGCTTATCGAATCATTAAAAGGCGAAGCCAAGGCGGAAGCCATGATGATGATTCGCGAAATTACCGAAGAAGCCCGTCTTACAGCCGAACGTAATGCCAAAAAAATTGTGGTGGAAACCATTCAGCGTACGGCTTCTGAGCATGCCATCGAAAACACGGTCACAGTCTTTAATATTGACAATGAAAATATAAAAGGCCGGATTATCGGCCGTGAGGGGCGCAATATTCGTGCGCTGGAATCCCTTACCGGTATCGAAATTATTATCGATGATACGCCGGATGCCATTTTGCTTTCCGGTTTTGACCCTATCCGGCGTGAAGTAGCCCGGCTTTCGCTTCAAAAGCTGGTCGCCGATGGCCGTATTCATCCGGCCCGTATTGAAGAAGTGGTAACCAAAACCAAAAAAGAAGTAGAACAGGAAATTCTGGAAACCGGTAAACGGACGGTAATTGACCTGGGAATTCACAACATGCATCACGAGCTTATCCGGCTGGTTGGACGGATGCGCTACCGCTCTTCCTACGGACAAAACCTGCTTTCGCACTCCATTGAAGTAGCCCGGTTAAGTGCTACCATGGCAGCTGAACTGGGATTGAATCCCAAAAAAGCCAAACGGGCCGGGTTGTTGCACGATATTGGAAAGATTGCCGAAAACGAAGCCGAATTACCTCATGCTTTGCTGGGTAAAAAACTGGCCGAAAAATACAAGGAACATCCCGATGTTTGCAATGCCATTGGCGCTCACCACGATGAAATTGAAATGGAAACACTGATTGCTCCCATTGTTCAGGTGTGTGATGCCATCTCTGGCTCTCGTCCGGGGGCACGTCGTGAAGTGGTAGAAGCATACATTCAACGGCTGAAGAAACTGGAAGAAATTGCACTGGGTTATCCGGGTGTTGTAAAAACTTATGCCATCCAGGCCGGTCGTGAATTGCGGGTAATCGTGGGAGCCGACAAGGTTTCTGACCAGCAGGCAGACAGCCTCTCGTACGATTTGTCGAAGAAAATACAGGAAGAGATGACTTATCCGGGGCAGATTAAAATTACCGTCATCCGGGAAACAAGAGCCATAAATTACGCCAAGTAATAAAAACCGAAAAAAAGATTAAAGCGGGTATCGAATCGGTATCCGCTTTTTTTATTACCGAAAAACAATATCATCAATCACCGGTTTTCCGGCTTTGGCATTCAGTTTTTCGATAATGCCCGATTTTTCCATGGATAATTCCTGACGCAGGGCAGGGGAGTCCAGGGTTACAAAAAGGGTTTTGTTTTTTACTTTCAGATGTTGGGTATGGGCTGCATATACGCCGCCAACTACCTGTTCCCATGAATCAATCAAAGTAGTTTCCAGTAATTTATCGTTAAAGCCATAAGCCCTGATCAGCTGTTCAATGGCTTCTTTCAGTGTATATTGATTGTCTCTTGTCATGTTAATTCACGGATTTTTTCAGGGGTTACTTCAAAAATTTTATGTGCAATATTGATTTTATCAAAAATGGCACGGATTCGTGATGGCTGGGTATCGGTAATAAAAACCTGACCAAAATTTTCTTCGCTGACCAGCTCTACAATTTGTGCCACGCGGTTTTCGTCCAGTTTGTCAAAGATATCATCAAAAAGCAAAATGGGTTTAAATCCTTTTTGCTGGCGCATATACTCAAATTGTGCCAGTTTTATGGCGATAACAAAGGATTTTTGTTGCCCCTGAGAACCAAATTTCTTTACCGGATAACCATTGATCAGCAGCAAGAGGTCGTCTTTGTGAATCCCTGTTGTGGTGTAACGTACAGCCAAATCGCGCCGTACCGATTCATTCAGTAATTCGGCAAGGGGTTTTTCCTGTAATGTGGATTTGTAAACAATTTCCACTTCTTCTTTTCCTTGTGAGAGGTAATGGTAATATTTGGAAAACAACGGATTAAACTCGTCAAAAAAGGCTTTTCGTTTTTTAAACAGTGATTCGCCGTATTGGATCAGCTTTTCATCCCATATTTTCAGCGAAAGCTCGTCAAAATAATGATGCTCGGCAAATTGTTTTAACAGCGTGTTTCTTTGCTGAAGTGCTTTGTTATATTCCAATAATCCGGCAAGATAAAACGTGTCAAACTGAGAAATTACACCATCAAGGTATTTACGGCGCACTTCGCTTCCGTCATTTATTAAATCACGGTCGTAGGGCGAAATCATCACCAAGGGAATTTTTCCGATGTGATCGGAAAGCCGGTCATAATCTTTTTTGTTAAACCGGAATTGTTTTTTCTTTCCGCGAGGCTGGATACAACTAACCCGATCTTCTACTTCATCCTGATTTTTGTAATAGCCATGTAATGCAAAAAAATCACGCTGATGCTGAATGTTTTGTGCGTCTACTGCATTGAAACAACTTTTGGTAAATGACAGATAATAAATGGCATCCAGCAAGTTGGTTTTGCCTACACCGTTGTCTCCCACAAAACAATTGATCTTTTCATTGAAAGATAAATCGGCCTCGGAGTGATTTTTAAAATGATTGATTTTCAATCGGGATAAAAACATCTTTTTTCGTTCATGATTAACCGTTCAAAAGTACAAAATAAGCGGTTTTACTACTTGGGATTTATTTCCTGAATTCGTCTAATGACATACTCAGGGTAAAGTAATTCGGCGATCCTGTCCGGTGATAGGTCGAACGGGAGTAATCAAAGCGGAAATGGGAAATCTTCAGTCCCAGTCCCCAGGAAAAACCGACCATCCCCACCCGTTGGGAAATACTCAGTTCTTTCCGGCGACGATAATTATACGAACCCCGCAAAACAAGGTGTTTGCCGATAAGCAGTTCTCCGCCAAAAACAAAATGACGCATCAGGTCGTCTGTAAATTCTGAAAATCCGGATTGTTTAACCGGTTCTCCGGTAATCGGGTCAATTCCTGCCGGCGGGCTTATCGAATCATAATAACTGACTTTCCATTGTTCGATGTGGTTATATACCAAAAAGAAGCGGAAAGGCATGTGTTCCAGGCGTTTGGAAAGCGACAAAGAGAGATTAAAGGGAAGGGGATAAGTGGGTGCTCCGGAAACATAGGGCTTTAATTGCAATCCGACATTGGCTGCGGTCAAAGAAAAGATCCAGTTCGTAGCACTTTGATAAGTTCCGGCAACATCCACGGCAAGTCCCACCGAATTATAGGTTTCGTAATAAGAATAGATGAATTTTCCAGTAGCCCCGATGGAAAAATGGTCGTTTAGTTTTCTTCCCCAACCCACATTGATGGCGTAATCGGCGGCGCTAAATGTTCCGCCGCGATTTCCCGAAGCATCAGCATAATCAAATTCGCCATAACTCATGAACTGAATGCCGAAAAGGAAACTTCCAGCTTTTTCAAAAGTGTGCGAAAACTGTACCAGCCCATAATTCAGCCCGGCAAAATAATTCACATAAGCCAGTGAAAAATCGTTGTTCATTTCCGGAGTAATCAGCGACGGATTTGCAGAAGCAATGTTAATATCGTTATCGTTAACGGCAGCCACATCAGTACCCAGTGCTGCAAGACGTGCGGTTACCGGTTCCTGTAAGAACGTAAATGCTTCAGTGCCGGAATTCTGTCCTGACACAGCATACGAACCGAACAGCAATAAAAAAGAAAGAAAGAAAAGAGTCTTATATTTCACGAATTTTTTAATACTGAAATAACGCCGGGTTATTTAAATTATTTTGATTGAGCAACAAACCTACAAAAATTCGTGAAACAAAAAGCCGTTATTGCTCAGAAGAAATCCTGGAAATTTTTTTTATTTTATAAGGTTTGATGTTATCCCGCATATAAATTCCCCGGATAAGGGTATCCAAAATTAATCCGGTGGAGATTAGATGAATCCCAATAAAAATAAACAAGACACCGAGAATGAGAATGGGACGCCCCCAAATATTCAATCCCAGTATTTTCTGGATCAACAGATAAAAAAGGATGATAAAACCGGCCAAAAAAGAGATGAAACCGGCAGAACCAAAGAGATACATTGGTTTTTGTCCGAATTTTCTGGAAAAGTTGATCAAAAGCAGGTCGGCAATTACTTTCAATGTCCGGTTAATTCCGTATTTTGATTTCCCGTGGATACGTGGATGATGTTTTACTTCGATCTGCCGGTAAGTAGCGCCTTCCATAGCGATGAACGAAGCCAGAAAACGGTGTTTTTCTCCATACAATTGCATCTCTTTTAAAATCTCGGCCCGGAACATTTTAATTCCGCATCCGTTATCGATGATGTTGGTACGGGTTACTTTTCGTACGATGTAGTTAGCAATACGCGAAGGAAGTTTCCGGGTAAAAAATTGGTCTGAACGCCGTTTTCTGATGCCCACCACAAAATCACACTTTTCTTCTTTTAAAATATCCAGCATTTTGGGAAGATCTTCTGCATCATTTTGCAGGTCTCCATCCATGGTGGCAATGTATTGGCCTTTTGCTTGGTCAATTCCGGCTTGTAAAGCAGCCGATTGCCCCACATTCTTTCTCAGTTCAATGAGTATAACATGCTGATTTCCGTACCGGCGGACCATAGATGCCGTACGGTCGGTAGATCCGTCGTCCACAAAAATTACTTCATAAGAAATTTTATTCTCCAGAAACTGTTGAATGTTCTGGATAAGCGGCTGAATGTTTTGTTCTTCGTTATGAATAGCGATTACAAGAGAGAGTTCTGTCATAATTATTTGATTTTTAGCAAATATATCTTTTTCAGCGTACTGTTTCGCGTTTTCGGATTCATAAAACGTAATGAAAGATTGGTTAACTTTTTGTACGGAAAGATATACTTTTGGGTGATTTCATGATTGTTTTGCTGTAAAATGGTTTCGTACCCCTTTTGGGTAGTGATGAGCCAGAAGGGGGTTTGGCTATTCAGCAAGTGAATAAGCTCTTCTTTACTTTCCACCATTTTTGATGCTGTTTTAGGATAAAAACAGGTTTCATATAACCCGTAATCGTAAGTATAAAGCGGTGTTTGAGGCTGTGCCAGCTTATCATAAAGCAACGAAGCCTGAATAGGACCATGATATTTCAGTGCCGATGGCATATACACCGTATTGGAGACAAAGGTCAGGGAAATGATGGAAATCATCAACGGGACAAGCAACTTCTGTAGCCGGGTTTTCAGTTGGAAAAGACTGAAAATCTGAAAAACAAGCAGCAGGAGCAGGGTTGCCCAGATTATCGGCTGATGGACAGGAAAGAAATAAAAAGCCGTTACAAAAATGACAGGCCAGGTAAGAAAAACAATGAGATTCCTGAAAATAAACAGGAGTTTCTGTGTTTTAATTTTTTGGTTCGTAGTCGAAATCTCATTGATAAAACGGGCGGTTACCATAGCAATGAACGGAATTGCCGGCAAAAGATAATGAGGCGACTGTTGGCTGGAAATGGAAACAACCAGCAAAAGAACCACAATGACGGAATAATTGTAAACCACTTTTGGGTTTTTCAGCTTAAAATGGTGCTGTGCCCATTGCCGGGCATCATTTACAAAAGCCGAAAAAGTATACAGCGACCATGGCAGAAAAATATAAGCCATAGTGTGTAAGCTAAAGAAATAATCGTGTTTAAAATGCGAATATTCTCCCCGTATCCGGTCAATGTTGTTAGACCAGAAATAAAATTTAATTCCTTCAATGCCAAATTGGTCGTACAAACCTTTTAAAACAGGAAATAAAATCAGCGCCAGAATGAGTATTCCGCCTATCCACTTGGGTGAGAAAAGGGTACGGAAGTCTTTTTTCATCAAAAGATAGCCGCCTATGGCTATCACCGGGACTACCAGTCCGATAAACCCTTTGGATATCATTGCCAATCCGATACCGATAAACCCGAGTATATAATTGACAAGTTTTCTTTTGTCGAGATATTCAGCAATCTGCCAGGTTCCAAAAATGATATTCGCCGTAAGCAACGCATCGGTATGCACATCCATATTGTACAAAAACATGGCTTCGCTAATACCATAAATCGCAGCCGCTATACGTCCTGTTTTTTCATCGTAAATCAGTTTTCCAAACCGGTAAACCGAATAGATTCCGAGCAGTGTAAAAAGTAAGGTGGGAATCTTAAAAGCCACGATAGAAACGCCAAAGAGATGGAAGAAAATAGCCCCCAACCAAAACAACAAAGGCGGTTTCTGTAAATATGGATGTCCGCAAATTTTCAGGTGTATCCAGTTTCCTGAATGAAAAATCTCACGGCTTACAGTGGCATATTTGGCGGAGTCGACAGTCGTTGCCGGAAATAATCCGGTGATATAAACCATAACCGCCAATGCAATTAAAATACCGTAAAGCCATTTTTGCTCTGCCTGGTTTTTGTTCATCATCTTTGTACGCTTTGGTTTATCATAATTTTCGATTGCTACTTATATCTTTTTCCAGATCAGGGTTTTGTGTATTATAAATTTAGAACCGGTTACCACAATCTCATCTTTTCTCATTTCGGTTACTTTCAGATTAAAAGTCATGTCTTTATCAGGAGCATACATGGTTCCGTTAACCCATTCCTTATCGGCAGGATCATACTCCAGGTTTTTAATGATTACTTTTCCGATCAGCGATGAGGTGGTATCCGGAACGTGATCATCATTATATAACCGGATAATTTTCCCGAAATATTTGTTTCCCTGTTTATAAATGGATACATCCATATTATTGGGTAAATGATATTTACCGATAATAGCATCGCCATTTTGAGCCCACAATGTGGAGGATGCCATCAATGCGATAATTGCGATCAGCGAAAACCGCCATTTGAAAATATTCAACTTCATAAGTCTTGTTTTTAAATTCCGTAGTTAATATTCACTATGCTTTTTTTCAAAAATTTTTTATCCCTTCAGGATCAAAGTCAGTCCATCCACCAGTTTTACCCCTTCTTCGTGCAAATTTACCGTTTGGCTGGTCAAATCCCATTTTTTTACCATCAGCCGAAGTGATCCGATAATGATCATGGCCAGGGTGTAGTGGTCGATGTCCTTTCTGATTTCCCCTTTTCGCTGTCCATCGTGAATAATTTCTCCAATGGAAGCAATTTTATCATTTAAGATATTTACAATTTTTTCTTTCAGTTTCGGGTCGTTTTTAAAAATCTCTTCTGAAAACACCACCGATATTCTGCTGGGTTCGTTTGAAAAAATTTCAACGATCCGTGAAAACAGGAATTTGATTTTATCCAGTGTGTTTTCTTCTTTTGATTGAATCCCTTTATCCATAATGGACAACATTTCCTCAAAATTGGCCAAAAGCGCCAGTAAAATATCTGTTTTGCTTTCGAAATGGCGATAAATTCCCGGTTCGGAAATGCCAATCTCCTTAGCCAGATTTTTAATGGTCAGCCCCTGTATCCCATTTCGCGCAATGATGTCAACAGCGGTATCAATAATCTCAAATTGTCTGTTTGTGAGCATATTGCCATCTATTTAGTTTGAAAAATTTTCGACAAAGGTAGGGAGTAATTATTACAGTTCCATATTTTTAAATATTTTTTTAAAAATCACGGGGCTCAGTTTCCGGTAAATGAGGCTGAAATAATACTCCGGGAGCATCAATAAACGACCGGGGAAAAAATAAAAAAAGCCCGGATCAACCGGGCCTTTTTGTTTTGACAGGAATCTGTTTTATGCATTTTGCTTTCTAATCAGATTCAGCGCACTACCTGCTTTAAACCATTCGATCTGGTTCTTATTGTAGGTGTGTTTCGCTTTGATTTCGTCGGATGAACCATCCGCATGGCGGATAACCACCGTGAAATCTTTTCCTGGTGCAAATTCAGCCAGTCCGAGAATATCGAAACGGTCATCTTCCAAAATCTTGTCATAATCGGCCGGATCGGCAAAAGTAAGTGCCAATACGCCTTGTTTTTTCAGGTTGGTTTCGTGAATACGGGCAAAAGAACGAACCAGAACGGCTTTTACTCCCATAAAACGGGGTTCCATAGCGGCATGTTCACGTGACGAGCCTTCACCGTAGTTTTCGTCTCCAATAATAATGGATCCCACACTTTCATCACGGTAATGTTTCGCAGCTTCCGGAACGGCTTTGTATTGTCCGTCTAACTGATCTTTTACCAAATTGGTTTTTTCATTGAAATAATTTACCGCACCAATCAGCAGGTTTTGAGAAATATTTTCCAGATGACCACGATAACGCAACCACGGTCCGGCCATGGAAATATGATCGGTGGTACATTTTCCTTTGGCTTTGATCAGCAGGTGCAATCCTTTAAAATCTTTGCCATCCCATTCCGGGAAAGGAGTGAGCAATTGCAGCCTTTCGGAGTTAGGATCTACTTTCACTTCAATTTTGCTGCCATCTTCAGCCGGAGCCTGATAGCCGGGATCATCCACTTCAAATCCTTTGGGCGGGAAAACCATTCCTTCCGGAACGTCCAGTTTTACTTCTTCGCCATCCGCATTGGTTAACGTATCGGTCAGCGGATTGAAATCGAGCCGTCCGGAAAGTGCATAGCACATCACCATTTCCGGCGAAGCCACAAAAGCATAGGTGTTCGGGTTGCCATCATTCCGTTTGGCAAAGTTCCGGTTAAAAGAGGTGATGATGGAGTTGCGGTGACCGTCTTTCACACTTTCACGATCCCATTGTCCGATACACTGTCCGCAGGCGTTGGCCAGTACCACGCCGCCCATTTTTTCGAATTCGGCAATCAGTCCGTCGCGTTCAATGGTATAACGCACCTGTTCAGAACCCGGGGTGATAAACAATTCGGCTTTGGCCGTAAGTTTCTTTTCCACAGCCTGACGGGCAATGTTGGCAGCCCGTGTAATGTCTTCATACGAAGAGTTGGTACAAGAACCAATCAGGGCGGCTTCCATATTCAGCGGCCAGTCGTTTTTCTTTGCTGTTTCTGCTATTTTCGACACCGGTGTACGCAAATCGGGCGTAAACGGTCCATTAAGTGCCGGCTCCAGTTCAGAGAGATTGATCTCGATCACCTGATCGAAATATTTTTCCGGATCGGCATAAACTTCGGCATCACCAGTAAGATATCCGGCAATTTGTTCAGCCAGTTCAGCCACATCAGCACGGCCGGTCTGACGCAGATATTCCGCTGTATTGGCATCAAAGCCAAAAGTAGAAGTGGTTGCGCCAATTTCAGCGCCCATGTTACAAATGGTAGCTCGTCCGGTAGCTGACATGGCGCGGGCGCCTTCGCCGAAATACTCCACAATGGCACCGGTTCCGCCTTTTACTGTTAAAATATCAGCAACCCGCAGGATGACATCTTTCGGAGCCAGCCATCCGCTCAGTTTGCCGGTAAGTTTAATTCCAATCAGTTTGGGAAATTTCAGTTCCCAGGGCATGTCGGCCATGACGTCCACTGCATCAGCACCACCAACACCAATAGCAACCATTCCCAGTCCGCCGGCATTAGGGGTGTGAGAATCGGTACCGATCATCATTCCGCCCGGGAAGGCATAATTTTCAAGAACGACCTGGTGAATAATCCCGGCACCGGGTTTCCAGAATCCAATACCGTATTTATTGGAAACAGAAGCCAGAAAATCATATACTTCCTGGTTGGTATATTTGGCTCTTTCGAGGTCTTTTTCTGCGCCTTCTTTTGCTTGAATCAGGTGATCGCAGTGTACGCTGGAAGGAACCGCTGTTTTGCTTTTACCGGCCTGCATAAACTGCAACAATGCCATTTGGGCAGTAGCATCCTGCATGGCCACGCGGTCAGGACGAAAATCAACATACGATTCGCCGCGGGTATACGTTTCTTTTGCCACGCCTTCGTCAAGGTGAGCATACAGTATTTTTTCGGCCAGGGTCATGGGGCGGCCCAGTAATTTTTTGGCGGCTTCCACACGTTCCGGAAAACGGGCGTAAACCTTTTTTATCATTTCAATATCAAAAGCCATAGTTTTATGATTTAACGTTTAATAAACAATTTGTTCCACTTTGTTTTACACTTTCGTGTAAAGTAGCGCAAAAATAGGAAAATAAAGGAAAAATGGTCCCCCGTTATCGGGGGAAAACGTAATTCAAACTGTTTCTAATTTGAGTTTTATTCGATGAGCCCGCGCCCCTCTTTTTTAATCTGGCCACTGGCTTTCATTTCGATAATGAGTTTGTCAAGAACCCCGTTAATAAAGGTTTTGCTCTTGGGGGTACTAAAATGTTTGGCCAGTTCGATGTATTCATTCAACGTTACTTTTACCGGAATAGTGGGCATTTCCCGGAGCTCAATAATGGCCATTTTCAGCAGGATGACATCCATTTTGGGAATCCGTTCGTAGTCCCAGCTTTTTGATTTCCCACGGATGATTTCCGTTAATTCCTCATCGTTCAGAATGACTTTCCGATAGAGTTTTTGTACGAACAGTTTATCGTCGTTGGTCTTTTGTTTTTCTGTGGAATAAATGCCCGGCATGGGTTTTTCCGGTGTGAAACCGGCTGAAAGGTTATCCAAAAATTTGATCAGCAATACACCACAGAGATCGTAACCTTCGGCGAAATACACATTTTTCTCGTCGTAATACGACCGGAGCAGGTCAAAATCCTGTATAAGCCTGTCCACCACCTTAATCAGAAGCTTTTTGTCTTCTTCCAGCGTTTGCTGGGGATCGGCCATATATTTTTTGTAAAAATCGGCTTCGCGGAGCTTTTTGTAAAACTTCAGCAGCATTTCTTCTTCATCATTCCAGTTGATTTTGAGTTTTTCGACTTTTTTCTGGAAATCGTGATTGTTTTCGATCAGCTGCAGTGCCTTATTTTCCACAAACTTCAAATTCGGATGCAGATCTTCTTCGGTAGGGTAGAACTTCTTTTTGTTTTGTTCAATCCGTAATAAAGCAAAATCTTTTACCGCCAGCAGGAAGCTGAGCTGATAAATAAAAAGATCGTATAACCTGTCTATGCTTTTGAATAACTCTTTTTCTCCGGAAGGAAGGTCTTTGTTTCCACCTGAATACCACGAATATAATGACTGAAGAACTTTGATGCGAAGGTGTCTGCGATATAACATACCCGGTTTGCTGTTTAATGAACTTTAATTTCGCCGCAAAAGTAGAAATAATCTCTTTCTCTTTTGTCTTTTTTATTTTTTTCGCTGAATTTTATTGCCGATTTGTAACCGTTGCTCTCTTTTGCAATTTGTTATTCCATTTACCGGATTTCCTTTGTCTTAATGCTCAGTCCTTTGCCTGTTATTAGGTTTCTCTTGTCCGTCCATTCAGTCGAATTTTTTCGTTTTATGAGCCATTTTTTCTCGTGATTCAAATTTTTGAAAAAAGATATATGCAGATTAAAAATATATGTTACATTTGCAGCCTAATTTTAATTAGATTAAATCTAAATAGTGTTTGGTAGTAAAAAAATTCAACAATCAAAAAGCGTGTAATATGAAACGATTCGTGTTATTTTTATTGTTTATTCCGCTGCTGTTTGCCCAGCAAGGTTGCGATGAATTGTCGAAACTCACCCAGTTCTATATCGATTATGATACGGAGATCACTATTCCGAAAACATTGAAGATCGATTTGCCCGTTGACATTATGACACCGGACATAACCACCAACTCCGAGAGTGAATTTGAATCGAACAATACCCATAAAAGCCTGATTGACATCATCAATCTTTCGGAAATGGACATGACCATCACCAGTCCGGAGGAAGCCACCTTCGATTTTTTGAAAGACATTGAGATTTCCATAAGCGCCGACGGACTGCCGGAAAAGAAGATTGCCTGGCTGTACGATATTCCGAAAACCGGATTGAAAAAAATTACGCTGGAAGTATCGACAGACGATTTGAAAGAATACATCGAAAAAGACACCTACAAATTGAAAACCACCACCACGACACGCGAACTGATTTCGCATGACACCGATGTATCCATTCACAGTAAATTTTTCGTGGATGCAAAAATTTTAGGACTTTAGCGGACGGAAAACCGGCAAAAAGTGGAACGGAAATTGCAGCAATTCTTATCTTTAAACAGAAAACAAAAGACACGAGTATGAAAAAAGTATGGCTACAGACATTCCTGGCCGGAATTATTCTCTCCGGCCTGTTTTTTATCGGCGGATGTGACGATGATTCGTATGATATTCCGGAATACACGGAGTTTCAGGTTCAAGTGGACAGTATTGAATATCCGTCCAGCATTTTTTTAGGGCAAAACCTAACCATTAAATTTTATGCTACGCTGGGGCCGGATGGCTGTTACACTTTCTCCCGTTTTGATGCCACGTTGACGGATAATTTAATCGATGTTACCGTTTACGGAAAACACGAGCAGAGAGATATCTGCACAGAGGCCATATCTTACCTTTATGGTAGTGCGTTGGATGTGAGTCGTTTGGATACCGGAATGTATATTATCCACGTCAATCAGCCTTATCCTCCCGATATTTACGACACGGTTTATGTAAAACGAATAACCGTTTCCAAGTAATCGATTATTTTATGGTGATCTCATCAGCAAAGATCCAGGCTTTGCCGGGGTAACCTTTGTGCCACTTGGGGCATTGCCCCCGGTTTTGGGCAATCACACGAACATATTTTGCTTTTACCGGATGTTTTAATCGCAGGGTAAAACTTTTGATAATGTTTCCTCCTTGATGCGGAGAAACCTGGTTTTTGATTACCCCGACCGGTGTAAAATGTTTTCCATCATTGGAAATATAGAAGGTCACTTTTTCCGGCATAAAAATCCACGAATACGTGTTTTGCAGGAAATGAGCCGAGAAATAGGAGACCGGCATCCGTTTTCCGAGTGAAATATCCGCTTTGAGATTTTTACCCTGAAATCCCATCCAGCCGCCACTGCTGAAATCATCGCCACCATACAGTCCGTCAATCAATGCCGAATCGCTTCCGGCTGTATATTGGCGTCCGGGACGGGAATAAAGTTTAATGCTCCGCCCTTCGGGAAAGCGTACCAGACGCATTTGTACCGCTTTAGATTGTACTGAATCCTTTTTGGCGTAATACACAAAGCCGGTAGTTTGGCTTACCTTCAAAGGATGATTAAATTCAACTACCGGCGTTTTTCCGTTTTTCCGGTAATCAATTACGGCAGTTGTATCCACATCGGCAAAACGCAAAGCAAAAGGCCGGACAAAAACTTTTTGTTTGGCATTACAATAAGGTACCGGAACGATCAGGTGGTCAGTAATCTGAGAAACGGGAACCTCCCCGGGAGCAGCTCCAAAACTTTTGTTTGGTTTGGGCCCCATAACCAGTACGAATTTCCCGCCTTTCACAATGGTTTTCTGTGTCAGGTACGACCGGGAATAGGGCTTGCCATTAAGGGTAGCCGACTGGATGTAGATATTTTTATCGGACAGGTTCCGGGCTTGAATAGTGAATGTTTTTCCATTGGAAAGACGGATTTCAGCCTGATGTAATCGCGGACTTCCCAAAGCATAAACCGGTTCGCCGGGAGTAACCGAATAGAACCCCATGGCACTCAGTACGTACCAGGCCGACATTTGGCCACAGTCTTCATTTCCGGCCAAGCCATTGGGCTGATCCGAGTACATCTCTTTCATGATTTTCTGCACCATGGCCTGCGTTTTCCAGGGTTGTCCGGCATAATCATACAGGTAAGCAATATGATGGCTCGGCTCGTTGCCATGAGCGTATTGTCCGATCAATCCGGTAATGTCCGGCTGATGACGTCCGGTTAATTTTTGCTGAGTGGTGAACAACTGATCCAGTTTACGGGCAAACTTTTTCTTTCCCCCCATAAGTTTCATCAGGCCGGAGACATCCTGGGGTACAAAAAACGTGTATTGCCAGGCATTGGCTTCGGTGTAGTTAAAGTCCACTTCGGTCGGGTCAAACGGATATTTCCAGATTCCGTCGCTTTTGGGACGCATAAATCCGGTTTGCGGGTCAAAGATGTTTTTGTAATTCTGAGCTCTCTGAATAAAATAACGGTAATCTTCCGGTTTGTTCAGGGCTTTGGCCATCTGGGCAATGCACCAGTCGTCATAAGCGTATTCCAGCGTTTTGGAAACCGATGCCGATTCTTTATCGGAAGGAATATACCCGTACTTTTTATAGGCCGCCAATCCCAGTTTGTTTTGCATGGCACTGTGTTTCATTGCCTGAAAAGCTTCTTCGGCATTAAAATCCCGCAGTCCTTTCATGTACGCATCCACAATCACCGGAACCGAATGATAGCCAATCATGCAACCGGTGTAATTTCCTGCCAGTTCCCAAACCGGAAGCTGACCGCCGTTTTCGTACTGATGCAGAAAAGTACGGATAAAATCCTCGTCTCTTTTTTGCTCTATGAGTGTGTAAAGCGGATGGGTAGCCCGGAAAGTATCCCAAAGAGAAAAAACGGTGTAATTGGTGAAGTTTTTGGCCTGATGAATTTTTAAATCGGTGCCGCGGTATTTTCCGTCCACATCCATGAACAGGTTGGGAGCAATCATGGTGTGATACAAAGCGGTATAAAAAATGGCCCGTGTAGTTTGATCCGCTTTGATGCGGATTTTGCTGAGCTCTTTATTCCATACCGCGCGTGCGTGCTGACGGACGGCATCGAAATTCCAACCAGGGACTTCGGCTTCAAGATTTTTGCGGGCGCCGTCTGCACTAACAGCTGAGATTCCTGTTTTCACCAGTAAAACCGGATTTTTTAGCTTCCCAAAATCAAAAACAACTTTGATATTTTTACTGTTGGCACTTGTTTTGCCCGGGCGCACCGTATCATTTACCGAGAGATAAAGCTGTTTGACCGGCTGATTAAACTGGATATAATAATAAAGGTATTGGTCTTGTGCCCAGGATTGTGACCGCCGCATCCCTTCAAAAGCAGCCGGTCCAACCTGCTTAAAAGAGGAAGCCAGCACCTTGTCGCGATGGGTCAGGTCAAGGATAACATAATCTTTTTTATTTTTCGGAAAAGTGTAACGCTGAAAACCCACTCTTTTAGTAGCTGTTAGTTCTACTTTGATGCCATAGTCAGCCAGTTTAACCGAGTAATATCCGGGTGAAGCTTGTTCTGTTTTTTTGCTGAAACGGGAAGCGTATCCCTGATCGGCACCTTTTTTGTATCCATTATTAAAAAAGTATTTTCCTGCGGTAGGCATCAACAAAATATCGCAATAATCGGCAATACCCGTTCCGCTCAAATGTGTATGCGAAAAACCGTAAACAATGGTGTCGTTGTAATGGTATCCCGAACAACCGTCCCAGCCTTCGAGCCGGGTATCCGGACTCAGTTGAACCATACCGAACGGAACGGTGGCTCCGGGAAAAGTGTGTCCGTGTCCGCCGGTGCCGATAAAAGGGTTGACATCATCTACCGGTTTGTCGGTATTGGCCTGATTACAGGCAGTGAAACCGAAGAAAAGGAAAAGCACGGCAAAGGGGAAAAATTTTTTCATGGGATGCGTTTTTACAGGTTGATGTTTTGGTTTTAGCCTTACAAAATTACGTGAATTTTTTGGGGATAAGCTGTTTTATTCCGGTTTTTCTGCCGATTTTTTTCCCGTTCCGGCAAAAGAGTTTATTTTTGACCGGAAAGAAAAAAAAGATGATCGAACGGATATATCTTGTGGGGTTTATGGGAGCCGGCAAAAGCACCCTGGGGAAAAAGCTGGCCCGTGCATTGGAATACCGTTTTGTGGATATGGACGACTTTTTTGAAGAAAGATACAAGATCGAAATTCATGACTTTTTTCAAAAATATGATGAATCGCTTTTCCGGAAACTGGAACATGATCTTTTATTGAAAACTTTTACGATGAGCAGGGTAGTGGTGGCTACCGGTGGCGGAACACCGTGTGTTTTTCAGGGAATGGAAAAGATGAACCGGCACGGGCTGACCGTATACCTGAAAATGCCTCCTGCTGCGCTGGCGCAACGTCTGTTAAACGCCAAAAGAAAACGCCCATTGGTGCAGGGGAAAACCGGAGAAGCCCTGATCCGGTATATCGAGGAAAAACTGGCCGAACGAAAAGATTGTTACGAAATGGCACAACTTCATAGTAACCTGCCCGGGGACACTTTGGATGTCCTGATTGAGAAAATCAATTCCTGGCAACCGTAAAAGTTTTCAATTCATAAATGATATCAGGGCCAAACAGCTGATTTAAAGCAAAAATGACAAATCGCTTCCGGGGTCAACTTCCCGGGGTGCTGTGTTATGACGGAAAATACGCATGCTTTTGTTCCCTTTCAGGTGCAACGTATCGTTTTCGAACAAGAGCAAACAGCCTTCGCGTAATCCGACAACCGTGGTATCCTGATTTACGGCCAGAAATTCTTCAATGCGTTGTTCGCGTGTTTCCCCGCCATGTCCGTCCGGGTGGGCATCAAGATAATGCGGATTGATTTGAAACGGAATCAGTCCGAGCGTTTGAAAACTTTCCGGTTCTACAATGGGCATGTCGTTGGTGGTTTTCAGCGTAGGACAAGCTACATTGGCTCCGGCACTCCAGCCGGCATAAGGCATTCCGGCTTTCACTTTCTCACGCAGGACATTCATGATTCCGTTGCGGTACATCTCGGCCACCAGATAAAAAGTGTTGCCACCGCCCACCACCACTGCTTCGGCTGAACGAATGGCTTTTTCCGGATCTTTTTCGTTATGAATGCCGGTTACTTTTACGCCAAAAGACTGAAAAACACCGGCCACACGTTGAGTATAAACATCATAAGAAGCTTGTAGCCCGCCATCGTGGAGATGTACGCCGGCATAAGGAATAAAACAGACTTCTTTTACCTGATGGCAGTTGAAAAAGTCGGTAAGATGCTGAAGCGGCCAGTGAAGATAAGGCTCTCCGGCCATGGTTGAGTTGCTGATTAACAATAAATTCATCGTTTTATCTTTTTGATTTTTAATGCATAATTAAAGGATCTTTCTCTCCTCAAGATACCGGAAATAAGCTTTTGAAAAAACAGAAAAGTCAGGATTATCAAGGATTGCTTTTTTCGGGATTTGTTTTTTTGAAACGTAACCGGCAGCAATTTGCTTTTGCTCTGTTTTGGCTTTCGCCGGATTTTTAAGTACCAAAAGGTATTTTAATGCCGTGGAAAAATCTTTTTGCCGGATGAAATACCGCATTGCCGTCAGGGTTATTTCGTCCGAATGTTGTTTTTGAACAAACGACAGCAGCGGCACGAACGGAAGAGAAAAACGTGACAGGGATGCTTTATGATATTGTGCATCAAGTTGTGCATATTGCTGGACAACCGCTGAAAAGCCTTTGTTAAACAACTGCTGGGTCATAGCATGATAAGCATGAATAAACTGGAAAACCTGAGTATACAGTGTGAAAAGACTGTCAATTTCCGGATCATTCACCGGACAGTCCGGATGGGCTTTGTACCATTTTTTTGCTTTCAGGAAATTACTCTCTGCCCGTGTCAGCCGGTAGGCTTTAATATCATTCCGGGTATTTTGCAAAAGTTGTTTTATCTGTACCTGTTTCCACTGGCAACCTGAATTTTTTATCTCTTTACATAAGGCGGTAAGTGTCTGGTTAACGATAAGCTGCCGGTTAACCTGGTACTGAACAGCAAGTTGCCGGGTTTGCCGGTACAACGAATCGGCACGAACAAAATTTCTTTGCCACACGGCCATACGGGCTTGCGCCGCCAGTGCCAGAATATAAGGGGTAGCTGCTTTCCGGATGAGTGAATCCAAACGCGAAGAAGAAGGCAGGTAAAAGTTTTTCTGGAGCGTCAAAGCACTTTTCAGGCAGCGCATGGTTTGCCGGATATCCTGGTTGGTATTGCTGCCTTCTTCCAGAAGCTGTTCAAAAATCATGTCAGCCATACCGGAAAGTTGTTTCTTTCTTACCGAATCCGGATTTTCACGACAAAGCAGCGGAACCCGAACGGCCATTTTTTCCAACGAATCGGCTGCCCGGAGGGGTTGATTCAGCCGCAACAACGTTTTTATGGATTCTTGTTGTCCGGCAAGCAAATGCTGACAGATAATTCGATGTAATGAGTCGGTTTTTGCATCCTGCGGACAGGCATTGTGGGCATGAAATAACAGGTTGAGTGCCCGGATATTGTTTCCGGACTGTATTGCCATTAAAGAGAGCTGGATAAATTGTTGCGCGGTGTTCCGGTAACAGGGGAGTGCCGCCGGCAGCGCATTTCCGGTTTTGTAATGAAGTCCGGCAAGAGCCCTTTGGATATATTGTTCGGATAATGTTTTGTCGCCCCGTTTCAGTGCAATACGGGCAACTTTTAAATAGGAAAAAGCCAGTCCGTCGTGGGCCGTTACCAACAGCGTATCCAACGCGTAAACCGGCTTTATGGCCGGAAAAGCCGATTCGAAAACACGGGCATTGGTCAGAAAATCAATGGCCGTGACATATTTTTTCTGCCGGGTATAAAAAGCGGCATCTTCGATAAAGTTTTTATAGATTTTCTGGTAAACAGCAGGAACATCCTGTGGCTGATACTGCTGATAATAGCCGGCTACTTGTAAAATGAAGTTTTTATCGGTTTTTTGCGGGGGAACAGAAGCATATTCGGTAAAACTGGCTGCCGTAAAAGGCTGATGTTCGCCTGCCAACATCACCGCTTTTACCGACAATGCAGTATAAGCGCGGGCAAAGGCCTCGTTATCCGAGGCAGGAGGTTTATCCTGACCGTTCAGGATTTCATCCGAAAGGGTTTTCATGCGAATTTGTTTACGCTGAACGGCAGCAAAGATTCGCTGAAAATGGACCGGATCTTTTTTATTCAAATGCAGAAAAGAGGGAAAATGATGGCTCCGGATGTCGTATGAAAGTCTGGACAACGCAAGATAATTGACAAATACGGAAGACGGAATCAGGTGAATATCGTTGGTTTTTGTTAAAATCAGGGGAAGTTCCTTCATTATTCTACGGTAGCCGTAGTAATGGTTGATTTCGGAAGCGCAGCGGACAAATCGTTTTAAATTATGCGAGGTAAAACGGATTTGTTTCATCTGGAAAGTGATATACAGCGAGGAGACGGGCGTTTTTTCGGATACCGGAATAAAGACCTGTTCGCGGTTGATGTCAATGGTTTGATAGAGGGTATCGACCAGTTGCTGATTTTTATAAACATGAATAATCACTTCTGCTTTTTCGGGAACAAGCAGGGTATCCACATGAAAATCGCGGAAACGGGTATTCCCGCTGATTTTTCGCAGCATTACCGCATAGCGTAAAACAGGAATTCCTGACGGGGAGGTGGAAAGGTTAAATTGAGTTTGAAACGAAAGGTTGATTTGCAAACTAAGAACACTGCAGTTATTGTTGAAAGCCAACAGGTTGAAAATGTGCCGTAAATTTTCGTCATGCGAAGTGCCGGAGTAAGTCAAGTGAAAAGAGGAGGTCTCGTACCAGGTCTGTGTCTTTCCCTGGAAAGGAAAAGCAAGGAGAAGCAGGGAAAAAAAGAGAATCCGGACCAGTTTTTTCAACGATAAAAATTTTTTGCAAAAATAGGAAGTTTGCCTTATCAGCGGTTTGTTTTTTTCCATCTTCTGCGCCAGGGACAGAAGCGTATAGCAGCCGAAGCGGGTACACGTAAGCACTGTTGGCCGGCGGAGGCGACAACCGGAGCCCACGCACGGCTTAAAGTACTGTGTACCTGCAAGGATGCTTATAGCGGATGGCCCGTCCGGCGCCCATAAAAAAACCCGTACTTTCCATTGAAAATACGGGTTTAGGTGCCCAAGATAGGACTCGAACCTACACGACCTTGCGGTCACTAGTCCCTGAAACTAGCGCGTCTACCAATTCCGCCACTTGGGCTTTTTGTCGATGAAAGAGGCGCGACCTGTGTAAAAGAACGATTCATTTTGTCTTTAGCCGCTTTCATCTGCTCTTAGTGCCCAGAACAAGAATCGAACTTGCACTCCCTTAACGGGAACATGGCCCTCAACCATGCGCGTCTACCAATTCCGCCATCTGGGCATTTTTGAGTGGGCAAAAGTAATATATTTTCTTTTCGAATGGACAAATTTTTGAAAAAATATTGTAAAATTTTTTATCTGTTTTTTTTCGGAGGAGGAGAGGACCGGGGTTGCATAGTGGCAGCAGCCGGACGGTGTATAAAAAGATTTTGTTTTAAAAAAATGATTTATATTTGGCACCTAAAACTTGTGGTATGGTTCAGATCAAAAAAGTGGAAAATAAAAAGGATTTGAATGCCTTTATTGATTTTCCGTATGCGCTTTATGCCGATGACCCGTTATACGCTCCCGACCTGAGAATCGTTCAAAAAGAGACGCTGGATAAAAAGAAAAATCCATTTTTTCATCATGCGGATGCGGATTACTTTATTGCGTTGGATGAGAATGGAAAGGTGAAAGGACGAATTGCTGCCATTACCAATGATAACTATGTAAAACACTGGAAAGAAAATTACGGCTTTTTCGGTTTTTTTGAGACGGTAAACGACAAGGAAGTAGCTAAAGCCTTGTTTGATGCGGCTTTAGGATGGCTGAAAGACAAAGGAGTGGAAGGGGTTTATGGACCAATGAATCCATCGACCAACGACACTTGCGGCACGTTGGTAAACGGTTTTGACACGCCGCCGTACGTTATGATGGTGCATAATAAACCTTATTACGATGAGTTGATCAAAGCCGCAGGATTCCAGAAAAAAATGGATCTGTTTTCGTATCGTTTTGCCGTAAAGGATTTCCCGTTGCGATATATTCAGCTGGCTGACAAGATTGAAGAACGGTTGAATCAGGACGGAATTTATATCCGTCAGGCCAACTTCAAAAAGATCCGGGAAGAAGCGCCCAAACTACGGTCGGTATATAACAAAGCCTGGGAAAAGAACTGGGGTTTTATTCCTATGGATGACGATGAATTTGATGCGTTGGCCGATGAGCTGAAGATGGTTACTTCGCCTGATTTGGTTTACATTGCAGAAGATAAAGGGAAACCGGTGGCATTTATTGCCGTTTTGCCCGATCTGAACCAGATCACGCGAACCATTCGAAACGGGCGGTTGTTTCCGTTTAATTTCCTGAAGCTGATCAATTTCAAGAAAAAAGTAAACCGGGGTCGGGTGCTGACACTCGGACTTATTGACGGTTACCGGCTGAAAGGAATTGACACGGTGATGTATGCCCGTTGTTTTAAGGCGGCCAAAGAAAAAGGGTATGTGGAAGCCGAAGCCAGCTGGATTCTGGAAAACAATACCATGATGAACCGGATTTTGCAAAACATCAAAGCCGATCCGTATAAAACCTATCGTATTTATTCGCTCGATTTTAAATAAACCTACGGCATATCGTTATGACCCCTTTTTTTAAGTCGAAGACACGTCATATCATCGATGTGCTGAATGTAGTTTTTGTTTTTATTATTTTCCTGTTTTACCTTATTTCATTGCCGCATAATCCTTATGGGGTATGGCCTTTGGTGGTTTTGTTCTTTTCTCTTGCTTTGGTATGGATGGCCGGTTTTCTGCGAAAGAAACTGCCGGCAGGCAAAATGAAAACGCCGGGACAGAAAATAGGGAAAGTGTTTCTCGATTTTTATCCGCTTATTTTCATGTTTGTGATATTCGAGAGCTTTTTCATGATCTTGCCCTATTTCAATCCGCATGATTTTGATTATGAACTGGCACGTCTCGATTATCAACTGTTTGGTGTTCATCCGACGGTTTGGATAGAACAGTGGGTGCATCCCTGGCTTACGGATTTGTTGTACCTGATTTATTTTGTTTATTATCCGTTTCCGCTTTTTATTCTGGTGTGGCTGTACAAAAAGAAAATGTTCACCGAACTGGACCGCAGTATTTTTCTTTTACTGGTCGTCAATTATGGTGCATACATCACCTATTTTTTTGTACCGGCGATGGGGCCGCGTTTTTACGAGCCGCTTATGCAGCTGCAAACCAAACCGTTGAACGGCGTTTTTTTGGCTGTGCCGATTCGTGATTTTATTCATGTATTTGAGCCCAACAAGTTTGACGCATTTCCCAGCTTGCACATTGCCACCACACTCACCACATTAATTATTATGGCGCGGTATAACCGGAAAATGTTTTTTATCTTTATCCCGTTATTTGCCGGAATATTAGTGGCCGTGGTTTATTGCCGGTTTCATTATGTCGTGGATATTTTTGCCGGAATCATCTGGACCATTGTAGCTGTTACCATTGCCGGCCGGTTTTATGATAAAAAAATCAGGAACCACTGGGCTCCTTATTGTGAAAGAAATGAAAAGTTTTGAAGGAATTTCTTTTGAAAAGCGAGACATCCATGTTTATGTGATGTTGCTGAGCGCTCCGGTACTGCTTACCATTTACCGTTATCACGGTTATCCGCAATTTTTTTATGAATATTTTCCCCGTTTCCGGCAGGTACCCGGTGGCGATCTGATTGCCCGTTACTGGCAGTTTGGCGTATTTTTTCTGCTGATGTTTATTTTGCCGGCGTTGTATGTAAAATGGGGCATGAAGAAATCGTTGTACGATTTCGGATGGGGATTAGGCGATGTGAAATACGGGCTGAAATGGTTAATCACCATTCCGTTGCTCGTGGTACCGGTTATTTTTCTTGCCTCCAAAATGCCGTCGCTGCGGGTGGAATATCCGCTGGCAAAAAGTCTGCTGACCGACCAGTCGCATTTGCTGGTGTACGAGTTGGCTTACGTGATGTTTTACTACGTGGCCTGGGAGTTTTTCTTTCGCGGGTTTTTGCTGTTCGGGCTGGTAAAACGCTTTGGGGCTGTCAATGCCATTTTAATACAGACCATCTCATCGTGTCTGGTACACATTGGCAAACCGGAAGGTGAAATTATCGGTTCCATTGTGGTCGGGATTCTGTTCGGGATGATTGCCTTGCGAAGCCGTTCGATCTGGTATGTGTTTGCTATTCATGTTTCCATAGGCGTACTTACCGATTTATTTATCATTTATTTTCATTGATGGAAAGGGTATTGGTTACCGGAGCCAATGGCTTTATCGGCAGCAATCTTTGCCGGCGACTGGTAAATGATGGCTATGAAGTGCTTGCTTTGGTCAGGAAAAGCTCGGATTTGCGTTTCCTGAACGGGATAAATGTTCAGCTTATTTATGGCGATATTGTCCGGAAAGAGAGTTTGCCACCGGCTTTTAAAGAAATTTCAAAAGTTTTTCATGTAGCCGGACTGGCTGCCGACTGGGGGCCGAATGCTCTTTTTGAACAGGTGAATTTCAGAGGAACACAAAATGTGGCGGAAACAGCTGCTGCCACAGGCGTAAAACGATTGATTTACGTTAGTACGGTAGCTTTTCACGGCTTTGGGAAACAAAATGGGAAAGAAGAGGATCCGCCGGCAAAAAACCTGATTCCGTATGCAAAAACCAAATGGATGGCAGAACAATGGCTCTGGCATTACTCATCTGAAACATCTATGGAAATTACGGCCGTCCGACCGGGAAATGTGTTTGGACCAAACGACCGGACTTTTCTTTTTAAATACATCGATGCGCTTTTACAAGGAAAATTCGCCGAGATCAACCACGGCAAAAGCAAAACCTGTCCGGTTTACGTGGAAAATCTGATTGACATTCTGCTTTTAACCGCTACCCGTCCCGAAGCGGCCGGAAATGCCTACCTGGCCACCGACGGACTGGATATCACCTGGCACGAATTTAATACCGCCCTGGCGGAAGCATTGGATGTAAAACTGCCAAAAACATCGATTCCTTATGGTTTGGCTATGGCGGCAGCAAAAAGTTATTATGCTTTTCATCAGTTATTTAAAATTCAAAGCGAACCTTTTTTAACCCCTTACCGGGTGAATAACGGAGGGAGAGATTACCATTTCAGTATCCAAAAACTCAAAGATCATTTTCATTACCAGCCCCATATCGGACTGAAAGAAGGATTACGTAAAACCGTGGAAAGTTACCGGAACCAGTAATGCTAATTGAAAAAAAAAAGCTGCCTTATATAAAGACAGCTTTTTAATATTCAGCATGTTTTGGTATTAATGCGGGAATTTTTTCATGTATTTTTTGAACATGTCTTTGTGCACCATGAAATCCATCATTTTCAGTTCGACGTAAGGCGTACTGAAGAAATAATATCCAAATTCGGGGCTTTTAGGATCGACATTACGTGAGCCGGAGCTGGAATCTTTGATCAGATACCACATCTGTCCTTTTTTGTCTTTGTAGTAACCAACACAATGCATCCCGTGGTCATCGGTAGTTGTGTGATTCGAAAAGCGGAACTGACGGGCATTGTCGTTGATATAAGCTGCCGGAATATCAAAATCAGGAATCAGTGCCACATTGGTTTTGCGTGAAAATCCGGCTTCGGACACATCACCGCCGATGGCCATGGTGTAACCGTGTTCGATAGCTGTATTCCAAACATCCATAAATACTTTCAGAGGAACGTTGTAATAGGCTTTGCTGTGCCACCAGTTGTCCGGAACCTGATATTCCACCTGATGCCAGAACGGTTGTTGTTCATACGAAAGCACATCGACATAATCATCCATATTCAGCTTCAGATAATCTTTCAGGAAGCTTTTAGGGGTATATTCTTTTCCCTGATAAGTAAAATGGGTAGGCGGCTCACCCATATAACGGTTCAAAATGGCTTTAATGGTAGCCACCACAGCGTCTTCGTTCCAGGCATCAGCAGCTTTCACACTGTGCAAATAAGTTTTCATTTCTTTCACCATTTCGGCATGGGAATAGAATTTTCTTCCGTCTTTAAATCCGTCATAAACCGAACGGGGAACAATTCCGTATTTTTTGTAATCGCGCCGTACAGCGTTAGCTTCAGAGCCTTCATCAAAAACGGTTGTCCCGCGGCTTTCCACATAACCTTTGGCTTTTTCAACGTACTCCCAGTAAACGGTGTACATCTCAGACAACTTCACATCTTTTCCGAAAAGACGATGTTCTTCCGATTCGAAAAAAGAGGTGGTAGAAAAACACCAGCAGGTTCCGGTATTGCCCTGCGAAGTGGTAGGCGTATGCCAGAAAGTTTTATACAATGATACTTTGTTGGGCAAATCCATCCCCGACTGATCCATCATAAAATAAAGATGTTTTTTTTGCGGATGGAGTCTTTCCTGTACCGCTTTTACATCTTTCATGATGACATCGGGATAGAAATGGTTTTGCGAAGGTTCAAATTTGGCTTTGTCCTTACTTTGGGCAAAAACCTGCATGGCTGGCAGAATAGCCAACGCCAGCAAAATGGTAATTATCTTTCTCATAATACTTAAAATTGAATGGTTGTTATTTTGCTTCAAAAATACGGAATAGTTCCGAAAGCCACCAGGGCAGGGGGAGCAAATTAGAAATATTCTAAGTTAATCTTTTTGGTGTTTTCCGTGCCTTTCTTATATCTTTGCAACACTTTTTGAAAATACTCAAAAAACTGAAACAATGAAAAAGCACAATTTTTATGCAGGGCCATCTATTTTGCCGGATGTAACCCTGAAAAACACGGCAGATGCCATTTTTGACTTTGCCGGAACAGGAGTTTCCTTATTGTCTATATCCCATCGTAGCAAAGAGTTTGTTGCGGTGATGGAAGAAGCCCAACAGTTAATGAAAGACCTGTTAAATGTTCCGGAGGGTTATTCTGTTTTATTTCTTGGCGGAGGGGCGAGCACCCAGTTTGCCATGATTCCTTATAACCTTATGGGGAAAAAATCAGCTTATCTCAATACCGGAGCATGGTCTACCAAAGCCATTAAAGAAGCCAAACTGTTTGGCGAAGTAGAGGTGGTGGCTTCATCGGAAGATAAAAACTTTACCTACATTCCTAAAGATTTTACCATTCCGGAAGATGCCGATTATTTTCATATCACCACCAATAATACCATTTACGGAACAGAAATTAAAACCGATCTGGATTCACCGGTTCCGTTAGTGGCCGACATGTCATCTGATATTTTAAGCCGTCCGGTGGATGTATCAAAATATGTTTTGATTTATGGCGGAGCCCAGAAAAATCTGGCACCGGCAGGAGTTACTTTTGTGATTATCCGCGACGATATCGTCGGAAAAGTGGATCGTCCGATTCCCACCATGTTAAATTACAAAACCCACATCGATAAAGGAAGCATGTTCAACACGCCTCCGGTATTTGCAATTTATGCTTTGTTGCAAACTCTTCGCTGGGTGAAAGAGCTGGGCGGTGTGGAAATCATGCAGCAGATCAACCAGAAGAAAGCGGCTATGCTGTATGATGAAATTGACCGTAACAGCATGTTCAAAGGAACAGTAACCAACAAAGAAGACCGGTCGCTGATGAATGTCTGCTTTGTGATGAATGATGGCCATGAAGACAAAGAGAAAGCTTTTCTTGAATTTGCCACTCAAAAAGGAATGGTGGGTGTAAAAGGCCATCGTTCGGTAGGCGGTTTCAGAGCATCGCTTTACAATGCTTTGCCGATTGAGAGTGTGGAAGCTTTGGTAACCTGCATGCAGGAGTTTGAAAAAAATAACCGGTAAAATGCCGGATACTTGTTTTTTATTTTCTTCAATTTTACTCATTAAAACTTTATTGCAATGACAAAAGTTCTTGTAGCCACGGTGAAACCTTTTGCCGGTGAAGCCGTGAAACAGATTCAGGATATTTTTGACCAAGCCGGTTATGAATGCCGGTTTCTTGAAAAATATGACGGCCAGGAAGCTTTAAAAGCGGCTGTGGTCGATGCAGAAGCGCTGATTATCCGGAGTGATAAAATTACGGAAGAGATTCTTTCGGCTGCTCCCCAGTTAAAAATTGTAGTGCGTGCCGGTGCCGGCTACGATAATGTGGATCTTTCGGCTGCCACCTCACATGGGGTAGTTGTGGAAAACACACCGGGACAAAACTCTAATGCCGTAGCCGAACTGGCTCTCGGAATGATGGTCTTTCAAGCCCGGAATCATTTCAACGGAAAACCCGGCAGCGAGCTGAAAGGGAAAAAACTGGGTATTCAGGCTTACGGACATGTGGGAAAAAATGTAGCCCGCATTGCCAAAGGATTTGGTATGGAAGTATGTGCTTTTGATCCGTTTGTTTCCAAAGAATCCATCGAAGCCGATGGCGTTGAAGTATATGAAGACCTGGAAAAAATGTATGCCGACTGCGATTACATCAGCCTGCATATTCCGGCTAATCAGCATACCATCAAATCCATCAATTATGCTTTGCTGTCGAAAATGAAAAAAGGAGCTACCCTGGTGAATACGGCACGTAAAGAAGTTATCGACGAAGAAGGTCTTCTCAAAATATTCCAGGACCGGGATGATTTCAAATACATTTCAGACATTGCTCCCGATAATCGTGAAGTGATTGAGAAAGACTTTGCCGACCGTTGTTTCTTTACGCCCAAGAAAATGGGAGCCCAAACGGCCGAAGCCAATATCAATGCCGGTATTGCAGCAGCCAAACAAATCATTGCCTTTTTTGAAAAGGGAGATACCACGTTTAAAGTGAACTAATTTTTTAATCAAAATAATTTACTCTGCCATTTCGTTTGAAATGGAAAAACCATTAAAAATTTTAATGTTATGATGTACAACGAAAACAAGAATGAAGAGAAGATGGAACAGACTGAAAAACAGGAACGTACAGGGACATTTTTTCGTTTTGAAGATTTACGAATTTACCATAAGTCGCTGGATTACATTACCTGGTTGCAGGATGTAACTTCGTTGTTTCCGGAAAGTGATAAAACGCAATTTGCCGTTCGGTTTAATGATGCTGCCCGTAATATCGCGCTTTATATTGCTGAGGGCTCGGCCCGCAACAAAACGCAGTTTATTTATTATTTGCGTATGGCCAAAAGCGCCATCCGTCAATGTATGGTTTACACCACACTGGCTTACGGACTGAACATGATGAGCGAATCGCATGAAGAAGAATCCAGGACACAACTGATGGAAATGACCAAAATGGTGGGTGCTTTGATTTCTTCGCTTCAACGTTCGTTAAACAATCACAATAACGGATATCACAACAATCACAATAATCATAACGGAAACGGTCATTACAACAATGATCCGGTACCGCATGATCCGAATTATCTTCCGGAAGATTAAAATCATATTGTTATTTATTTTCGGCTTACGGGTTTCCGTAAGCCGATTTTTCATCTAACCTTTAAAAACCTGGACATTATGGCTGTATTAAAACCTTTCAAAGGACTGAGACCTCCCAAAGACCTTGCTGAAAAAGTGGCTTCCCGTCCTTATGATGTACTCAATTCACGCGAAGCCCGTGAAGAAGCAAAAGGAAATCCGTATTCACTCCTCCATATCATCAAGCCGGAAATTGATTTGCCGGAAGAGATTAGTCTTTATGACGAATCGGTTTACCAGAAAGCAAAAGAAAATTTCGAAAAGTTTAAAGCCAACGGATGGCTAAAACCCGACGATGAAGAATATCTCTACATTTATGCCCAAACCATGAACGGGAAAACCCAGTATGGGATCGTGGGTTGCGCCAGTGTGGACGATTATCTGAACAACGTCATTAAGAAACACGAGCTGACACGGAAAGATAAAGAGGAAGACCGGATGAAACATGTGCGGGTAACCAACGCCAATATGGAACCGGTATTTTTTACCTATCCGGCCCTTCCGGAAGTGGACCAAATCGTTGCCGATTTTGTGAAAAATCATGAACCGGAATACAATTTTACCGCCGAAGATGGTTTCGGACACCATTTCTGGGTTATCAAAGACAAAGATTTGATTAACCGCATCGTCGAGCTTTTCGCCACATTGCCGTCAACATACGTGGCTGATGGTCACCACCGTACCGCTGCAGCAGCGCTGGTGGGAGCCGAAAAACGAAAAGCCAATCCCAACCATACCGGCAAAGAAGAATACAACTATTTCCTTGCAGTTCATTTTCCGGCAGATCAGCTGACCATCATCGATTACAACCGGGTGATCAAAGATCTGAACGGAATGACCAAAGAAGAGCTGCTCGAAAAGCTGGCGCATTCGTTCAACATCCGCGAGGTAGGAGAGGAAGCTTACCGTCCGCAAAGTCTGCACAATTTTTCCATGTACCTTGACGGAAAATGGTATTCGTTGACCGCCAAAAACGGCACTTATGACGATAACGATCCTATTGGCGTGCTGGACGTTACCATTCTGACCAATGAAGTGCTGGAACCGTTGTTCGGAATCAAAGATCTGCGTACCGACAAAAGAATTGATTTTGTCGGCGGAATTCGCGGACTGGGTGAATTGAAAAAACGGGTGGATAGTGGTGAAATGGCCGTTGCTTTTGCCCTTTATCCGGTAAGCATGGATCAATTGATCCGTATTGCCGACAGTGGTAAAATCATGCCTCCCAAAACGACCTGGTTTGAGCCCAAATTGCGTTCCGGTTTGATCGTACACGAACTGGATTAATTCAAAAATCTTACGTACAAAAAAACGCCGTTGGAATGAGTTTTCCAAGGGCGTTTTTCTTTGAAAAAGCGTTATGGCACCGGTTTAATCATCGTCTACCGTCCAACTGTAAACCATTGAAGCATCGCCGGTAAATTGTTTTTCCCGGTCAATGTCGGTCTGGGCTTCGAATTCGGGGCCGAAGCGTTCGAAAGCGCTGAGAAAACCAAAGTCTTTGTCCGGAATTTTTTCCAGAATCTTTCCAACCATCGAAAGCGATTTCTTGGCAATGACAAGCCAGGGAGTCCCGGCGGTTCCGACAATATCAGAAACAATTCCCAGCGCATCACCGGCAATACCGGTTTTCAGGTCTTCCAGAATTTGTCCGAGGTCGCGCGTGGCTTTACGGCTGTGGCGCAGGTAAAACTGAACGTTCAGCTCACGGTCTTTGGGCATCTCGCGGCTCAGTACAAATAATCCTTCCGAACCGGGTTGGTCCGGTACGTCAAAATGATACACGTTATCGTGCCGGTGGGTCAGCAGAAAAGGCTGCTGCGGCAGGGTGGAAATAATCATTTTGTCATTGTCTTCGGGATGTTCGGCCACAACAACAAAATACAAATGCCAGCGTTTACGCGGACGATAGATTTTCACTTCGTCAATTTCAAGTCTGATTTTTGTCATGATTTGATTTTTAAAGGGTTGCATGTAAAACTACTATAAATTACGGCCCCGGACAAACTTTTTTCGAAAAAATGTTAAAAATTCAAAATATTTCGTTAATTCGCAATCGTTTTTACCGGAAAAAGAATTTTTTTAAAAGTTTTTCCCTATCATTGTAAAAAAGAAAAAGGAGCAGAATGAAGGATAAGGTAGTGGTGATTACTGGAGCAAGTTCCGGGATTGGTAAAGCTTTGGCATATACCTTCTCCCGTAAGGGATCTTCGGTGTTTTTAGGCGCCCGCAATGTGGAAGCATTGAAAAAGATTACGGATGAGATTGTTGCCGAAGGAGGAAAAGCCGCTTTTGCACCTTTAGATGTCACTGACGAAGCAGCTTGCAAGGATTTTATTTTGAAAGCACACGACACTTTTGGAAAAATTGACGTGCTTATCAATAATGCCGGAATTTCCATGCGGGCTTTGTTTGCAGACACCACACCTGACGTATTAAAAAAAGTGATGGATGTTAATTTTTGGGGAACGGTGTATTGCACCAAGTATGCTTTGCCTTTTCTGCTTGAAACCAAAGGTTCGGTTGTTGCCGTTTCGTCGGTAGCCGGCATCAAAGGGCTCCCCGGAAGAACCGGTTATTCGGCTTCTAAATTTGCGATCCATGGCTTTATGGAGAGTCTGCGTATCGAAAATTTAAAAACGGGACTTCATGTTTTAATGGCATATCCCGGATTTACGGCTTCCAACATCCGAAATACCGCGCTGACAGCCGATGGCTCACAGCAGGGAAAATCACCGTTGGAAGAAGGGAAGATTATGCCTGCCGAAGAAGTGGCTGAACACATCTACCGGGCAGTGAAAAAAAGAAAACGATCGATGGTGTTGACTTCAGAAGGAAAACTGACAGTGCTCCTGAGTAAATTTTTTACCGGATTTCTGGATAAGCTGGTGTATAATCACATGGCCAAAGAACCGGATTCACCATTTAAATAATTGAAGATAAATAAAAGAACAAAATATAAACGATTAAAATTTTATTGAAATGATAAGCTCTTATGAAATAATTCCCAAAAAAGGACTGGGTGACCTGACGTTCGGAATGGACATGGAAAAAGTGGTTTCTGCCCTGGGTGAGCCTGAGGAAGTAGACAACTTTGAAGGAGATGAGGAACTGAATGCCGTACTCTTACACTATCAGAATAAAGGATTTTCTGTCTTTTTTGAAGGATTGACCCGCCAGGTAGTAGCCGGCATCGAAACCAGTCATCCGGATGCCACTTTGTTTGGTGAGAAAATTATCGGAATGACTGAAGAAGAAGCCGTTGACCTCATGAAACGCAACGGAATACCCGATTATGATAAAGAAACCGAAGAAGGCGAAACCCGTCTCTCTTTTGAAGAAGTAATGGTGGATTTTTACATGCGTGACGGGAAAGTGGCCTTCGTCAACTGGGATGTTATTGTTGACGAAGAAGGCAATGTGACGGATTTGTAAAAAACCGCGCCATTCTTCCCGGTCTTTTCAAAAAGATAAAATCCGGCAGGGTTTTGTTTTAACTGCCGGTATTACTGTGTAGCAAAAACAGTTGTTCACAGTAAAAAATTTAATTGTTAGCCTGTAATTGTTCCTATATGCCATTTAAACTGATTTCGGAATATCAGCCTACAGGCGACCAGCCGGAAGCCATTCAGCAACTGACGGAAGGCTTGAATCGCGGAGATGCGGCGCAAGTATTGCTCGGCGTAACCGGTTCGGGCAAAACGTTTACCATTGCGAATGTCCTGGCCCGCGTAAACCGGCCGGCATTGATTCTGAGCCATAACAAAACGCTGGCAGCTCAGCTTTATGGTGAGTTCAAGCAGTTTTTCCCGGAAAACCGGGTGGAATATTTTGTTTCTTATTACGATTATTACCAGCCGGAAGCTTATATTCCGGTAACCAATACCTACATCGAAAAAGATCTCTCCATCAATGAAGAAATTGAAAAACTGCGGCTAAGCGCCACATCCGCTTTGCTATCAGGCCGCCGGGATGTCATTGTGGTCAGTTCGGTTTCTTGTATTTATGGCATTGGTAATCCGGATGATTTCTCCAGTAATGTTATTGCACTCCAAAGCGGACAGGCTTTGAGCCGGCAGAAATTGTTAAACGACCTGGTGAATGCGTTATATTCCAGAACGCAAACCGAACTGGGACGGGGAAACTTCCGCGTAAAAGGCGATACGGTCGATATCTTTCCGGCGTATGCCGATCACGCAGTTCGTGTGATCTTTTGGGGAAATGAAATTGATGTGCTGGAAACCATTGATCCGCTTTCCGGAAAACGGATCTCAAAAGAAAACTCCGTAACCATTTATCCGGCCAATATTTTTGTTACCACACGGGATAAAATGACCGAAGCCATTCAGGAGATTCAGCTGGATATGCAAAAACAGGTGGAATATTTCCGCGAAATAGGAAAGCATCAGGAAGCCAAACGGCTGGAAGACCGCGTAACTTATGATGTGGAGATGTTGCGCGAATTGGGATATTGCTCCGGCATTGAAAATTATTCACGATACTTTGACGGACGAAAACCGGGTTCACGTCCCTTTTGTCTGCTGGATTATTTTCCGGACGATTTTATCACCATTATTGATGAAAGTCATGTGACCATTCCGCAAATCAGGGCCATGTATGGCGGCGACCGCTCGCGTAAACAAAACCTGGTGGAATACGGATTTCGGCTTCCCTCGGCCATGGATAACCGGCCGTTGAAATTCGATGAGTTTGAACAGCTTACCGGACAAACCATTTATGTCAGTGCCACACCGGCCGAATATGAGCTGCAAAAAGCTGAAGGCGTGGTGGTGGAACAAATTATTCGTCCGACCGGTTTACTGGAACCGGAAATAGAGGTTCGTCCCAGCCTGAACCAAATGGACGATCTGTTGGATGAAATAGAAAAAACCATTCAAAAAAATCAACGGGTACTGGTAACCACCTTAACCAAAAGAATGGCCGAGGAACTTTCGAAATATCTGTTGGATCTGAACATAAAAACCCGGTATATCCACTCGGATGTCGATACGCTGGACCGGATTGAAATCATGCGGGACCTGCGTCTTGGGAAAATAGATGTGTTAGTAGGAGTGAACCTGCTGCGTGAAGGACTGGACTTGCCCGAAGTGTCGCTGGTAGCAATTTTGGATGCCGACAAAGAGGGCTTTTTGCGTTCAGAACGCTCGTTAACCCAAACAGCCGGACGGGCAGCCCGGAATTTGGACAGTAAAGTTATTTTCTATGCCGATACCATCACCGGCTCCATGCAACGGACCATTGAAGAAACCAACCGGAAAAGAGAGAAACAACTGGCTTACAATGCAGAACACGGCATTACCCCCAAGCAGATCATTAAGTCAACCGATTCTATCCTCGGGCAAACCGTTGTAGCAGACAGCAAAAAAGAAACCGAAAAATTTTATGTGGAAAAAGAACCGGATGTGGCTGCCGATCCGGTGGTGCAGTATATGAGTGCCGATGCGGTCAGAAAATCCATTGAAAAAAACCGGAAAGAGATGCAGAAAGCAGCCCGCGAATTGGATTTTATTGAAGCAGCCCGCTTGCGCGACGAAGTAAAAAGCCTGGAAAAACTATTATCTACCATGGAATGAGTTTCCCCGGCATAAAAAAAACCTGAAAGGCTTTCCTTTCAGGTTTTTTATTTTATAAAACAGAAAATAATTCCGATCGGTATTATTCGGTTACTTCCACTACGACTTCGTCACTCTGCCAGAGGCCGTGTTTGGTACAAAAAGCCATGGCTGTAAGTTTCATATTTCTTGTAGGTACAATGTAAAAGTCAACTTCTACGTGTCCGGGTTGATTGCCAAGAGCGCCCGGAACAAAAGTAGCCTGTGCCAGGTTGTTTTCTCCATTCCAGAGTTGAACCCAGGCAATATAATGATCAAAATCATCCGGGTGCGGATATTCATCCCCCAATTTTACCGTTACTTTAAATTTTTCCCCTTTTTTGGCTGTTTTTTCGCAATGAATAAAGGGTGAATGACGGTCAATGTAATCTCTTTTTGCTTCGCGGTCAATGGTCGAAATGTCGACATATCTGTTAATTTTCATGGTTGTATTATTTAAAATGATTATTAATAAGGCAAAAGTATAAAAAATATGATAGGAAAACCGATTTACTTAATCTTTTTTAACATTTTCCTGAACCGATTCAGTATCAGCTTGTTCCGAATCAAGTCCCAAATCAGAAGCCAGTTTTTGCTGCAGCGTGGAAGGTTCGATGTTATGACGGATGTTGCCGCCGGTACAATACGAAATATTACCGGTTTCTTCGGATACCACAATGGCAATGGCATCGGATATTTCAGTAAGACCGACTGCTGCACGGTGCCGCAGTCCGGCATAACGGGGCAGTTTCTTTTTGGAAACCGGCAACACACAGCCAGCCGCTTTTATCCGGTTTTGGGTGATGATCATCGCCCCATCGTGTAATGGGCTGTTTTTAAAAAAGATGTTTTCAATAAGCGGACTGCTGATCACAGCATCAATAATCACCCCGGTGTTCACCACCTGTTGTAATTCATTTTGCCGTGTAATCACAATCAATGCCCCCTGCTTGATATTGCTCATGTGCCGGCAAGCCACCACCACCGGATTGGTATCGGTTTCGTACGACGATTCAAACCAGTTGGATAAAAAAGCAAAATGTTTTCCATACTTTCCAAGAAACGACGGGGTACCCAATGCCAACAGAAACTGCCGGATTTCCGGTTGAAAAATAATGAGAAACGCAATAATTCCCACACTGATAAATGCACCAAGAATATCTGACAGCAGTTGCATCTTTAGTGCAGCAGTAATTTTCCAGAGCACAAAGATGGCTACAATCCCCAGAAAGATATTAATGGCTGCGGTGCCCTTCAGCAACTTGTACAGCATAAAGAGTAAAACCGCCACCAAAAAGATGTCGACCAGGTCAAGAATACGAATGTGGATAAAAATTGCTTCCAAATTTAAACGCTTTTACGGGGTAAAATTAATACGAATTGCCCGAATTCCCAAAGTTACGGTAAAATTCAACCAGTCGGACAACTTCAACTGCTTCTTTTACATCGTGTACACGCAAAATATTGGCCCCGTTGAGTAACGCCAGGGTATGCAATGTTGTAGTACCGTTCAATGCTTCCTCCGGTTGGGTTTGCAGTACTTTATTGATCATCGACTTCCGCGAAATTCCCGCCAGGATCGGAAGATTTCCTACTCTGACATCGCCGAGTTGTGCCAGCAACCGGTAATTGGCTTCCAGGGTTTTGCCAAAGCCAAAACCGGGATCCAAAATAATATTTTCCACGCCTTGTTCTCGTAACTGTTGCACACGACCGGAAAAGAAAGTACTTACTTTTTCAACAATCGTCTGACGCGGGACAGGATGCTGTTGCATGGTTTGCGGTGTGCCGTGGATATGCATAAGAATATAAGGAACATTAAGCCGGGCGATCGTGCTGAACATATTGGTATCCATGGTTCCACCGGAAATATCATTAACAATATGCGCTCCCGTTTCAACAGCTTCTTTTGCTACACCGGAACGAAAAGTATCAATGGAAAACAGCGCCTCCGGAAAATGAGCAACCAGTTTCTCCAGTACCGGTAACAATCGTCTTTTCTCTTCTTCTTCATCCACTTCCGGTGCTCCCGGGCGGGTGGAAACGGCACCAATATCAATTATATCAGCACCATCCTTCAGCATTTCTTCCGCATGATACAGTCCTTGTTCCCCATCAATATATTTTCCGCCATCAAAGAAAGAATCGGGGGTAAGGTTTAAAATTCCCATGATTTTCGGACGGGAAAAATCAATGATTTTTTCTCCTGCCCGGATCTTTTGTATTGCCGGAAAAAAAGTATCTTTATTGCCCATAAAAAAAGACCATTTTACCGTGTCAAAAGTAGGGAATTATTAAACGTAATTTATGGAAAACAAAACAGCGCAGCAGTTTGAAACCATCATGCAGCAATGTGTGGATGTTTTTGAGAAAAAGATGAAAGATTACGGGTCAGCCTGGCGGATCTTACGAACTTCCAGCCTTACTGACCAGATTTATATTAAAGCCAAAAGGATTCGCAGCATTCAACTGAAAGGTGAACAAAAAATAAAAGAAGGAATCGTTCCCGAATTTATCGGTATTGTCAATTATTCGGTCATGGCCCTGATTCAACTGGAAAAAGGAGTAGCCGACAGCCCGGATCTGGACGAAGAAACTGCCCGCAAATTATTCCGGAAATATCTCGAGAAAGCACGCGATTTGATGTTAAATAAAAACCACGACTATGGCGAAGCCTGGCGAAATATGCGTATTTCTTCTTTAACCGATATCATTTTAATGAAACTCCTTCGCATCAAACAAATCGAAAATAACGAAGGAAAAACAATGGTTTCGGAAGGACTGGATGCCAATTATTACGACATCATCAATTATTCTGTTTTTGCACTCATTAAAATTTTACTGGAAGGTGAGCAGGAATAAAGCCAGACGTTTTGTTTATGTTTTAATGAATATTGTCCGAATAGTGCTCGGACTGGTTTTTCTGTTTTCTTCGGTAGTAAAAGGTATTGATCCGGTAGGCACTTCATACCGCGTTCAGGATTATCTTCAGGTATACGGGTGGACGGCATTGCTGCCTTATGCCATGGAAATTACTTTCTTGATTATCCTGTCGGAGTTTTTATTGGCCATTGGATTTTTGTTTCGTCTTTTTATCCGGACAGCGGCGAAAGCCATGTTGCTGATGCTGTTGTTCTTTTTAGTGGTCACCTGGTTCGATGCACGGTATAATATGGTTCCTGATTGTGGTTGCTTTGGCGATGCGGTTAAGCTAACCAACTGGGAAACTTTTTATAAAAATGTGGCGCTGCTTTTTCTGAATGTCGTATTCCTTTTTTGGGGAAGCAAAGACCAGAAAAGCAAGAGGACAAAAGGCCGGCAGGCCGTGATCCTTGTTCTCTTCGGAATGGGTTTTTTAGGATTTATGGGCTATAATCTTTACCATCTTCCGGTAATAGATTTCCGCGCATGGAAAACAGGCCGGGATATGACGGTTGTTCCGCAAAATCCTAAGCGTTACGTGGTTTATGAAAATAAAAAAACCGGACAACAAAAAACTTTTCTTTTTCCGGATTACCCTTGGAAAGACACGGCCTGGATGGCACGATGGAAATTTGTAAAACAGTACACTTTTCAACCGGTCATCAACAAAAAGTATAACCTGGTTATAGAAGATGCAGCCGGCAACGATTGTTCGCGCAAAATCATCGAATATCCCGGATATCGTTTCCTTCTTGTATCATACAATTTAGACAAAGCCAATCAAAAGGGGTGGAACAAAGCGGCTGAAATTGCCCGTTTTCTGAAAAAGAAAAAAATTTCCATGGTGCTCCTGACGGCTACCAGCAGAGAAGAAGCACTCCAAAAAGAGAAAAGGTCAGGGGTTCGTTTTCCGGTTTATCTGGCAGATGAAACCGATCTGAAAGCCATGATACGCTCCAATCCGGGACTGATTTTGCTACATCATGGAGTTATCCTGAAGAAATGGGATTTTCATGACTTTCCGGATACCCTTCAATTGAAAAAAATCTTAGTTTCACCGGCTGAATAGGAGAGAAGATGTTACACTATATCGTTAAAAGGTTGTTTTACGGAATTCTGGTGTTGTGGGGAGTGGTAACATTGGTGTTTCTGTTATTCAACCTGCTGCCGGGCGATGCTTCGCGTATGTTGCTCGGGCAACGGGCTGACATTTCGTCGGTAGAAGCCATCCGCAAAGATTTAGGCTTGGACAAACCCCTTTATATCCAGTATCTTAATTTCCTGAATGACTTATCACCCCTTTCCGTTCACAATGCCGACAATCCGAAAAGCTATTGGTATCTGAATCGAAATAAATATCCGTCTGCCCATATCTTACTGCATTTTAAACACGATGTACTGGTATTGAAACCTCCTTATCTCCGCCGTTCATACCAAAGTAAAAGAGAAGTGTCTGCCATTATTGCAGAAGCCTTTCCCAAAACATTTCTGCTGGCCGCCGCCGCCATCTTCATGGCGCTGTTTCTGGGCATTTTACTGGGAATACCAGCTGCTCTATACAAAGACAGTGCTTACGACCGGTTTATGATGGTATTCTCATCATTGGGAATGTCGGTTCCTTCGTTTTTTGCTGCTATTCTGATTGCCTGGCTGTTTGGTTTTGTGTGGGAAAAATATACCGGACTTCCCATGTTCGGAAGTCTATATTCCGTTGACAATTATACCGGAGAAGTTTACCTTAACCTTCGTAATTTAATTTTACCGGCAATTACGCTGGGAATAAGACCTTTAGCCATTGTGATTAGTCTTACCCGCAGTGCTTTGCTGGACGAGTTATCGAAGGATTATATCCGGACAGCTTATGCCAAAGGGCTGCGACCGGTTCGGGTGATATTTAAACACGCCATGCGCAATGCGTTAAACCCGGTGATTACAGCCATCACCGGATGGTTTGCTTCTCTTTTGGCCGGAGCCGTATTTGTGGAATATGTTTTTGACTGGAAAGGAATCGGGCTGGTCATTGTGGACGGACTGGAAAAATATGATCTTCCCGTAATCATGGGCGTGGTACTTTTTATCGCCGTTATTCTGATTTTGACGAATATTTTTGTGGATATCCTTTATGCGCTTTTGGATCCGCGGGTGCGTCTGAGTTGATCAAAACAGAAAAATTGCCACTGCGCACAGAAGAGAAAGGTATTTTTACAAGCTGGTTTTTTTTAACAAGATAAAGGATTTTTCCATCGACAGACAGGGCAGGATTCTTTATCGGAACAGAGAATGAAAATATTTCTCTTTTGTACGTGTTATCTCCTGTTACCGACATGAAAACAAAGCGAATTCCTTGCTGGCTAACGTACAAAATACGATAGCTGTCCGGTGTCCAGCAAACTTTTCCAAAAACATTTTCGGAAAGCGTATCTACTGTTTCTCCATACCAATTCATGCATTTCAAATATTGCCGGCCATTTTCAGCATGCACGATGTAGGCAATTTTTTTACCATCCGGAGAGAAAACCGGAAAACGGCAATTGCCCTTTTCTGTGGTTAGGCGGTTAATGTTTCCGTAAATAAAATCATAGCTATAAATTTGCCAATAGCCGGTACGGTCATCGTAACCAGAGAAAATCACAAGATGCCGGGATGGGGTAAAGGAAGCTTCACGAGAGACTACTTTGTACGGTATTAAACTCTTTTGCCTTTTTGTTTGAATATCAAAATATTGTAATCGGCTATCCAGCTGATGCCCGACATCATAAACCAAAGCTTTTTTCCCGGGAACCCATACCGGATGTTGAGGAGATGAATGATGAATCGGTAACCGGACAACCGAATCGGTTGCCGGATAGAAAAGCATAATGCGGCTGTCTGCCGAATCGCTGCTGCACTGAAACAGAATTCCGTTTTTTGAAACGGAAGGAAAATCCTGATGACAGAAACTTCCGGTTTGTGCCCATGCCGTAAGCGGGGCAAAAAGCCAAAAGCTCCACAAGAAAATGGAATATAGAAAGAATGAAATATGGTGTGCTCTGATGTTCAAGATTGTTCTGTTGATATGGCTGCAAAAGTAACAAACAGGAGCGTTGTTTTACTGCCGTGTTGTCTAATTTTTATTTGATGTGCTGATGATATTTTCGTTTTATTATCCGGTTTCCATTGAGTTCATGATGTGTTAAATACTTTATGAAGTAAAAAGATAATGTTCGGAAAGAACTTCCATTGTGGGCGGGTCCGCCCGGATTCTTTATAAGGGCGGACAAACGCACGGACTATCCGCACCATTTTCCGAAGAAATTCCTACGGAGCCTGCGCAGACAAAATCACAAAAGGGAAACCCCAAAAGACAAAAAAATAAATCACAAACGAAATATCAAAAAACAAATTCCCCCAAAAAACCAAATGCCAAACACGGACGAGATGTGGTGTATTGGAGTCCCGGTAGGGACGACTTATTACCAATGACTCTGAATTTATTCAGAGGCCGGTATTCAACCCCTTCGGGGTTATGATTCTCTGGTGGATTTATTTCCCTGCACTTCGTACAGGGTTATTCCCGTTTAATCCCTCCGGGATTAGCTACAAACACGAGAAAAAGATTGGGCTAATTTTAAGTACTTTACACTTCAAGTGCCTAAAGTTAGAAATCCCAAAAAACAAAAAGACAAATGACAAACGAAACTCCAAAAACTAAACAATAAACAATTGATAATCTAATATTCGTCGTTTAAGCGTTCGTTTGAAAGATGAATTCTCGGTTTCGTTTGCATCAAACACGGAAGATGTGATACTTGGAGTCCCGTAGGGACGACTTATTACCATTGACTCTGAATTTATTCAGAGGCCGGTATTCAACCCTTTCGGGATTTCGAAAAGCTGTCTTGGGAAAAAAGAAAAACAATAATGGATATTATGACGCAAACCTTTTTTTATCAAACAGATGGTATCGTGACAAAATAGGAATTTGCTGCAATGTCAAAATTTCATGGCATAAAAATTGATATAAAAGGCAGGGCATAAAACATTTTTTTTACTTTTGTGCTCCCAAAAAGAAGAGAAGTTCTTTGACAAATTGGGGCTGACTGGTTTTGACAGCATGAGAATGAATATGTAAGCATGCCGGGCAAGGTAACAAGACCCGTAAAACCTGGTTACAAATTTTTTAATTGGCGAAACTAATTACGCTCTCGCAGCCTAATCGAAGCACAGTAGATAGGCTTAATCCTCTGTCAAGGTTACAGGGGACGAGACGGCTCGCAGGTGGAGATGTCTGATTCCGGCCTGGTAACGAGTCGCAAGGAACTTCAGACTGGTTTTGGCTATGCCTCGGAGCCAAAACGAGATTTTAGAGGCTAAGGCAATATCTTGGGTGTTTGTCCCCGTGTATTGCCCGACAATCAAAGACAAACTAAGCATGTAGAAAGCATATTGATTCAATGTATGGACGAGGGTTCGAATCCCTCCAGCTCCACGGAATTGGATGTTAGATGTTTGGATGGATGATGGATGATGTTTGGGTAGATGATGGAAGATGTTTGGATGTAAGAGGATGTAGTATGTGAGAGATGGGCAGAAACATAATTCCCAGCGCTGAAAAACTGGATTTTTTTACTTTTGAAGAAAAATATATCCGTGGATAAAAACGAATTAATCGAAAGAAATAAACGTTTTGCCATTAAGTGTGTTCAGCTTGCTGAAAGTCTGCCCAATACAAAACTTGGAAATCATATCAGAGATCAATTGATTCGGTGTTCTACTTCAATTGCTGCCAATTACAGAGCTTCAAAATTGGCTCAGTCAAGAGCTGCTTTTATTGCAAAACTTAGTATTGTAATTGAAGAAGCAGATGAAGCTGAGTTTTGGATAGATTTGGGGTGTGAATTTGATTTATTTGAACATACGAAGGCAAAGGAGCTGATAAAAGAAGCTCATGAATTAGCATCCATTTATATTGCTACACGGAATACATTACGTAATAAAAAATAATATAAGTTAGTAGCGCTTAAACAAATAAACATTTAAATAAAAACATCCAACATCTAAAATCAAACATTGAACATTATTATTGGTCCCGTAGTTCAACGGATAGAATGTCAGATTCCGGTTCTGATGATCTGGGTTCGAATCCCGGCGGGATCACAACCTAAAAAAGCGACTTGATGAAAATCAGGTCGCTTTTTTTATTGGAAATCAATGCTTTTGTCGCGATTTACAACATCAGCGGTTTGACAAAGGTTTCGATATCTTTTTCCGTAATTTCTTTATCACAAAGAATGGTGAGACGTTCCACCACATTGTGGAGTTCGCGGATATTGCCCGTCCAGCGAAATGTCTGAAGCATTTGAATGGCTTTGTCGGTTATCTGCAACGGAGGTTTTCCCTGCGCTTCGGCAAGTTCTTTAATAAAATGTTCTACCAGCAGGGGAATGTCATCTAACCGCTCGCGCAAAGGAGGAACCTGCATAACGATAACACTCAGCCGGTGGTACAAATCTTCACGAAAGTTTCCTTTTTTAATCTCCTCGGGCAGATTTTTATTCGAAGCGGCAATGACCCGTACGTCCACCGGAATTTCCTTTTCACCGCCCACACGGATAATTTTATTTTCCTGTAATGCCCTTAAAACTTTGGCCTGTGCCGAAAGGCTCATATCGCCAATTTCATCAAGGAACAGGGTACCGCCGTGCGCCAGTTCAAAATCACCTTTCCGTTGTTTAATGGCCGAGGTAAACGAACCTTTTTCGTGCCCGAACAACTGACTTTCAATTAATTCAGACGGAATGGCAGCACAGTTTACCTCAACAAACGGTGATTTTTGACGGTTGCTTTGTTCATGAATTTGCCTTGCCACCAGTTCTTTTCCGGTTCCGTTTTCGCCGGCAATTAACACACGGGCCGTGGTTGGCGCCACTTTGGTTATCATCTCTTTTAATTGCAAAATGGGTTTGGAATTCCCCACGATTTCATATTTTCTTTCAATTTCTTTTTTCAGGTTCTTAGTCTGAACAACCAGTTCCTTCTTATCAATGGCATTGCGTAAAGTGATCAGCAACCGATTCAGGTCTGGTGGTTTGACAATAAAATCATAAGCACCTTTTTTAATGGCTTCTACCGCCGTTTCAATAGTGCCGTGCCCCGAAATCATAATCACCGGACAATCAGAAAACTTCTGAAGCTTATCAAGCACTTCCATTCCATCCATTTCCGGCATTTTAATGTCGAGCAGAATCACATCATAGCTATTGGCCTGAGCCAGTTCAAGTCCGTCCATTCCGTTGGCAGCCAGATCCACTTCATACTTTTCAAATTCTAAAATTTCTTTTAAAGTACGCCGGATGCTGCTTTCATCATCAATAACCAGAATTTTTGCCATAAACGTTATTTTTTTCCAAAGGTAAAAAAAACGGCTGTTTTCCGGAAAGTTATCTTTTTTACCTTTCGAATGATTTTCATACATTCGCCAAAAGATAAAGCGATTACGTTATGAATAAATTTTCTTTTCAAGACAAAGTGGTTGCCATTACGGGCGCTTCTTCAGGAATTGGTAAAGAGTTGGCCGTTCGTTTGGCCGAACAAGGAGCCTGGTTGGCTCTGGGGGCACGGAACCTGGAAAAACAAGAGGAAACTGCCGCGCTTTGCCGTCAAAAGGGGGGAAAGGCACTGGCGCTTCAGCTTGATGTAGCCCAAAAAGAAAGTTGCCGGAATTTTATTGAAAAAACCGTAGCGGAATACGGGCGGATAGATGTGCTGGTAAATAATGCAGGTATCTCCATGTGGGCCTATTTTGAAGAGTTTACCGATGTTACGCCTTTTGAAGAAATCATGAAAGTCAACTATTTCGGAAGTTTATACTGTACGTTTTATGCGTTGCCTTATCTTAAAAAAACCAAGGGCCGTCTCGTAGGGGTTTCCAGCCTTACCGGCAAAACCGGCGTTCCCACCCGCAGCGGCTATGCGGCCAGTAAACATGCCATGGCCGGCTTTTTTGATACCCTGCGTATAGAATTAAAAGATACCGGAGTCAGCGTGACCATGATCTATCCCGGATTTGTCGCTACCGAAGTCCGCAAAAGGGCTTTTGGCGCTGACGGAAAATCGTTAGATGAAAGTCCGCTGGACGAATCCACAACCATGACGGTGGAAAAATGTGTAAGCTTAATGATTCCGGCCATTGCCAAACGCAAAAGAGAAGTGGTGATGACAACAAAAGCAAAAATAGGATTGTGGCTCAAACTACTGGCTCCCGGACTGGTAGATAAAATAGCGTTGAAAGCGGTTTCCAAAGGGAAAAAATAATTTACTTAACGATGGCACATCTTACAAAACAGAATTACAACATTCTCAAAGAAAAGATTGTCGGTTTGCTGGAAGAAGGCAGAAAAAGAGCAGCACAGTCAGTGAATACGATTTTGCTTGAAACCTATTGGCAAATCGGAAGACATATTGTTGAATTTGAACAACACGGACAAGAGAAGGCCGAATATGGTAAAGCGCTTTTAACCAAGCTCTCAAAGGATTTGAGTATGGAATACGGAAAGGGATTCAGCCGGTCCAATCTTTTCCAAATCCGGGCATTTTATTTGCGCTTTCAAAAAATCCAGACAGTGTCTGGACAATTTGGAAAGAGGGAAGTTTTGCCTCACAAACTGAGTTGGTGCACCACAATTATTAAAACTGATAGCCGAATTAAATAAAATTCTGGATAAAGAAAATGAGCAAACGGAAAATAATTTATTGCTGTAATTAATAGGAGGACGAAAAATGGGTAGTCATACAGTGATCTTAATCACCATGTTGGTGTACATCATCCTGTTGGTGGGATGGGGCATTTTTCAGGGCCGAAAGGTCAAATCAGGCGATGATTATGCCATTGCCGGCAGGAACCTGCCCGGTTGGGTGGCGGCATTATCAGAACGAGCCACGGGCGAATCTTCATGGGCTTTGCTGGGTTTACCCGGCGCCGCTTATGCCATGGGGCTTTCTGAAATATGGACTGCCGTAGGTTGTGTGGCCGGCATTGTAACGGCCTGGGCTTTGCTGGCCTGGCGCCTGCGCGATGCGGCTGAAAAATACCAGGCCAATACTTTTACCGGATTTCTGGCCCGTTCGCATCCTGAAAAAGCAAAACAAATCAGAATGGTATCCAGCGCGGCCATCGTATTCTTTTTCTTCTTTTATGTGGGCGCACAATTTCTTGGTGGAGGAAAAACACTCCATACCATGTTTGGGCTGGATGCCAGAACAGGAATGATCATCACGGCTGCCGTTATTATTCCGTACACCATTTACGGCGGGTTCCAGTCGGTGGTTTACACCGATGTTGTTCAGGCCATCGTCATGATCATTGCCTTGATCGTAGGACCACTGGTTGGCATTTTTTACGTCGCCCATCATCCCGGTCTGTATGCCCACAGTATGAGCATGGCCTTATCCAAAGCCGGTTCCTCTTACACTTCTTTAACGGGGGCGGCCTCCGGATTTTCGCTGGGCGTAGTCATTGTCGGTGGTTTTTCGTGGTTTTTTGGTTATCTGGGTGGCCAACCGCAGCTAACGACCCGTTTTATGGCCATAAAAAATCCGAAACAGGCCAAATTTGCCCGTAATGTGGGCATTACGTGGACGCTGATTGCTTATCTCGGCGCTTTGTCGATCGGATGGCTCGGACTGGCCATCTTTGGTCCGCACGGCTTGTCTGACAGAGAATTTGTAATGCCGAAAGTGATGCTCCAGATTTTTCATCCGGTTTTTGCTGCCATTCTTATTACCGGCGCCATTGCCGCCATGATTTCCACCGCCGATTCGTTATTGATTCTTTCCGCCACAGAATTCTCTGAAAACATTCTTAAACCACTGGTCAAAAACAAAAGTTTTTTACAAAAACACAATCTGTTTATCTCGCGTGTAATCACTGCCTTTCTGGCCATTATAGCTCTGTTGCTTTCCTGGTTTACAGGAAGCAAAACTTTTATTTTTACCTTGGTGAGTTATGTATGGGCAGGCATTGGCGGCACTTTCTCGGTCGTGGTACTGCTGACGCTTTTTTGGAAAAGATACCACGGAAAAGCGGTTTTGGTGACGATCGTCTATGGCATCCTTTTTACCATTATCTGGATCAATACCGGAATGGACAAGGTGATCACTTCGCGCATTATGACTTTTGCGACAACATTGATTGTTGCTGTTCTGGCCACCTGGTTACTGAATAAATCAGAATCGCATTATTCACCGGATTATTCCGGAAAACAACCGGTTTCATAAAGGGCAAATGGAATACTTTTAGTAATTTCGCAGACAGAAAAACGAAAATTTCATGATTTACGTTGCACTTGTCAATTCTTATCCGGTTATTTCCGATGCTTTTTGTGCTTTGCTGAAAGATTCTGAAGACATTGAAATTTCAGGCACTTACGAGACTTTAAATGATTTAATTCGGCAACCTCCCGAAAATCCGGTCCATGTTGTATTACTGATTGCTTACCGCATTTCGGAGAAAATAATTGATGATATTAAACGTTTTCCGCAATTTTTCCCTAAAGGGAAGATGTTGGTTTTGTCGTTGTTCAACGATGAAAAATTTATTTTACGAACCATTAAAGCCGGAGCAAAAGGACATTTGGGAAGCGATGCCAATCGGTCAGAAATACTGGAAGCCATTTACACCTTACGCAACGGGCACGAATATTACGCCAAAAGCATAACCGATATTCTGCTCCACAGCTATTTATCAGATCAAAAAATTGGTCCGGAGGAAAAAGAAGACAAACTCAAACAGCTTTCGCCGCGTGAGATGGAAGTCTTTAAACTGTTTGCCGAAGGAATGTCTAACCGCCATATTGCAGAAAAGTTATTTATCAGCGTGCGAACGGTAGAAACGCATAAGAACAACATTATGAAAAAAATTGAACTGAAAACTACCGTCGATCTGGTGAAATTTGCCATTAAAAACAATATTATACAGATTGATTGAAGTACTTGAAGTTTGAAGTGTGAAGTACTTAAAGTGAGCAGGACTTTTTTTAACGTTTTCCTTTGAGCTTCTTTGTGATGTCCTTTGAGGGACTTTGTGGTAAAAAGAGTCATTAGTACACTGGTCATTGGGAAATGATGAGCGATAAACGATAAATGATAAGTGTTGAGTTGTTTTGATTGGTTATCATTAATTTAGAATTTTTCGGATTTGTTTTTTTGGATTTCCCTTGTGATTTGTCTTTTGCTTTTTGGAGTTTCCCACTTTAGGCATTTTAAGTACTTGAAGTTTGAAGTGTGAAGTGTGAAGTACTTAAAAGTGAATAGGATTTTTTTAACGTTTTCCTTTGAGCTTCTTTGTGATGTCCTTTGAGGGACTTCGTGGTAAAAAGAGTTATTGGGAAAGGATGAACGAACGATAAATGCAGAGCGATGAAAGATAAACAGGGGTGGATTTTGTTTTTTGGGGGGCGTCCTTTCGCCATTTTGCCCAGTCGTGTTTGTCCTCCTGAGCGAAGCGAAGGATCTCTAATGCTGAAAGATTTGGGATGGAAGGATGGAGAACGTTAGATGGGAAGATGTTTGACTCAACGATAATTGATGAACGAGGCTGTGATTTGTTTTTATGTTTTTTGTGATTTCTCACTTGGTCATTAGTCCTGGTTATTGGTATTGTTGATTTTCAGATATTTACCTGTTTTTTTCTGTCGTCCTGAACGGAGCGCAGCGGAGTGAAGGATCTTAAAAATAATCACGGTTGTTAAAATAGATGCTTCACTGCGTTCAGCATGACAAAAGAAGTTAATTTTTGGAATTTGGGATTTTTTTGTGATTTGCTTTTTTGTTTTTTGTGATTTCCCACTTTAGGCACTTGAAGTACTTAAAATTTGAAGTGTGAAGGACTTAAAGTAAAGTCAGACAAATTTTTCGATCAGTTCCACCAGCCGGCTGGAGTATCCCATTTCGTTGTCGTACCAGGCCACCACTTTCACCAGCTTATGTTTATCCCCCAACACAGCGGTTAAATTGGCATCAAAAACAGCCGAGTGGGTATTTCCAATAATATCGGCAGACACAATAGGATCTTCGGTATATTGCAAAATTCCTTTTAACCGGCCCTGGGCAGCTTCTTTAAAAGCAGCGTTGATCTCTTCCACGCTGGTTGATTTCCTGAGCGTACAGGTCAGGTCGGTAAGCGAGCCATCCGGAACAGGAACCCGGATTCCGGCACCTCCCAGGTTGTTTTTCAGATGAGGAAAAATCCGGGTGGAAGCTTTGGCTGCTCCCGTAGTTGTAGGAACGATCGAATAAGCAGCAGCCCGGCCTCTGCGCCAGTCTTTATGCGGACCGTCCACAATGTTCTGGTCTTTGGTATAAGAATGTACCGTAGTCATAAATCCTTTTTCAATGCCCCAAAGCTCATCCAGAATCATAATCAGCGGCGCCACATTATTGGTGGTACAGGAAGCATTGGAAATAATCACATCCTTTTTGTCAATAATCTGGTCGTTAACGCCCAGCACGACATATTTTACATTTTCGCGTTCACCTTTGGCCGGTGCAGAAATAATGACCTTCCGGGCACCTGATTTTTCCACATGAAGAATGGCTTTGTCGCGTTCAACAAACTGTCCGGTTGATTCGATCACCACATCAATCTTCAGTTTTTCCCAGGGAAGTTTCGACGGATCCGGTTCGTTGAAAACCAGAATCTGATTATCATTTACAATGAGCGCTTTTTCAGTGTGTTGCACTGTTCCCCGAAACGGACCATGCACAGAATCATATTTAAGCAAATGAGCCAGGTTGGCGGTATCCGTCAAATCATTGATGGCTACCACTTCCATATTTTCTTTTTTTTGAAGATTACGAAAGGTAATCCGGCCAATCCGGCCAAACCCGTTAATGGCAATGCGTATTTTATTCATAATGTAAAGCTGTAATTGACAAGACAAATGTATGAAACCACCGGGAAAATGGCGTTCAAACCGGTTCTAAATTGCATAAAAAAGCCCTGCTTTGACAAAAGTCGCCGCAGGGCACGGTAAACAAGTTAATCTGAGCGGTTTATTTTTCAGCTTCTTCTTTTTTTGCAGAAGCGGTATTTTCGATAAGGCCAAGATCACCGTAATCGTCAGTATAACCGTATAAGTTGTCCAGTTTGGTTTTATACAGTTTTTTCAACTGATTTCGTTTCAATTTCAGCGTAGGGGAGAGCTCGCCGGTTTCGGTAGACCATTCACGGCAGGTAAGGGCAAACTTCTTAATCTGACGATGGCGGCCTAAAGTTTGATTAATCCGGTCCACTTCTTCCTGATACCGGGCTAATACTTTGGGATGACGAATCAAATCGGTATTGTCACGGAATTTCACACCATTTTTAAAACACCAGCCGTGCAGATAATGGAAATTCGGGCTGATAATGGCTGCCGCAAATTTTTCCCCTTCGCCTACCACCAGAATTTGCTCAATAAGCGGGGATTCTTTAAAGCGGTTTTCCACAATCTGCGGGGCTACATATTTACCTGTAGAGAGCTTGAAAATCTCTTTTTTACGATCGGTAATCCACAGTACTCCATTTTCTATCTTCCCAATATCACCGGTATGGAACCATCCTTCTTCGTCAATCACTTCTTTGGTTTTTTCCGGATCTTTATAATAGCCTACCATCAAATTGGGGCCTTTCATCAGGATTTCGCCGTCTTCGGCAATTTTCACTTCCACATTCGACAAGACAGGGCCAACACTTCCGGCCTGCATGGTAGGATATTCGCCATAGTTCACCGAAATTACCGGAGACGTTTCTGTTAATCCGTAACCCTGGGCCACAGTAATTCCTACTGCGCTGAACAACTTGGCCAGTCGCGGTTGCAGTGCTGCCCCTCCCGAAATAATCACTTTAATCTCGCCGCCAAGAGCTTCTTTCCATTTACTAAAGATCAGTTTCCGGGCAATCTTCAGTTTAAAGTCATAAGCTTTGCCGCGTTTGGCCGGATCATCTTCATATTCCATTCCCAGGTTAACAGCCCAGTCGAACAGCGAACGTTTTAACCCTTTTAATTCTTTGCCTTTCAGCATGATTTTATCAAAGAGTTTTTCCATCACCCGCGGAACAGTGGCAAAGCCATGCGGATGGACTTCATTCAGGTTTTCACCAATGGTATCGATGCTTTCCACGTAATACACGCCTAAACCTTTTGCCTGGACCAAATAGTTGACTTCGCGTTCCAGTACATGGCACAACGGCAAAAAGCTTAACCAGCGATCACCGGGAACCACCGGTAACAACGGTCTGGATGCATTCACATTGCTCAAAATATTATTGTGGGTTAGCATCACGCCTTTAGAACGTCCGGTAGTACCGGAAGTATAAATAATGGAAAGAAGGTCATCTTTAGAGATGCTGTCTTTAATTTTAGGCAGTTCTTTTTCGTATTTATCTTTGTTTTTCTTCCCCAGTTCCACAATTTCGCTCCAGTGGGGGACACCATTTACTTTATCGTATGTGAATATCTTTTCAATCTTCGGAACTTCGTCGGCCAGTGGTTTTATTTTGTCGTAATATTCTTTGGACGAAAGGATAACGATACGGGCTTCGGAGTGTTCCAGGATGTAACGATGCTCAGCCGGTCCGATATTAGGATAAACCGGAACATGAATCACACCGAGCTGTCCCATCCCCATGTCGGCAAAATTCCATTCCGGACGATTATTGGAGATTGTTAAAATTTTATCTCCTTTTTTAAAGCCCATAGCCAGCAGGCCATAGCTAAAGTAATCGACCATTTCTTTGTATTCATCCGTGCTGAAATTTTCCCATTGTCCGTTTCTTTTCACCGACAAGGCAACTTTCAGATTATTCTCTTTGACATTTTGATCAAGGATGTCAAAATTTCTTTCCAGCTTCATAGGTAATAGTTTTAGGTTAAACTTGTGAATGACGGTTTGTAAATATTTTTTCTATACGCTATCGGTTTTTTAATTGTTGTTTATTTTTTTGCTTTAAACGTCCAGGTAAATTTAAATTCAGAGACCTGATCACCGGCTTCGTCAATTCCAATGGAAACGATGGGCACAGTAACCCCTTCTCCGGTTTCGAGTGTTTTTTTTACGGCATCACGCAGGGCTTCTCCGTCGTTACAGGTAAATGTAACCCGGCTTTGGGCTTTTTTGGTGAATTTTGCCTGCATATCAAAAACCAGCATGGAAACCGGCCGCGGAGCTGCTTTTACTTCAGCAATGGCCATCGCACCGGACGAAAGTTCGGCGGCCATAGACTGTACCGCAAAATAAAGTGACCTGAACGGATTCTTGGTCAGGTAGTTGTACGGCACCGAAACTGAAGCATGTTTTTCATCCAGTTCCACAATGCGCAATCCGTTTAAAATGCCCATCGGCATATGTTTTAAGAAAAACAGGTTCAGGCGAAACGGATTATTGGCCAGCTTTCTAAAATCTTTGGTTTTTGCCATATAAAAAATTACACTTTAAAAAAGAGAAGAGAAACAGGCTCAAATGAGCCTGTTTCTCAAAATCTGTTAACTAAAAATTGTACTGGTTAGCTTCAATCAATTGATCAGCAATTCTTCTGCGGGCTTCTTTTACGTTCACCGGATTCACTTTGGTAAAACGTTTCATCCCCATCAGCATTCCTGCCTGTTCATCGCCTTCGGCAAATGAATTCACAGCATCCAACCCGATTTTGTTAATCCGGTAAGCTGTATCATACAAGAATACATCCAAGATATCTTTGTAAATCGCCAATTTTTTCTCATCGTACTTGCTGGCCAGTTTTTCCACGCGGAGCAGTGTTGATTCGGCAGCATAAGTATACATCAGCATATCGGCTACATTCAACATAATTTCCTGCTCATTCTGGAATTTATCCATGTATTTCTGCAACGCAGCACCGGCGACCATCAAAATGGCTTTTTTGAAATTCACAATATATTTGTGTTTGTTTTCAAAATAGTCCATGGTTGTGCTACCGAAATCAGGAATACCCATCAGCTCTTTGGCTACTTCTTTGGCCGGTGTCAGCAGGTCGATTTCACCTTTCATACCCCGTTTCAGCAATTCGCCAACAGCCACCATACGGTTAATTTCGTTGGTTCCTTCAAAAATACGGTTAATACGGGAATCGCGATAAGCTCTTTCTACCACAGTTTCGGCTGAATAGCCCATTCCACCATGAATTTGAACGCCTTCGTCCACCACAAAATCCAATGCTTCAGAACCAAAAACTTTGGCAATGGAAGCTTCAATGGCAAACTGACGAATTCCTTCGATGGAAGCCCGGCCTTTATCCATACCATCAGCAACCAGCTGATTAATGGCGTCATCAATGTTCTGGCTGGCGCGATAAGTCAGCGATTCAGTGGCAAAGGTGCGGATAACCATTTCGGCCAGTTTGGTTTTAATGGCACCAAAGTTGGCAATAGCCATTCCAAACTGTTTTCTTTCGTTGGCATACTGAACGCTGGCGTCAATCGTTGCTTTGGCAGCACCGGTAGTAGCGGCAGCCAGTTTGATACGGCCAAGGTTCAGGATATACAGGGCAATTTTAAAACCTTCATTTCTTTCACCCAAGAGGTTTTCTACCGGCACTTTGGCGTTATCGAAGAAAATCTGGATGGTGGAAGAACCACGGATTCCCATTTTGTCTTCTTCAGCACCGAAAGTAAATCCGGGCGTATCGCGTTCCACGATAAAAGCACTCAGGTTTTTGTCGTCTTCAATTTTAGCATAAACGATGAACAAGTCGGCGATTCCCCCGTTGGTGATCCACATTTTACTCCCGTTCAGCACATAGTATTTTCCGTCTTCGCTCAATGTAGCTTTGGTTTTCCCGTTATTCGGGTCAGAACCGGCATCCGGCTCGGTAAGGGCATAAGCGCCGATATATTCACCGGTAGCCAGCTTGGGAAGATATTTTTTCTTTTGTTCTTCTGTACCAAAATAAAGAATAGGGAGGGTACCGATTCCGGTGTGAGCCGAATAAGCTACGGCATAACTAAATCCTTTTCCCATTTCTTCTACGGTAAGCATAGAAGTCACGAAATTCTGTCCGAAACCTTCATACTCTTCCGGGATGGAAATCCCCAGCAATCCGAGCTCGCCGGCATCTTTTAATAATTTGGTCAACAATTCATTATCGTGGTGTTCCAATTGTTCCACGTTGGGCAAAACCTGTGTTTCGGTAAAATCTTTACAGGTTTGTGCCATCATTTGCTGTTCTTCGTTAAATTCTTCAGGAATGAAAATATCGGCCGCATTGGTTTCCCTGATGAGAAACTCACCACCTTTTAACGCTTTTTTGTCTGACATAATTTTATAATTTAATAGTTGAATAATTCGATTTGTAAAAAAAGCACACCAGTTTATCAACTGATGTGCTTAAAATTATTTATAACATTTCATAAATACCGGCAGCACCTTGTCCTGTTCCGATACACATAGTGACCATACCGTATTTTTTATTACGGCGTTTCAATTCATTCAGAATCTGAACGGTCAGTTTGGCACCGGTACATCCCAAGGGGTGTCCCAGGGCAATGGCTCCACCGTTAACGTTTAAGATTTCCGGGTTAATTCCCACTTCTCTTACCACAACCAGCGACTGGGTGGCAAAAGCTTCATTCAGCTCAATAAGATCCATGTCTTCGAGTTTCATTCCGGCGTGTTTTAACACTTTCGGAATGGCTTTGGTCGGACCGATACCCATCTTATAAGGTTCCACGCCGGAAACCTGGTAATCTACCAGACGGGCAAGCGGAGTCAGGTTGTAACGTTTCAAGGCTTCTTCTGACACTACCAAGACGAAAGCAGCTCCATCCGACATTTGCGATGAGTTTCCTGCAGTAGAAACGCCATCAGGAGCAAAGGCAGGACGCAGTTTGGCCAACGTTTCGGGAGTAGTTCCCCTTCTCGGACCTTCGTCCGTATCAAAGATTTTTTTCCGGGTTTTCATCACCCCGTCTTCAAAGTAATTTTCTTCCACCGTGATGGGAACGATCTGATCTTTGAAGTAACCGTTGTCGATAGCATTAATGGCTTTGGCATACGAATTGGCTGCAAACTCATCCAGTTCTTCCCGTTTCAGTTTATATTCACGGGCTACCATTTCCGAAGTCAATCCCATGCTCAGATACCAGTCAGGATTACTTTTTGCTGCTTTCGGGTTAGGCACCATGCGCCATCCGCCCATGTTAATCATCGACATGGTTTCGGCACCACCGGCGATAATTACATCAGCAATTCCTGCACTTACTTTGGCTGAAGCAATGGCTATGGCTTCGATTCCGGATGAACAGAAACGATTGATGGTTGAACCGGGAACATCCACGGTATCCAGTGACATCAATGAGAGCAAACGTCCCATGTTCATTCCGGTTTCAGCTTCCGGAAAAGCGTTTCCGACAACAACATCGTCAATTTCCGATTTCTCGATTTGTGGAAAGTCATTCATTAAATGTCTGATGACTTCAACGGCAATATCATCGGGACGGGTAAAACGTAAAGTTCCCCGCGGAGCTTTGCCGATGGCCGAACGATATCCACCTACTATATATGCATTCATAATATTAAATTTTTTCTGTTTTTAAAAATGATTGGTGATTAGTTTCTGAGGATTTTACCTTTTGTAATCAGGCTGTTAATACGCTCTAACGTTTTCCGTGTCATACAAAGTTCCAGGAAAGCTTTTCTTTCCAGATCCAGCAGATATTGTTCTGAAACTTCGGTAAGCGCCTGTGAGATTTCGCCTCCGGCCATCACATACCCAAGTTTTTCGGCAATTAAACCATCGTGTTCTGACATATAATGAGCGGTTTTAAACCCGTCAGAGCCTACATAAACCATTCCGAGAGCTTCACGTCCCAAAACTTTGACGTCGTTACGCGGAGCCGGTTGTGAGTATCCTTTGTCGGCCATTTCAAGCGCCACTTTTTTAGCATAAGCCAGCTGATGAGCACGGCTGACAATCACTTCGTCAACACCCGGACGGAGGTAACCCAAATCGAAAGCTTCGTAAGCCGAAGTGGAAACCTTGGCTTGTCCGATGCTCAGATAACGGTTCAGGAACTGGTTGGTACGGATATCTCCGGGACGCAGTTCATCGCCCAGACGGAGAGCAAACTCTTTGGTTCCGCCACCGCCAGGAATCAGTCCTACACCAAATTCTACCAAACCCATGTAGGTTTCGGCATGAGCAATCACCTTATCGCTATGCATACAAACTTCGCATCCGCCACCCAGTGCCATACCATGAGGTGCAGCAATTACCGGGATAGAAGAATAGCGCAAGCGCATGGTGGTTTTCTGGAACCACTGAATAGCCATGTTCAAGTCTTCCCATTCCTGTTCAACAGCCAACATATAAATCATACCCACATTGGCGCCGGCAGAGAAGTTGTCGCCTTCGTTGGAAATCACCATGGCTTTGTAATCCGCTTCAGCCATGTCGAGGGCTTTATTCAGTCCTTCGAGCGTTCCCTGGCCAATGGTATTCATTTTCGAGTGGAATTCAACGTTCAAAACGCCGTCACCCAAATCGAAAATGCTCACATCATTATTTTCCCAAACCACGTTGGTATTACGCAGCAGGGCCAGTGACAGTTTATTTTCCTGTCCGGGAACTTCTTTATAATCTTTGGTTTTCAGGTCGTAATAATATTTCCGGCCGTTTTTCACGGTAAAGAAGCTTTCTTTACCGGCTGCCAGCATATCATAAACCCACTGGGCCGGTTTTTTGCCGGCTTCTTCCATGGCTTTTACCGTATCGGCTACACCCAACGAATCCCAGATTTCAAAAGGACCAATCTTCCAGCCAAATCCGGCCATCATGGCGTCATCCACCTTGTAGATGTCTTCGGTAATTTCCGGAATCCGGTTAGAAGTAAACTGGAACAGGCTGTAAAATGAGTCACGGTAAAATTCACCGGCTTTTCCTTTGTCAGCCAGCAATACCGGGAAACGTTTATGCAAATCATCAATGCCTTTTGTTTTTTCCAGTACCGAGAATTTCGGTTTGGGATCTTCCTTGTATTCCAAGGTTTCAAAGTCGAGGGTGAGGAATTTTTTCTTTCCGTCAACCACTACTTTTTTAAAGAATCCTTGTTTGGTTTTCGATCCCAGCCATTTGTTTTCCAGCATTTTCTGGAGGTAATCCGGTACTTTAAAAGCATCGTGTGCTTCGTCGTTGGTGGTTTCGCGAATATAATCGGCCACATGGATCAGGGTATCCAGACCAACCACATCAGCGGTACGGAAAGTAGCCGATTTGGCGCGTCCGATCACCGGTCCGGTCAGTTTATCAATTTCGGTAATGGTTAAACCGTAATCTTTCACCTTATTAAAAAGGTCCATAATAGAATAGGTTCCGATACGGTTGGCAATAAAAGCCGGGGTGTCTTTGGCCAAAACCGGTGTTTTGCCCAGAAAACGGCCGGCATAATCTTCAAGAAAAGCCAATACTTCCGGATCGGTATATTTGGACGGAATAATTTCAAAAAGTTGCAGATAACGCGGCGGGTTGAAGAAGTGAGTTCCACAAAAATGTTTCTGGAAATCTTCGCTTTTGCCTTCCGCCATAGCGTCAATGGAAATACCGGAAGTATTGGAAGTAACCAAAGTACCCGGTTTTCTCAATTTGTCCACTTTTTCAAAGACCTGCTGTTTAATATCAAGACGTTCTACCACGACTTCGATTACCCAGTCACAGTCTTTGATTTTCGGTAAGTCATCATCAAAGTTACCGGTTGTTATCCGTTTGGCAAACGACTTTTTGTAAATAGGGGATGGTTTTGATTTGAGCGCAGCCTTCAGGGAATCATTAACGATTCTGTTTCTGACTACTTTGTCATTCAGTGTCAGCCCTTTGGCTTTCTCAGCTTCGGTCAGTTCACGTGGCACAATATCGATGAGCAAAACCTCAATGCCGATATTGGCAAAATGACAAGCAATGCCGGAACCCATCACACCGGAGCCCAACACTGCAACTTTTTTGATTCTACGTACCATAATATATAAAGATTAGGTTTATTAATTTAATGAACGAGTTGTCCATTGTTTATTTGTTTTGTATTATGTCCTTCTTTTGCAGGAACTTCACCCAGCTCGATGGCTACCTGTTCCTTGATAATATCGAATACCTTAAAAAAGGTCTTCATTTCGTCTTCATCGATTTTATTCAGCAACTTCTGATTAAAATCCAAAACCACTTTTTTTGCAATTTTACGACGTTGCACCCCTTTTTCGGTCAGAAAAATTTTGACTACCCGCTTATCGTCCGGCGAAACCTGCCGGTAAATACAACCGTCTTTTTCCATTTTTTTCAACAGCCGGGTCAGGCTCGAATTTTTCATTCCGATAAGCTGTGCAAGCCGCGTGGAAGGAGTCCCTTCTCGGCTTACATAGGTAAGAATGTAACCTATTGTTTGGGTTATGCCGTACTTTACTGCAATTGAATTGTACATTCGCGAAAGCGCCAATGAGGTCGTCCGGATGTAAAATTCAATGGTTTCGTTTAGCTTCATCTTTTTTTCAGTTATTACGCATGCGTACAAAAATAAAGTAAAAATAGTTCGCATGCAAACTATTTTTCAAAAAATTAACATTTAGATTGTTTCTAAATGCTTTTTTCAATCGATTGCAGGGAAGAAAAAGGCAAAAAAAGCGTAAAAACGTTAGGCATCCCGGCCAACCGGAATCTGTTCTATTTTGTGTTGTACCTTTGCCAAATTGGTTTATCCTCCGACAGAGATCTACGGATTTAAAATGAAAAAAATGGATCAATTAGAAAGCTATATCGAAAACCACACCACGGATGAAGACGAATTATTGTACCAGCTGAACCGTGAAACCCATCTTAAAACCTATTATCCGCACATGCTGTCCGGAAAGGTACAGGGAAAATTTCTGGAAATGGTCATCCACATGCTGCAACCGCAAAGCATTCTGGAAATCGGAACATTCACCGGCTATTCTGCGCTTTCGATGGCAAAAGCCCTGCCTGAAGGCGGAATTTTGTACACCATTGATAACAATGAAGAAATTGAAAGTTTTGCCCGTCGTTTTTTCGACAAAGCACCTTACGGCAAAAAAATCCGTTTTATTTTAGGAGATGCACGGGCGGTTATTCCTGATTTGGACGAAACATTTGATTTGGTTTTTATTGATGCCGATAAAAACCATTATCCGGACTATTATGAACTCGCACTCCGTAAACTGCGCAAAGGCGGCTTTATCTTGGCTGACAATGTGCTGTGGGGCGGAAAGGTAGTGGAAAATAACAGCCACCCCGATAAGGAAACGCGTGGAGTCATGGCTTTTAATGAATTGGTAAAGAATGACAGCAGGGTAGAGCAGGTGATACTTTCCGTGCGGGATGGATTGATGTTGATACGGAAATTATAATTGCATTTTTCAGTTAGAACGGTGATTAATGTTCAATCTGAAAACAGCAACATACCTGTACCAATGAGGATTGCAGATTACCTCCTGTACACAGGCTTCTTTAAATCTGCAAAAGCTGAAATCGTTTTGGGTCTTCCATTACGAACAATTGTCAGGAAAACCTGGTTCTTCTTATTTTTTCTTAGGTCATAAGATTTAAAAATTAACTTGAACTTACCGGGACCAAATTGGTTTTTTTTAATGTCAAGAAATACCTGCGTTTTTAAATCCTGCAAAGAATAGCGTTTAATAACAGAATCTCCAAGCATTACCCGTTTTATTGAGAAATTATCTTTTGAAGAAAAAACGACAGAAAAATTCATGTATATTTTTCCTCTTGGAACACCCGGGTAAACGAGATTCCTGCTTGCTGATTCAATAGCAATAGTTTTACAGGACTCAAATCCTGTTACTAAAATCAGGAAAAGAGAAACAAGCAATAACCTTTTTATAAGATGACTAATTTTTAATAATTTTTTGTACAAAACTTTTATTTTTATCACTTGATATTTTCATCATATAAATTCCATTTGAAACATTTGTCAAATCAAGTTCCGTATTTTTATTCGTCAGCTCTCCCTGCTTCATGATACCTCCTACAATATTATAGATTACATAATAGTACCGGTTTTGACTGTTAAATTGTGGTAAATTGATATGTATTCTCCCATCGGTAACAGGGTTGGGAAAAATAACCGGTTTTTGATTCTCAGCAAATTCATTTTCATTAATCCCTACCTGATCTGAAATGTCAAATTGCCATAATCCCCTGCCAAATGTTGCCGCAACCAAGGCATTCTCAGTATAATTAATATCCAAATCATTAACGATAACGTTGGGTAAAGAATTATCTCCAAGGCGGGCCCATTGCATATCTCCAATTTTATAATAAACCCCTAATTCTGTAGCGACATACAAGATTTCCTGGTAGTTGTTTTGTGCCACGAGCACCTTTTTCATAAGAATGTTAGGTAAACCGGCCGAAATATTATTCCATGTTAACCCTCCATCGGTAGATTTAAAAACCTTTTGGTCACTTATATAGCTTTTTACCGTTGCATAAACGGTGTCGGGATGAGTGGCTACAAAATCAATAGAATTGATTGTTGCTGAAGGATCGGTACTTGCCTGATTAAGGCTGCTCCACGTTTGACCGCCATCTAAACTTTTCCTGACAGCACTGTCGCCAATGGCAAAAACAGCATTATTGTGGGTGCTAATAAAAGAAACGGTCCCCGTTCCGGCTTTTAGCGCGGTCATAGAACCGCTATCAGCATTAAGTAAATAAACATCATCTCCTCCTGCATATAATTTACTAGGGTTAATGGTGTTCATCTCCAAGGGCCAAACAAAGTTTGCCCCTGGTATTTTTAATTGAACATCTCCCATGTAATTTCCTGAAAACCCGTTTATTGCTATATTTAGGACCCCATTCTGGCAGCCTAAGTACCTGATTTTAGGATCCGTGTAATCTATGGCTGTTGCTGTACCATCACCCGCTGCTGCTGCAATCCATTGCATTTCTCCATCAAACATTTCTCTGCTAAAACCATCATTGTCCTGATTTCCCTGCAACATGTTTCCCGTTGTGCTGTTTGGGGTAATAGCAGCCGAATATAATTGGGTAACAATACATTTATCCGATTTGTATGTAACAACAGGTTTAAAATCACCCTCCTTTTTGTATTCAACGTAATTCAGTCCCCCGTCAGTACAAACCCAATATTTGTACGTGCTGGTGTCATTATCCAATTTTCCCATGGCATGAAAATCAGGATGAATATAACTCCCCGAATCAGCATCGCTTTGCCAGTATCCGTTTAAAGACTTATACCAGGTTGAGCCGGAGTCTGTACTGTGAAATCCGTCCACAGCTCCACTGATTATCATGTTGTTTTCTATCAAAAGGGTTTGATCATACCCGTATTGGGGATCATAAGCAGGAACAGGATTACCTATTTCTTTCCAGCCGGCAGAATCATAGTAAGATATTTGCCCATTTTTGTCTTCCATGAATAAGGTCCCGCCTTTAAAAAACAGGGCAAGTTTATTGCCTGGACGATCACTTCCATCTCTTATTTTATGCCAGCTATTTCCTTTGTCGCTTGATGTATAAACTTCACCAGCAACATTCATACAGGCAATCGTGTCATTATCGCTCTTAACAAATCGGCCATATTCAACAGGTCTGGAATCATAAAGTGTACTCTGCCATGTCGTTCCTCCATCCGTTGTTCTGTAGATGTCATTGCTGGTACCAACAATAACTGTATCATTACTTAAAACTAAAAGATTTGATGTTATTCCCTGTTGGCTTAGTGAGAAACTAAGATTTGTAGAAAAAAATGTATTACCGCCATCTGTTGATTTCAAGACTCCTATTGATTTAATATTCAGACCGTCATAATCTCCTGTTGATGCATAAATAACCGTATGAAGAGAATAGGAAGTATCTGCTGATTGAATATCGGTTATGCCGATTCCTGCCACATTATCCAATATTGGCGTCCAGGAAGTACCACCATCGGAAGATTTCCAGATACCACCGGAAGGCGCCCCTACAAATAAAACATCATGATCCATGCCTTCCGGGCTGGGAAACCGTAATAAACAATTTAATCGCCCCATTTGAGGATAGTTTGGATACCCATTGTGTTGGGGCACGGTATGTGCACCAATGTTAACCCAAACGCCATTTGTTCCCTCTTTCATTGAAGAAGTTTGCCGTACTATTTTTCCTTTGCTATCGAGAATGCCTGCATTAAAATAGCCAAGATCGGCCGGGGGGAAAGTACCATCGGCATAAACTCTGTCTTTCCAGAAATAGGCCCATCGTTCAAAATGTTTTTGGGCTTTTTTATTGGCGAGAATACGCATGTCTAATTGGGAAAGGTTTGCCCTGGCGGAAGCTACAATGTCAAAATAATTGGCTTTGGGCTCAATCGCTTTTTCTTTGTAGTTAAGATTTTGAGAAAAGACGGATAATGACAAGATTATCAATGAGATAAAAATAGTAAATTTTCTCATATTACATTATTTTTGAGGATGGGAAATCATGTTATTTCAATAATTATATGTTTTAATGTGAACCACACGCAAAATCTTCAAAAGTAAAATTGAAGACGATGTCAGATGTTCCTTCTATACTAGTTTCTAAAAAGTTTTTCGGAGAGCTGCATTATTATTTCATTTCTTCCCGTTCACAATGAATTACGACTTCTTCAAAAAAAGAATTCTATTTTAAAAATAGCATCCCTCTGAGTTTTTTTATTAATTCGTTTGTTTTATTCTCTTCCCTTATTTTCTTAACAAAACACAAATATTAAAATATTATTAGCAATAATACGAATATTTTTGAATAATATACACTGTGTTAAGATGTTTGGAAAAAGTTTTCCTTATGAACAAATTTTCTTCCCTTATTTCGCGTTACCCTTATTCATTCAGAAAATAAACAGATGTTGGTTCCTCTCCGTGACGGTCTGATGCTGATTCGTAAAAAGTAATGGCCATTTTTTGTACCTTTGTAAAGTCTCTGCCAACAGACAACTATTATTCTGTACTCTGAAAAAGATGATTATGGAAAACCGAAGCTTTCCCGGATGAAACGGTTTTTTCCCAATATGAGATTTAACACGGCTTCGAACACCCATAATCACCTGTTATTAAGCACGTTAAAACCAACGGCTTACTTTTTGTTTAATTATTAGAGAACAACGAAAAAAAAATAACAATGAAACAACTTTTCAAACCCTTAGGAGCACTTATTTTATTGGCGCTGTTCGGTTTGACAGCCTGTAATGAAACACCGGAACCCGCGCCAACACCAGCAGAATCTACCGGCATCGAAAGCCTGACTATTCCGGATCAATTTAACTTCTCCACAACACAGAAAATTACTGTAAACATTCACGATGCAGAATCCGGAGCGAAATATGATATTTACAGCCTAAAAAGCGAAAAGCCCGAACAAATTATTTATTCGGACGATGACACCGTAGTGGTCATGGACGACCGGAACCAAAAACTGGCTTCGGGAATGACAACTGCTGATGGTTTTAATGTAACGCTTAATATTCCTGCTTATCACAAATACCTGTACATCGTCCGTAGCAAAGACGGGCACTTTACCAGAAAAGACCTGTTGATTACGGGAAATACGATGGACTATACATACCAGGGAGCATCTGTTAAACAAGGTTTTGCAAGGCCCGTTGCCGCAAAAAGCGATGCTACTTCTGACATACTTTACTCTGTGTCAGGAAATTCTACCGATCTGAACCAAATTGATCTGGGAACAGGTACAGTAACCAAAGTAGGAAATCTTCCTTTTACTTCCATTGCCAATGCTGTAGATAAGGTGGATAATTACGTGTATGTTGCCAACAGGGAAAGACCATTCGAACTGGGTTATTACGATTTAAGTAACTATACTTTTACTAAAGTCGGGAATATGGCCAGCTCTTTTCCTCGGATGGACTATAATCCTGCTGACGGATTGCTTTATATTTCAAATCATGCAAAGTTATATACTGTCGATCCTGCCAACGCCCAATATTTACAAACATTTTCTATTGACGGGCTGGCCAATACCGGATGGGGCGATTTGGCTTTTGCCGATGACGGAACATTATACATCCTTACTAAATCAGGAGTTTATAAAGGCGTATTTGACGGAAATGTTATCCATACCCAATTGATCAGCGATCCTACACTGCCGTCACCACTTACATCACTGGCTGTGGGAACCAATGGCAAACTCTATATGTCAAAAAGCGTTAGCGATGGTAAATTGATCGAATTTGATCCCAATACGGCAGCGTGGAAATACATAAATATTTCAAAATCAATTCCTGTAAACGATTTGGGTATTTTGCGATACGGCAGCACCTTGGGACCGGATTCTGACGGAGATGGCGTACCGGATGACCAGGACGATTATCCCAACGATCCCGAAAGAGCTTTTAACAACTATTTCCCCGGTAACGGATTGTGGGCAACGCTGGCTTTTGAAGATTTATGGCCTTCGAAAGGCGACTTTGACTTCAACGATTTGGTTGTGGGTTATAATTTCAACCAGATTACCAATGCGCAAAACAAAGTGGTTGACATTCAGGTAAAATTTGATGTCCGCCATAACGGTGCCGGACTTCATAATGGTTTTGCTTTTCAGATTCCTGTCAATCAAAATGTTGTTGCTTCGGTAACCAGTAACTACCATACCGCCGGAGGAATCCCCCAAAACGGCAATGGTACCGAACAAGGACAAAATTTAGCCAATTTTGTCGTATTTGAAAATACGGAATATGCTCTTGGAAAAGAAATTGATATGACGATCCATTTTAGCACGCCTCAGGAAGCTTCACAATTGGGTACACCTCCTTACAACCCGTATCTTATCAAAGGAGGCGATGTGCATGTGGAAATACATTTGCCCGATATGGCTCCCACCAGTTTAGCCGATCAATCGTTGTTTGGCACCGCTGACGATGACAGCAATCCGGCTACCGGAAGATATTACAAAACATCCAAAAATCTTCCGTGGGCCATCAATATCGATTATAAGTTTAAATGGATGAAAGAAAAACAAGACATTACAAAAGGTTATCTGCATTTCGGCGATTGGGCTGAATCGGGGGGAACACAATATGACGACTGGTACAAAGATCTGCCAGGATATCGTGATAACACGTATTTGGACGCCGATGAATAATCGGTAAAAAACAGGATAAAAACCCGGGAATCAATTTTCCGGGTTTTTGTTTTTATGCCGGGCTCTTTGATTTAACATCGGTATTACTGCGTTGGTTGAAGCAATTACACTATTTTTGCAATTCAAAAATTTCATTTTATGGCTGCCGACAACTTTGTGGATTATGTAAAAATATACTGTCGTTCGGGCAATGGCGGAGCCGGTTCCGTCCATTTCCGTCGTGAAAAATACCTGCCCAAAGGCGGACCTGACGGGGGAGATGGCGGAAAAGGCGGAGACATTGTTATGGTGGGAAATGCGCACATGTGGACTTTGTTGCATTTGCGCTATTCGCGTCATTTACGGGCCGGACACGGAGAACCCGGTGGCGGACAACGCAGTACCGGAGCCAACGGAGAAACCATCGTCATTGAAGTTCCTCTCGGAACAGTAGCAAAAGACGCCGAAACCGGTGAAGTGCTGGGTGAAATCATGGAAGACGGCCAAAAAATCATCCTGTTGGAAGGTGGACGTGGCGGCCTGGGAAATGATCATTTTAAATCGGCAACCAACCAGACGCCCCGCTATGCCCAGCCCGGCGAAGAAGGAATCGAAGCCAACATTGTTTTTGAACTGAAAGTATTGGCTGATGTCGGACTGGTAGGATTTCCCAATGCCGGAAAATCCACTTTGTTATCTGTTCTTTCGGCTGCCAAACCTGAAATTGCCGATTATCCGTTTACTACGATCCGGCCCAATCTGGGCATTGTGGCCTATCGCGATAACCGCTCGTTTGTGATGGCCGATATTCCGGGAATTATTGAAGGAGCCCACGAAGGAAAAGGATTGGGTACGCGTTTTCTGCGCCATATCGAACGCAACGCGGTCCTGTTGTTTTTGGTTCCGGCCGACAGCAAAGACATTAAAAATGAATACGGTATTTTGCTGAATGAATTGCAACAATACAATCCGGAATTATTAGACAAACAACGGGTGTTGGCCATTTCCAAATCGGATTTACTGGACGATGAATTAAAAGAAGAGATTGAAAAAGAGCTTCCGGACGTACCCCATGTGTTTATTTCTTCTGTTGCCCAACAGGGCCTTACCCCGTTAAAAGATTTGCTGTGGCAAGCGCTGAACCGCGAAATGTAAAAAACCGGAAAAGCATGGCACGTTATTTTTTAAAACTGGCATATCGTGGAACGGCTTATCACGGATGGCAAATCCAGGAAAACGCACTGACGGTACAAGCTGTTTTTAACGAAAAGATCAGCCTGCTTACCGGGGAAACCGTTAATGTAACCGGATGTGGCCGTACCGACACCGGGGTGCATGCCCGGCAGTTTTTTTTACATTTTGATTTGCAAAAAGAACTTCCATTTTCTGAAAACGATTTTGTATTCAAACTTAACCGGTTTTTGCCTGCCGATATCGCGGTTTACGGTGTATGGAAAGTACCTTCGGATGCACATGCCCGCTTTGATGCCGTGAGCCGTACTTATCGTTATTACATTGCATTACACAAAGATCCGTTTCAGTATGATCTTTCCATGCCTTTGCCCGGAAAATTAAACATCGAAGCCATGCAACAGGCTTCCGGATACTTGACGGATTACCAGGATTTTACCAGTTTCTCCAAATTACACACCCAGACAAAAACCAATATTTGTCATATTCAGGAAGCCTTTTGGAAGCAAGAAAACGGCTTGTTGATTTTTACCATCACAGCCGATCGCTTTTTGCGAAATATGGTGCGGGCGATCGTAGGCACTTTACTGGAAATCGGTCTCGGAAAAATGCCACCGGAAGAAATCCGCACCATCATCGAAGCCAAAAACCGCAGCGTAGCCGGATATTCAGTTCCTGCCAAAGGGCTTTTTCTTGAAACGATTCGTTATCCGGAAAATCTAGAAAAATTATTCAATTACTAAGGAACATCCGTTTCTTTTACCAGCGGAACCGGCTTTTTCAGAAAAGCATTGTAAAATACCTGATGGATATTGGTCCGGATATCTTCTTTGGCCAGTTTATCGTTGTTCATATCCGGGAAAACACGGTTCGATAAAAAGACATAAACCAATCCGTTTTTCGGATCGGCCCAGGTATAGGTTCCGGTAAATCCTGAATGGCCGAAACTTTCGTCCGAAGCCGATTTACAGTTCGATTTATGGTCTTCGTACCGCAATAGCGGTTTGTCAAAACCCAGTCCGCGCCGGTTGCTGTCGGCGGCAAAATAACGATGATTAAAAAGACAAATAGTAGCTGAATCCAGAATTTGTTTACCGTCGTACCGGCCATAATCCATGAGCATTTGCATCAAAGCCGCCACATCGTGGGCATCGCCAAAAAGGCCGGCATTGCCGGAAACCCCGCCAAGCATAGCGGCTCCCATATCATGCACATCGCCCCAGATTTGCTGCATGCGCCAGACAGTATCGTGTTCGGTGGGATTGGTTTGGGTGTACGGAAAATATCGGCGGGGCGTAAAAACAAGCCGGTATAAACCCATCCGGTGATAAATCTTTTTGTAAAGATACTGGTCGAAAGGCATTTCATTCAACCTTTCTGTCATGGCTTTAAAAAGATAAAATCCCAATCCGCTGTACTGGTATTTTTTTTCTCCCAACGGAGAATCCAGAATTTGTTGCATCATGTGGTAATGGTAATCTTTTTGCAGATAAAGATTCTGAGCTACCCTTACCGTATATAATTCACTGATTTTATGATGATAAATCGTAGTATCCGGTCCGACACTGTCCGGATTCTTTTTTCCCAGCACAACCTTGATCCAATGCAGTACATTGGTTGTAGGAATTGATTTTTCAGGAAGATGAAGTTTCAGTGTGCTCAGGTAAAACGGAATCCAGTCTTCCAGTCCGGCCTGATGCGAAAGAATTTCTTTCATCCCAAGATCTTTTTTGTTGGAATACAACAACATGGGAAGATAAGCCGAAAGTTTGTTATTGACATTGATGATGCTGTCTTCCTGCTGTTTGATTAGCGCCACCGTAGTAGCCAAAATTTTGGTTAACGAAGCCAGGTCGTACATAAAATGCATGTTTTCGGGAACCGTATCGGCATACGTCTGATATCCAAAAGCTTTGTGATAGAAAATAATCCCGTTTTTGGCTGCCAGGATTTGACAACCCGGATAGGCATGCATATTGATACCGGCCAGCGCAATGGAGTCTACTTCGTGCAAAACCGTTGTATCCGCGCCAACTTCCTGCGGTGTGCCGTACCGTAACCTGATTTTAGGAAACGTCATTCCTGTACCGGCCACAAAATGTCCTGCCGTTACCGGCAAATGGCCGGATGCTTTCCGTGTTCCGGTAATAACCTCGGCAGAAGCCTTTTGTGTTTGCCAAGTATCCTGATAAGAAACCACAATGGCCTGAAAAATTGCAGGATTATGAAACAGATTCAACGCATACGGACTGGCAAAAAGATTTAGTACCGTTTTGGTTTTCTGTGCTGCTGCCGTAAGAAAAGCAATTTCATCGGATGAAATACCAAAATGTCTTGCCGCTGAGCTGTTGGTTTTCACCACACAAAAGACTGCCCGGTCGAATTTCGGCAACTGTTTCAGCACAAAATTTTTATCCACCGACGAAGCATTTTTTTTCAAATAGTAAACTTTTGCCGGAAAATATTGCCGGAAGACCGGCTCAAAAGTACCGGCATGATTATCACCCACAATCACAATAGCCGTAGATGCCGGAACAGTATCCTGAAACGGCAGCAAATTGCTATCATTTTTAATGACCGTAATTGCCCGGTAAAACAACTGGTTGGCAGTATGGTGAAAATCCGGACGATTTAAATCGGAAATCAGATGCAAGGTATCCACCGGTTTCCGGGCAGCTGCTCCGCTCAGATATTTATAATAAAGAACTTTTTTACAGCTTTCTTTCAATCGTTGAGCCGCTTTTTCATTTTTTAAAACTTCGGTTTTTATTTTCGCCACTGCTTCCGGAATATCATTGGGCGTTAGTAAAATGTCATTGCCGGCCAAAAAAGCCTTTAAAGCCGCATCGCCATGATTAAATTGCAAAGAAACGCCTTTCATATCCAGCGCATCGGTGATAATCAGCCCTTTAAAATGCATTTTATCCTTTAGCAAACCGGTAACCACCGGATACGATAAAGAAGAAGGAAAGTGTTTTCTATGTTCCAGAGCCGGCACGGAAAGATGAGCTACCATAACCGCATTTACCGGCGGCTGACTCTTAAAAAGAGCGCGGTAGGGCAGAAGCGCTGTTTTTTCAATTTCCGTTTTTGAATCGGTAATTACCGGCAGGGTTTTATGAGAATCCTGAAAAGTATTTCCGTGACCGGGAAAATGTTTGGCACAGGCAATCAGTCCGTTTTCTTCCATTCCTTTCATATACCACAACGCCTTATTGGCCACGCTATCCGGATTTTCGCCAAACGAACGCATCCCAATAACCGGATTCAAAGGATTGGTATTGACATCTACCACCGGAGCAAAATTGATTTGAATTCCCATACGCCGGCATTGTTGTACAATTTGTTTCCCCATTTGAAAAAGGAGGGAGTCATCCGAAACAGCTCCCAGCGTCATTTGATAAGGATAGGAGACCGTTCCTTTTAGTCGCATTCCCAGTCCCCATTCGGCATCCATGGCCACAAAAAGCGGAGTTCGGGCCCGTTTATTCCATTGGTTGATCTGGAGCACCTGTTTCACCGGGTCACCGGCCAGAAAACTTACTCCGCCCAAATCATATTTTTCAATCCAGTTTTCTATTTTCGTATCGTAAGGACCATTGGGATTATTTGCCCGGGTGATGATGAGCTGTCCGATACGTTGTTCCAAAGTCAGGCTTTGATAAACCGAATCAGCCCATCGTTCGGCTTGTTGTTGCCGAATAGAATTCTGAGCATCAAGCGTTCCGGTCAAAGTACCCAAAACAAAAAAAAGAATACAGAGATAACTTTTGTTGAAGTAAATATGTTTCATTGGTTTTGTTTTTTCAAAAATAAAAAAGTGTGGGGAATAGGGGAAGAAAACTGTAAAAATACCAATTGTTTATTTTAACCCCTTTGGGGTTATTTTTTCTTCCGGTTTTGCCCGGTACTTTGTAGCCCATAGAAAAAAATACTTGGAATATATACTTAAATGATATACTTTTGTGGTATCAAATAGGAAATTATGAAAACAGTATCATTAAAAATTGACGATTCCATTTTTGGAGAAACCGAAAAGATTCTTTCCAAAATGAAAAAGCCCCGAAACCGGTATATTAACGAGGCAATCGATTACTATAATAAACTTCAAAAACGTCTGTTAATTGAAAAAAAACTGAAAAAGGATTCAGAACTCGTTAAAGCCCATTCCATGGACGTATTAAAAGAATTTGAGGAAATTGAGTATGGCGATTAAACAATTTGAAATCTGGCTGGCAGACTTAAATCCGCAGATTGGAACAGAACCGGGAAAAACCAGACCGGTTTTAATTGTCCAAACGAACCTGTTAAACAAAATTCATCATCCGTCAACCATTATTTGTCCCATAACTACCCATGTAAAAAAGGATGCCGAAATTTTACGGGTTCATCTTAAAAAAGGAATGGGCAATCTTCACCAAAACAGCGATATAATGATAGACCAAATTCGCTCGATAGACAACAAAAGGCTAATAAAAAAAATGGGCGATTTACCTGGTGAACTAATAGAAGTAATCAAAGAAAATATCCAGATAATTATGGATCTGGAATAATTCCCTGCGTATAAAATTCTGCTGTTTATTTAACCCCTTTGGGGTTATTTTTTCCTCCGGTTTTGCCCGGTACTTTGTACCGGGTTATACCAATCGAAAAAAAAGGGATTCTAAATTTTATTTTGGCTTCCAGCTGGGCAATGAATTTCATGACAACATCTTTTCTACATCCCATTTTTGGGCAACTGTAAAATCCCGCAGGGATTGAATAAGAATAACCACGGGTTACACCCGTGGAATAAAAAATATAGAAACAGAACCCCTGCGGGGTTCAATCATTCAAGTCGAAAATCCACATGAACGATGACCTGCCCACAGCCGATTTTCCGACTGGAACACACCTGGAAACGGCAAAAATTTGCTGCTGCATAAAATAGGAACTTGCCAAAAACAAAAGATCAGAAACAAAATTTTACTTTACTTTTGGCGTTTTAAAATAATTAAACCGGTTCAAAGCATGTGCAAAATTGAAAAAGGAAAGAAAGCGAAAGTAACTTATACGCTGACTGTTGCAGGCGAAAATGAAATCATTGACCAGGCCGACGAAACTCGTCCGGCCACTTTTTCTTTTGGGAAAGGTCAGCTTATTGATGGTTTTGAGAAAAACCTGACCGGATTGAAACCCGGTGATTCTTTTGATTTTATCATCAAAGCCCAAGAAGCTTATGGCCCGCGCGACTCGTATGCCGTTTTTGACATTCCAAAAGACACTTTTGCGGTAGATGGCAAGGTTGATGAAAAAATTCTCCAGGTGGGAAACACCTTCCCGATGCGTGACAATAACGGAAACCGGCATGTGGGTAAAATTATCCAGATAAACGAAAATTCAGTCACCATGGACTTTAATCATCCGTTGGCCGGAAAAGATTTGCATTTCCGGGGCAAGGTCCTTGAAGTTTTTGATTAACAGTCTGCTCCGGATAAGAAACATTTAATGTTCGCAGGTTTATTTTTCTCAAAGGCTAAAGACCGCATGATGTATAAGCTGCGGGCAGGCCTCCCGAAACGGCGAGCCGGCGCTGGAGTGAATGTCGAAAAGCTTACAGCATCGTGCAAAAGTGCTTGCATTTCTCTTGCGATAAGCAAGAGACTCTTTTGCCGGAGATGTTGCTTTTCGGCAGAGCGGGAAGAAGCATTCGTTTCGGTGCGTCTTCTTTGGTTCCTTTCTTGACGAAACAAGAAAGGAACAGAAAACACTTTAATATTCTTTTTTACTTCGAGTAAAAAAGCAATTAATGAATGCCATTAAAAAGTAAAATGATTACTACGATATCTGATAAACAAGTACAACACAGAATATCAACAGACTACGCTTTGTAGAACTTAGTAAAAGTTGACATTTAAAGAATCAATTATTGTAACATTTTTGTCTTTACCGGCGTTCCATCTTATGGGAAAAGTAGCAAACGTTATTGTTTTTTATTAAATTTGTACCAGATTAAATACGAAAATATGAAAAAAATCAGTCTTATTATTGTGATGGCCGGCTTGGTATTTTTTGTCGGCAAATCTTTCGGTTTCCTTTCGCATAAGGTGGTAAAAGTGTCGGATAATGCTTTGGTATACGTTGCCACACAGGATCCTGCCGATGCCAAATTTCCGAAAGGAGCCAAAATTTACAAGGAAAAATGCGTGGCTTGTCATCAGTTAAACGGAATGGGTGTGCCGTCTGCTTTTCCTCCGTTAAAAGGTTCTGATTACCTGAAAGCCGATAAAATCCGTGCTTTACGTCAGGTATTAAACGGATCGAATCACGAAATTACCGTGAACGGTGCCAAATACACCATTCCCATGCCGCCGCAGGTAGATAATTACGAAGATGCCGTGGCAGTAGTCAACTATATCCTGAATGCCTGGGGAAATAATTACGGTACCGTTTCCATGGCTGATGCCAAAAAGATTAAAATTATCCGTTAATTTTTCCTGAAAAAAATTTTCACACCTGCTTTTCTTTACCGGAAGGCAGGTTTTTTCATGTAATTTTGAAGGCAAATCATTTTCATGAATTCTATTTACCGAAAGTTGGTCATTTATTTTCTGGCATTAAATTTATTTGCCATTGGATCGGTTGGAATTTATTCCTACTACAAAGAAAAAGAAGCCTTGCTCTCGCGCACTTTCGACCAGCTTATTTCGGTCAGACAAGAAAAGAAAAACCGGATTCTGTCTTTTTTCAGACAACGGATAAATGATATGAAAAATATGGCTGCGGTACCCGGGATCACCCGCATCTTTGATACGTTATCCGGGGAAAAACAGCCGTTAATTTTTTTATCTTACCTTGAAAAATACCTGAAAAATGCCGGATGTTACCGGCAATTGATCATTTTACCGGAAAACGGCAATGCAAAAGTTTTTCAGTTTCAGAAAATCAGCAAAAAGCCCACTTTTTTTAAAGATACCGAAACCGTTTTTCTGAGAAAAGCATTAAACGACAAAGACTCACTCCGGGAAACTTTTATTACCGAAATGTATTTAGGCCCGGATAAATCAAAACCATCCCTTGTTCTCGGGAAACATTTTTTTGACCGGCAAGGCCGGAAAATAGGAATGCTGCTGCTGGAAATAAAACGGAAACCGATCAATACCATCATGTTTGACAGTCCCAATAACGGACTGGGCAAAACCGGAGAAGTCTATCTAGTGGGCAGCGACCAACGGATGCGGACGCGATCACGCTTTCTGAAAAATTCGGTTTTCCGTACCAAAGTCACTACACCGGGCGCTCTCGACGCCCTTGAAGGCAAAACCGGAGAAGCCCAATTTAACGATTACCGTCATATTCCGGTGCTGAGCGCCTACAGCCCGCTGCATTTTTCCGGTATCCGCTGGGCTATTCTTGCCGAGATCGACTTAAAAGAAGCCATGATCCCGATTTATTCCATTCGCGATAATATCATCTACCTCAGTTTGCTGATTGCCCTTCTTTCGGCGGCCATCATTACATTTTTGGCAAAAAAGATTGCGGATCCCATAAAAAAAATGAAAGAAGAAACGGCCAAAATAGCTTCCGGAGAGTACGGTAACACCATGGAAGTAAAAACCAAAGATGAGATTGGCGATTTAACCCGCGCTTTTAACGAGATGTCGGTAAAACTAAAAAACCAGGCCGACCGGCTTGAAAAAGAAAAAAAGCTGCGTCTGCGGTCGGTACTGGATGCCCAGGAAAAAGAACGGCAACGCCTTTCGCGCGAATTACACGACGGTTTGGGACCGCTTTTGCTCACCGGAAAAATGAAGCTGGAAAATGCGCTGGAAACCGAAATAAAAACACTGAAAAAAAATATTTCGGAGGTGATCGGGCTGTTTTCTAAAACTGTTCAGGAAATCAGAACCATTTCGAACAACATGATGCCGGCAGGGCTAAAAGAATTTGGACTGGCTGTAGCACTCGAAAACTTCTGCCGGCAGATGGAAGGAAACAATGCGGTAAAAATCCATTGCCACATTGAACTCTCCAAAAAACATTTCGACAAAACCACCGATATTTATCTTTTCCGGATTGCCCAGGAAGCGATAAACAATGTTTTAAAACATGCCGGAGCCACCGAAATCCATATCAGTCTTGAAGAAATTGAACACCATCTGTATTTTACCATTGTTGATGACGGCTGCGGATTCGATAGCACTTCTGCTGAAAATCATCAGGGCAACGGTCTGGTAAATATCAAAGAAAGAGTAAATTTGCTGAACGGTTATTTTGAATTGAAAACAGCGCCGGGAAAAGGAACAAGAATTGATATTGATATTCCGCTTACATGAAAAAGATTCGCATCATACTGGCCGATGATCATCAGCTTTTCAGAGAAGGGCTGGAAGCCCTGCTGAAAAGTCATGCTGAGCTGAAGATCCTGGCTTCTGTAAAAGACGGCGAAACCCTCTTTGAAGCCATCGAACAATTTCATCCCGATGTAGTTCTTTCGGATATCAGTATGCCCGGGAAAACCGGCATTGAAGTATGTACCGAGATCACCCAAACCTTTCCGGAAGTCAAATTTATCATGCTTTCGATGTACAACAACGAAGTCTTCTTTGTGAACAGTCTGAAAGCCGGAGCCAAAGGGTTTTTATCCAAAGAAATTTCGCGTGACGAACTGCTGAAAGCCATCCAAACCGTATATCATGGCGGTGAGTATTTCGATAAAAAGGTGAGTCATGCGATCTTAAAGGAATATGTCGAGCAAAAGGCCGGAAAAAAACCTTCCAAACCCGAAGAACAGATTCTTTCAGCCCGCGAAAAAGAAATCATCCGGCTGGTAGCCGAAAGCTATTCCAACGGTGAAATTGCCGAAAAACTAAAAATCAGCGTACGGACAGTCAATGCCCACAAAAACAACATCATGCGCAAACTAAAATTAAAAAGCACGGTGGACATCGTAAAATATGCGCTAATGAATAAAATGATCAAGCTGTAAGAAAACCGCATCCTCCCGGCCATATCCAACCAACTATTCCTGTGCAACGATAGGTATTTTACCTATCCCATACAATTTTTACCTATTGTTAAATTACGCATTTTCTCTATTGACTTTCAATAGATTAAACTTGATTTTTGCATCAAAAAGGAAAACGGTTTACGATGAAAAAATTTTTCGCATTACTCTTTTTGATTTCATTTTTATTCATTCCCTTTCAGAAACTGGTCGCCCAGGAGGGGCACGATATCTCATCTTCCAAAAGCCGGTCAAAGGTTTTATTAGGTGCCGATTTGGTAAGCCGTTATATTTGGCGCGGCATGCAGTTTGGCGGCAACAGTCCAAGCATTCAGCCGTATTTTACTTATCAGATAGGGGGCTTTGAAGCCGGCGTGTGGGGGGCTTTTTCCATCTCGGGAAGCAATCATTCTGAAGAAGTGGATTTGCATGTGAGCCAATCATTTGCAAAAAAGATGTTTACGGTAACCCTTACCGATTATTTCTTTCCGGATGATTTTGCCGATTACGATTACTTTGATTACTGCAATCACACCACCGGCCATATTTTGGAAGGAACACTGGCCTATAACGGAACCAAAAAGTTCCCGCTCACGGTTTTGGTGGCCACCAATTTTTTTGGTGCCGATGCAGCCCGGATCGAGGACGATCCTTCGTCCCCTGAGTTCAACCAAAAAACAGGAATTCAATATTCCACCTATTTTGAGTTTGGATATCCTTTTCAGTTTAAAAATGTGGATATCAACACCTTTATCGGCTTTAACGCCACCACGCCGCGCAAAGCAAACGAATCGACCGGTTATATCGGCGAAACAGGATTCTACGGAACCGGTTTCGGGGTGATTAACCTGGGATTTACAGCATCCAAATCCGTTCAGATTACAACGAAATACGCCATGCCTTTAACGGTTTCACTGATAACCAATCCGCAGGCGGGAAAAATATTTTTTGTTTTTGGAATTTCATTTTAACCTTTTATTCATTTAAATTTTTTAATCATGATAGATACAGGCACAACGACATTTATGATCTTGTCAACCAGCCTTGTCATGCTGATGACACCTGGCTTGGCCTTCTTTTACGGCGGGCTGGCCAGTAAGCGAAACATTCTGGGAATTATGATCCAGACTTTCGTTTCGCTCGGACTGACTACCATTTTATGGATTGCCTTTGGGTATTCACTCTGTTTCAGCGGCGGTCATGGCGCCATTATCGGCAACTTTGATGCTGCTTTTCTGAAAGATATTCCTTTCAATCAAATGTTTTCCGGTGGCGGAAATCAGTATCCCACTTTTATTTTTGTGGCTTATCAGATGATGTTCGCCATTATTACTCCAACACTGATCACCGGAGCTTTTATCAACCGGATTACCTTTAAAGGATATCTGATTTTCCTGGTTTTATGGCAGATTTTTGTTTACTACCCCTTTGTACACATGGTTTGGGGCGGCGGACTGCTGGCCAGCTGGGGAGTTATTGACTTTGCCGGTGGTATTGTGGTACATGCCATTGCCGGATTTGCCGCGCTTGCTTCGGTTATCTATGTCGGAAAACGTATCGACACCAAATCTCCGCCGAACAGCATTCCGTTGGTTGCTATCGGAACCGGCCTGCTGTGGTTTGGCTGGTATGGTTTTAATGCCGGAAGTGAATTGAAAGTAGATTCTGTAACCACACTGGCATTCCTGAATACCGATGTAGCTGCTTCATTTGCCGCCATCACCTGGCTGGTTATTGAATGGAGCCGTGAGAAAAAACCGAAATTCCTCGGTCTGCTTACCGGTGCTGTTGCCGGATTGGCTACCATTACACCGGCTGCCGGTTATGTACCGTTGTGGGCTGCTATTTTGATTGGTATTGCCGCCGGCGCCATCTGTTATATTTCCGTTCAGTTCAAAAACAAACTGGGCTGGGACGACGCATTAGATGTTTGGGGCGTACACGGTATGGGTGGTGTACTCGGTACCATTTTGCTTGGTGTGTTCGCCACTACAGCGGTCAACCCCAACGGAGCCAACGGACTGGTCTTTGGCGGTGGTGCTTTCTTCCTGAAAGAAGTTGTTGCCGTACTGGCTGCAGCCGCTTATGCTTTTGGCTTTACCTTGCTGATGCTGAAACTCATCAACTATATCACGCCGGTAAAAGTGGAACCGGAAGAAGAAATGGTAGGACTTGATGAAGCCGAATTAGGTGAAAAAGCCTACGACGAAGGAGCGCTTTAATGGAACAACCATCGATTTAAAACGTAAAAAAGCCGGCAGTAAAGCCGGCTTTTTTTTTGATTATCAATCAGTAGTGATTTAAAAATAGCATCATTCTTTTTCAAAGCGTATAAATTGCCATAAAACTATATGCATAAACATATAACACAGAAAAAATAACTCAAAATATATGCAATTACATATAATATTGCTTATATTTGCTCAATTATATTTAAAAACATATAATGGAAAGAATTGCAGAGTTTGTAAAACAACGCCGAAAAGCAGCCGGGCTAACACAGGAAGAGTTTGCCGAGCGAACCGGTGTGGCACTAACAGTGATAAGGAAAATAGAACAGGGGAAAACAAACCTGAACATGGAAAAAGTGAACCTTGTCTTGAAAATGTTCGGTCACGAGTTGGCAGCGGTAAGCTCAAAAGAGTTAAACAACAACAGAAACAGCAACAAATGAGAAAAGCAAAAGTAATGTATGGCAATGAAATCGCCGGAATACTTACCGAAACGGATGAAGGAGAATATATTTTCCGGTATGATGAAAATTATGTGGATCAGCATCCCGGACAATTTATAACCTTTACCATGCCTGTAACCAAAGAACCTTATAAAAGTAACCGGCTGTTTCCGTTTTTTGAGGGGTTAATACCCGAGGGATGGCTGTTGAATATTGCCTCCCGCAGCTGGAAAATAAACCCCAACGACAGAATGGGGCTTTTGCTGGCATGTTGTAAAGATTGCATTGGCGCCGTTAGTATTGTTCCAATACCTGAATAAAATGGAAAACAAATGTTTATATTGCTATAACAAGTTAAATGATGCCCTTGATTTTCATCCCCGGTGCATCAAAACATTTTTCGGAAGTACGAGAGCTCCGCTGCTGCCTTATACAATTGACCAAATGGCTGATCTTGCCAAAAACGTGGTTCAGCGTAGTATATCTGTTCCCGGTGTACAACCGAAACTATCCTTGTCGTTAATAAAAGCAGTCGGGAAAAAGGAAAGCAGATTGACCGTTGTTGGGGCTTTGGATGGAAATTACATTCTAAAACCTCCGCATCCCAACTATCCCGAAATGCCGCAAAATGAACATCTCACCATGCGTATGGCGGAAGTGTTCGGCATAAAAGTAGTGCCGTCCAGTCTGATCCGCCTGAAATCCGGTGAACTCTCGTATATTACAAAGCGTATCGACAGGACTGATGGCGGTGAAAAAATACATATGATCGATATGTTTCAAATAACGGAAGCTTTCGACAAATACAAAAGTTCGATGGAAAAAATCGGAAAAGCCATTGAATCGTATTCCGAAAATCCGTTATTGGACAAACTTTTCTTTTTTGAACTCACTGTTTTCAGTTTTCTTACCGGAAACAATGATATGCACCTGAAAAACTTCTCAATGATCAAAACCGATTTCGGATGGGTATTATCGCCTGCCTACGATTTATTGAATGCAACCATTCTTAATCCCGACGATGATGAAGAATTAGCCCTTACCCTTGAAGGAAGAAAAAAGAAACTCCAACGCAAGCATTTTGAACACTTTGGATACGACTTGGGTTTGTCAACAAAACAAACAAATGGTGTGTTTAAACGTTTTTATAAAAATAAAGAAAGTGCCTATAAACTCATTGGACAATCTTTTTTATCCGATGATATGAAAAACAGATACTGGCACCTTATGGAAAAACGGTATGATATTTTATCCGGTTAAATTTATTTTATGACGTGATTTTCAATTTTCTACTTTACTAAAGAGCAGAGCACAATTAACTGCACTGATTACGTTTGGAGGAAATTAAGGTAAAATCATAGGAAAACAAAAAATCCCGGTCCGGATGGATCGGGATTTTCGCTTTGCGGAGAGTGAGGGATTCGAACCCCCGGAGGCTTGCACCTCAACGGTTTTCAAGACCGCCGCATTCGACCACTCTGCCAACTCTCCTTAACAAGGACTTTAGGCGCGCAAAATTACACTTTTTTTCTTTTTTACAAATAAACGGAATAAGTTTATTTTTGCACCATTCAATCCGGTCTTATGACAGAAACAGCCGTCGTTATATTAAACTACAACGGGAAAAACTTTCTCGAAAAATACCTGCCCGGAGTCATCCGGAACAGTCCGGATGCAACGGTTGTAGTGGCGGACAACGCTTCAACGGACGATTCTGTGGATTTCATGAAAAAACATTTTCCTCAGGTCCGCTTGCTGATAAATGATAAAAATACTGGATTCGCCGGGGGATACAACTGGGCACTTTCGCAGATTGAAGCGACCTATTATGTTTTGCTGAACTCAGATATTGAAGTTACACCGGATTGGCTGGAGCCCGTCATCCGGTTAATGGACTCGGATGAAAAGATTGCAGCCTGTCAGCCAAAGATCCGGTCTGTTTTTCAAAAAGAATATTTCGAATATGCCGGTGCTTCGGGTGGTTTTATTGACCGGTGGGGATATCCGTTTTGCCGGGGACGAATTTTTGAAGAAACAGAAAAAGACCAGGGCCAATATGATGATGTCCGCGAAATATTTTGGGCTACCGGTGCCTGTATGATTGTCCGTGCGGATGTGTATCATGCCCTTGGCGGACTGGATGCTGATTTTTTTGCCCACATGGAAGAAATTGATTTCTGCTGGCGCGCCAAAAACCAGGGATACAAAATCATGGTACAGCCGGCATCCATTGTTTATCACGTAGGAGGGGGGACACTGCCCAAAAGTTCGGCACGGAAAACTTACCTGAACTTCCGGAACAACTTTATGTTGTTGTACAAGAACCTTCCTGACGAATGGCTTTGGAAAGTTTTAATCACCCGGTTGTTCATGGACGGACTTGCCGGAATTCGTTTTTTACTGCAAGGCCATTTTGCAGATATCGGGGCCATTATCCGTGCCCACTTTTATTTTTACGGACACCTGAAAACCCTTCGGGCAAAGCGCCGTAAGCTCCGGCAAAAGCCGGTTTCTGGAATATATATGGGCAGTTTGGTATTTGCCCGTTTTATAAAAAAGATACGCGTTTTTTCTGCCCTGCAAGACGAAAAATTCACCTGATTGTCATGGGGTTATACCAATTGTATTTTAAAATGCGCTAAAAGCGCATTTTGATCTTCAATCGGAATTATTTCTCTTTCTCCTTTTTTGTCAGTTCATACAGCATAAAGCCGTAAACATCAGCGGTTTCGCGTAAGGTCATATTCCTTGTCGAACCGGAATAATGGCCGGCATGGTGTCTTGATTTCAAAAGGATCATATTTTTTTGTGCCGGACGATTTTGTAATCTTGCCACAAACTTATAGGAATGAAACGGCGGAACCCGGTCGTCATTATCAGCTGTGATGACCAGCATAGTCGGATAATTAACCGAATCTTTAATATTTTGATAAGGAGAATAACTCAGTAAATTTTTAAAACCAGTTGTATCGCTTACAGAACCGTATTCATCTGTATGCCAGTGTCCGACAGTAAATCGCTCAAAGCGTAACATATCCAACGGAGCAGCCTGGGGAACCACAACTTTAAACAAATCCGGTCTTTGTATGGCTGCCACAGCAACAACCAATCCACCGTTAGAGGCCCCGGTAATTCCCAGTTTATTCCGGTTTGTATATCCTTCGCGAATTAAATATTCAGCGGCGGCAATAAAATCATCAAAAGATTTTTGTTTGTTGATGCCTCTTCCGGCTGATGCCCAGGCCCAGCCTTTATCTCCACCGCCTCGGATATTGGCAAAAGCAAAAATACCGCCATGGTGAATAAAATTCACAATACCGGGATCGAAATGCCCACTGGAAACAATCCCAAAGCCGCCATACGCCTTTAATATCGTTGGGTTATTCCCGTTTCGTTTTAGTCCTTTCTCATAAATTAATATCATCGGTACCTGTACGCTGTCTTTTGAAGGATATTCCACCTCTTTGTAAACAATATTTTTATAATTAAAATGAACTTCGGTACGATCGGTTAACTCCAACTTAAGATTATGTAAATCAAATTGGTAAACAACAGGAGGAATGGTATAGGAAGTAAAATAGAAGATGATTTTAGAATCATAAAAACCGCCATAAAATCCGCTTAAAGTACTTGAAACAGGAAATTTCATGGTGTAAAGTAACTTTCCGGAATAATTGTAAACCGTTAAAATAGGATGTTGATTTGATTGGTATACGCAAATCAGCCGCTCAGCAAAAGGATGCACCGCCAGTAACAAAGCTTCAGAATATTCAGGGACAAGCGTCTGAAATTGGTAAGGATGGGCAGGATCAATAAGCACAACACTTCCATTGTTGGCATGAAATGCCGAACGGGCTATAAATTTGCCATCATGATAATCCAAAATATCGAAAACATCCGGAATGTGGGTGATCAGCGGTTGGATATGAGGATTTTTAGACTGATAATCAATATAATAAATATTTTCTTTTCCTGTTGTCTGGTTTCGTTCTTCTATCACAAGAAATCTTTCGTCAGAAGTTACCCGGTAGCTATACGTAGTAGCCGGATTCTTTCTTTGAAAGATCAGCTGATCCTCTTTTTGGGGCGTGCCCACCCGGTGATAGTATACTTTTTCATCCAGAGTGGAACCAAATTTCCCATTTTGCGAAAAAACAGAATAGTAAAAGCCATGGCCTCGCCACACCAAACCGGAAAACTTGATACCGGTTAAATGATCATTGGTTTTTTTACCCGTTTCCAGGTTCACCACGCCAATTTTTCTCCAGTCGCTGCCGTTGATGTTATACAAAAACGCCAGATACTTCGAATCTTTCGATACGGAATACCCATGCAACATGACCACATCGCTGCTTTTGGTAGTAAGTGTGGTTGGATCGACCAGAAGCATGGGCTCCCCCTGAATGGTTCTTCTGTAAAATAAAGCCGGAACGGTTGTGTTGTCGTACCAGGAATAAGAAAAATAATATTTCCCCAATTTCACCGGAGTCCGGTACCGGTTCAGGCTGTATTTTTCCAGATCGCGAAAAAAGTGCGTCCGGAAAGTAGCTTTTGTCAATATTGCTTTTGAAAGTTTATTTTCTTTTTGCACCCATTGCCGGGTTTCTTTACTGTTTACATTTTCCAGCCAGCGATAGGGGTCAGCCACCACATATTTGTTGAAAAAAGTATCATAAACAATTTTCTTCGGGGCGTAAACAGGTTCATACTTCTGCGACAAAAGCGGCTGGGTGGCAGCCATGACAACGACTGCCAAAAGAAATCTTTTTCTCATCGGGTAAAATGAATAAACGGGTTTTCAATAATTAAAGAATTGGAATAAATGCAAAAAAACGACCAATTAAGGTAATTTACTTTCAAAATACTTCAACGCCAGCCGGTATGAGTCCATTCCAAAGCCCATAATAGAGCCGGCACAATAGGGTGCAATATACGACACATGACGAAAGTCTTCACGCGAAAAAATATTGCTGATATGCACTTCAATCACAGGAATGCCAATGGCTTTAATGGCATCGCCCAACGCCACAGACGTATGGGTATAAGCCCCTGCATTAAGAATTACGCCGTCTTTTTCACCGGCCGCTTCGTGAAGACTGTTTATCAATTCGCCTTCTACATTCGACTGAAAATAATCCAGTTCCAGATGAGGAAATTCTTTTTGAAACACAGCAAATTGCTGTTCAAAGGTCTGATTTCCGTAAATTTCCGGTTCACGTGTTCCCAGCAAATTTAAGTTAGGACCGTTAATGATGCGGATTTTCCGGTTTGGCATATCGGCTTTCTTTTTATTTTTACAAAAATAGAAAAAGTGCCCTACAAATGAAGGTTTCAGACAATTTTTTCCGGGCAGTATGCGATTATCGGTATTTGCTGGAACGCGATTATCCTCAAAAATCCATGTTAAAACTGGTAGGCGACCGGTATGCGTTACCTGCAGCCGAAAGGGTAATGCTCTATCGCGGACTGGCTACGGAAGATCAGGTGAAAAACCGGAAAGAAAAAGTCATCCGTCAGTTGCCGCCCCACACCCGGATAACGATCGATGGTTTTAATGTGTGTCGTACTGTAGGGAGCTACCTGAACGGAAATCCTGTTTTTGTGGGAATGGACGGACTTTTACGTGATGTTTCGGAACTTCACCGGAAAAAACTGAAGTGGGAAGTGTTGGAAAAAGCAGTGGATTTTATTTTGCAATTTCTGGCAGAAAAACAAATTGCATCTGCCTGGTTTTATTTTGATACACCCATCAGCCACAGCGGAAAAATGTGCGCATTGGTTAACAGCCGGTTACCACATTACCGGTTATCCGGCACAGCCGAAACCGTTTTTTCGCCGGACTACGAGCTAATCCAAACCACAAAAGGTATTTTGTGTACTGCCGATTCAAACATTATCGAAAATGCACAGGTTAAAGTATATGACCTGGCACACCAGCTGATTCTTGAAAGATTTTCTGCTAAACTTTTCTCCTTTCCGGAATATCTTCTCAACAAAAAAGAAGAACAATGCTGATAAAAAACAGGTATCCATTTGATATCATGTGGTTTTCTTCTTATTTTTGGCAACAAATCCAATTAATCATACCTGTTTTGTGAGAAAAATCTACTTGTGGAATCTATTTTTCTTTTTATCTACCTTACAACTGTTCTCCCATGATGTAAAGGATTTTTCTTCGTGTGTATCCCGGTTACAAAAGCTCCAGGTACAGGAGCAAATTTTTTTCTCGCAGGCTGAGAAATGGCTGGCACAATACCAAAAAGAGCATCATGTCATCTATTCCGGCCAAAACCGGGAACTTCATTACTTAATGAAACAAATGTACAAGATCCTGGCTGAAAGCGAACGGATTAAAAAGCAAGCTCATCATATGGAAACGGATGAAGATTCATCATCAGATGAATCCAAAGTTCTTGCCTCGTTAATCTGTGCCAACGCCCATTTAATTACTTTTAATGTACTCTCTTTTACCTGTAACCACGTTAGCCATGACAAGACACTGATGGCCAAACTGAACGAATTAAAAATCGGAGGCGTTCAGCAACACTGGGACAACTTACTGGAACTCTGTGAAGACAATCAAAGAAAAAAAGATTTTATTGCACACGTGCACACAATACAAAAACATGGTGAAATGATTGAAACCCTGGAAAATCAGGGAGTACCGTATGTAAAGGATCTTTCGCAGCAATTAAATTCGCCTTTGGCGAATAAGGTTTTATCTTCACAAAGATCAAAAGCAAAACTTAAAAATCTTTTTTCAAAAAAATCGATGCAGGTAAGAACCCGGTTCAACCATGCAAAAAACGGACTAACCTATCATCTGGTGGAGATCTTCAGTAACACAGCCGGCTCCATCAGGTGGCAAAGCTTGTTAAAAAGCATTGACCGGGAGGTATTGGTAAAACTGTCGGACAGCATTTTAATGCCCGGAGACATCATTCTTGAAAAAACAAAAGGAGCAATGACCGATCGTTTTATTCCGGGATATTGGGGACATGTTGCCATTTTTATCGGCCGGCCTGAACAATGGATAACCTCAAAAAGTTTATCCTTAGATTCCAGTCGTTACCGGCATCTGAAAGAGATAACAGCCGGAAACAACATTATTGAGGCGGTACGTCCGCAGGTAAGGCTGGGAAATCTGAAAGACTGGAAAGTATCGGATATTGCCGTCATCCGGCCGGTAAATTATCCCCCGGAATATATCGCATACATGATCAGCCAGGCGTTGAAATATGTGGGAACCGGTTATGATTATAATTTTGATATCAACACGTCATCACGGGTCACCTGTTCGGAATTGCCTTATCAAGCCTATCCGGGCATCCGTTTCCGGGTAAAAAAAAGTTCAGGACGTTATGTTATTGTTCCGGACGACATTGCTGCTTTAGCAGGAAACAAATCCGGCCAGTCTTTTAAAGTAATTTTTCTTCACCACGAAAATCAAACCATTAAAGCGGAAAACAGGGATGAGATTTACGTCCGGTTGCTCAATCTCAAAACCGGTCATGACAAAATTCTGCCGGAGGAAACCACCCGCCGGAAACCGCAACCGGTTTCAGAAGAAGAAACCACAAAAATTACTTCCAGATAAGAAAGCTGTCGAAATCTCAATGCTCCGCGGCAAGCAATTGCTCATAAATGGCATAATTTTCTGCGTCGAAGCAGACAAAATAAACCGTTTCAGGCAATTCGTTTTCCGAAAGAAACTTCCGAACCGTCTGAATAGCTATTGTAGCAGCTTTGTCTTTTGGGAAACGGTAAATCCCGGTGCTGATATTGGGGAAAGCGATGCTTTTGCAGTTATTTTCTTTGGCCAGTTGTAAAGCCGTTTCGTAGCAGCTTTGCAGCAATGCCGGTTCATTATTGTTTCCGCCGCGCCACACCGGACCAACGGCATGAATCACATATTTTGCCGGTAAATTATATCCTTTGGTAATTTTTGCCGAGCCGGTGTCGCATCCGTTCAGCGTACGGCATTCGGCCAGCAGTTGCGGACCGGCAGCACGATGAATGGCACCATCTACGCCGCCACCGCCAAGCAAGGTACGATTGGCCGCATTCACAATGGCATCTACTTGCAGCCGGGTGATATCATCGCGAACGAGTTTTATCCTTTCCGTTTTCATTATTTATCCGAACTTTTTTGATTGTTTTTGGCTCTTTGCAACGTTTCCAGTTTCCGGTGCATCTTACGGTATTTCCGGCGCCAGGCTTTTTTAGTCCAGTATTTTCCCCAATAAATATTCGTCCACAGTCGCTCATGCAGATAATATAAGATCAGCTTCGCCACCACATCCACACTGGCAATTGCCGAAGCATACTGTAAAATCTCGGCATCGGTTTTTTTTGTGGAATATTTCATCACAAAATAACTGATCACAAAAGTAGCTCCGGAGGCAATAATACGCCAGCTGATGGCTTTCAGGATACTTCTTGTCGGACTGTCTTTTCTTAAGTTTTTTGCTTTTGACATGGTTAACTTTTGGGAGAGTAAAATTAGGAAAAAAAGTATTGGGACAATTTTCTCAGGAACTCATTGTGTACCCGTGTATTCGATGCTACAATTTCTTTTCCGAAGACGTAATCGCCATCGCCATTAAACCGGGTTATCTGTCCGCCGGCCTGTTTTACAATCAGCGCGCCGGCAGCCACATCCCACGGATTCAGTCCGTATTCATAAAACAATTCAAACCTTCCGGCAGCCACATAAGCCAAATCTACAGCGGCCGAACCCAGCCGGCGCACACCGCGACTGCTTTGCATCAAATCTTTAAACAGATCGAGATACGGATCGAGTTTTGAATAGTCGTAATAAGGAAATCCGGTGGCAATCAGTGATTTGTCAAGAATTTCGGTGTCTGTAACCCGTATTTCTTTTCCATTCAGCAGGGCAGGGCCGTTTTTCCAGGCATAAAAACTTTCTTCCAGGTTAATTTCGTGTACCACGCCCAAAATGGTTTCTTCGCCATCGTTCAGAGCTATAGAAATGGAGTACAACGGAATTTTATGAATAAAGTTGGTGGTGCCATCCAACGGATCCACAATCCAGTTAAAACGGCTGCCCCGGGCCAGTTTATCATCTTCTTCGGCAATAAAACCGGCTTCGGGCAAAAGTTTTTTCAATTCTTTGATGAGAATTTCTTCCGATTTTTTATCCACATAAGTCACCAGATTATGAACGCCTTTATATTCCACATCCTGTTCATCCAACCGATTCACTTCATCGCGAATCATTTTTCCTACTGTCTGGCACAGGCTTACCACCTGTTGCGTCATTTTTTCAAGATCCATGGTCAATTTATTTTTTCCAAAATTTGTTTGTGAATATCCAATACCTGAGGAATCAGAAAATGCTTTCCATCATTGATAATAACAGCCTGACTGCGTTTATTTTTTTCCTCGTCGGGCCATTGCCGGCTCATCCGTTTTCTGATTTCTTTTTCGGGCAGTTTATCCCGGTTTTTAATCCGTTCCAACCGGATCGCTTCAGGGCACGAAACATTAATTATAAAATCAAATTCATTTTCCAGTCCGTTTTCGAAAATAACGGCTGCTTCGTGCAGGGTATAAGGTTTATGGCGATTTCCGGACAACCATTTTTTATAAACCTCCATCAATTCAGGATGGATAATGGCATTGAGTTTTGCCAACGCTTCCGGATTTTCAAAAACCATTCCGGCCAGTTTGGGTTTGATCAGCCGGCCGTTTTCATCAAACAAACCGGCCCCGAAAGTTTGTTGTACCCGGCTTTTGACCTCCGGAAGATCATACAGCTTTTTGGCTTCTGTATCCGCATAAAAAACAGGAATATCCAGACTTTCAAAGATTTTGCAAACGGTACTTTTTCCACTGCCGATATTTCCTGTAATGGCTACTTTCAGCATGTTTTTCCATTTATCATTTTAAAAATCAGAACCTTTTTTGTCATACTGCTTCCTGTTAATTTAAAATAATAAATTCCACTTCGGTAGGATTAAGCCGGACGTTACTCACCTGTTTGGGAGTTTTTACCAGTTCGAGCCGGAGTTTTTTCACCTGATGCAGATCGATATTTTTCAAATCAGGAACAACACGGAACTGGTTTGTATGAATTTTGTCATAATCACGAAGGAACACATTAAAATACACCGTTACATTCAGCGGGAAAGTACGCAAACGGGGTTGAATTCCGGAAACATCCACCGGAACCTGCAACGTACGTTCAGTATATTTTTCCACATCCAGCTGAACTTTAACCGTGGACGGATAAAGTTTTAAGAGTTTAATATCCGGATTGACAACCGCTGTTTTCACTGTTTTTTGTCCCGAAAGATCTTCCAGTGTAAACGGCCGGGTATAGAGATGTTTTAAGGTATCCAGAATACGTTTCGGCCCGTAAACACTTACTTTTGACGGAATAACCCGGTACCCGTAAAGTTCGTACTGGCTTTTAAATTTCAGCTGCATTTGCGGAATAACTTTCAGCCTGATCTTCTTAAGTTGTTCCATGAAAAAGTCCAGATGTGTTCTTGAAAATTCCAGTTCCCGGTCATTAATTCCAAGTTCCTGGGCAATGTTTTCGCGCAGGCTGGCCGTCATCACTGTATATTCATGTTCGGAAACCCGCCGGACATCGCTTTTAGATAAATCCACAGGCAATTCTTTCAGCTGTCCGTGAATCAGCAAATCAATCAGATTATAGCCATCCGATTTAAAATGAATGGTCAGGGTGCTGTCCTTCAGCGAAGTAATCAGTTTTCCTTTCGGAACATGCGTATAATGCACACGAAGCGTGTAGCTGACCGAATAAATATCGGACAGTTTGATAAGGAACCAAAAAGTAGCAGCAAGCAACAGGCAAATAAAAAAAACCAGATGGTCTTTTCTTTTTTCATCCTGCCGGATGTGTCCTTGTGTTTGCATTTCTGCCATCAGAAGTAATCTTTTATTTCTTCGGCGTAAAGATACGAAAACTATCATTGTTCATATCTTTGGTTTCTTTCATCGTCATGATTTTTGGCTGGACTTTGTTTTTCAATTTGTTACCATCCCCCTACGAAAGTTATTAACATTTCATCCCGCGAACGGCTATTTCTTTAATTTTGTTTAGACAGACAGGATACACTTATATATCCTAAAACCAATTCATTACATCGAAATAGAGCCATGTTTTTAATTTACGATACCGAAACAACAGGATTGCCCCAGGATTATAATGCCCCGTTAACTGATTTTGACAACTGGCCCCGGCTGGTACAGTTAGCCTGGCAAATTCATGATGAAAACGGAGAGCTGGTAGAAGTGCAGAATTTCATTGTGAAACCCGAAGGTTTTATTATTCCGCGGGCGACAGAAAAAATTCATGGCATCTCCACCGAGCGGGCACTCCGGGAAGGAAAACCCCTGGAAGAAGTGCTGGATATTTTTGTGGCCGCACTGAACAAGGTAAAAGTAATTGCCGGACACAATATTGATTTTGACAATACCATTGTAAAAGTAGAGTGCCTGCGAAAAGAAAAAGCATGTCCGATTGCTGAAAAGATCATTATTGACACCAAAGAGGTTTCCACTGATTATTGTGCCATTCCGGGCGGACGGGGCGGAAAGTTCAAATGGCCCAAACTTTCCGAGTTACATCAAAAACTTTTTGGCGAAGATTTTGATGCGGCCCATAATGCCTCGGCAGACGTCCAGGCTACGGCACGGGCATTTCTTGAATTATTGCGGCTAAATGTCATTACGCCGCAAATGGTTCAGTTACCGGAAGAAACAGTACAAAATTTCCGGAAAAAAAATCCCGATCCCATCCGTCCCATCGGATTAAAAGTAGAAGCCTATCACGAAGACAAAACACCGGAAACAAAGGCCGAAACAGATACCGGAGTAGCCGAGCCGGCAAAGGAAAGCCAACCGCAGAAAAAAGGAGAGCAACCGTTTGTTCACCTGCATGTACATACCCAGTTTTCGGTGTTAGACGGATTGTCAAAAATTCCGGAGCTGGTAAAGAAAGCCAAAGACGACGGAATGACGGCGGTAGCCATCACCGACCACGGAAACATGTTTGGGGTAAAAAGTTTTCACCAAACAGCAGTCAAAGAAGGGATTAAGCCCATTTTAGGATGCGAAGTATATGTGGCACGCCGTGGAATGGATAAAAAAGAAACCAAGCAGGATGCCTCGGGCTGGCATCTGGTATTGCTGGCCAAAAACGAAACCGGATACCAGAATCTGTTAAAGATGGTTTCGGCAGGCTGGACCCGGGGTTATTACTACAAACCCCGAATAGACAAAGCGCTGCTGCGTCAGCATCACGAAGGGATCATTGCCTTATCGGCCTGCCTTGGCGGCGAGATTCCGTCGAAAATCATGAACGAGGGCGTTGAAAAAGCAGAAGAAGCACTCAAAGAATACCTTGATATTTTCGGAGACGATTTTTATCTGGAATTGCAAAGGCATCAAAGTGGCGACGCAGAAATTGACCGTAAGGTTTATGAAGACCAGGTTTATGTAAACCGCGAGTTGCTGGCGCTTTCTAAAAAGCACGGCGTTAAAGTGGTTGCCACCAACGATGTTCACTTTGTTCATCAGGAAGATGCCGGAGCACACGACCGGTTGATATGTATCGGCACCGCCCGCGATTTGGACGATCCGAACCGGCTGCGTTACACCCGGCAGGAGTGGTTTAAAACCCGCCAGGAAATGAACCGGCTGTTTGCCGACGTACCGGAAGCGCTGGCCAACACGCAGGAAATTGCCGACAAGGTCGAAACTTATGAGCTGGACCACAAGCCCATTATGCCCGAATTTGAAATTCCTTCCGAGTTTAAAGATGCCGACGATTATCTGCGGTATCTGACTTACGAAGGCGCCAAAGAACGCTATCCCGAGCTCACCAAAGAGATCACCGACCGGATTGACTTTGAGCTGGAAACCATTAAAAGCATGGGTTTCCCCGATTATTTTCTCATCGTTTGGGATTTTCTGAAAGCGGCCCGTGAGATGGGCGTTTCGGTAGGACCGGGCAGGGGAAGCGCCGCCGGATCGGTAGTAGCTTATTGCCTGAAAATCACCCAAATCGATCCGATCAAGTACAAATTACTTTTTGAACGTTTCCTGAATCCCGACCGGATTTCCATGCCGGATATCGATATTGATTTTGACGATGACGGACGGGAAAAAGTACTGCATTATGTTTCGGAAAAATACGGCAAAGAGCGGGTAGCCCATTTGATCACTTTCGGAAGTATGGCTGCCAAATCAGCCATTCGCGATGTGGCACGGGTACAGAAGCTGCCGCTTTCGGAAGCCGACCGGCTGGCCAAGATGATTCCGGAAAGGCCCGGTATTACGCTGGAACAGGCCATCAACGAAGTGCCTGAGCTAAAACAGGAACTCGAAAACGGAAAACCGGAAGTGGCATCGGTATTGCGAAATGCGCTCACCCTGGAAGGCTCGGTACGAAACACCGGCACCCACGCCTGTGGGATCATCATTGCCCGCGAACGGCTGGATAAATATGTGCCGGTTTCCACCGTAAAAGAATCGGTTTTGGAGTACGCCACGCAGTACGATGGAAAATACATTGAATCCATCGGGCTGTTAAAAATGGATTTTCTCGGGCTGAAAACGCTTTCCATCATCAAAGACACGCTGGAAAACATCAAACGGTCTAAAGGCATTGAAGTGGATATTGACAACGTGCCGCTGGACGACAAGGAAACCTACGAGCTGTACAGCCGGGGCGAAACCACCGGGTTGTTTCAGTTTGAATCGGACGGGATGAAAAAATACCTGCAGGAGCTAAAACCCACGCGGTTCGAAGACCTGATCGCCATGAATGCCCTTTACCGTCCGGGGCCAATGCAGTACATTCCTTCTTTCATCAAAAGGAAACACGGGCAGGAAGAAATCAAGTACGATGTGCCCATGATGGAAGAGATCCTGAAAGAGACTTACGGAATTACCGTTTATCAGGAACAGGTGATGCTGTTGTCGCGATTGATGGCCGGTTTTACCCGCGGGCAATCCGACTCGCTCCGGAAAGCGATGGGAAAGAAAAAGCTGGCCGAGATGGCCAAGCTGAAAGTGGAATACCTAAAAGGATGTGAAAAAAACGGGATTCCCAAAGACAAAGCGGAAAAAATCTGGAAAGACTGGGAAGAATTTGCCAAATATGCCTTTAATAAATCGCATGCTACCTGCTATTCGTACGTGTCGTACCAAACCGCTTATCTGAAAGCCCATTATCCGGCCGAATTTATGGCGGCTGTTCTGAGCCGTAACCTGAACAACATCGACAAGATTACGTTCTTCACCAAAGAGGCTGAGCGGATGGGCATTCAGGTGCTGGGGCCGGACATTAACGAGAGCTCGCTGAATTTCACCGTAAACCAAAACGGTATTATCCGTTTTGGGCTGGCAGCCATTAAAGGGGTAGGAGGCAGCGCAGTGGAAGACATCATTGCCGAACGCGAAAAAAACGGTCCGTATGAAAATATTTTTGATTTTGCCAAACGGGTAAACTTAAAATCGGTAAACAAACGGAGTTTTGAGGCTTTGGCCAAAGCCGGTGCTTTTGATTGTTTTGAAGGCACACACCGGGCACAATATTTTTTCAAAGAAAACGAGAACGATACGGAGTTTATTGAAAAAGTGATTCGCTTTGCCCAAAAATATCAGCAGAAGAAAAACTCGGCACAGGTTTCGCTTTTTGGTGAGAGTGCCGGTTTTGAAGTTGCCGATCCGCCCATCCCCGCTTGTGAACCCTGGACGAAAGCGGTTCAGCTACGGCATGAAAAAGAGGTTACCGGATTTTACATTTCCGGTCATCCGCTGGATGCTTTTGAACTCACACTAAAGCATTTATGCAATGTGGACATGGCCCATTTGCGCGATCATCTGTCTGATTACAAAGGAAAAGAAGTTTTGTTTGGCGGGATGGTTACTTCCACATTGCAACGAACAGCAAAAAACGGTTCGTTGTTTGGCGTAATGACACTGGAAGACTACACCGGAGCCATGGATTTCCGGTTATTCAAAGAAAATTACCTGAAGATGCGGCACATGATGGTGGTTGGAAACCTGTTGCTTGTACGGGCAAAGGTAGAAGAAAGCCGTTTTAATGAAGGAAATGTGAATGTGAACATCCAGGATATGATGTTGCTGGAAGATGCTTTAAATCAGATGATGAGAAAGCTGATTTTGTTTTTAAACCCGGAAAGTCTTTCGGAACCGTTTATTGATGAACTGGCCAAATTGCAACAGGAGAATCCGGGGAATGCACAGCTTTTCATTTCACTAAGTTCTGTTGACAATAAGCGGCCGGTAATTTTGCGGAGCCGTACCGGACACGTTGATCCGCGTCTTTTTTTGCATCATTTGAAGAAAAAGTGGGGAAATCTTTCATACAAGTTAACCAAGTAGTGCTAACAGATTAAATTAACGTTTTTATCTATCTTCTGCGTGAGGGATGGACGTGGCAGCGCCCGGTGGCGGAAGCGGATGTTGAGCCCGCCTGGCTACGTAGTCGGACAGGCCCGCCTGACCACAACAGTCGGGCAGGCCCGCCTAGCTACGTAGTCGGACAGGCCCGCCTGGCTGCGTAGTCGGACAAGCAGGCGGCAGACAGCGACCACAGGGAGCTCGTATGCCGCGGTAGCGAAACACCGTTTCGGCCACCGGGACTATAACAAACAGCCCAGCCCCGCTATGCGGGGACACGCCCATTGCTGAATTTCACAATTTTACCCATAGCATAAAAAAAGCCGGAAAAGTTGAAAATTATTCGATTATTTTTTTACTTTTACCCTGCAATATGAAAACATGTCACTTCCTCAAATTATCATCGAAAGAATAGTCCATAAAAAGCAAGTGCGTATTGCTGTTCGGTTTAAATTTAACCGGGACATTATTCACCGGATAAAAGAACTGGAGGGTTACCGGTGGAGTGCAACAAAAAAGTTGTGGTATTTTCCGGACAACCCCGGACAGGTTGAAAAAATCAAGCAGCATTTTCGTGGAATTGCCGATGTTATTGATAAGGTAAGCGATGCTCCGCCTATTCGTGTGAAAGGCCTGATTAAGAACCGGAGACTTTCTGAAGAGATGCAAAACCTGTTAAGGGATTTTGCGAAATATTTACGGGGCAAGCGGTACAGCGAGAGTACCGTACATACCTATTCTACTTTTATTGCTGATTTTTTGGATTTTTTACGGAATAAAAAACCGGAGGAAATTACTTCGCGCGATGTGGAAAGATTTTCGGAGGAGGTGATGGCGCCCAATCATTATTCGATCAGTACACAACGTCAGTTTGTAAGTGCCGTAAAACAGTTTAAAGCGTTTTATCCTTCGCTGGCTGTTGATCAGTTTGTTTTGGAACGTCCGCGTAAATCGAGGCAGCTTCCGTCTGTGTTATCAAAAGATGAGGTATTGCGTTTGCTTATTGCCACACAGAATTTGAAACACCGGGCTGCACTTACCATGATTTATGCATCGGGGTTACGCATCAGCGAATTATTAAATTTAAAGTTGGCCGATATTCATACCGAGCGCCGGCAAATTTTTATCCGGAGCGGGAAAGGGCGAAAAGACCGGGTTGTCATTTTTGCGGAGAGTTTTTTACCGATGTTTCAGAATTACCTGGTTACCTATCGTCCGAAAGTATATTTTATTGAGGGGAAACCGGGGAAACAATATAGTGCGGAAAGCATCCGGGCGATTATTAAGCGATCGGCCCGGCGGGCAGGAATACGCCAACGGGTAACGCCTCATACTTTAAGGCATTCGTTTGCCACTCATTTATTGGATAACGGTGTAGACATACGGTATATTCAGGAATTGTTAGGGCACAATAGTCCAAAGACGACGATGATATACACCCATGTGAGCAGGAAAGACATTCTGCGCATTCAGAGTCCGTTGGATGAGGCCATAAAGCGGGTAATTGAGGAGGATAAAAAGAACCCAAATATACTGTTATCCTGACCATGTTAAACAAAAAAGAGTACATTTGATACGGATACAAGGAGTTATGCCCAAGTGTAAAAAGAAAATGACAAATGATTAATGAATTAACAAGTTCAAGACTATTAACACCAATTTATACGATTATTGGAATCATTATTGGAGCATTGCTAACATTTATTACGTCTTGGTTTCTAAAAAAGAGAGAAACAAAACTTAAAATTTCAAGTCAATTGATTAAAAAACGTATTAATGCACATGAAAAGATACTTACTCTTGCAAAAACAATGAGAGCGACATTATCAATTGATAAAATAAATACTGAAAATGTATATATTACCTATCCGATTATTTTTCAAACAAAAGAAAGTTTCCAAAATTGGAGAAGTTCTTTTTTTCTGACGACAAACGAATATTCTCATTGGCTTGGATTAAAAGTAACAAGAGAATTATACTTTATTCAAGACTACATTGTAAATCTTGACAAAAGGCTCGAAAAAGTTCCTTCTGAGAACTATCTTCAAATTGGAATAATTTTGCGAAATGATTTTCTTTCAATGGCTTCAAATGTAGAAAAAGAGGTAATTTCATATTTTGAAAGTGGTTGGAAAAATTTGAAAATTGAAAAAAATAATAAATGGCATAAATTTCCAAAAAAAGTTTCATTAAAGAGACTTGAAGAAACCAACCTTTACAAAAGGCATCTTGAAATTCATAAATATCTAAATAAAGAAGAAAAGTCGATACCAAGAGATGAGATTAAGCAAATAACTGAATTATATAACATTGCGCCAAACGGATTAAAAGTTGACATGGTGACACTTAGAGAAGTACCTAATATTGACAATAGTGGTGTAAAATATGAATTAACATATAAAGATTGCGAAGACTATGGAGATAAAATGAAGTTTGGTCATTGTGAATTAGTAGGTGGTCGAATAATGTTTGACAAAATAGATAAAAATGCACAGATACTAGGAATTGATTACAAGGCAATAAAATTACTTGTAAATTGGATTGAAGAAAATATTGAAGATATTGATTATCTAAATGAAACAATCGAATATGAATAAACACCAGGGCATAACAGCGGCTCATAGTGCATGCCGCAAATTGTACTTAAATTGAAAATTAATCGTAAATTTGAGAATATTTGTAAACAGAGAAAATTTTGAAAACCAATTGCGGCACGCACCATAGCCGCACCCGTTAGCTGGCATATTAGAGACGACATTGAATAATAAACAAATAACGAAATAAATAATGAAAAAAACAGTGTATTTTACAGGTGCTAATCATAGCACAGCACAGCTTGAAACAGCTATTAAGACAGCGACAGATAAACGAGATGCATTTTTAAAAGCAAATGAAAACAATATTGCTAAAATTGAAAGTGAACAAATTATAATTACCACTTGGAATAGTAATAATGGCAATGTATTGCCAACTATTAAACTAACCTATTACCCTAAAAAATAATGAAACTAATTGAAGTAGAGATTATTGATTTTAAGTCAATAAAAAGAGAAAAGTTTAAGCTAAACGGAAACCAACTTTGTTTTGTTGGTAAAAATGAATGTGGTAAGTCCAGCATAATTCAGGCTGTAAGTTATTTGAATTTTTTAGACTATGAGCTTAATCATAAGTTATTAAATAAAAGTTCAAAATCATACCCTAAAGGATATCCAATAATTATTGGGGTTTTTGAAATCTCAAAAGAAACATTCGTAAAATTGAGAGAACTTATATATGCCGAAATTCCAAATTTATCACGAACTATTCCAAAAGATTCTGAAACATCTTTACTTCAAATTAAAAGGTGGGGAAATGGAATTTCAAATATTTCACTAATCTTAACTGATCGGAAAAATTATTCGATAAATATTACTGAAAATATTGAGAAAAAAGCTAAGTTCTGGAATGATTTTTATGAAAATATTTATCCTAATATTGAATATTACGAAAGTGAAGAATTATTATTGGAACCTGCTACGATAGATCAATTATTAAGTTCTGACAAAAAATATGAAACTTTTAGAAGACTATTATATATTTCTGGTTGTGACGACCTTACAATATTAGATGCCGACGATGATAACTTTATTTCAACTTATTTATCAAATCTTGAAGATAACTTTAATGAAATATTAAAAAAACACTATAAGCAAGACGAAAGTATTAATGTAAGAATTCAAACAATTAGAGGAAATAAATTAAGTTTAGTAATAAGAGATAATACAAAATTAAGTTTTGCAATAGATGAACGTAGTCCCGGATTTAAATATTATTTTTCATTTTTAATTAATAAATTATTTGCAAAACAAAAAAACGGAAGTAAAAAAACTATTCTATTACTTGATGAACCAGGAAACAACTTACATCCACAAGGTTCTAAAGATTTATTAATATCTTTTAATGAAATTGCCAAAAATTCACAATTATTATACACAACTCATAATCCTTTTTTGACAATTAGAAATAATGTAGATGCTTTAATGTTTGTTTATAAATCACCAAAACAAGGAACAAAAATAAACCAAAAACCATTTCTAAATAAATATCAAATCATCAGAAAGGAATTAGGAATTTTACTAAATGATAGCTTTCTATTAGGTGATATAAATTTAGTTGTTGAAGGTAATACTGAAAAACTTGCTTTTCACAGGTTCTTTCAAATTGAAAAATACAAAAAGCTTGAATGGTTAAATATATATAATGCAGGTGGAGTAACTAATATTTCTCAAACAATAAATTATCTTGGTGAGAATAATTTAGATTTAGCAGGGATTGCTGTTTTTGATAGTGATAAGGAAGCATTAAATGAAAAGAAAAAAAAAGGTTATTTGAAGGCCATGAAAAGTAAAAAATGGGCTTCTGTTGAAATAAACGATGCTTTTTCTGACAAAAAGGAAAGGACATTTGAAGACTTATTTCCACAAGATATTTATGTAAAGGCTTTCAATGATTATTGTAATTCAATAAAAGATATTGGCGTTTTTGATAATAATTATACAAACTTTGAATATACTAAACCGATTGAAGTTCCAATAATAAACACATTAGAAGAACACTTTTTTTCATTCATAAATAACGATAGAAAAAGACAAAATAGCATTACAAAACAGGATATTATTAGGAATGTTCTTGATACAATTGACAAAATGGAAAAAGAAGAAAAAGGAAAGGCATTAATGAATGTTTATAAACTATTAGATAAAATTGTGAATGAATATAAAAAAATAGAGAAATATGTCGCAAACTAAACTTGAAATATTTAAAATTAAAATATCTGAAAACTCAAAATTTGATTTTGACAAAAAGGTATTGGAAGCAATAAATAATTTTCTAAATGAAGAAAATACAGTTTATGTAAATCATTCAACTTCTATACTTACTGAAGATATTGAAGAATATGGAACAAATAAAACTGTAAATAAATATCTTGTAGTTACATTGATTTACAAAGATTTGAATGCTTCACAATTTGATTTAAAAAATACGAATAAAAAAGTTAAAAGTGTAGTAAAAAAAGAAATAGAAAAAGGAGAGAATATTCCAGAACCTAAAATAGAAACTGATTTAGAAAAAGAAATACGCCAGCTAACAAAACCTATACGTAATGCGGGGCTCATTGAAGATTAAAAGGTTATACAAGTAATGATATTTGTGGTAAATTGAAAAAAATTACTTCGAAAACCCGCACTACGCATAGCCACACCCGTTGCCTGTAATTAAAAAAGATATATTATGCCAATACAAAGAATTAATAGAGTAATAAAACAGCAAATTGTTGATGACAAAAAGATAACAGCAGAAAACTTCATTAAGTTGCTAGATGAATTAAGTGCTTTAAGTGTTTTTCAAAATGCAACCGTTATCAATGTTACACTTCAATATGATAACCTTAATGTAACAGGTAATCTTCAACAAGTAAGAAGTGATTTAAATCAAATAGACAAAAGCTCTTCATTAATTAGTATGAGTTGTTCTTTTCAAGTCAACTTGAATCCTCGAAAGACTTTAAGCATAAGCATAAATCACTCAAACAATATTTTCAACCTTAATGGTAATAATTTTAATGAGGCAGAAACAAAAGAGATATATAAAATAGCAGACAAACATTTCCCAAAGAAAAAGGAAGCTGAAGTTATTACTTCAACAAAAGACACTAATACTACAAATTTTCTACCGGGACCGTTTGCGCCTGTACAACTAACTGATGCCCCTTCCGATAAAAAAGTTTTTATAATTATGAGCTTTCAAGACCAACATAGAGATGCATATTTTGTTGCTATTGAACCAACATTAAGAAAGTTAGGGTTTGAACCAATTAGAGTAGACCAAATTCAACATAATAACACTGTAACAAGTGAAATTTTAAAAGAATTGGAGAGTGCGGCTTTTGTAGTAGCGGACTTAACTGGAGAAAGACCGAATGTATATTATGAAATTGGTTGGGCACATCGAGCAAATAAAGAAGTTGTACTTACAGCAAGAAAAGATACTGCAATACATTTTGATGTTGCAGCTATAAATAGAATAGAATACACAGATTATACTGATTTATGTTCTTCATTAAGTAAAAGAGTTAAAGCTATTGCTAAACGACTTGGTTTAGACGTAAAAGAATAAAAAAACTACAGGCAACAAAGCATATAAGTCATTGGGCGATAAGTTGTTAAATAAAAGATATGAATATAAATAAACGGTATGGTAAACTGAAAGATTTGAGCATTAAAACGCCCACCGCCTCATATGCCTAACCGTTGGCGGTAATAAATAACGAATAAAACATTTTGAAATGAATGCATTAGCACTAATAATAGGAAATGCTGATTATAACCAAGAAAAAGACAAATTAATTAATGCGGTAAATGATGCTAATGATTTCGCAAGAAAGCTTGTTAATCTTGGTTTTGTTGTAAATAAAATAACTAATTGTAATAGAGAACAATTTGATAGAGAAGTTAGGAAGTTTGGTGAAGATTTAAAAAAGTTTGATATTGGATTATTTTATTTTTCAGGTCATGGTTTACAAATTAAAGGGAAAAATTACTTAACAGCAATTGATACAAGTTTTGCAGATGATATATCAGCAATTCACACATCATTTCCATTAGATGAGATAATTGATTACATGCAAGCAGCAAAACCAATAATAAAAATACTAATACTTGACGCTTGTAGAAATAATCCTTTACCTAGTCAATATAGAAGTATTAATTCGGAAGGATTAGCGCCAATTTATGCTCCAAAGGGAACAATTATTGCTTTCTCAACATCACCAGGTGAGAAAGCAATGGATTATGGTGCAGGAAGGAATAGTATATATACAGGAGCTTTATTAAATCATATTGATGACATTAATGTGCCAATAGAAGATTTCTTCAAAAGAGTTAGAACAACGGTTTATACTTTGTCTAATGGAAAACAAACAAGTTGGGAACATACATCATTAATTGGTAATTTTTATTTTAATTCAGGCCAATTAATTCATTCAATAGATCTTCCTTATAAAAAAGAACATATTGCAGATGAGTTGTTTAACTCTAATGGTTCTGAAATAGAAGAAATTATCAAGGATTTAAAATCACATGATTGGTATCAACAATCACCGGCAATTAACAAACTTAATAGAATAGATAAAAATTCGATTGACGAAAGTATGAGATTTTTATTAGGTAGAAATATTTTACAGACTGCTATTGGTGGAGAATTTGCTGCAAACTCAATTATAAAAAATTTAGATGAATGGTTAAATGATTGGTTTACGGGAGAAGAAAATCATGTTCTTAATGGTATTCTATTCGAAATATATTTTAATTCAAAAGGTCAATTTAGACAAAGAAATTTCAAAGCAAATTTAATTGATGACATATTTAAATTAGAAAAGATAGAGCGTTTTAAGTTTTCATTTGATTTTATAGGAAACCAGTTAAATCCTTTTCATGAGTATTTGTTTTATATACCTTCTCATCCACCTAAAACACTTCCAATAGAATTGCAGTTTGAAAAAGAAAAATATATGATTGGTGAAAAGGAAAGAACTATACACAGATTAGTTTCAATTAAATTACATGATATTGAAATAATGGAACCATATGAAAACAACGATTTTAATACAATTTCAGTTTCTTTTGATAAATTCCAAGAAAGACTTAAAGAAATATTATGTGTGCCAGTATATAGACTTCGGTTGTCAATGAATGTAGAGAAAGATAGCTTGAAAATCATTCACATACCTTGGGAATTAAAAGTAAACAAGATGAAACAATAACTACCGCCAACATCGGCTATGCTTCATGCCGCAAATAACTGTAAATAAATGGATTAACTTTGATTAAACATGTTTGTAAATTGAAAAATTAAACAATAAAATGCGCCACGCAGCATAGCCCTGCACGTTAGCAGTCATGCCCACCGGCGGGCAATCATTCGTTCTTTGAGGCTGTCTTGCGCAGCTTGCTTTTGAAAAATTAGTTTTCATAAGACACATCTGTAAACAAGATGTTTACGTTGCAGCAAGCTGCTCAGGCCGCAGGACAATTTGGGGAAATGGCTTGCGTGACGGAAGGTCGAGTTCTTCCAGATTCTTCGTTTCGGGATTTCGCACGCAAGGGCAGGAGTAAGGCGGCGTAATCATTTTTGCAGGTTGAAATCAATTTATGCGTTGTTTGAAAAATTTTCATTCAAAATAGGGAAGATGCTCATTCATAAACGAAAACCTGGGAAATGATGTTGCAAAAATACTTCCGCCGCCTTCTGCCGGTTTCCGTACTGCCGTTGGGACACGTTCAGCTAACAGCGGCTCATAGTGCATGCCGCAAATTGTGCTGAATTTGAAAATTAATTGTAAATTTGAGAATATTTGTAAACAGAGAAAATTTTGGAAACCAATTGCGGCACGCACCATAGCCGCACCCGTTGGCAGTCATGCCCACCGGCGGGTAATCATTCGTTCTTTGGGGCTGTCTTGCGCAGCTTGCTTTTGAAAAATTAGTTTTCATAAGACACATCTGTAAACAAGATGTTTACGTTGCAGCAAGCTGCTCTGGCCGCAGGACAATTTGGGGAAATGGCTTGCGTGACGGAAGGTCGAGTTCTTCCGGATTCTTCATTTCGGGATTTCGCACGCAAGGGCAGGAGTAAGGCGGCGTAATCATTTTTGCAGGTTGAAATCAATTATGCGTTGTTTGAAAGATTTTTATTCAAAATAGAGAAGATGTTCATTCATAAACGAAAACCTGGGAAATGATGTTGCAAAAATACTTCCGCCGCCTTCTGCTGGTTTCCGTACTGCCGCTGGGACACGTTCAGCCAACAGCGGCTCATAGTGCATGCCGCAAATTGTGCTGAATTTGAAAATAAATCGTAAATTTGAGAATATTTGTAAACAGAGAAAATTTTGAAAACCAATTGCGGCACGCACCATAGCCGCACCCGTTAGCAGTCATGCCCACCGGCGGGCAATCATTCGTTCTTTGAGGCTGTCTTGCGCAGCTTGCTTTTGAAAAATTAGTTTTCATAAGACACATCTGTAAACAAGATGTTTACGTTGCAGCAAGCTGCTCAGGCCACAGAACAATTTGGGGAAATGGCTTGCGTGACGGAAGGTCGAGTTCTTCCTGATTCTTCATTTCGGGATTTCGCACGCAAGGGCAGGAGTAAGGCGGCGTAATCATTTTTGCAGGTTGAAATCAATTATGCGTTGTTTGAAAGTTTTTCATTCAAAATAGGGAAGATGTTCATTCATAAACGAAAACCTGGGAAATGATGTTGCAAAAATACTTCCGCCGCCTTCTGTAGGTTTCCGTACTGCCGTTGGGACACGTTCAGCTAACAGCGGCTCATAGTGCATGCCGCAAGTTGTACTAAAATTGAAAATAAATTGTAAATTTGAGAATATTTATAAACAGAGAAGATTATGAAAACCAATTGCGGCACGCACCATAGCCGCACCCGTTATGCATAATTGGGGTATGTAGCTTTATTTATAGTTCTTACTACAAGAAAACAAAGTGGAACATAAAATGTTGAAAAAATTAATTACATTGAAATATAATTTTTATAAACAGAATTGAAAATACGTTTTAAATCCAGAACCCAAAAAATGGATAAAGAAAATCATATTGAAATAATAGAATCAGAAAATAAAGTCGAGTGTAAAATAAAGAATAAAGGAACATCGCTAATTGTTGTATTAATTTTGGGTGTTTTTGCTTTAATCGGATTCATACTTCCTTTTGCAGTTTTCATATCTAGTTTTATTTATAACTTTAATATTAGTTTTGGTTTTATCATAACAATACTTATTGGATTTGGTACTGGATATTATCTAACAAAATTAATTTTATGGAATACTTTTGGTTTAGAAAAATTTACAATTTCTGATACAAAAACAGATTACTATTGTGATTTTAAATTCTTTAGGAGTAATAAAAAAACATTAAATAAACCGTTTGTTGTTAAATATATTACAAAAGACAAGAATACTGAAAACGTTAAAAAAGAGAATTATGGACGCTTAGTAATAGAATCAAGAGACAACAAAGTAGAGTCACAATTTGATTTGCCAATTAAATATTTAGAAGATTTATTGTCATTAGTCAATGATAAAAAGAATAGAAATAACGAATACTATAAATAATAAACTATGCATAACATCGGCTATACTTCATGCCGCAGTTTATTGGTAATAAGACGGTTAAACCTTAATAAAAGATATTTGTAAACAGAAAAAATTAAACGATAAACTGCGGCACGCAGCATAGCCCAGCACGTTGGCAGTCATGCCCACCGGCGGGCAATCATTCGTTCTTTGAGGTTGTCTTGCGCAGCTTGCTTTTGAAAAATTAATTTTCATAAGACACATCTGTAAACAAGATGTTTACGTTGCAGCAAGCTGCTCAGGCCACAGAACAATTTGGGGAAATGGCTTGCGTGACGGAAGGTCGAGTTCTTCAGAATATTTTGTTTCGGGATTTCGCACGCAAGGGCAGGAGTAAGGCGGCGTAATCATTTTTGCAGGTTGAAATCAATTATGCGTTGTTTGAAAGATTTTTATTCAAAATAGAGAAGATATTCATTCATAAACGAAAACCTGGGAAATGATGTTGCAAAAATACTTCCGCCGCCTTCTGCAGGTTTCCGTACTGCCGTTGGGACACGTTCAGCCAACAGCGGCTCATAGTGCATGCCGCAAATTGTGCTGAATTTGAAAATTAATTGTAAATTTGAGAATATTTGTAAACAGAGAAAATTTTGAAAACCAATTGCGGCACGCACCATAGCCGCACCCGTTAGCAGGCATAAAAAAATGAATAAAGGAATTCTTACAATATTAGTCGTGATTTTCACAATATATGCAGTAAATGCACAGACTGTTTGTGAAAAGGGAATTGAGCAAGCAAAAAAAGATTTTAAGAAATCAAACTTTGCTTTTCATTCTGAAGAATTTTTGCCTATTGAGAATACATACCTTTTTGTTTTAAAAAAATATTATGATGTGGACTGGTATTTTAGTGATTCAATAAATTATTATAAATGTTATGATTCAGTAATGATTGATTTGTTAGAAACTAAATATGGAAAGAATTTTTTACAAAAAGCGAGAGTAATAACTGACAGTCTAGATAAAACTAAGAACTGGCTTAAATATCCCAGTTTCCCAGGAGGGAGAACAGCTTTATTTAAATACCTTTTCAACAGGACAATTAATGATTCCATGAAAATAGATACAATAAGAACTCAAAATCGAGTATATGTCCAATTCGAAATTGACTCAACAGGCAAAGTGAAAAATCCTAAAATAATGAGAGGGATTAATGAAAGTATTGACAAAAAAATCATTGAGATTGTAAGACAAATGCCAGATTGGGAACCAAGATATTTATATGGAAATCCAATCAAAGTGAACTATATAATGCCAATAAATATTAACAAAAAATGAAATACGCCTGCTAACAAAGCATATAAGTCATTGGGCGATAACTCGTTAAACAAAAGATATGGATACAAATAAGCGGCATGGTAAACTGAAATATTTAGCATTAAAACGCCCAACGCCTCATATGCCTAACCGTTAGCCATAATTTAGGGAAAAAATTAAGAAAAAGGTTTTGAAATCCGACAAAAAGTATTAACTTTGTAATTACAATTAAAAACATTAAGACATGGAACTGCCAATCATACAAATCGGGAATTCAAAAGGATTTCGTTTGAGCAAAACCCTTATTGAAAAATATAATATCAAGGACAAAGTTGAACTTATTCTTGAAAAAGGATACATTGTGTTGAAACCCATTTCGCAACCAAGAAAAGGCTGGGAAAAAGCCTTCAAAGAAATGAATGAAAAAGGCGATGACCAACTATTGTTTAATGATGTTTTTGAAGATGAAAATTTGGAAGAATGGAATTAACACAATACGAAATAGTTTTAGTGAATCTTGACCCGACAATAGGAAGTGAAATAAAGAAGACCCGTCCCTGTGTTATTATTTCGCCCGATGAAATGAATAAATATCTTCGGACAATAGTTGTTGCGCCCATGACAACAAAATCAAGGAAATATCCTACGAGAATAGAAGTAAAACACGACAATAAAACAGGGTGGGTTGTAATAGACCAAATCCGTACAATTGACAAGAAACGAATCATAAAGACTTTAGGCCAACTTTCCAAACGAGAAATAAAAGATGTTAAATCAGTACTGAAAGAAACCTATGTTGATTGATTAAAACTATGGCTAACACAGCATAAGCTTCATGCGGGAAAAAGTACTAAATTTGAAGAGAGCAGAATATAAGAGACGAAAACAGTAAATATAAATCGCAACCGGCAATAAAAGTGACCCCGCACGTCGCTTATACCGGGCCGTTAGCCAAAATGTAAAGAAAATGCGGGAAATATATCATTACTCATCGCATATGTAAAGAAAATTTGATTTTTTTATCAAAATAGTTAACTTTGTAAAGAAAATAGAAGAAACTTTACAAAAGGAACGAGAAATGTTAAAGAAATTACCCATAGAAAAAGATATTGAAACAAAAAGAGTTCTAAAAAAACTTGCATCTGCTCATCGTGCATTGGCAGAATTAAAAGGAGTTGTATCTACCATTCCAAATGAGAATATATTGATTAATACATTGGGATTGCAAGAAGCAAAAGATAGTTCAGCAATAGAAAATATTATTACAACACACGATGATATTTATAAAGCAGACTTAAATCTTGAAGGCTTTAAATCACTGAATGCCAAAGAAGTTCAAAATTATATTTCAGCACTTAAAAAAGGTTTTGCTTTAATATCGAAAAAAAAGATATTAACAAACAACGACATAATTGAAATACAATCTGTATTAGAAAAAAACAGAGCAGGTTTCAGAAAACTTCCCGGGACAGCATTAAAAAACGCAACGACAGGAGAAACTGTTTATACGCCGCCACAGGAATATGATGAAATAGTGGACTTAATGACAAATCTGGAACAATTTATCAATGATGATACAATGTCTGATTTTGACCCATTGGTGAAAATGGCAATCATTCATTATCAGTTTGAAAGTATTCATCCATTTTATGACGGGAACGGAAGAACAGGTAGAATAATAAATGTTATCTATTTGGTAATGAAAGATTTATTGAATTTACCCATCTTGTATTTGAGTCGATATATTATTTTAAACAAGGGAAATTATTATAAATTATTGCAAGAAATAAGAGAAACAGACGATTGGGAAAACTGGTTGTTATTTATGTTAGACGCAGTAGAACAAATATCAAAAGAAACTATTGAACTAATTGGAAAAATACGAGACTTAATATTTGAATATAAAAACATTCTTCGCGATAATTATAAATTTTACAGTCAGGATTTGTTGAACAATTTATTTAAACACCCTTATACAAAAATAGAATTTATAGAGCGAGATTTAGGCGTTTCAAGAATAACAGCAGCAAAATATTTAAACGAATTAGCAAAAGACGGATTATTAAGAAAAGAAAAATTAGGGACAGGGAATTATTATATCAACGAACGGTTAATGGATTTACTAACAAAGAAATAGAACAAAATACACTTTGGCTAACAAAGCATATAAGTCATTGGGCGGTAAGTAGTTAAATAAACATACAAACATTGATAAACAGCATGGTAAACTGAAAGATTTGAGCATTAAAACGCCCAACGCCTCATATGCCTAACCGTTGGCCGTAAGGCAGAAAAAACAGAAAAATAAATATGAAAAAATTATTCCCAATAATAATTGGTTTTGTCTTTTTAATAGCCTGTAATAATCCGCAGAAAAAATTGACATATAGTTCCAATAAAAATGATTGGAAACCTGATAAGTTAATTGGAAAGGTCAAAACTCTTGTTCAATACAAAGCAAATGTGATTAATCCCGGAAATGGAGAAACAGAAACGCCAAGAATTACATTCAAGAAAGAATATACCAAATATGGTATGATTTTGTTTCAGGAATACTATGACAATTTTAAGAACTTAAAACAGAAAACCAAAAACGAATACAACGACAAAGGACTAATTATAAAATCAACAACTGAATTTTATCAACCGTATTCAAGAATGATTCAAACAAATCGGTATGATACTGCCGGGAACCTGATTTTTACAAATATTGCATACAACGATACTTTATCAAGTAGTGCCAAATTTGCATATAACACACACAAAGATTTAGTAAAAGGGACTGACATTCAAAATGGAGATACTACGGTGAATCTTTTTGAATATAGGTACAACAAAAACGGGAAAATCATTTGGGAAAAGAAAGTACAAAATTACAAATCAGGAAAAGATGAATATTTGATTACATTTAAGTACGACAAAAAAGGAAACTTAATTGAAGAAAGAAGTAAATCTCAGCTTTTCGGAGAAATGAAATGGGTTTATAAATACGACAACAAGAATAAACTCAAAGAGAGTAGCGAATACGAAAATGGACAAATACAAAATGAAATTTATTTTAACAATAATCATAATCAAACACTAGCAAGATACTATGAAAATGGCAAGCTTAACAGGGAAATGAAGTTTGATTATAAATTTGATAAAACGGGCAATTGGGTTATCAAAAAAGCCTATTTGAAAGAAAACTTTTTGAAAGGCAAAACATTTAAACCTGTATATATTGAAACAAGAAAAATTAACTATTATGAATAAAACGCCCAGCGGCCAACAACACCTATGCGTTATGCCGCAATTTATTGCAAATAAATAGATTAAGCGTTAAATGAAGAAAATTGTAAATACGAAAATTAAACAATAAAAAAGCGGCACATCGCATAGCCACACCGTTAGGCGTAAGGTGAATCGAAAAAACAAAATGACAACAATAAATCAGAAACAAGTGCGATTGCTGTATGAAGCTACAAAACAACTGAACAAAGTTTTAACTGTTAGGAATTTACTCTTATCAGCCTTATTTTCAACAATATTAGTTCTCTTAATCGATTTTTTATATGATTTAAGAATAATTGTTTTTATAATATATCTAACAGTTTTTACATATATTTCTTACAAATTAATTTTTAAATATAAATTTTCCCGTTTAAAAAATCGACTTGACCCAACACCAGACTACGATCAATTAATTACTCAAGATTATATTAACATTAAATTGGGCAAACAAAAGCTACGATTATATTTAAAAGATTGCCATTATTATATTTCAAGTGATTTTGTTTTTGTGTTTAAAACATATAAATTAATGGCAATATTTTCTATTGAAAAAATAAAACAAACTACACTGTTAGAAGACTTTCTTAAACGATTCAAAAAACAAAAAAAAGTCAGCCTTCTAGCGGTGGTAACTTTAATTGTAATTGCTATTTCTTTTACATGGAAAATAAGCCTTACAGAAATGAATCGGACTTTTCTATTGAAAAATAATAATTATATAGTTTTAAAAATTGTAAAAGGAGATTCTGTTTTATATCAAGCAAATAATTCTTATGTAGTCAAATTAGTGAATAATCAAATAAATGACAATAATATTGGAGTTGAGAAAGAAGATGTTGAGATTTATATTCGACTTGAACCATTTAAGAGAATACGAGTTATGTATTTAATTCTTAACAATATCTCTGACAAGAACATTGATTCATTATCAAAAAGAATATTAGGGTTATATTCGTATCAGATTGAAGACAACAGAATAACTTTGTATAAAAGCAGTGACAACATAAGAATAATAGTAAAGATTGAAGAAGATAACCCTGCGCCTAACAACGGTTATACTTCATGCCGCAAAAAGTGCTAAAATTGGAAATTAATTGTAAATTTGGAAATAATTGTAAACAGAAAAATAAATCAACAAAAATGCGGCACGTCGCATAGCCTCAACCGTTGGCAGTCATGCCCACCGGCGGGTAATCATTCGTTCTTTGAGGCTGTCTTGCGCAGCTTGCTTTTGAAAAATCAGTTTTCATAAGACACATCTGTAAACAAGATGTTTACGTTGCAGCAAGCTGCTCAGGCCACAGAACAATTTGGGGAAATGGCTTGCGTGACGGAAGGTCGAGTTCTTCCGGATTCTTCGTTTCGGGATTTCGCACGCGAGGGCAGGAGTAAGGCGGCGTAATCATTTTTGCAGGTTGAAATTAATTTATGCGTTGTTTGAAAGATTCTCATTCAAAATAGGGAAGAGGCTCATTCATAAACGAAAATCTGGGAAATGATGTTGCAAAAATACTTCCGCCGCCTTCTGCAGGTTTCCGTACTGCCGTTGGGACACGTTCAGCCAACAGCGGCTCATAGTGCATGCCGCAAATTGTACTGAATTTGAAAATTAATTGTAAATTTGAGAATATTTGTAAACAGAGAAGATTATGAAAACCAATTGCGGCACGCACCATAGCCGCACCCGTTGGTGGCAAGGCAAATAAAAAAAGAGTAATATGAATAACAAACTAGAAAAACTTTTAAAGTTTGAATCAATTTTTGAGCAAAAACGATGGACTCAAATAAATGGTTATGATGAAAAATTAGATCGTTTCGGTAGTTTAATAGATGTCCTTAAAGAAGAAGAAATAAACTTAATAATAGAACTTACACATATGTTTCAGTGGATGTCTTATAACGATTATCATAATAATTTAAGGATGCTTTTAAAGCAAGTTTTAAAAGAATCTCTTAAAAATAAAAATCAATTAATTCTTTTTCCAATTATAAAACCTACAGATGAAGATAAATTAAAGAGCGGACATGTTGTAATGAAAATGATTGAAAGTATTAAACCCTCAATTAGTGGATTCAAGAATGTTAGATTAAAACTTTTTTCAGAATTTAAAGATATCAAATCTGATAATTTCCAAATGGGTAAAAGTGATTACTTTATTCTTGTTGATGATTACATTGGGTCAGGAAAAACATTAACTAAAACCCTTTCAAAAATTAATGAAAATGGAAGTATTAGGAATAATTACGGAGTATTAGCAATTGCTATACAAAAACAAGCCAAGCAACTATTTGAAGAAAAAGGCATTACGATTTATAATTCAATGATTTTAAAAAAAGGAATATCCGATACTTATATTTCGCCAGAATTAGAGAAGAAAATAGAAATAATGCAAAAGATTGAAAATAAAATACCGAAAGTTTCTAAATATAGATTTGGATATGAAAAATCAGAAGCATTAATATCACTAATGAAAACGCCAAATAATACTTTTCCTGTATTTTGGAAAGGATTAATTAATAAAGGAGAAGAAATTGAAGCACCATTTCAAAGATATTAGAAAAATGAAAGAAAAAGAAATATATTTATTACTCAACGCTATTAAGAAAAACACAGATATAAAACGTTTAGTTAGAGAAGGTTTATCTTATACAAAGATTGTAGAACTCACAAAAGAAGTAATATCAAATGGATTTGTGACATATGATAATGATGTTATTACTCTCTCCGAAAAAGGTGAATTATTTTATGATAAAGTAAAAGACTCTTTTAAAAGAATAAATAAAGAAGAGTGGATTGAAAAGGATTTAAAAAATAAAATTCCTAAACTTGATAAAAATGTTATATTTTTACCAAGGCAAAACGAATTAACTTTTTAAGTTCTTTTCTTAAAAGTTTTGTGTTGGCTGTGCTAACACCGGAATAGTGAGTCACTATTCTGTAATGGAATGGGCTTTCAAGCCTTCGGGTTTAAAAGGGCTGCCGCTGAGGCTCCAGCCCTTTTAAACCCGTATTCACTAACTTGAGTGGGGAGTCTTCTCCCCACTCAATTAACGATTTAAGACATGAACTTTGAACAATATAAAGTAATTTTCGAAAAAGAAGCATCCAATTCAGGGTATTCAGAAACAAATATTCGGCGCTGTCTTACGTATGCAG